>NZ_FNZK01000003.1 GCF_900109225.1 Propionispira arboris
ATGCTGGTCGGGTTATACCTGATACGTCCAGCAAAGTGAGCTGGAACATTTTTCAGGTATTTCTCCAAGTCGATTTCCTCCATAAATCGGTCAAAAACCAGCACGGGATCACAGATATTCAGATAATCTGAAATAAACAGTGGCAAAACTGCCTGTTTTGTTTTAAAATAATGTATGTTTGAATTTTTCATGTGCTATGTAAAATTTTAACACAAAAAGAGGATCAGCGGCTCTTTCGAGCTAGTGATCCTCTTTTGTTTTTATAGGGGCATTATTTCACAGCCCCAATTTTTTATAAAATGATATTTTTATTGAAAATAAAAGAAAAACAAAGAATAAAGTTATATCATAAGAGTTGAAAGATACGTTGTTAGTTACATAACAGTAAAATTTAATTTAGGAGATGTCAATATGAAAAAAATATCTATGTTGCTCGTATTTATGTTTATGTTTGCTTTATCGGCAGCAACTGTAAGTGCTGCAGTACCGCCAAATGATGTTCCACCGCAACCACCACAACAACAGGAAAATCAACCTGGAGATCATCATCAACCGCAAATGCATAAAGAACAGGACCATCAGCCAGGTCAACCACAGCCGCAGGATGATGTTCCTCCACAGAATTAATGTAGTTAAAAATAGACCACCATATAGTATGGATGGTCTATTTTTTTCGTTAAATATGCAATAAAGCAGGTTCATTTGTTTTGTAAAATTTGTAAAATTGATTCTATGAAATACTGTTTTGTGGTATTGTATAATATAAATACATTTTATAAATAAGGTGAACTGATTGAAGTATACAGGTCGATTGCTTGGTACCATAATAACGTTTTTGGTTATTCTTATGATTCGTATATATGCATATTTATATTTGGATTATTCCTGGATGAATTTACCGATTCCAGGAATTATTGTTTTGGGAGTTGTTTATTGGAGTGGTAAAAAATATGATGAAGCTAAATTTTTTTCAGAAAAAGATGAATTAACAGGTCTGTATAATCGGCGCTTTATCCAAAAATCAATGCCGATGATTTTACAAAATACAAAAAAGATTCATAACTGTTTGGGAATTGTTTTAATTGATTGCAATGACTTTAAAGTTATTAATGATACATATGGACATGCAAAAGGCGATTTGGTCTTGCAAAAAATAGCTGAAACATTTAACGTTCTGCTAGAAACCAATGATATTGCTGCAAGATGGGGTGGGGATGAGTTCTTGGTGATTTTGCATCGGGCTAAGTTTGATGCCCTCTATGTTTGGAAAGAAAAATTGGCAGAGCATATGAGTGATTTATCCAGTCAGTTGGGATTTTCCATTACATTATCAGTGGGTGTTTCCTCGTATCCACAAGAAGGTAGTGAGTTCGAGTATCTAGTTTCTACTGCAGATAAGGATATGTATGCCTATAAAGAAAGGCATAAAGGTAAGAAGGTTTACAACGGACAACGATAATACATAAGGAATTTATATATTTGTTTTGTAAAGTTTAAATATTTTGATATAAAAAAGAGTTGCTCTGTAACGCAGAGTCAACTCCTTTTTGAGTGCTATTTATATGAAAAATTGTTCTTTGCCGTATTATGCATCTGTAATAGCAGCCTTTTAACGGGTAATACTTTTAAAATAAATAGACAAATGAGTAGTTCCGGCAAGAGATATGCCGCATTGAATAAAAGTGAATATAGATAGGGGGAGGTTCCTTCGGGTGCATATGAGGCGAAAAAAATGATGCCGGATATATAATGACAGATGAAACGACCGAAAATACCGATGCTGGCTCCAAGGAGAAAACGATCTTTAAAATATCCAGCAAGACCTAATGCCATATAGGGAAGCGGATAGTCAAAAAGAACCTGAACAGGATGCATTACAAATGGGTCTTGCAGCAGATTGATCATACCGTAAAGAAATCCGGCCAGATAACCAACACCGGGACCATAACGGAAAGCAATAAATAATAGAGGAATCATACCACCTAAGGTAATGCTGCCGCCTTGCGGCATATGATAAAGGCGGAATTGATGCAAAATAACAGTCAAAGCTAACATAAGTCCAACATGAACGAGCAAAGGAGTATTTAGTTTCGTTTTTTTACTATAGATTAATGCTAAAATCAATAAAGCAGTACCGAGCAAAGCAAATAGACTGCTTGGATGTGCTGCTAATTCGGTCAGATTTTTCAGTGCGGTTTCTTGCATGGTAAACAACTCCTGTTTCAATAGTTTTGTAAAGCCTATTTCCAATATAGGTAAATACCAACCCAGCCGTCTTCAATGGTAACATGAAATTCATTACTGGACGGTGTTAAGCTGTTACTGATGGCGTAGGGAAGGGTGTTTTTTAATAGAACATGATCCAGCGGCCAATGGACTCCATCGATGGAGAGACCTGTGCATTCACTTGACAACGGCAAAAGAGAAATGACTTCAGGTCGATTCAGGGTTTCTATGTGGACATTGTTTGAGCCTTTTAGCAAAATAAGAACTTCTTTTTCATCAGCCGCACAGGCACCATTTATACCAAAATCGGCGGCACCTTTTAAAGAAAATATATTACTGAAGGCATGGTCAAAGCGTCCGCCCCAGACACCAGTCAAAATAACACTGGCTTCACCATAAGCCTTACCAATTTTTTGTAATGTGAGTTGTAAATCGGTTAGATCTTTTTCTGGGGGATATTCGTCAACCGGGATTTGTAACGATTTGGCCCAGCTCCAGCCTTTTGTTGTAGCACTGTCACCATCGCCAACGACATGATGGGGCACTAGTTTAGCTTTCATACAAGCGTCTATTCCGTGATCCGCACACCATAAGGGAGCAGTGCCAACTGCTTTTTTTAACCAGATCGTATCTGGTGCTTTGCCACCGGCGACTAAAAAAACTTGTTTTTCGGGAAGTGGATTTTTAAAGGTACAGCGTAGCTGCGGTAGTATTAAAAGATGATTCATGCTGTAATCTCCTATAGTTTGTCAAATTTATGTTGCATAGTCTAATTTAGGATACTACGACTAGGGGGGATTTGCAATTTTCCAAGGAAAAACAATGTAACAGGCTGTTTAGCAGGATTTTTCTGTTAGGTGTCTAATCTATTTAATAACAGCTTAGGTATGCTCGTGTAGAAGATTTCCTGGTTTAGCTGTTTACAAGAAAGGTTGTGTTTTAATGGTTACATTTTCTTATTTTGGGCATTCTTGTTTTACGCTTAGTGATGGTAAAACGACCTTGCTTTTTGATCCGTTTTTTACAAATAATCCGTTAGCCACGATAACGGCAGAGCAGGTAGAGTGTCAATATATATTGGTTTCTCATGCACATTTTGATCATCTTGGGGATGCGGTGGCTATCGCTAAACGTACAGGTGCAATGATTATTTCAACTGCCGAAGTTGCCCATCTATGTGCGGATCAGGGTTGCACCGTTCATGGCATGAATCTCGGTGGTTCATATCGTTTTGATTTTGGTAAAGTGAGAGTCACTTTAGCCTTGCATAGTTCTGGGATTGTCGGTGGAACAGCTTGTGGTTTTGTGCTTCATTTTGGAGATCAGGTTATTTATTTTGCTGGTGATACTGCATTGTTTGGTGATATGAAATTAATTGGTCACAAAGAAAAAATTGATTATGCTTTATTGCCAATCGGTGATAACTTTACGATGGGTTTAGAAGATGCTGCTATGGCGGCACAGTGGCTTAATGCAAAACATGTCATACCAATCCATTATAATACGTGGCCGCCAATTGCGCAGGATCCGGAAAAATTCAAAGAATTGGCAGAAAGTACATCACGTGCTGAGGTGCACATTGTAAGTTCAGGAAATTCTTTGGAACTAAAATAATGTTTCGTACTTTTTCAATCGATAACAGGAGATGATTTTTATGTCAAAAATGCCGGTTTTGTTTATTGGACACGGTTCACCAATGAATGCGATTGAAGATAATTCTTTTACTCATGAATGGGAAGAAATGGCGAAAAAAATACCAATTCCGAAAACGATTTTAGTTATTTCGGCACATTGGTATGTAAAAGGAACAAAAGTTCTAGAGGATGCAAACCCGAAAATGACATATGATATGTATGGTTTCCCAAAAAAATTATATCAAGTTATTTACAATGCTCCCGGGGCTGTGAAGACTGCTAAGTGCGTTCAAGAATTATTAGGGGATACAGTTCAAGTTGATAATAGTTGGGGATATGATCATGGAAATTGGGCTGTTTTGCATAAAATGTATCCAAACTGTGATATTCCAGTTACGCAACTTAGCGTTGATCAGACTTTAAGTGCCGAGGGTCATTTTTTACTGGGGCAGAAATTAAAGCCACTTCGAGATGAAGGGGTTTTGATTCTAGCTAGTGGTGATGTTGTCCATAATTTGCAGCGAGCTGATTGGAATTCAACTTCAGGTTATGATTGGGCTGAAACATTTGATCATCAAATTCGTGATGAGGTTCTTGCCGGGCGTTATGAAAATATTATTAATTATGAAGTATTTGGCAAGCCGGCACAGTGGTCCGTACCAACACCAGATCATTATTATCCATTGCTTTATATGATTGGAGCAGCGGATGCAGATGATAAAGTTAAGGTCTATAATGATGCTTGTGTGATGGGTTCACTTTCCATGACAAGTTATCTGCTTGGCTAGTAAAAATTTTGTTGTAAAAATGCCTCCGCTTTTATGCATAATGTGGAGGCGTTTTTTATTTTTAGATCCAGCCAAAACGTTGACAGGCATATGTGATTCCACCATCTTCACAGCGTTTCGTGACAAAATCGGCTTTTTGTTTGAGGATTTCAATAGCGTTGCCCATTGCGATGGAAAACCATTCGGGGCGGAACATTGAGAGATCATTGATTCCATCTCCAAAAACAACAACATCAGCAAGGTCGGCTTTTAGATATTCCATCATATTAAAAATCCCTTTTTCCTTATGGGTTGGTTCAATGAGCAGCATATTATTGTTGTAATGAATCTGCGGTAGACCAGTCAAACTGGGCAAAGAATTGAGCTTTTTTAGATTCGGATGATAGATATAGATTTTGTAAAACTGTTCAATCGAAGCTATTTCAATACTGGAATGTACGAGTGTATCCATATTTGATTCTCCAGCTAATTCTTTAAATTTAACATATTTCGTATGACGAATGGTTTTATTTTCGGCAGTGTAGGCCCACGGTATTTGATGATGCTCAAGTTCGGCAATTAAATCAAGAATGGGTTGCTTTGGTAATGGGTGCATGTGGATAATTTTGTGATGCAAAGTTAGTGCATTTCCACCGTCGCTGACCATGTTTTGAATACCGAGAATTTTGCATTGCGGTATAGCGGAACATTGAAGTCGCCCTGTAGCTATGGCAACAAAATGCCCATTCTTTTGCAGCGTCTCAATCGTAGCGATGGTTTCCGGCAGAATAATACCAGTAATCCCATAGGCGAGTGTTCCATCAATGTCAAAGAAAAAATATTTTTTACGCAAAAGAAACTCACTCCTGATATGTAATGATTTATCGTATAGATTTTATTGTATCATTTTTTTAGATGAAGTGGTCAATAAATATATCTTTTTCTGATGCGCAGATTTGTATACAGAGGCAGTTTTTCTTTTTGGTATGAAATGGTATAATAAGACATATGTTACTGGAAAGAAGTCATATGAGGTAAAAAATGAAGAGCGAAAAATTGATTGCAATTATTGGCCCGACTGCTGTCGGTAAAACAGAACTTAGCCTTGAGCTGGCGAAAAAAATGTCTACGGAAATTATTTCGGGTGATTCGATGCTTGTCTATAAAGGTTTTGATGTTGGTACGGCAAAACCAACATTACTTGAACAAAAAAGTGTTCAGCATCATATGATTGATATTTTAAATCCTGAACAAGAGTTTAGCGTGACGCAGTTTAAGGCTTATGCACAGGAGCATATTCAAAAAATCAATAACAGGGGTAAGATTCCAATTTTAGCCGGAGGTACGGGTCTTTACGTAAAATCACTGGTTGAAGATTATTCTTTTAATAAAACACCAGGAGATGAAGTATATCGATGTGAGCTGGAAGCTTTGGCACAAAAGCAGGGTAAGGCCTACGTACACGAAATGCTGCGAGCCGTAGATCCAAAAACAGCGGAGCGGCTGCATATAAATGATTTTCGCCGCGTGATTCGTGCGTTAGAAGTTTATCATATGGGGGGGGAACTTATTTCACAGGATAAGGCGATGCTGGAGGATGGAAAACTTGCTTATAATGCTGTAGTCATTGGTCTGAATCGTGAACGGAGTCATTTATATGAACGGATTAATCAGCGTGTTGACTTGATGATGGAATCTGGTTTTGTTGAAGAAGTCCAATCACTCTTAAATGCTGGGATTTCAAGGAATTGCCAGGCGATGAAAGGAATTGGATATTTGGATATTGTTGGGTATATAGATGGACTTATTTCATTGGATACCGCTATTGAAAATATAAAAAAAGCGACACGACATTTTGCGAAACGTCAGCTTACCTGGTATCGTAAGATGCCATATATTCATTGGTATGATGTTGAAGAATATAGTCCTAAAGAACTATTAAAAATCGTTTTTAAAGATATTGCAGGAGAATTTTTACTCAAGTAGAATTAATATAAAGTAGTAAATTAAGTTTATAAAGTGTAACAAAGTGCAGGAGGTTTTCACTATGCCAACGAAAGTGATCAATTTACAGGATAGTTTTTTAAATCAGGTTCGCAAGGAGAATGTATCCGTTACGATCCATCTGGTGAATGGTTTTCAGATTCGGGGTTATGTAAAAGGGTTTGATAATTTTACGGTGATTATTGAAAATGAAGGTAAACAGCAAATGGTTTATAAACATGCAATTTCGACAATTACTCCGTTTAAGACCCTCAGTGGTAATTACGGTGTTGATAAAAAAGAAGAAACGAAATAAAGAAATAAGCAAAACAGGGAACTGTTTTGCTTATTTTTTGAATAGAAAAAGAACTAAGGTTCCAAAGTGGAGGGTTTATGAGAAAACGTGGTTTTGAAATTGTTACAAAATATAAAGATAAGGCCATTACACTGCCAAAACGAAAAACTGGTTGCAGTGCTGGCTATGATATGGAAGCTGCCGAACGGATTGAACTTACGCCGCATAAGGTAACGATTATTCCTACTGGTCTTAAAGCTTACATGCAGCAAGACGAATATTTGGGAATTCATATCCGGTCTGGATTTTCTATAAAACAGGCAGTGTCACTCATGAATAGCCAAGGGGTAATTGATGCAGATTATTATAATAATTTAGAAAATGAAGGTCATATCATGATTGCAGTCATCAATCATAGTGATGAAGTGGTTCTTGTAACGAAGGGTATGCGTGTAGCCCAAGGAATTTTTTATCACTATTTAACGGTAGATGGAGATTTTGCGGGCGATGGTGATGTACGTCAAGGTGGTATGGGCTCGACAGGAGTATGAGATCAATGGATACAGATATGGATTTGTTTTCAGGTGCGAATCAAAGCGGCAAGAACGAAAATGGTTATTCACCGTTAGCGGTTCGGATGCGCCCGCGAAGCTTTGATGAATTTATTGGACAGGAGGCCGTTGTAGGTAAGCAGTGTTATTTGCGTAAGATGATTGAAAAAGACCAGATTCCGTCGCTTATCTTATTTGGTCCGCCGGGTACCGGCAAAACAACACTGGCACAAATGGTTGCTAATGTCACACATAGTGATTTTGAAAAAATCAATGCTGTATCGGCAGGAATTTCTGATATTCGTAAAATTGTCGATCAGGCGAAAGAACAGTTGAAGTTTTATCAAAAAAGGACAATTATATTTATAGATGAAATACATCGTTTCAATAAGGGACAACAGGATGTACTGCTGCCTTACGTGGAAGATGGTCGGTTGATTTTAATTGGTGCGACCACGGAAAATCCTTATTTTGAAGTAAATCATCCACTGCTATCGAGAGTTCGTATTGTGAAATTGGTGCTGCTTACTACGATCCAGCTGGTGGAAATATTAAAGCAGGCTCTTGCTGATGAGACAAGGGGGCTGGGTTTTTTGCAGCTTAAATGCAGCGATGAAGTTTTGGCAGCAATTGCTGAGGCCTCAGGTGGAGATGCTCGGGTGGCACTTAATATCTTAGAGCAATCAAGTTCTATGCTAAGTGGAACTGGTGGTGAAATTACACTCGATATTTTATATGAAATCGTGGGCGATCGATTACAGAAATATGATAAAAAAGGCGACAATCATTATGATACGGTGTCTGCTTTCATCAAGAGCATGCGCGGCAGTGATCCAGATGCAGCCTTGCATTATTTAGCAAGAATGCTGGTATCTGGTGAAAATTTGAATTTTATCGCCAGGCGAATTGCGATTTGTGCCGCGGAAGATGTGGGGAATGCTGATCCGCAGGCTCTTGTTTTAGCTATGGCAACCGTGCAGGCCGTACAGTTTCTAGGAATGCCAGAGGCACGAATCCCTCTGGCGCAAGCTGTGACATATGTAGCTGCTGCTCCCAAAAGTAATGCGGCTTATTTGGCGATTGATCGGGCATTGCAAGATGTACGCAGTAAAAACTGTGGTGCTGTTCCGGCACATTTACGTGATGCACATTATAAAGGTGCAGCAAAATTAGGACATGGAATTGAATATATATATCCACATGATTTTCCAGGTCACTTTACTATTCAGCAATATTTACCGAAAGAATTACAAGGCAGTCAATATTATTTGCCGACAGAAAATGGACAGGAAAAAGTCTTGAAAGATCGGCTGCAACAGTGCTGGAAGAACAAAAAATAAATAAAAATCGCGTAACCCTGATTTTCAAGGGTTACGCGATTTTTTTTGACGATACTCGGAAGGTGTAGATTGGAATTGCTTTTTGAAGACACTATTAAAATAACTTAGATTATCAAATCCGACACTCCAGGCGATGTCCAAAATTTTTTGATCGTTGTCGCGCAGCAGCTTGGCAGCCATGTTCATTCGATACATATTGATATATTCAATGGGTGTTTGGCGCATCATCTGTTTGAAAAAACGGCAAAAATAACTTTCATTTATATGGACTTGCTGACAAATTTCGTTGCTGTTTATTTTTTTGCTATAGTTTTCATGAATGAAAGATAAAATGGTTTTTAGTTGTTCGGCTTTGCGATTATGCAGGGGCTGTATTGTTTTTGTATGAAAGGTGTGGTTTTTTATAAAAGAAGCTAAAACAAGAAGGAGCTGCGCTTTTACCGTTAATTCATAGGCAAATGGCAGATCTTCACAAATTTTTAAAATATTTAACAAATATAATAAGGCTTCACTTTCCCCGGCTTCTTTACCAGAAATAAAAGCAGGCAGGGTATAGTGTTCATTTAAGAACGGATCAATGAATTTTATTTGCAAAGGATCAAACGAAGTACTACATAAGAGATTCGGGTTAAAAACAATCGCACGATATGTACAGGCTGAATTTTGCAGCGGATAGCCGGCGTGAATGCAGCCACTGTTTACAAAAATACCTTGTCCTTTTTCGACCGGATAGTAAGCAGTATCAATCTGGAATGTGGCTTTTCCGGCGGTTACAAGTAAAAATTCCCATTCGTCGTGCCAATGACAATCGAGAATGTTTTCGCCAGCTTCGTGCTCAATTGTATATGTGCCGAGCGGAAATGAATCGTTGCCATGAATACGATGTTCTTTTAAAATAGCTTTGTCCAAAATCGTTATCTCCTTATGTAGTTCATATCTCAAATTATATTGCAAAACGAAAGAAAAGAAAAGTAAACAATTTCAAATAAATATATCTGAAAAGTCAAAATATTGTTAGTGACGGTCAATATATAGCAAGATTCTAGTTTTGAATTTACTTATAATAAATAAAGAGCTGTAATACACGGCAGAAGAAGGCTTCATACGAATAGGCATCCTTTGCTGTTTGAAATATTTAGGTTAAGTATGATTTAATATTTTGTTGAGAAATAAAAAAGGTGAGGTAATTTTGGATGAAGATTAGTGATGGAAATTGGCTGATTCAAGAAAATTTAGCTGTTTTGAATCCATGTCATGTATATGAGATAGAGTCTACGGGAAGTGAACTTACAGCATATGTCGCACAGTATCCGGTGAAAGCGCGCGAAAATCAAATAGATATACCACTAATCACGTTTCATTTTTTTTCGCCGCGTGAAGGTATTATTGGTGTAAGGATGGAGCATTTTACAGGAATTTACCCCAAAACACCGGAATTTAGTTTGCAACGAGATCAAGCTGTAACGGTTCATTGTGTGAATGATGCTAAAAAAGCCAGTTTGAGCAGTGGACCTTTATCGGTAGAAATTGATAAGGAAAAACTATGGCAGGTTGATTTTATGCATGAGGGTCAGCGCATTACGGGAAGCGGAACAAAATCAGCTGGTTATGCCAGCGATCGGAAATTGGGAACGAAAACTATATTTGATCGGCTGGATTTAAGTGTGGGAGAAGTGGTATACGGTCTTGGTGAACACTTTACGTCTTTTGTGAAAAATGGACAAGCGGTTGAGACCTGGAATCGCGATGGCGGTACC
The DNA here is from genome assembly GCF_900109225.1 of Propionispira arboris. Lineage (GTDB taxonomy): Bacteria > Bacillota > Negativicutes > Selenomonadales > Selenomonadaceae > Propionispira > Propionispira arboris. The sequence continues at coordinate 10,554 of NZ_FNZK01000003.1, forward strand.
AGCACGGAGCAGGCTTATAAGAATATCCCTTTTTATGTAACCAATCAAGGGTATGGTGTTTTTATCAATGATCCAGGGAATGTGTCATTTGAAGTTGCCTCGGAAAAAGTATCTAAGGTACAGTTTTCGGTGCCGGGTGAAATGTTAGAATATTATGTTATAGCAGGGCCGACACTCAAACAGGTTCTGGGGCGTTATACGGGATTGACTGGCAGACCAGCTTTGCCGCCAGCCTGGTCATTTGGTTTATGGCTCTCCACTTCGTTTACAACGAATTATGATGAAGCTACCGTTAACCATTTTATCGACGGCATGAAAGAGCGTCAACTGCCGGTGCATGTTTTTCATTTTGATTGTTTTTGGATGAAAGGACTTCATTGGTGTGATTTCACCTGGGATAAAGATGTTTTTCCTGAACCAGCGGCGATGCTTATGCGTCTGAAAGAGAAGGGACTTAAAATCTGTGTTTGGATCAATCCGTATATCAGTCAGCAGTCGCATTTGTTCAAAGAGGGAATGGACCACCATTATTTTATTACGAATAAAGCGGGAAATGTATGGCAATGGGATAAATGGCAGCCGGGGCAGGCAATTGTTGATTTTACCAATCCAGCGGCGTGCAGATGGTATACAGATTGTCTGCGCAAATTAATGGCAATAGGGGTCGATTGTTTTAAGACGGATTTTGGTGAACGGATTCCAACAGATGTGGTTTATTATGATGGTTCTGATCCGTTGAAAATGCATAATTATTATGCTTACCTATATAATAAGGTAGTCTATGATGTTTTAAAAGAAATACAAGGCGAAAAAGAAGCAGTCGTTTTTGCTCGTTCGGCGAGTGTGGGCAGTCAAATGTTCCCAGTTCATTGGGGCGGTGATTGTTATGGAACTTATGAATCTATGGCGGAAAGTTTGCGGGGAGGACTCTCAATTGGCTTATCTGGTTTTGGTTTTTGGAGTCATGATATTGGCGGCTTTGAAAATACGGCACCAGCGCATGTTTACAAACGGTGGTGCGCGTTTGGTCTTCTGTCAAGTCATAGCCGGCTCCATGGCAGTAAATCATATCGGATTCCCTGGGCTTATGATGAAGAAGCCGTGGATGTTTTGCGATTTTTTACGAATTGGAAATGCCGCTTGATGCCGTATCTTTATCAGATGGCAGTGCTTGCTGCAACGCAGGGATTGCCGATGATGCGGGCTATGGTACTGGAATTTCAGGAAGATTTAGGTTGTGAATCTTTAGATCGACAGTATATGCTGGGAGATTCTATTTTGGTGGCACCTGTTTTTCGTGAAGATGGCAAGGTTTCGGTATATTTGCCAAAAGGTCAGTGGACACATTTATTTACGGGGGAAAATGTATCTGGAGCAGGCTGGCGAAATGAAATCTATGATTTTAAAAGTTTGCCAATTTACATAAAGGAAAACACGCTTTTGGCAATCGGTGCAAATGAACAAAGACCGGATTATGATTATTTAGCCGGATTAGAGCTGCATTTATTTGAACTTCAGGATGACAATCATGCGTTTTGTGTGATCCGAGATTTAACAGGAGCGATTTCACTAGAGGTTCGCGTTGTAAGAGCGGCTGCTGTCTGTAAAGTTATATTTTCGAAGCTTATCCAGCCTTGTGTGATGGTGGTACATGGTTATAAAAAAATAAAACTTGATTCTACTTTAGCAGGGGAGGTCGAAATAAAAGCTGATCGAATTTTGGTGAAAGAGGGAATAAAAGAATTCTCTTTTATAATAGAAGATATATAACGAATTTGTTTTTGAATAAATTTTAAAAATGTCGGCACGATAAAAGGAGTGGGAAAATGAGTACATTTGTAGAGGAAAGAAAAATATCTACCAATGAAAATGATACAACAATGCAGGTTTTATCACGGACGGAAAAGATTGGTTATGGTCTTGGCGATGCAGCAAGTCATATTGTTTTTGATAATGTCATGTTTTATATGATGTTTTTTTACACAGATATCGTCGGTCTGTCTGCTGGTTTTGTTGGTACCATGTTTTTGTTGGCAAGAGCATTGGATGCCGTGGTAGATCCAATCATGGGACATATTGCTGATCGAACTCGAACCAGATGGGGACAGTTTAGACCTTATATTTTATTTGGAGCGCTGCCATTTGCTGTATCTTGTATTTTAGTTTATACAACACCAAATTTTGCGATGGATGGAAAGATGATCTTTGCAGCGATTACCTATGTCTTATTGATGCTTTTATATACGGTAGTCAATATTCCTTATTGTGCACTTGGTGGTGTTATTACAGCTGAGCCGACGCAGCGGATGTCATTGCAGTCCTATCGTTTTGTTTTGGCAACAGCTGGCGGTATGCTGAGTACCGTACTCATGACACCTCTGGCGGAATTCATTGGTGGCAGCAATCGTGCTCTTGGTTATCAAGGTGGGATTACAATTTTGGCCGTGGCTGCCTGCATTATGCTGGTTTTATGTTTTTATTTTACGAAAGAAAGAGTAAAGGTGACAGAGGCTTATCATTCTAGTATGTGGAATGATGTAAAGGATTTGATAAGAAATGATCAATGGCGCATTGTGGCGGGGTTCACGATCTTAAATATTTTGGCTGTGTCGGTTCGTGGCGGAGCTATGATGTATTATGTAACATATATTTTAGGCAATGTTGGTTATTTTGCTGTTTTTCTTGGTACGTATTCCGTTGGAAATCTGCTGGGAAGTGCTTTGGCTAAACCAGTTACGGATCGTATCTGTAAGGTGCGTGTTTTTGGTTGGACAAATTTAATTTTAGCCGTTATCAGCTTTGTGATGTTTTGGATTCCGATGCAGTCCGTTGTTATGATGTTTATTTTTGTCTTTTTTATAGGAATACTGCATCAAATGATTACACCAATCCAATGGGTTATGATGTCTGATACTGTGGAATATGGTGAGTGGAAGAGTGGTAAACGTCTTACGGGTATTAGCTTTGCCGGGATGCTTTTTGTTTTAAAACTGGGGTTAGCCGTTGGCGGGGCTTTAATTGGCTGGGTATTGGCCGGAGTTAGTTATCAGGCTGGTGCAGCAACACAGGGAAGTGCTGCTCTAAGTGGAATTGTTGCTTTATTTACATTAGTTCCTGGCATAGCTTATTTCCTTAGTTTCCTTTTAACACATAAATATATTTTAAAAAAGAATGTGCTGCAGAAAATTTTGTCTGAACTTCAATTAGTTTCTAAAGCCGATCTATAAAAATCGTTTTAAAAAGGGTGGTGCAGCTTCGCTGTAGCATCCTTTTTAATATTTTGCTGCATTGTAGTTCTGAATGCTATAATATTTTTAATGCATTATATGGAGATAAATTTCTTTGACAAATGAACAAATATTTGGTATATTAATACTCAGAAATCCGATTGTTTTAGTCGGAGATGATTACCGGGTAAAATAAGGAGCGATTTTTGTGAAATTATCAACGAAAGGGCGATATGGAGTTATTGCAATGTATGAACTTGCTTTGCATTACGGTGAAGGTCCCATATCGCTTAAAACGATAGCTGCAAAACAAGATATTTCAGAACATTATTTAGAACAGCTTATTTGTACGCTGCGTAATGCTGGTTTTGTTACAAGTATGCGTGGAGCACAGGGCGGTTATTTATTGACCAAAAATCCGGCTGAAATTACGGTCGGGGATATTATTACGGTGATGGAAGGTCCTATTGCGCTTGTGGATTGCCTGCTTACGGATATTACGGACAATCAGTATTGCAATAAAGCCGAACGATGTGTTACTCGTGGTGTTTGGGCTAAGGTCTGTGACAGCATTAGCAGTGTGTTGAATTCTATTACTTTGGCAGATTTATGTAAAGATAAACCTTAAGGAGAGATTTTTATCATGAGACATATTTATTTTGACCATGCGTCAACGACTGCAACGGATCCAGTTGTAGCAAATGCTATGCTTGACTATATGACAACAAAATTTGGCAATCCATCCAGTCCACATTATTTTGGCCGTCAGGTTCGCAAAGAAGTTGTTGATGCAAGGCAGCAATTGGCTGATCTTATCGGTGCGACCGCAGATGAAATTTTTTATACGAGCGGGGGCAGTGAAAGTGATAACTTTGCTTTGAAGGGGATTGCTTTTGCCAATCAGAAAAAAGGCAATCATATCATTACGACACAAATTGAACATCATGCTGTTTTGCATACTTGTCAGTGGCTCGAAAAGCATGGCTTTACGGTTACGTATTTACCAGTTGATGAATTTGGATTAGTAAGTGTTGAAGCTGTAAAGCAGGCGATTACGGATAAAACAATTTTAATCAGCGTGATGTTTGCTAATAATGAGGTTGGCACAATTGAACCTATTGTTGAAATTGCTGCGCTTGCGAAAGAAAAGGGTATTTATTTTCATACAGATGCGGTTCAGGCTGTATCTCATGTGCCAATTGACGTAAAGGCAATGAATATTGATCTCTTGTCGTTATCGGGTCATAAATTTTATGGACCAAAAGGAATTGGTGCTCTTTATATTCGTCGTGGAGTGAAGATTGAAACGGTTCAACATGGTGGTGCACAAGAACGTAAACTTCGTGCTGGTACAGAAAATGTGCCTGCTATTGTCGGTTTGGGTATTGCAGCACAAAAGGCACTCAGCGAGTTGAAAACAGAAAAGAATCGACTGGAAAGTCTGCGCGATAAATTGATTCAGGGCATTGAAGCTAAAATACCAGATGCGAAATTAAATGGTCATCGCCTCCAGCGTCTGCCTGGTAATGTGAATTTTAGCTTTCGGTTTGTCGAAGGTGAATCACTCCTATTGACACTTGATATGAAAGGAATTGCCGCTTCAAGTGGTTCGGCTTGCACATCAGGCTCTCTGGACCCGTCGCATGTATTATTGGCTATGGGATTAACGCATGAGGTAGCACATGGCTCGCTGCGCCTGACATTAGGACGGGAAAATACAGAAGCAGATATTGATTATATGTTGGAAGTTTTATCGGAAATCGTAGCCAGACTTCGCAGCATGTCACCACTCAATGAAGAGCATACTACGGGAATTATGGCTAGTGAAGGCAAAACATATCAAAAAGCAAACGGCTGACACAATCTGTGCTGTTTTGAAATACAATTCGAGAATATTGCATAAATAGGGGAGAAATAGAATGGGTGCTAGCGATTATAATGAGAAAGTATTAGATCATTTTGCAAATCCAAGAAATGTTGGAGAAATTTTAAATGCGGATGGTATCGGTGAAGTGGGTAATCCGGTTTGCGGTGATATCATGAAGATCTATTTAAAGGTAGAAAATAATATTATTGAAGATGTGAAGTTCAAGACTTTTGGCTGCGGGGCAGCTATAGCTACCAGCAGTATGGTCACGGAACTTGTTAAAGGCAAAACTCTTGAAGCTGCACTGGACGTTACGAATGCAGCTGTAGCAGAGGCTTTGGGCGGGTTACCGGCCGTTAAGATGCATTGCTCCAATTTAGCAGCGGATGCCATGCATGAAGCCATAAAAGATTATATGGAACATCATAAAAAATAAGATTTTTTATTTAAAATTTTTAAAATATCTGTTCAGTTTCTTTGTAATGGTTTATACTGTGTATACATGACAATTAAGAAGTTTTGATTGAAAATAATGAATAACAACCAGTAAGGATGAATTTAAATGGGTACTAAACCAACAGTGGTTGTAGCCATGAGCGGAGGGGTGGACAGTTCTTTGACTGCCGCCCTTCTTGTACGTGAAGGCTATAACGTGATTGGCGTGACAATGCGCCTGAGTGATGATAGCAGAGATTATGATGAAAATGAAGATCGCGGCTGCTGTTCGCTAAAAGCAGTTGATGATGCTCGGCGTGTGGCGGAGATCATTGGCATCCCGCATTATGTTATGAATTTTAGGGATATGTTTCAAAAAACAGTCGTGGATTATTTTTTGGATGAATATGTTCATGGCAGAACACCAAATCCTTGTATTGCCTGCAACCGTTATGTGAAATTTGAGGGGCTTTTACAAAGATGCCGTGAAATTGGTGCTGACTACGTAGCAACCGGGCATTATGCCAAAATCGAGCAGGATGAACGCAGTGGTCGGTATTTACTTCGTAAAGGGATTGATGTTCTAAAGGATCAGTCCTATGCTTTGTATCATTTGAATCAGAAATCTTTGCAGCATTTTATGATGCCGCTCGGAACGTATACGAAAGTAGAGACTCGTGAGCTGGCGGAAGAATTTAATTTACCGGTAGCACATAAACCTGATAGTCAGGAAATTTGCTTTGTGCCAAATGATGACTATAAAGCGTATTTAGAAGATAAGGTGCCGCAGGCACTTCAGCCGGGCAATATTGTCGACTTACAGGGAAATGTCCTTGGTCGTCATAAAGGGGTGCCGCTGTATACGATTGGTCAGCGCAAAGGTCTTGGTATTGCCGCAAAAACCCCGCTTTATGTTGTTGAACTGAATTTGAAACAGCATTTGGTTGTGGTCGGTGAAGATAAAGATACTTTTACAAATGGACTGATTGCCAATGATATGAACTGGATTACGATTGATGAACTCAAGGAACCAATGCAGGTCATGGCCAAAGTTCGGTATGGCAATAAAGAGGGCGCGGCATTGATTTCGCCGCTTAAGGATGGGCTGGTCAAAGTGGTATTTGATAAACCGCAGCGAGCGGTTACACCTGGTCAGTCGGTTGTTTTTTATGAAAATGATTCTGTGGTTGGCGGTGGCAACATCGTGCGAGCTTTCAGCTAAGGCTCCTTTTGTGCAGATAAAAATAGATGTTCTGAATTTTTCACCAGAACATCTATTTTTATGAAAAAAGCTGAAGTCAGTGAAAATTGACTTTATGACTGGAATTTTATATAATTATTTGAATAGTTTTTACTTGAAAAAGTACCTATCTGTAGTGGAGGTCGATTAGTTTGAAATTTATGAGTGGAAATGAACTGCGAGAAAAATATTTGCAGTTTTTTGTTAGTAAAGGTCATTTGAGATTGCAAAGTGCATCTTTGATACCGGAAAATGATCCAACATTATTAATGGTTGGTGCTGGAATGGCGCCGTTTAAACCATTTTTTACAGGGAAGATGAAGCCGCCTTGTACACGTATTACAACGAGCCAGCGCTGCGTGAGAACTGGCGATATCGAAAATGTTGGCAGAACAGCCCGTCATCAGACTTATTTTGAAATGCTCGGCAATTTTTCGTTTGGTGATTATTTTAAACATGATGCAATTAATTGGGCTTGGGAATTTTTAACAAAAGAACTTGAATTACCAGAAGACAAATTATGGGTCACGGTTTATCCAAAAGATGAAGAAGCTTATAAGATTTGGGCCGAAGAAACAAGTGTAGATCCTTCTCATATTGTTAAGTTGGAAGATAATTTTTGGGAAATCGGACCTGGTCCATGTGGTCCGGATTCAGAAATTTATATTGATTTGGGTGAAGAACGTGGTTGCGGCAGTGCTGATTGTGCAGTGGGCTGTGATTGTGACCGATACCTTGAAATTTGGAACCTTGTCTTTACACAATATGATAAGAGCGAAGCGGGCGAATATGTACCGCTTGCGAAAAAAAATATTGATACAGGTGCTGGTCTGGAACGTTTGGCATCGGTTATGCAAAATAAAAAGACAAATTTTGAAACAGATTTGTTATTTCCGATCATTGAATATGCAAGTGCCGTTTCTGGTGTTACATATGGTGTCAATGAAGATAAAGATGTTTCCCTGAAAGTTATTGCCGATCATGCAAGAAGTATGACTATTATGATCATGGATGGTATCCTGCCTTCTAATGAAGGTCGTGGATATGTACTTCGCCGCATTTTGCGTCGGGCCATTCGTCATGGCAGGATGCTGGGGATTGAAACGAAGTTTTTAACTGGGGCAGTGGATGCAGTCCTTAAAATTTATAATGGTGTATTTGCTGAATTGGTGGAAAAACAGGATTATATCAAAAAAGTAATCAGTTTGGAAGAAGATCGTTTCCATACGACACTTGTTCAAGGCATGGAACTTTTAAGCGGGCATATTGAACAATTAAAAACGGAGAAACGAACTGTTTTACGTGGTGAAATTGGCTTTAAATTGTACGATACGTTTGGTTTTCCATGGGAACTTACGGATGAAATTTTGCACGAAAATGATATGACGCTGGATAAAGATGCATTTGATAAGGAAATGCAGCAGCAGCGCCAAAGAGCCCGGGCAGCACGTCATGAAAACACAAGAGTGGCAATACCGGATTTACGCGGTCTGGATACGGAAAAATTATTAGTAGATTCAAGCGTGAAAGAAGCGAAAATTGTTTGTATCTGGAAAGATGGCAAGATGGTCGATTCAGTCAATGATGGCGAAGAAGCTGGTATGGTTTTTGATATTACGCCATTTTATGCAGAAGGCGGTGGACAAATCGGCGATGCAGGCATTCTTGAAGGTCAATTTGGTAAGGTAAGTGTTTCGAATACCAAAAAACTTCCAAATGGAACCGTCTATCATATTGGTTATGTGGAAGAAGGTATCATTAAAGTTGGTGATACGATCAAAATTGAATTGGATGAAGCCAAAAAACTTTCTTCGGCTCGTAATCATACGGCAACACATTTACTACAAGCTGCTTTAAAAACTGTCGTTGGCGAACATGTCAATCAGGCAGGTTCTTCTGTTACAGCAGAGCATTTGCGCTTCGATTTTTCGAGTTTTGAACCAGTTAGCAAAGAACAGCTGCAAGAGGTGGAGGCAATCGTCAATGCGGAAATCTTGAAAGGTATCGATGTTGATATTTGTCAAATGAGCCAAGCTGAAGCAAAAGAAAAAGGTGCAATGGCACTTTTTGGTGAAAAATATGGTGATGTTGTTCGCGTAGTTTCTGTAGCTGATTTCAGTATGGAATTGTGCGGCGGTTCACATGTGAAAAATATTGGGCAAATCGGTTTGTTTAAAATCATGGGGGAATCCGGCGTGGCATCTGGTGTGCGCCGCATTGAAGCTGTGACAGGTAGAGCTTCAATGGAGTATGCGAATAAACAGATTCAGACGTTGCAGGAGATTTCTGATAAATTAAAAACACGTCCTGATGAAGCGGCAGCGCGAGTTGATGCTGTTTTGAGCAGCATCAAGGATTTAGAACAGGAACTCACTGCATTTAATGAAACAAGAGCGAAGGAAGCAACGCAAAAACTTTTGTTGTCGGCTGAAAGTTATGGTGAAGTTCAAGTTGTGATTGCGAAAGCTGCGGCTGGTGATATGGATGAGCTGCGCAATATTGCTGATATGGTTTGTGATCAATTAACGTGTGGTGCGGTTGTACTGGCGGCTGTTAATGACGGGAAGGTTAGTCTTGTTGTTAAAGTCAGTAAGGCGGCTGTTGCGAAAGGTCTTCATGCCGGAAAAATCATTAAAGATACTGCGAAACTTGTTGGCGGCGGCGGCGGTGGTCGTCCAGATATGGCTCAGGCTGGCGGAAAAATACCGGAAAAGCTGGCGGATGCTTTTTCAGCAGCGGCAGCTATTATAAAAGAACAAATTCACTAAGTCTAATCAAGGAAGATGGGGCAGATCTTACAGTCTGCTCTATCTTTATTTTTCATACTGGACAGGAAATCATGAATGAAACAAGAATATAAACTATAAGTATCTAAAATATAAATAATGCATTAGATTTTTACTGCAAGTACTATTTACCGCGTTATTTATACTATATTTACGGAAATAGCAAATGATCTGTGTTTTGAGGGGAGGACTCAATAATGGCTAATATGGAAGAAACAATGATGTTTAAGTTTGGTGCCGATGAAAATAAAGCAGCAAATGTTCTTAAAAAAGTATGTCAGGCTATGGAAGAAAAAGGTTACAATCCAATCAATCAGTTGGTTGGTTATTTGTTGTCAGGTGATCCTGCTTATGTGACGAGTCACAATGATGCCAGGAGCATGATTCGAAAACTGGAACGAGATGAGCTGTTAGAAGAGCTCATTCGATCTTACATTGCAACGAATAAATAAGTATAGTGATAATAATGGAGGACGTATGCGGATAATAGCGCTTGATGTTGGTGATCGTACAATTGGTATTGCTGTGAGTGATGAACTGATGTTTACAGCACAAGGCGTGGAGACGATTCGCCGTACCTCTTTAGATCGTGATTTGAAACGCCTGGGTGAGTTGATGGAGCAGTATGAGACCAATACGTTACTTGTTGGGTTACCTAAAAATATGGATGGTACCATAGGGGTACGCTGCGAAATTGTCAAAGCTTTTACGCAAGAGATTACAAATGTGATGCCGGAGACGAAAATCATTTTTTGGGATGAACGGTTATCTACTGTTGCAGCATCGCGCTCTTTGATTGCCGCTGATGTAAGCAGGGCAAAACGAAAAAAAGTCATTGATAAAATGGCGGCAGTTTTTATCTTACAGGGATATTTGGATGGTCGTTCATAAATTCTTGACAGAGCGAAGTTTCTAGGTTAGAATGTTAGCAAAGAATGGGTTTATACGGACCTAAAAATACTATGAGGTGAATTGAATGACAGATAAAGAAAAAGATTTAATTGATGAAGCAGAAGAAATGGTTGTTGTTATGACCGATGAAGACGGTAATGAGTTTTATTATCGCGAAGAAATGATCATACCAGTTGGCGACAAGAAATTTGCTTTACTCGTAGGTATTCATGAAGATGAAGAAGATGAATCCGAGGAAACTCATGAACATGAAGATTGCGGCTGTGGCTGCGGTTGTGACGACGAAGAAGATGTATTGATTGCGAAAATCGTAACCAATGAAAATGGTGAAGATGAATATATCGACCCTACGGATGAAGAATTCGAAGAAGTTCAAAAAGCATATGATGCAATTATGGATGAAGAAGAAGCCGAAGATAAAGAATAAAAGCGAATAAATAACTTTTTAAGTCGTCCCTGTCTTGTTGATTGGGACGATTTATTTTTTTATTTGTAAATTTAAATTGATCGCAGCAGGAATTTTATGTTTTAAATGGAATTAAATAATAAATACTATTTATAGTGAGTGAATTTAAAAAATAGCAGTAATCAAATTTTTTTGTTTGTTGCTATTTTTTTTAGAAGTTATTTTACGTAGATACTTTGTACGATATTCTCAAGAAATCATTTAATACAGTTCTTATTGGTACCAAGCATTAAAAATGCCAATTTTTTAAAAGATTATACAACGTGTAAGATTTTATGATGTGTATGGCGGTCGTGGTGTCCATTCAATGAACGTAATCGATTAAAGGAGAGATGTACAAATGCAATGGCTGCATAATCTAAAGGTGAAGAAAAAACTATTTATTTTGATGTTTGTATTTATTTGTGGATTAATAAGTATTGGGGTTATGGGCTTTTATTATTTACGGCAAGCAAATGAGAATTTTGAAAATTTATATCAGGTGGATTTAAAAAAAGTTGAGCATGCATCACAAGGCTGCGTACTGATTCGCGAAATTCAGGGAGATATGTTTCTTTTAATGAGTACCACCTATCCTGAGGAAGAAAAAAAATTAATGGGCGAAATTAATAATCTAACCTTAAAATTTGATGAAACTCTTAAATCTTATGAACAGCTGCCTCTAAATTCTATGGAACAGGGGAATTTAAAAGAATTGAGAGATGCGATCAATGATTATCGTGTGGTCAAAAAGAGGGTTATTGAATTAGCTACAACTGGTCAGGATCAAGCGGCTCGACAATTATATCGGGATAAAGGCGAAGTCATAGCCGATGATTTTGTACAGCACTTAAATGATATGACAATTAAATCACAAGCGAATGCGGATGAAATGGCGGCTGCATCACATGCGGCATTCCAGCAGGCAAAAATGGTATTTATTCTTTTTGTTTTGTGTCTGACGGTGATCGGGCTTATTTTAGGCAGCCTTATTATTCGACAAATTGTTACGCGCTTAAATGATGCCGTGGATTTTTTAGATGAAATTGCGACAGGCGATTTTTCACGCGATGTAAGTGCAGCTCACAGTCTTGAAGATCATAGTGAATTTGGTCGTTTATCAAGGTCAATTGATCAAATGAATAAGCATATTCGTGCGTTGATTAAGAATATTTCTACTACGGCTGAGAACTTAGCATCGGCATCTGAAGAACTATCTGCTACAGCTGAGCAATCAGCACAAGCTTCAGAACAAGTAGCTCAGTCGATTATAACGGTTGCGAAGGGATCGGAAAAACAATTGCATATGGCGAACGAAACGAGTCTTACGATTGAAGAAATGGCAAAAGGAATTCAGCAAGTAGCTCAAAATAGTATGGTTGCGACGCAGTCGGCTGAAAAAACATCAATTTCGGCAACCAGCGGCGGTTCAGCTATTGAACAAACAATCGATCAAATGAAAGTCATTGAGCAAAAAACGGATCATACAGCAAATGTTATCAGTGAATTGGATGCTCGTTCACAGCAAATTGGTCAGATTGTTGAGGCCATTACGACGATCGCCGACCAAACCAATTTACTGGCTTTAAATGCAGCAATTGAAGCTGCTAGAGCAGGTGAGGCGGGGCGTGGCTTTTCTGTTGTAGCTGAAGAGGTTCGTAAGCTGGCGGAACAATCTGCTCAGTCTGCTAAGGAAATTACGGAGTTGATTCATGAAATTCAGGAACGAACCAATAGTGCGGTTTCATTTATGAATGATAGTAAAAAAGAAGTTAAAACTGGTGCAGAGGTAGCGATCCTTGCTGGTGAAAATTTTGCTGAAATATTGACAAGGGTGAGCGAGATTACAGATCAAATTCATGAAATTTCAGCGGCGAGCCAGGAACTTACCAGCGGGACAGACACGGTGGTAATGAGTGCTCACCATACAATACAAGAAAGTGAAAAAGCAGCGGAAGAAACCGAGTCTATTTCAGCGGCAACGGAGCAGCAATCGGCGGCTGTTGAGGAAATTGCGACAGCGAGTAAACATTTGGCTGATATGGCGATGGAACTGCAAAATTCAATTTTGAAGTTCAAGGTTTAAGTTCTGACTTATAGGTCATGGAAAGAAAATGTACTTATCTGCGAAAGGTAAGTACATTTTTTTTCGTAAAAAAATATTGTAATTGTTATGTGGTTTTCGTATAATTAAAAGATATGTAAAAGCGTCTAGAGTTAAGGAGAGGGTTTTGTGTCGGAAATAAAAGAGAAGTTACAATTATCAAAAGGTATTGTATTAGGGAGTATCATACTTTTCATTTTTATGATTTTTACATATGGCTGCATGCATCAATCTCATACGGCGGCGGCTTCTAATGAGCAGTCGAAGGTGAAGTCCGTTTATATTCGTGTAAAACCAGGGATGGATGCTGAAAAAATTGCCAACCTGTTGCGAGATCGGAACGTCATTGATAATGTATATATGTTTAGAATTATGGCGAAGGTGGAAGGTTTAGATAATAATTTGAAGACGGGTGATTATCAGTTACAGACAAATATGACATATAAGGAAATTCTTGAGGTTTTAGTTAGTGGGAAAACGGCGACGATGTCAATTATGATTCCTGAAGGTTATAATGTCGAGCAAATTGCTAAAACCTTGCAAGATAAGGGGATTGTTAGTGCTAAAGATTTTGAAAAAGCTGCTACCGATTTTGCACCATATGACTATATAACAAAAGCGCATGATGTAAAATATCGAGTGGATGGTTTTTTATTTCCTGATACCTATGAAATCGCTGGAGATTTTACGGCAATGGATATTCTTACATTAATGGCGAAGGAATTTGATCATAAATTAACGCCGGAAATGCGTTCGCGGGCGATAGCAATGAATTTATCGATTCGCGACTTGGTTATTTTGGCCTCCCTAGTTGAAAAAGAAGCGCAAGTGGAAGAAGATCGTCCTATCATCGCGCAAGTATTTATGAATCGGTTGCGCGAAAAGATGCCGCTGCAATCGTGTGCGACTATTCAATATATTTTGGGGAATCCGAAAGCAGAATTGTCTATTCAGGATACGCAGATTAAATCGCCTTATAATACGTACCTGAATATGGGGCTGCCACCGGGTCCTATTGCCAATCCGGGACTTGCTTCCATTAAAGCGGTTTTATATTCTGAACCAACAGAGTATTTATATTTTGTGGCGGATAAACATGGTAAACATCATTTTAGCAAAACATATCAAGAACATTTACAAACGATAGACCGGGTGGAATAAAATGGAGTATTTGTTACGAGAAATGGAAGAGTATGCTGTAGTGCATCATGTACCAATTATTAATGTAAAAGGCAAAGCATTCCTTATAGAGACTGTTGCAGCCAAACGACCGCATCGTGTATTGGAGATTGGTACGGCAATTGGATATTCTTCGCTTTTGATTGCAGAAAATAGTGCAGATGATATTCAAATCACTACTTTGGAGTTAAATGAAGAGCGTGCCGCGACGGCAAGAAAATTTATTAATCATTCAAGATACAGTGAACAAATTACAATTTTACTTGGTGATGCAGCGGTAAACATTGATACACTGCAAGATGTTTATGATCTTGTTTTTATTGATGCTGCCAAAGGGCAGTATCTTACGTATTTTAATAAGATATTACCGCATTTGGCAGCAGACGGTGTTGTTGTTGCAGATAATGTACTATTTCGTGGATATGTACGGAGCAGTGAAAAACCGCCGCGTCGTTATAAAACAATTGTAACGAGATTGAAAAAATATATCGAAATAGTTGAAAACCATCCTGAGTTTGAGACGGTGATCCATGAGCAAGGGGATGGCTTAGCTGTTTCTTATAGGAGGAAAAATATTGAAAAAACCTGAATTATTAGCACCGGCAGGGAATTTAGAAAAATTGAAAGTAGCTCTTTTATATGGTGCTGATGCAGTGTATTTGGGCGGAAAAGCTTTTGGACTAAGGGCTTTTGGCGGAAATTTTACGAATGAAGAACTTAAAGAGGGGGTTGACTTTGCCCATTCTTTACATAAAAAAGTATATGTGACAGTTAATATATTTCCACATAACAGTGATTTAGAAGCACTGCCGGATTATCTGTTTTTTTTAGATCGTATAAAAGTTGATGCTGTTTTGGTAGCCGATTTGGGAATCTTTATGATGGCTCGCAGTCTTGTGCCAAATTTGCCGATGCATATCAGTACACAATCGAATAATACCAATTGGGCGGCAGTGAATGCCTGGGATGATCTGGGAGCGGCTCGGGTTGTGCTGGCACGCGAGATGTCTTTGGATGAAATTAAAGAAATTCGTGAAAAATCAAAGGTGGAATTGGAAATGTTTGTGCATGGAGCGATGTGCATTTCGTATTCTGGTCGATGTCTTATGAGTAATTATTTTACAGGTCGCGATGCGAACCGTGGAAGCTGTGCACAACCTTGTCGTTGGAAATACAGCTTGGTTGAGGAGAAACGTCCTGGTGAATACTTCCCTGTAGAAGAAGATGACCGAGGTACCTATATTTTTAATTCTAAAGATATGTGCCTTTTGCCGCATATTGATGAAGTGATTGCAAGCGGGGTTACTAGCTTGAAAATTGAAGGTCGTATGAAAAGTGTTCATTATGTGGCAAGTATTGTGAAAGCATATCGTCAAGCAATTGATAGTTATTGTGAAAATCCGGCACAGTTTAAAATTGAGCAGGCATGGATCGATGAACTTCACAAAGTATCACATCGTGCCTATACAACTGGTTTTTATTTTAATAAACCAACCGAAGATGATCAGATTTACAGTACATCTTCTTATACGCAGACGTCTGATTTTATTGGTTTCGTATTAAGCTATGATGAAAAAACAAAAACGGCAGTGGTTGAACAACGTAATAATATGAAACTTGGTCAGGAAATTGAAGTTTTTCAGCCGTGCGGCGAATTGTTTAAACAGACGATTCAACAAATGTTTGATGAGACGGGACTGCCCATTGTTGTAGCACCACACGCCCAACAAGTGGTGACGATCGTCATGACACAAAGCGTCGAGCCGTATTCTATTTTGCGGCGAGACATCAAAGCATGAATGAGATTATAAAATTGAAAATTTCTCCCAAGAATATTAATTTTTTTAATCGCATTATGGAAGGCTACGAGTACCTTGGTGTCGTAACAACATTAGATAAAAATGCGGGTATTTTAATCATTAGCACTACAAAAGATTTTTATGAAGATGTTTTGGGAATTGTTGAAAATATGCCCATACCTGTGATTCGTATAAAATCTTCCTGATCAGACTGGTTATATATCATTTTGGTATATGACCAGTTTTTTTATTGGCAGTTTTGTGAAAACGACGTATAATTAAAGATAAAATTCATTATATTATGATGAAGGTGGTGCGTTTTTATGACGGAGCAAAAAATACGATATTTTGCCAGGGCAGCAGGCCGTGTTCAAGGGGTTGGTTTTCGTTATTTTGTGCAAACAAATGCAATGGAACTTGATGTTACAGGCTGGGTGCGCAATATGGACGACGGTAGCGTAACAATGGAAATTCAGGGAGCAGGGGAACAACTTAAAAAACTTGTTGGGCGAATAAACAAGGGTAGTGCGTTTATTAAAGTGAAAAATATGGAATTAACACAGATTGATGTGATCAATCAAGATAAAAAATTTGCTATTTT
The DNA here is from genome assembly GCF_900109225.1 of Propionispira arboris. Lineage (GTDB taxonomy): Bacteria > Bacillota > Negativicutes > Selenomonadales > Selenomonadaceae > Propionispira > Propionispira arboris. The sequence continues at coordinate 27,149 of NZ_FNZK01000003.1, forward strand.
GTATTGATTATTCCGCTGTGTGGTTTAAATCCGCGTTGCAGGATTGAATACTGAAATGATTTATGGTATAATAATAGGACTTATTGTCATGTTACTTTTTAGGTGAGGCAGTGATCTTATTGAAAAAAATATTGGTATTGCATGGTCCCAATTTGAATTTACTTGGTAAACGGGAACCGGAAATTTATGGCTCAATGACATTGGCAGATATAAATGAACTGCTGTATCAGAGAGGTCGACAAGACGAGGTTCTAATAGATGCTGTGCAAAGCAATCACGAAGGTGTACTGGTAGATACTATTCAAAGTGCAGCTGAGCAAGGGTATCAATTTATTATTTTTAATGCAGCAGCTTTTACACATTACAGCATTGCTTTGCGTGATGCGATTGCGGGCGTTACGGTCCCTGTAATTGAGGTGCATTTATCAAATATTCATAAACGAGAAGAATTTCGACATCATTCTGTGATAGCACCTGTAGTAATGGGGCAGATTTGTGGTTTTGGTGCTGACAGCTATCTGGCGGCATTAGAGATTGTTTTACGTAAATTAAAATAGGGAGGCGTGCCGATGGATGCACGTTTGGAAAAACTGCGCGAGCTTCTAAAAAATCAGGGCTTAGATGCAGTCGTTATCAACAAAGTAGAGAATTTGCATTATTTTAGCGGCTTTACGGGGGATGACACAATAGTGGTCGTTTCACAGAAAGCTGCCATACTTATTACAGATTTTCGTTATATGGAACAGGCAAGGCAGCAAAGTAAGTCTTTTCAGTTGATCGAACATAGCAAGGGGCTTTTGCCAAAAACGGCCGAGGTACTTATGGGGTTAGAACTCAAAAATATAGGTTTTGAGGGCAATGCACTTACGTATAACGACTTTTCTCTTCTTAAACAAATGCTAAACGGAGTGGACTTTAAACAAGCTGTGGAGCTTGATACACTTCGTATGGTTAAAGATGAACAAGAAATTGCTCTTTTGCAAAAAGCCGTTGAAATCAGTGACAGGGCTTATGAACATATTTTAACGATTCTTCGGCCGGGAATTTCCGAAATTGAAATTGCCGCCGAATTAGAAAATTGTATGCGTCGTTTAGGGTCGGAGAAACCAGCCTTTACGACAATTGTTGCATCGGGTGAACGAGGTAGTCTGCCGCATGGAATTGCTACCGATAAGTTGATTGTTGACGGAGATTTTGTTACAATGGATTTCGGTGCTGTTTATAAAGGCTATCATTCGGATATCACACGGACTGTATGTGTTGGTAGTGCCGATGATAAGCAACGTAAAATTTATGACATAGTATTACAAGCGCAGCTTTTGGGTGTCGAAAAAGTACAGCTTGGCAGTTCTGGCCAGACTGTAGATGCTGATGTACGCCGCTATATTATGAACGCAGGGTATGGCCGCTTTTTTGGTCATGGACTTGGGCATAGTGTAGGTCTTGAAATTCACGAACTTCCAAGGCTTTCACCGTCAAGTACGTGTGAACACTTAGAAGAAAATATGCTGGTCACTGTAGAACCGGGAATTTATTTGCCGGGGTGGGGCGGCATAAGAATTGAAGATACTGTTTTGGTTACGACACTCGGTGGTCGACCGTTGACGCAAAGTAACAAGCAATTAGTAGAAATTAAGTAAATTTGATTAAGATGATAGTGGAGGGCGTAATTAATGATTTCTAGTAGTGATTTCCGTACAGGATTAACACTTGAATTTGACAATGGTGTATGGCAGATTGTCGATTTCCAACATGTAAAACCAGGCAAAGGTGCTGCTTTTGTTAGAACAAAAATTAAAAATGTAAGAACAGGTGCTGTTGTTGAACGTACCTTTAACCCGAATGAAAAATTGCCAAGAGCTCATATTGAAACAAACGAAATGCAATACTTATATGAAGCAGATGGTGTATACACATTTATGGATAATGAAAGCTATGAACAGGTTGAGCTTAGCAAAGATCAACTTGGTGATGCTTTGCAATATCTGAAAGAAAATATGAATATTAGTTTACAAACTCATAAAGGTACTATTATTGGTATTGCCTTACCAAATTCGGTTGATTTAGAGGTAACTGAATGTGAACCAAGCATCAAAGGTGATACAGCGACAGGTGCTACTAAAATAGCAACATTGGAAACAGGCTATACAGTGCGTGTGCCTTTATTTATTAATCTGGGTGATGTTTTACGTATTGATACTCGTACAGGAAACTATCTTGAAAGAGCGTAGAGTATGAATAAAAAATCCGATGAAGATGAAAATTCTTCATCGGATTTTTTTACACAGTTGGAGGAGTTACTCCGTTTGACAGCGAATTTTAAAGAAATAGAGTAAGTTCAACTTGATCTATAATATTGCTTGCTTATGAATAAAAATAATAAATTTTTACATAATTAGTAGGATAGAATTTGTATATTAAGTATTTGTTTGTTATAATTTAGGTATAATGAACAGATGGGGTGAATCAACAAAATAAGGGAGGTTTCTATCATGGATAAAAACATGGAAAAGAAAGAAATGCAGGGCAGTCTTGGTTCTATTCGTATTGCGGATGAGGTCGTTAGCATTATTTCAGGCCTGGCTGCGACAGAAGTAACTGGTATTGCGGGCATGAGTGGAGGCCTTGTTGGCGGCATTGCCGAAATGCTTGGCAAAAAGAATTTCGCCAAAGGTGTTAAGGTTGAAGTTGGTGAACGTGAAGCCGCTGTTGATCTATATATTATTGTGAAATATGGCGTGCGAATCCCGGATGTTGCTTTAGCTGTACAGGAAAATGTAAAAACAGCAATTGAAACCATGACTGGATTACGTGTTGTGGAAGTTAATATTCATGTGCAGGGTGTAGGCTTTCCTGAGGATGTAAAAGAAGAAGAAGTCAGAGTACGCTAGGGAGAGGTATAAATATGGGAGTCATAAATCGAATTCTTTTATTTATATACACAATTGCGTTTGCTGTATTGTCTTTGGCAATTGTTGTTTTGTGTACAGGGGTTATTCCAATTGAATTGGTATGGAATAATTTTTTATATCTTTATGGACGCTACGAAACAGGTGTTGCGGCCTTTGTTGTATTTTTAGTTAGTATACAACTTATGGGCATCAGTTTCAGTTCCAATAAAAAAATGAAGTATGCCAGTGAAGCAATCCTTATTCATGGAGATTTGGGCGATGTGTCTGTGGCTGTGGATGCTGTCAAAAATTTAGTGGATAAGACAGCAAGAGCTGTTCGCGGGATACGTGATGTAAAAGTTCGTGTTTTAGTTGAGGCTGCAAAAGGTGCAATTGATACCAATGTAAGTGCACATTTAACAGTTGTTATTGGGCAGGAAATCAATGTTACGGAGATTTCTGATCAGCTGCAAACAGCTATAAAAGAAAATGTGAAAAACATTTTGGGACTGGAAACTTTGACCGTTACGATTGCAGTGGACAATATAACGAATGTAGCGCTGCAGAAACAGCGTGTTATGTGATGTTTGCTGCATTACACAATGAGGTGACAGAGTGAAGGAAGATATGAAGAATTTTATGGAAGCTGTCTGGAAAAATCATCGCGGTAGATTTATAGGAACTATCATAGGTCTTTTTATTGGATTGTCTGTTTTAGTTTTTGGCTTTTTTAAGACGTTGTTTGTACTGATTTGTGCTGTTATAGGACTCTATATAGGCGGCAAAGTTGATAATCACGAAGACTTGTTTCGGCTTTTAGAGAAGCTGATTCCCACTAGATTTAGATGATAGAAAATGAATCGTTGTAAAATGTTGTTTTAAAAGGAAGGTATGTTATGAGTCGTAGACAAGCCAGAGAGGTAGCGCTGCAGGCGTTATTCCAATTGGATTATAATGAAATAGATCAAACCGATGCGTATGATGCTGTATTAAGTGAGACACCTGTACTGAGTGATTCCGCAAGAGAATATGCAAAGTTGCTTCTTGATGGAACCAAAGCACATCTTGCTGAAATTGATGCATGGATTGCAAAAAATTCTACCGAGTGGAAAGTTGATAGAATGCCAGGAGTTGATCGCAATATTACGCGAATCGCTGTTTTTGAATTGCAATTTAGTGAAGAGAAAATGGTGCCAAACATTATTATCAATGAAGCCGTTGAACTGGCAAAGAAGTTCGGGACAGATGCATCAGCACGTTTTGTAAATGGAATTTTAGGGTCAATGATAAAGTAAGAAATTTCATTTTTCGTTTCAATATGGATATTGTAGCAAAATTGTTGCTGTAAATTTATTTTAAATTTGCCAGGCTTTGGTCTGGCTTTTTTCTTATTATAGTATGTAAAGTAAGGAGCTATGACCGTTTTGAATATTTATGGTGTGAATGAAATTACAAAACATATAAAAACTATTATGGAACAGGATTTTACGCTGCAAAATTTGATGGTGCGAGGCGAAATTTCAAATTTTAAACAGCATTATTCCGGTCATTGCTATTTTACATTGAAAGATAGTAGTTCAAGCCTTAAATCTGTGATGTTTCGCGGCAAAGCACAATATCTGAAATTCATGCCGACTAATGGTATGAAAGTCGTTGCCAATGGGTCCATATCAGTTTATGAGCGTGACGGAGCATATCAGATGTACGTTGATATGCTGATACCGGAAGGTGCAGGTGAGCTGAGTGTTGCTTTTGAACAGCTTAAAACAAAATTGACACAGGAAGGGCTTTTTGAGAAAATCCATAAAAAAAGTCTGCCCATTCTGCCAAAAACAGTAGGGATTATTACTTCAGCGACTGGAGCTGTTTTACGAGATATTTATAAAGTTTCGAAGCGGCGCAATCCAAATGTGCAGTTAGTTTTGTATCCAGTCCAAGTTCAAGGCCTTGAATCCGCATCACAACTTGTTCAAGCTGTGAAGTTTTTTAATAAAAAATTTCCGGTTGATGTTCTAATTATTGGACGTGGCGGCGGTTCGATGGAAGATCTTTGGTCTTTTAATGAAGAAAAAGTGGTACGGGCGATTTTTGCCTCAAAAATACCCGTAGTGTCTGCTGTTGGACATGAAACGGACTATACATTGTCAGATTTTGTAAGCGATGTACGGGCAGCAACACCATCACAGGCGGCTGAATTGATTGTTCCGGATGCACGAGAATTGACCCGCTATATACAATCGCTGTTTATTCAGGCTGATTTACAAATACGTCATACGCTGCAGACGAAAAAAACTCGTCTGATGGTTTGTTTAAAGAGTAAGACGATGCAAAAACCACAACTTCTATTGCAGGAAAAAAGACAGCACCTTGATGATTCATTCGAAAAAGTAGAACAATTGAGGACGAGGCTGTTTGTCGAAAAAAAACATAAAATGAATGTAGTTTTAGAAAAACTACACATACTCAATCCCGTTGCTGTTTTAAAAAGAGGGTATGGTATTGTGAAAATAGAAAAAAAAATTGTGTATAATATAGATGCTGTAAAACCGGGACAGAAACTTGCCGTAATACTTAGTGATGGCAGTTTTGATGCAATTGTCGCGGATGTTAGAAAGGGGCAGGTTCTGTATGGCGAAAAGTAAAAAAATATCGTTTGAAGCATCTTTGGAAAATTTAGAAGAACTTGTTAAAGATTTAGAAGCTGGCGATATTAGTTTAGAGACTCTTCTGGATAAATATACACAGGCAGTCTTGCTTTCAAAGACATGTCTGGATCAGTTAAATCAGACTGAAGCTGCCATTGATAAGATGGTACAGGAAAATAAGGGTGAAATTCAGGAATCAATATTGAATATAGAAGGAGAGTAGTTTATGTTTAAAACGTATTGGAATGAAAAATTACAATTGGTTGAAGCTGAATTGGCTCAAATTATTCCTCAGAAGTCAGCTCTTTCAAGTACTTTGTGCGAAGCCATGAATTATAGTCTTATGGCTGGCGGGAAAAGACTTCGTCCAGTCTTACTTATTGCGGCAGCTGATGCAGTGGGCGGGGAGGGGGATTCTTTTGTAAAATCTGCTTGTGCCATTGAAATGATACATACCTATTCTTTGATTCATGATGATTTACCAGCTATGGATAATGATGATTATCGGCGTGGTAAGTTGACCAACCACAAAGTATATGGTGACGGGATGGCTGTACTAGCTGGAGATGCGCTGCTTACGATGGCTTTTGAAGTTCTGTGCAGTCAAAAAAATGTTAATGCTGAAAATCGCCTTCGTGTTGTTCGCGAAATGAGCTTTTCGGCCGGACCAAATGGAATGGTCGGTGGACAGGCTATTGACCTTCTATCAGAAAATAAAAGAATTGATATGAAGACGCTAAAGCAAATGCATGAAGCGAAAACGGGAGCTCTTTTTTGTGCAGCGATTCGTTCTGGTGCTATTTTAGCGAATGCGACAGACCGTGAGGTTGATGCGCTAACGATTTATGCCGAAAAATTTGGGTTGGCTTTTCAAATTACGGACGATATCTTGGATGTTATCGGTTCAGCAGAAAAAATTGGTAAACCAGTGGGTAGTGATGAACGCAACCATAAATCTACGTATGTTACATTGACATCCTTAGCAGAGGCAAAAAAAATGGCGGCGGAAGCTGTTGAGGATGCGTTACATTCTTTAGACATTTTTGGAAGCCAAGCCGATTTTCTGAGGTCAATCGTACAGTATTTGGAGTCACGTGATAAATAAAATATAGATTCTAAAGGAAAGTGTGTTGGTGTAAATGAATCATATATTAGATACGATAGATACTCCTGATGCATTAAAAAACCTTTCATTGGGAGAACTGAAAAAACTTGCCCAGGAACTTCGTGGGTTTATTATACAAAATGTTGCAAAAACTGGTGGACATCTCGCACCAAGCTTAGGCGTAGTCGATCTTACGGTAGCACTTTATAAAGTTTTTAACTGTCCCAGTGATAAGATTGTTTGGGATGTTGGACACCAGGCTTATGCTCATAAAATCTTGACCGGTCGTCGTGATGCATTTCATACGTTGCGACAATCTGGCGGCATAACTGGGTTCCCCAACCGGAGTGAAAGCAAATATGATAGTTTTGGCGTGGGACATTCGAGTACATCCATCTCTGCAGCACTGGGAATGGCGATTGCACGTGATTTAGATCATAAAAAAAATCATGTCATCACGGTTATCGGTGATGGGGCCTTAACGGGCGGTGAAGCTTTCGAAGCACTCAATCATGCTGGAGATTTGGGTAAAGATCTTATTGTTATTTTAAATGACAATGAAATGTCTATTGATCGGAACGTTGGAGCTATGTCAGAATATTTATCGAAGATGCGTACAGCTCCTAAGTATAATAAAGCCAAAAAAGATTTAGAAGGACTTTTGCGGCGGATACCGGCTATTGGTGATACGGTTCTTAAAACGGCTGAACATATTAAAGATAGTGTTCGTTTTTTCCTTGTTCCCGGAGGGCTGTTTGAAGAAATGGGCTTTACCTACGTAGGACCGATTGATGGAAACAATATGGAGATATTGTTGGAGGTTCTTGAACAGGCGAAAAAAATGCATGGACCAATTCTCATTCATACGTTAACGAAAAAAGGAAAAGGCTATTTACCAGCTGAAATTGAACCGGATAAATTTCATGGAATTGGGAAATTTGATATTGCCAGTGGTGAACCAAATAAAGCGGCAACGAATATTCCGTCTTATACTTCTGTTTTTAGTAAAGCGTTGATTGAACTCGCACAGACAAATGAAGACATTGTAGCCATTACTGCCGCAATGCCATCGGGGACAGGTCTTAAAAAATTTGGCGAATTTTATCCAACTCGTTTGTTTGATGTAGGAATCGCTGAACAGCATGCGATTACATTAGCGGCTGGGCTGGCTTCGCAGGGTAAAAAACCAGTTGTTGTGCTTTACTCGACGTTTGCTCAAAGAGCGTATGATCAAATATTACATGATGTTTGTTTACAGAATTTGCCGGTGGTCTTAGGTCTTGACAGGGCTGGCCTGGTGGGTGAAGACGGTCCGACACATCATGGTGTCTTTGACTATTCTTATCTCAGGCACATGCCTAATTTGACGATCATGGCACCAAAAGACGAAAATGAGCTTCGGCAGATGTTAGGTACGGCAATTGCAATGGAGGGACCAGTTGTGCTTCGTTATCCGCGTGGCTGTGGACTCGGTGTTCCGATTGAGGCAGACTTTAGTGGGATTCCCATTGGCAAAGCTGAGCAAATTCGTTCGGGCGGGAAAATTGCTTTTGTGGGTATTGGAAGTATGGTAGATGTCTGCGTGAAGGCAAGTGATTTGCTTCGTGCGGATGGTGTTGAGTCGACGGTGATCAATGCGCGCTTTGTGAAACCGCTTGATCACATTTTGTTGCAGCAACTGGCGAGGCAAATGGATGTAATTGTAACGGTAGAAGATAATGTATTAGCAGGCGGTTTTGGTTCTGCGATATTGGAATTACTAAATGAAGATCAACTAAATGATGTAAAAGTGCTGCGATGCGGTCTGCCTGATCATTTTATTGAACAGGGCAGCAGAAATGAGCTTTTGGAAAAATATAATTTAACAGGTGAAACGATTGCGGCAATGGTGCGCAATTTTATTCAGTAAGTTTCACTTTTTTTGTAGGTGGGATAAAGTTATGGCTAAGGAAAGATTAGATGTAGTCTTAGTAAATAGAAATCTTGTAGTGAGTCGTGAACGGGCAAAAACAACGATTATGGCTGGACTGGTACTTGTTGATGGGCAAAAAATAGACAAGGTCGGTACACTTATAAAGCCAGAGGCTGAAATTCGTATTTTAGGTGATAGCATTGGGTATGTTAGCCGGGGCGGGCTTAAACTTGCCAAAGCGATTGAAGTATTTTCAATTGAATTAAAAGGAAAAATTGTAGCTGATATTGGCGCTTCAACAGGTGGATTCACGGATTGCTCTTTGCAAAATGGTGCCGTGAAAGTATATGCCATTGATGTTGGTTATGGACAGTTAGCTTGGTCTTTACGTACAGATGAGCGTGTTGTGAATATGGAACGCACTAATATTCGAAATGTTACAGCAGATGATTTAAATGAACTCATCGATTTTGCTTCTATTGATGTGGCATTTATTTCATTGGAGAAGGTACTCCCCGCGGCAAAGTCTTTATTGCAGCCGACCGGTGAAATTGTAGCACTTATTAAACCGCAATTCGAAGCCGGTCGAGAAAAAGTTGGAAAAAAAGGTGTAGTTCGTGATCCGAAGGTACATGAAGAAGTTATTCAGCATGTTATAGATTTTAGTCGAAGTATTGGTTTTATGCCGATGGCATTGACTTTTTCCCCGGTGAAAGGACCAGAGGGCAATATCGAATATCTGGTTCGTCTTGGTCTCAATACGGATGAAGCATGTTTGATTAATTTTGACACAATTCAATCTGTTGTAAAGGATGCGCATCAAGAGCTAGATAAGGTGACACATCATTGAAGATGGGATGGATATGCCATTATAGCAGTTGGGGAAAGGTTTGTGGGTAGTTATATGATTACAGTTGCTGTTTTTCCTAATAAAAATAAAAAAAAAGCCAATTCTGTTTTAACACGACTTGTTGACTTTTATCGAGATAAAGATGTTCATTTGGTTCTGCCAAAAGATGAAGCAGAATTTTTTGGCTATCCGGCGTTTGGCGTAGAAAATATATTTGATGCTGCTATCAATTTAGGCCTGACAATTGGTGGTGATGGTACGTTATTAGGCGTTTGCCGCCGATTGGCTTTGCGTAATATTCCGGTTTGTGGAATCAATATTGGCAGATTTGGTTTTTTGGCTGATATTGAATTATCGGAACTTGAAGATAAACTTGAGAAGGTTTTACAGGGGCAATACCGTATTGAAGAACGTTTAATGCTGGCGGGGATTATAAAACGGGGAAATCAAATGAGTTTTGTTGGCAATGCAATAAATGATATTGTTGTCACAAAAGGCGGCGTGGCTCGGATGCTTAATTTGGGGTTAAGCATCGATAATTGCTTGATTGCCAATTATCAGGCGGATGGACTGATTGTTTCGACAGCAACTGGTTCGACGGGATATTCTCTTTCGGCTGGTGGGCCTATTATAAATCCGAAGGTTAAATTGCTATTGGTGACACCGATTTGTCCGCATACGCTAAATGCTCGTCCCATGATTATTTCTGAAGATGAAGAAGTTCGTATTAATGTGGCAGCGGCACACCGTGATATTTTATTGACTTTTGATGGTCAGGAAAGTTGCAATTTGGTTCCAGGCGACGAGGTGATCGTAAGAAAGTCTTCATTTATGGCAAAAATAATAAAGTTTGAAGATAAAAATTACTATAAAACGATGCGGACGAAATTATGGCGGGGGAATGTTTAATGCAGACAATCAGTGCAATTGATGCAGCACATGAATTGCTCAAGAAGAAATTACAGAATGCATTGACCATCGTTGATGCAACTGCCGGTAATGGCAATGATACCCTTTTTTTAGCCCAAAATTCGTTGGAATCGGCTCATATTTATGCGTTTGATATTCAGAAAAGTGCATTGGAGAGAACAGCAGAAATAGTAGAATTATATCGAAATAAAGTGCAGTTGATTTTGGACAGTCACGTGAATGTTGAAAAATATGTAGTTACGCGGATTGATGTGGCAATGTTTAATCTCGGTTATTTACCGGGTGGTGATCATGCGATTACTACACAGGCTGAATCAACGTTGGAAGCTGTAATGAAAATTATCGATTGTTTAGCGACAAATGGACTTTTGGCAATTACTACGTACCCTGGACATGAGGAAGGTCTTTTGGAATATAATCAATTGGTCGAGTATTTAAGAAATTTGCCAATGCAAGAATTTACGGTGGCTTGTTATAGTATGCTCAATCACACAATTAAGGCACCTGTTTTATATTTGATCGAAAAAGTTAGGAGATGATGAAGTGAAGGCAATACGTCATGCGAAAATAAAAGCCATTATTGAAAATACGGTTGTTGAGACACAGGAAGATTTAGCAGAATCTTTACGTAAACAAAATATAGAGGTAACGCAGGCAACCGTGTCACGTGACATAAAAGAACTAATGCTCATCAAAATACCAACGGGTGATGGCCGTTATAGGTATGCTTATCCTTTAGAAAAAAATATGGTTTTTTCTAAAAATAGAATGACTAGGATGTTTCAGGATTCGGTTATTGGATTGAATTTCAGTGAGAACATTATTGTGATCAAAACGCTGCCGGGAACAGCGAATGCCGTAGCATCGACTTTGGATTACGCGAAATGGCCGGAAATTATTGGAACGGTAGCTGGGGATGACAATATTTTTGTTGTTGTTAAACCATTGGAAGCAGTCCCAGGTATTATAAAAAAATTGGAGCTGCTTATTAATTAAGTGCATCGTTCATCAAGGGAGTAAATTGACTATGCTGAAAACATTAACTGTATGGAATTTTGCTTTACTCGAACATGTCCAGATCGAGTTTGAGCGTGGGTTAAATATTTTAACGGGTGAAACGGGTGCGGGAAAATCTATTTTGATTGATTCTTTAGGGATGATTCTTGGGCACAGGACTTCAATTGAAAAAATCCGTAAAGATCGTGACTGGTTGCGAGTGGAAGCTGTCTTTGATACTAGCAAATATCCACAAGTGCATGATTTTTTACAGCGATCCGATATTGTGGATGAAGACGATTCTTTAATTATCAGTCGGCAAATTGCTAAAACCGGAAAAAATACAATTCAGGTCAATGGCTGCCATGTAACGCTTACTTCATTAAAAATGCTAGGCGAATTACTGATTGACATTCATGGACAAAATGAGAACCAAGCCCTTTTGCGGACGGAAAATCAATTTGCTCTTGTGGATGCTTATAAGATAGAAATCAAGACCTGCCTTGCCGTGTATCAAACTGCATTTGTAAAATGGAATGAGCTGAAAGAGAGTCTTAAACAGCAAGAGCTGGATTCACGCGAACATGCTCAGCGTATGGATATGTTATCGTGGCAGGTCAATGAGATCGAGGCAGCTAAATTAAAAGAAGCGGAAGACGAAGGGTTAGAACAAGAAATTAAACTTTTATCGAATGCTGAAAAAATTTCTGATTTGGTTAAGTCTTCCTATCGCCTTTTAGATAGTGGGGATAAAAGGCAGCCAGCGGTCATCCCATCGCTGGTGGAAATTAAAAAAAATATGGAGATGCTTATTCGCTATGACACGAAATTAACCAATGTTATGCAAATGATTACGGATGCATTATGTCAGATTGAAGAATGTTCTTACGAAATTCGTGATTATGGTGAAAGTATTGATTATAGTCCAGAGCGGTTAAATAAATTACAAGAACGCATGGATGAAATTTATAAGCTTCGTAAAAAATATGGAGCCACAATTGCAGATGTATTAGAGCATTATCATAATGCAAAAAAAGAATTACTGGCAATTGAAAATTATGATCAGCGTATTGAAGATCTTAAATACAATATTGTACAGGCAGAAAAAGATTTGGCTGTGAAGGCAGTCGCATTGACGAAACTTCGACAAAGTTCAGCGGAGCTGCTATCCGCTGACATTCAAAAACATTTGTTGTCGTTGGGAATGGAAAATGCACGTTTTGTGATTGAAATAAAAGACGATGCTATTTATCATATGAATGGTGCTAACACAATTCATATTTTATTTTCTGCTAATTTAGGAGAAGATCCAAAACCAATGCAAAAGGTAGCCTCAGGCGGGGAACTTTCCCGAATTGCTTTGGCAATTAAAACGGTTTGTGCAGCAAAAGATAAAATTGGTATCATGGTTTTTGATGAAATCGATACAGGTATTGGTGGAAAGACAGCACAGATGGTTGCAGAACGTATTGCAATGGTAGCTGCGTATAAACAGGTTTTATGTATTACACATTTGCCCCAGATTGCTTGTATGGCCGATGTACATCTATATATTGATAAACAGATACAAAATAATAAAACAGTAACGCAAGTGCGTCCTTTATCAACGAGTGAGCAGTTAAATGAAATTGCGCGAATGGCTTCGGGAATCGATATTACGGCGGCATCACTTGACAACGCAATGGAAATGCTCAATAATGCAAAATTGAAAAAAGAGAGTTTTAGACAAAATAAATAGGATTGAATGGCAATGGAGGCACAAAAATGGATGAAGGCTTAATTGAAAAAAAAATAAGCAGTACACGCGTCTATGAAGGCGTTCTTTTGAAGGTTAATAAAGACGTAGTCGAACTGCCAAATGGCAAGCAGGCGGTACGTGAATGGATTGAACATCCAGGGGCGGCGGCTGTAGTGCCTCTTTTAAATAACGGAAAAATTGTTATGGTTAGGCAATATCGTCATCCGATGGGAAAAGTGACTCTTGAAATTCCCGCAGGAAAACTCGATGATCCAAATGAAGATCCACTAGAATGTGCACGCCGTGAACTAAAAGAAGAAACCGGTTATCGCGCACATACGTTAACCAAACTTACAACGATTGCTACAACGGTGGGGTTTTCAAATGAAGTCATTCATCTGTATGTTGCGAAAGATCTTGATGCGGGGCTTCAATGTCCTGATGAAGATGAGTTTATTAATACAGTGATGATTTCAGTTGAAAAAATTGATGAATTGATTCAGACAGGAAAAATTGATGATGCAAAATCGGTTGTTTCGTTGCTGATGGTGAAAAATTTTATTCTTTAATTTGTAAAAATCCTTTCTACAATAGGATCTGTAGAGAGGATTTTTATATATAGGTCTTCATTTGATTGAGATATGGTTTTGAAAAATTTGTAATTTATCGTTACAATTCAAAGGTTTTCTAGTATAATTATAAAGATAGACATAAATTTATCTTTAGTTTAACAGGTTGGGAGTGGTTTTTTAGTGTTTGGTCCAGATATGATTTTTGGTATACCTGGTTTATTGATTGCGATGACTGTGCATGAGTATGCACATGCGAGGATCGCTGTGGCATTGGGAGATCCAACTCCAAAGTTTGAGGGAAGGTTGACACTCAATCCATTAGCTCATTTAGATCCAATTGGGTTATTGATGCTGTTTTTTGCACAATTTGGTTGGGCAAAACCAGTTATGATCAATCCGCGGAATTTTAGTGATCGACGTCATGGTGAACTCTATGTTGCAATTGCCGGACCGGCAGCCAATTTAATAACAGCATTTGTATCCTTGCTTCTTTTGAATATTATTGCAGTAATGGGTATTCAAGTGCAGTGGGTCTATCTTGTTATCAAATTGGTTATGGTATTCAATCTTAATTTTGCTATATTTAACATGATTCCATTGCCACCACTTGATGGCTCGAAAGTTCTGATGAGTTTTTTGCCGGGCAAATTAGCCTATCAATATGCCGGGTTGGAACGCTATAGCTTTTTTATCTTAATTTTGTTGGTTTTTACAAATATATTGGGAGTTATTATTTTCCCGATTCGGAATGTAATTCTTAATGTAATGTCGTTTATTTTGTCATTTATATTTTAGGGGGAGATTTTTTTGAGTAAGGGTCGTATTTTTAGTGGTATGCAGCCATCGGGTAAGTTTCATTTAGGAAATTATATGGGGGCACTTGAAAATTGGGTGAAATTACAGAATGATTATGAATGCTTTTTTTCAATTGTTGATTTACATGCCTTGACAAGTGCCTATGCTGATACAAGTAAAATTCCAGAAAATATTTATAACATGGCACTTGATTGGTTAAGTGCAGGGTTAGACCCGGAAAAAAATGTTATTTTTGTTCAATCAAAAGTAAAGGAACATGCCGAACTGCATTTACTGCTTTCGATGATGACCCCGCTTTCCTGGCTGGAACGTGTACCAACCTATAAAGATAAACTACAGCAGCTTGGTGCACAGGGGAAAGATATTAATACGTATGGGTTTTTAGGGTATCCGGAACTTATGACAGCTGACATTATTCTTTATAAAGCAGGCTTTGTGCCTGTCGGCGAAGATCAGCTGCCGCATTTGGAACTTGCGCGTGAAATTACGCGTCGTTTCAATAATTTATATAGTCCGATTTTTCCGGAACCACAGGGCTTAATGAGCGAAGCGGCGGTTCTTCCTGGTATTGATGGGCGTAAGATGAGCAAATCCTACGGAAATACGATTCCGTTTGCTTCAAGCCCGGATGAACTTAGAGAACGGGTTCGTATGATTATTACCGATCCACAACGCATCAAAAAGACAGATAAGGGCAATCCGGATGTTTGTGTAGCTTTTAAATTTCATAAATTGTTTAATAAAGAAGAGATTGTTGAGATTGATCAAGCCTGTCGCAGTGCATCCATTGGCTGTGTAGATTGCAAAAAACGACTCGCTGAAAAGATGGTACACATCATGGGGGCGATGCATGTGCGTCGTCAGGAATATGAAGGAAAGCCAGAAAAAATTCGAGAAATTTTGGAGGCTGGTACGGAGCGGGCACGTAAAGTTGCAGCAGCGACAATGGAAGAAGTTCGCGAAGCAATGCATTTACAATAAATGTTGGACTATGAAATTAAATTAGATGCATTTGAAGGCCCTTTGGATTTGTTGATGCATTTAATCGAAAAAAATAAAATTGATATTTATGATATTCCAATTGCTGTTCTTACCGAGCAGTATATAGAATATCTGGATCGGTTTCAGGAATTCAATATTGAAATAGCCAGCGAGTTTTTGGTTATGGCGGCAACTTTGCTGCAAATTAAATCACGTATCTTATTGCCTAAGGTAAAAAAAACAGAGGATGAAACGGATATTGAGGATGAACTGGATCCAAGACAAGAACTGATTGATCGTCTTTTAGAATATCGACGTTTCAAAGAAGTAAGCGAAATTTTGGACCAATTGGCAGAAGAACAGGAAAAGTTATTTTTCCGGTCACCAACATTAATACCTGTTCAGTACCTGCCTCCGACAAATCTCGATATTCAACTGCTTTTGGAAGCATTTCATAGTGTTTTAGAGGCAAATGCAGATCATACTTCACTTGTATCTCGTGAAAAATTCAGTGTACAAGATAAAATGGCGGATATTATTTTTCTTTTGGATAAGCAGGCTGGGACTATTCTCTTTACGGACGCTTTCACAAGATCCGGGACAAAAAATGAATTTATTACGACATTTTTGGCTTTGCTCGAATTGATGAAGCTTAAAACTGTCACAATTAAACAGACACAGCCTTTTTCGCCTATCTATATTAACAGAAGGAGCGAGGAATAACCGTGTTTTATGCAAATCTTAAGGGTCATGTTGAGGCACTGTTGTTTATCAATGGTGATCCTGTTCCAGCGGGGCAGCTTGCTGAAATTTTGAATGTTGATAAAGTCAATATAGAAGAAATCGTCGCACAGTTAAAAGAAGACATGGATACATCGGAGCGTGGCCTGACCATCATTAAAGTTGCTGGCGGCTATCAGCTTTGTACAAAGCCAGAATTAGCAGCGATCGTGGAAAAAATGGCACAGGTATTGGATAATAAATTATCTGTTCCGGCTATGGAAACGCTCTCTATTATTGCATTTAAACAGCCGATTACCAAACAGGAAATCGAAAACATTCGTGGTGTACGAGTCGATCGAGTTTTAATGAAACTAATAGATCGTTTGCTGGTCAAAGAATTAGGTCGAAAAAAAGTAATTGGACGACCAATTTTGTATGGAACGACGGAAGAATTCTTAAAATGTTTTGGTTTGGACAATATTGAAGATTTGCCATTACTGCCAGATGCAGTATATGCGGAATGAATAAAAGTAAGGACTGTCTTGCAATCTACGAGGATAGTCCTTGCTTTTTTACGTACTTGGCAGAACAGCTGTTTTTTTGTAAAAATACTTGACGGTGCGTAGTGGTCTTATATATAATATTTACGGTGTGTTTAATGAAAGGGTGGAAAGGTTGAAAAAAGTTTTTTCTATTATTTTAGTGCTGAATATGATGTTGCTTAATTTTAACTTTAGTGTTGCATCGGCACAAGAGCTATCGAATCTGACGGCAAAGTCAGCCATCGTTATTGAAGCAGCTACCGGTAAGGTTTTGTATGAAAAAGATGCAAACTCAAAACGATATCCTGCCAGTACAACAAAGATGATGACGCTAATTGTGGCACTTGAATATGGCAAGCTGGAAGATACTGTAACAGTAAGCAAAAATGCAGTAGAGACAGAGGGGTCCTCGCTGGGCCTTGACGAAGGTGAAAAAATCAAGTTGTCCGATTTATTATATGGTATGATGCTCGTATCAGGAAATGATGCTACGGTGGCGGTGGCAGAACATATTGCTGGTTCTGTTGATAAATTTGCTCAACTTATGACAAAAAAGGCTATTGAAATCGGAGCACAAAATACTTCCTTTGTGAATTCAAGTGGACTGCCTGATCCAAATCATTATACAACGGCATCTGATTTGGCCAAGATTGCTGCTTATGGGTATAAAAACCCTATGTTTGCCAAGATTGTTAATACGAAAGAAAAGCTGATACCATGGGGATCTAGAGCTTATATGCGAGATTTGAACAATGAAAACAGGATGCTGTCTTTATATGATGGTGGCAATGGTGTTAAAACAGGATATACGGATCTTGCCGGGCGGTGTTTGGTATCCGCGGCCAAACGTGATGGGGTTCAATTGATTGCAGTAGTTCTTGACAGTGAATATATGTGGAATGATTCTATTGCCTTGTTAGATTATGGCTTTAGGAATATTCAACCAATGAATTTATTTAAGAAAAAAGATATTGTGAAGACGGTTCATGTCATATCGGGGAAAAAAGATGTCATTCAGTTGATAGCGGATGGTGATGTTGATATTCCGGTTGTGGAAGGTGATCAGGATAAATTTCAAACACTGATTGATGTTCCTGAACGCATTTATGCGCCCGTTAGCAAAGGAGATCCTGTTGGTAAGGTAAAAATCATGTATGATGGTAAAGAGGTTGCTTCGGTAAATCTGATCGCTAAGGAATCGGTAGATAAACGTTCTTTTTTTTCAACGGTATATCAGACGATTTCTTTGGCCGTGTCCTATATCAAAAATACATTGGTTTAATATAAACAGTAAAAGAACAGTGTAAACTGTTCTTTTTTTGTATAAAAGGAAAATTTAACAGCGATATCTGTTATAATAAAAGCAGTATGATTTTATGAAAGCATCGGTAGTTGCGTAAAAAAAGGAGAATGTTGTTTGGAACGTTTACAAAAGGTTATGAGTCAGGCTGGAGTTTCATCCCGCCGGGCAGCAGAAAAAATTATTCTAGAAGGCCGTGTCAGTGTCAATGGACGAGTGGTAAAAGAACTTGGTAGTAAAATTGATCCGGAAAAAGACGAACTTTTGGTTGATGGAAAAGTTATTAAGACAATGACGGATCATGTTTATTTTATTTTAAATAAACCCAAAGGGGTTATTTCGACAGCGAAGGATGAACGTGGCAGAAAAACAGTCCTTGATCTTTTAGCAAAGGTTCCGGAACGTATTTATCCTGTCGGCAGGCTTGATAACAATACAGAAGGCCTTTTGCTTTTAACCAATGATGGTGAATTAATGAATTCACTGCTGCATCCTAAATATAAAATTTATAAAACATATATTGCAAAAGTTGAAGGGAATCCTTCGGAAGATAAACTCGATCAGCTGAGGGCTGGTATTGAACTTGAGGATGGTATGACGGCTCCCGCTGAAGTATATATTGCTGGGACAGAACCTATGAAAAATATTACAACGCTTGAAATCATAATCCATGAAGGTCGGAACCGTCAGGTACGTCGGATGTGTGAAGCGATTGGATGCTCGATTAAGTCACTGAAAAGAATTGAATTTGCGGGACTTACCTTGTCGGGTGTTCATCGCGGACAGTATCGTGCTTTGACGGCAAGAGAAGTAGATCGTTTGAAATCAATTCAATAAGAAGAAAAGTTTATTTTCAAAAGATAGGGTGTAGACAAATGGAAAAGATTATTGTGGTCGGTGGTGGTCCTGCGGGATTGATGGCAGCCGTCAAAGCTGCGGAAAATGGCTCTGAAGTACTTTTACTGGAAAAAATGAATCGTGTCGGTAAAAAAATGTTGATTACAGGTAAGGGGCGCTGCAATATAACAAATACAGCACAAATACCTGAACTTATAAAAAACATTACGGGCAATGGTGCTTTTTTGAATAGTACGATCCGAGCATTTGATAATGAGGATGTTATTGCTTTTTTTAATGGACTAGGACTGAGTACTAAAATAGAACGTGGCGGTAGAATTTTTCCTGAAAGTGATAAAGCTGCTGATGTAGTAGGGTCAATGTTGCGCGCGCTGCATCGACTTGGTGTTAAAATTGAAGTCAATCAGGTGATTGATCATATTTTAGTGAAAAATAGCACAGTATGCGGTGTTAAAACGAAAACGGGAAAGATCTATGAGGGCGATGCTGTTATTTTAGCTACGGGTGGAGCTTCGTATCCCGGAACAGGTTCAACGGGCGACGGATATGCTATGGCCAAAAATTTAGGACATTCGGTTGTGCCAATCAAACCATCGTTGGTTCCGCTTGAAACAAAAGAATCCTGGATCAAATCCGTACAGGGACTGTCACTGAAAAATGTAAAAGTGACAGCTCTTGCTGATGGTGAAAAGATTGGTGAGGACTTTGGCGAGATGCTGTTTACGCATTTTGGTGTATCAGGACCAATTATATTATCACTTAGCCGGGTTGTAACGGAGCAGCTGCAACAGGGTAAAAAGGTAGAACTTAGTATTAATCTAAAGCCAGCTTTGACACCGGAAGTATTGGATAAAAGAATTCAACGTGACTTTGAAAAATTTATTCGTAAACAGATTAAAAATTCGCTGCACGAACTTCTACCAGCGAAACTCATTGATGTAATGATTGGGTTAGCTTCACTGGAACCGGATAAAGAAATCCATCAAGTAACAAAAGAAGAACGGCTCAGGTTGGTGAATGCAATTGAACATTTAACGCTTACCGTTACGAAAACACGGCCGATTGCAGAGGCAATTGTTACAGCGGGGGGGATTGAAGTCAAGGAAATTAACCCTAAAACAATGGAATCAAAGCTTGTGAAGCACTTGTATTTTGCTGGTGAGGTCATTGATATCGATGGTTATACAGGTGGTTTCAATCTTCAAGCTGCCTTTTCAACAGGTGCTGCCGCAGGGCAATATGCGGCTTGGAGTGATTGATGATTTTTAAGTAGAAAGGTTGAATGAAATGGGTGGAAATAAAACAGTTGATTCTTTAAAACATGGTATATGTGGGGAGATTTTTATTCCAGGAGATAAATCAATTTCACATCGCAGCGTTATGTTTTCAAGTTTAGGCGATAGGGCAGTACGGATAAGGAATTTTTTAAATGCACAGGATTGTATGTCTACGGTTGCGTGTATGCGTTCATTGGGTATTCAAATAGACCAAATCGGACCGACTGAATTTATTGTCCATGGCAAGGGCCTTCATGGATTGCAGGAGCCGCAGTGCATTGTTGATGCGGGGAATTCAGGAACGACTTTGCGCTTAATGATGGGAATCTTAGCACCCCAGCCTTTTTTAACAACCTTTACAGGTGATGCATCGCTTCATAAACGTCCGATGGGGCGTGTTATTAAGCCGCTGTCGGCGATGGGGGCTCATATTGTCGGTCGTGAAAGTGCGAAATTTTTGCCAGTAACTTTGATTCCAACGCAAAAATTAAAAGGTATTGATTATCAGATGCCGATGGCTAGTGCACAGGTGAAGTCTGCTATTTTGCTCGCCGGTATGTATGCTGATGGTGA
This sequence comes from Propionispira arboris, assembly GCF_900109225.1. Lineage (GTDB taxonomy): Bacteria > Bacillota > Negativicutes > Selenomonadales > Selenomonadaceae > Propionispira > Propionispira arboris. The sequence goes on from NZ_FNZK01000003.1 coordinate 47,858, forward strand.
GACTCGGGTTACGGAGCCTTATACATCACGCGATCATACAGAAAAAATGCTGGAAACTTTTGGTGTTGCATTGGATAAAGAGGGAACGAGCATTACAATCAAAGCGGTGGATTCTTTTCACGCACCAGAGTTGATTGAAGTTCCCGGGGATATCAGTTCAGCGGCTTTTTGGCTGGTGGCAGCATCTATTATTTCAGGCAGTGAATTGACATTGCGTAATGTTGGGGTGAATCCAACCCGCACTGGAATCCTTGATATTTTAATTGATATGGGAGCTGATATTACTTTAATTAATAAACGGTTTAGTGGCAAAGAACCAGTCGCAGATATTGTCGTAAAATCAGCTGCACTTCATGGTACAACTTTTGGTGCGGAAATTATTCCTCGTCTGGTTGATGAAATTCCTGTGATTGCAGTTGCGGCGATGTTTGCTGAAGGAGAAACTGTCATTACTGGCGCGGGTGAACTTCGGGTGAAAGAAACGGATCGCTTGCAAGCCATTACGACTGAGTTTAATAAATTAGCAGACTGCATTATCGCGGCAGAGGATGGACTTACGATTAAAGGATCTGCTAAGCTGAAAGCTGCTTCTTGTTTATCTTATCATGATCATCGCATAGCAATGGCTTTGGCAATTGCAGGAGCAGCAGGTGCGGGAGTAACCATAGATAATGCGGAATGTGTGAATATTTCGTATCCGGAATTTTATGCGACATTGGAAACTTTAAGAAACAGATAGCGGGGGAGAAATACATGAGGAATTTAGTCGTAGCAATTGATGGCCCCGCCGGGGCTGGAAAAAGCACCGTAGCACAGTTGGCCGCAGAAAAATTGGCTTATACATATATTGATACAGGAGCAATGTATCGTGCTGTAGCTTGGAAAGTTTTACAACAATCTGCAACAAATATCACAGAGGAACTTATACTTTCTGTAGTCGCAGATATTGAAGTTGATTTACAATATATAGATCGAAAATCTATTATTTTTGTTGATGGAATCGATGTTAGTGGTGAAATTCGAACTCCTGAAGTTACAGCACTTGTTTCGCAAGTTGCAAAAATTGGTGCTGTTCGAGAAAAATTAGTCGCGTTGCAGCGAAAAATGGCACAGCGTGGTTCGGTGCTTATGGATGGACGGGATATAGCAACCAATGTATTACCGAATGCTGATGTGAAAATATTTTTAACTGCATCAATTGATGAACGTGCGGCAAGACGCTGGCGTCAATTGCAGCTGAATGGTTATAGTGTGGACATGTCTGAATTAAAACAAGAAATCGCGGCTCGTGATAAGGCGGACAGTGAACGAGAAATTTCTCCGCTTGTTCAGGCGGCTGATGCAGTCTTGATTGATACGACGAGACTGTCTATTGATCAAACGGTAGAAGCTATATTAAATTTATGTAGGTGATATATCATGTTATACAAATTTGTTCGCAAATTGTTACAGTGGTTGTTTAAAGTGGTATTTCGCTGTAAAATATCAGGTGCTGAGCATATTCCATTGTCAGGAGGACTCATTATCGCCGCGAATCATGCGAGTAATTGGGACCCTCCCATGGCAGCTGTATTTGCTTTGCGTCCGGTCTGCTTTATGGCCAAACAGGAATTATTTGCTGTACCTGTTTTGGGACAAATTATAAAGCAACTCTATGCATTTCCAGTTAAACGGGGGGCTGGTGATCGTGGTGCAATAAAAACAGCCTTGCAGATATTAAAAAAAGGAGATTGCTTAGGGCTTTTTCCGGAAGGAACACGCAGCCATGATGGCAAAAGGCATAAGCCGGAAGCTGGAATAGCTTTTATTGCCGCTAAGGCTAATGTGCCGGTCATTCCCACCGCACTGGTAGGGGCAGCAGATATTTTTGGCGAAAAGACAAAATTTCCTAAACTGAAAATTCACTATGGAATGCCAATGGTGTTTCAAGGAAATCCAGCGGATCGAGATGAATTACAAGCTTTTTCGCAGCAGATTATGGATGAAATAGAAAAAATGATAACGATTGAACAGAATAAATAATTGATGGTGATATAAAGATGGAAGTTTTTTTAGCAAGACATAATGGCTTTTGTTATGGTGTAAAACGCGCAATCAAATTAGCACAAGATAGTGCCGCTTTAGAGGGAAAAGCCTGTACATTAGGCCCGATTATTCATAATCCCCAAATGGTAGAACGCTTAGCCAGTGAGGGCATTGGTATGGTGGATACGCTACAAGAGATGACAGGAGATACAATCATTATTCGTTCTCATGGTGTTGGTCCGCAAGTTTATGAAGAAGCAGGAGTTGCTGGTCTGCAAATTGTGGATGCAACTTGTCCACATGTGAAAAAAGCGCAGATGTCAGCCTATTCTCTGTCTGAAGAAAACTATCAAGTTGTGATTGTTGGCGAAAAAAAACATCCGGAAGTAAAAAGTATTTTTGAATGGTCAGGGCATAAGGCGGAAGTTGTTGAGACAGTTGAGCAGGCTGCTCAAATTAAAACGTGTTTAAAATTAGGTATTGTCGCTCAAACGACTTTTTCAGGGGAAGAATTTAAGAAGATTGTCAATGTCTTAATTGATAAATCAAATGATATTAAAATTGCCCGAACGATTTGTACGGCAACAGACCAGCGGCAAAAGGCCGCCATTGAGCTTTCACAGGAAGTTGACCTCATGCTTGTAATTGGTGGAAAAAACAGCGCAAATACAACTAGACTAGCCCAGCTTTGTTCAAATGCCGGTTGTAAAACACATCATATTGAAACGGTACAAGAGATTGAAACGGGCTGGTTTAACGGTATTCATAAAGTTGGTATATCAGCTGGGGCTTCAACTCCGGATTGGATTATTAAGGAGGTTTACGAAAAAGTGCAGAATATGGAAAGTTTACTTGAGGAACAAGATATTAAAAAAATTCAGGAAGATGATATAATTAAAGGGACAGTTGTCTTAATAAATCATGAGGAAATTTTTGTCGATATTGGCTATAAGGCGGAAGTTAGTATTCCAAAAGCGGAACTGGCATTCCCAATTCCTGAAAATGCTGCTGATATTGTACAAATTGGTGATGTACTTGATTTATATGTTGTATCTGTCGCTGGTGAAAACGGGGTTGTTTTATCGAAAGTGAAAGCTGATAAAATCGTAGCTTGGGATAAAATAAAAAATGCTTTTAATACAAAAGAAAAGCTGGAAACGATTGTGCTTGAAGCTGTAAAAGGTGGTCTGGTAACAGCAATATTTGGTCTTAGAGGTTTTATTCCTGCCTCACAGATTGATTTGAAATTTATTGAAGATTTATCTGTATATATTGGTCAAACATTGGTTGTTTTGCCGATCGAAATTGATCCGGATAAACAGCGCATTGTTTTATCACGGCGCGTGCTTTTGGAAGCAGATCGCAATGAAAAACAAACGGAGATTTTTGAGCAGTTAACGGTTGGTCAGGTGATTCGCGGCACTGTGAAGCGTTTAGCAGATTATGGAGCGTTTATCGATATTGGCGGAATTGATGGCTTGGCGCATATTTCAGATTTATCGTGGGAACGAGTCAATCACCCTTCCGATATTTTGGCAGTAGGCGATCAAGTTGATGTTTTCGTAAAAAGTTTTGATATAGCGGCAAAACGGATTTCTTTGAGTGTGAAAGATACAATTCGTGATCCATGGTTTGCCAAAGTGGAGCAATATAAAGAAGGCAGCTATGTTAAGGGTAAGGTTAGTAAAATTGCCGAATTTGGTGTATTTTTAACGATTGGAGATCATCTGGACGGGTTGATTCATATGAAAGAGCTTTCGGAAAAACGGATAACAAAAGCGGAAGAAGTCGTTCATCTTGATGAGGAACTAAACGTAAAAATTATTCATATCGATAAAAAGACGAAACGCATTGCACTCAGTCTTATACAGGCACAACAAGATGCTGAAAGAGCAGAGTATACGGATTATATTTCAGAACAGACGGAAACAACAAACACATTGGGTGATCAATTTGGGGATCTGTTTAAAAACTTTTCCGATAAATAAAAGATAATCTTGTTGGTATTCAGGATTCTTTAATTCGTATATAATATTACTTAATACAGGAAAAATTGAGTGTGACTGAATTTCCAAAGGAGTGGTGGTTTTTCTACATCACTCCTTTGTTTATCGGTTTAACTTTCATAGGGTAAGGTGATTGGATTGATAACACATAAAGGAATTATTGTCAACATTGAACCAGATAGTTTAGCGGAAGAAATCGGCCTGGAAATTGGCGATAAAATTATCGAGATCAATGGTCAAAATTTGCGAGATATCATTGATCTTAGTTTTGCTTTGGCGGAGGAAGAAATTGAGCTGCTGGTTGAGAAAAAAAACGGTGAACAAGAAGTTATTGAATTTGATAAAGAATATGATGAGAAACTTGGCGCAGAGTTTGAATCGGCTGTTTTTGATGGAATTCGCTGCTGTGGTAACCGCTGCTGGTTCTGTTTTGTCGATCAAATTGCACCCAATATGCGTGCCAGTCTGTCGGTCAAAGATGATGATTATCGCATGTCTTTTTTATATGGGAATTTTGTGACACTTACGAACACTAAACCGGAAGATTTTGAGCGCATTAAGAAACTGCATTTGACACCATTATTCGTTTCGGTGCATACAACAAATGGTCAGCTTCGTGCCAAGATGCTGCAAAATAAACGTGCGGCTGATATCATGTTGCAACTGAACCATTTAAAAGAGGCTGCGGTAGAATTTCATACACAAATTGTATTATGCCCTGGAATCAATGATGGCGAAGAATTGGAAAAAACCATTCATGATTTGATGCAGATGCAGCCATATGCTCAAACGCTGGCGATTGTTCCCGTAGGTTTGACGAAATATCGCGAAGATTGTTATCCCTTGGCAATGTTTAGCCAGGAAGAAGCGTCGAGAGTGATTGATCAAGTTGAACGCTGGCAAAAAATAAATCGCAATAAAACGGGAAAATCATTTGTATACTTAGGTGATGAATTTTATTTTCTGGCGAAACGTGAAATCCCGCCTGCCAAAGAATATGATGGCTTTCCACAACTCGAAAATGGTATAGGTCTTACCCGTAATTTTCTCTCTGAATGGGATGAAATTACAGATAATGTTTGCAATCCTTACGCGAAGCAGATATACTTAGATATTGTATGCGGTAAATCAGCAGGTTCGGTATTGACTTCTTTACTCGAACAGCTTGATATACCAAATTTATCAGTTCGGGTTGTTGCGATTGAAAATGAATTTTTTGGAAAAGAAATCACAGTTACGGGGCTCTTGACAGGGCAGGACATTTTAAAGAATTTAAAAGATCACCAAGGAAAACGGACTGGTGTCATTATTCCAGGGTCAGCACTACGTACTGGCGAAGATGTTTTTTTGGATGATTATTCATTAGCGGATTTACAGCGAGATTTGGGCGTGGATGTGAAGGTTGCCTATAATGGCGGTGAACTTAAACGTTTGTTGCAATCGTGGCATGAGCATCCGATGACATTAGATGTCAATCCGAATGTATATACTTGGCAAAGTAATGCAGCATATAGTAAGAATAAATAGTAAAGACAGGTGAGATGAATGAGCAAACCAATTGTGGCGATTGTTGGTCGTCCAAATGTGGGTAAGTCCACACTTTTTAATCAAATTGGGAAAAAACGTGTATCGATTGTTGAAGATTTTCCCGGTGTGACCAGAGATCGTATTTACATGGATGCAGAATGGTTGAATCATCAATTTACAATGATTGATACGGGTGGTATTGAAATTGAAACAACGGATGATATGCTTACTTCGATGCGTTATCAAGCTAAGATTGCGATTGAGGAAGCAGATGTGATCGTGTTCGTAGTTGACGGCAGGTCTGGGATAACGAATGCGGATGAAGCCGTAGCTCATATTTTGCGTACCACTAAAAAACCAATTGTTTTGGCAGTAAATAAGGTAGACAGCCCAAATCGTGAAATGGATGTTTATGAGTTTTATAAATTAGGACTCGGTGAGCCGATTCCGATTTCTGCATCAAATTCCTTAAATCTTGGGGATTTATTGGATGGGATTGTAGAAGCTTTTCCAGATCATGCCGAAGAAGCACGAGAAACCGATGAAATCAGCATTGCAGTAATTGGTCGGCCGAATGTTGGTAAATCATCTTTAGTGAATTTAATAATTGGTCAGCAACGTTCTATTGTCAGTGATGTTGCGGGGACAACACGTGATGCTATTGATACACATTTTGTAAGAGATGATACAAAATTTATCTTGATTGATACAGCTGGCATGCGCCGTAAAAGTAAAATTGATTTGCCGGTAGAACGATATAGCGTTATGCGTGCTTTGCGCGCAGTGGATCGTTCGGATGTTGTGCTAATGGTTATTGATGCTGTCGATGGTGTTACGGAGCAGGATAAGAAAATTGCCGGGTATGCACATGAAGCGGGAAAAGGTGTCGTTCTTGTCGTAAATAAATGGGATCTAATTGAAAAAGATGATAAGACGTCACTTCGTTTTACGGAAACTGTACGCGATGAACTTGGCTTTTTGCAATATGCACCGGTATTGTATACATCAGCTTTAACGAAACAACGTGTTCATAGAATTACAGAACTGGTAAAATACGTGGCAGAACAACAAGCGATGCGTATTCAAACGAGTGTACTAAATACACTCTTAATGGATGCTATATCGATTAATCCACCACCAGCTCATAAAGGAAAACGTCTGAAGATCCTCTTTATGACACAGGTTGATATTAAACCACCAACCTTTATTGTATTTGTCAATGATCCGGAACTTATGCATTTTTCATATCTGCGATTCTTAGAAAATAAATTGCGTGATAGTTTTGGCTTTGAAGGGACACCTCTAAAGTTGGTCGTTAGAGGTCGTAAAGAAGAAGATGAATAAATAACAAAGTGAATGGGGAGGCGATAAAATGGGACTTTTTTTCGCTGGCATTTTAAGTTATTGTCTTGGATCGATTCCAAGTGGTTTACTTTTTGGAAAATATATTTGGGGTGTCGATCTTCGTGAACATGGCAGTAAAAATATCGGTGCAACCAATGCTTGGCGTATTTTGGGTAAAGGACCGGGACTCTTAGTATTTACCGCTGATTTACTAAAAGGTGTTCTCGGTGTTGCTTTAGGACTTTATTTTGTTGGGACGCCGTTGGCTATGATTTTGGGTGGAATCGCAGCTATTGTAGGTCATGGCTGGTCGATCTTTTTAGGCTTTAAAGGCGGTAAAGGTGTGGCTACCGGTCTTGGTGTTATTGCAATGCTGATGCCGCATGTGACGCTTGTTATTCTAGGGGTATGGATTGTCATTGTATTTTTTAGCAAATATGTATCGTTGGGATCAGTGATTGCAGCAGCCTTGGTTCCAATTGCTGCGTATATATTTGATGAGCCATTGGAGTTTTTGTATTTTGGCATTGTTGCGGCAATTTTTGTGATTTGCCGACATAAAACGAATATTGAGCGTTTAATAAATGGTACTGAATCGAAGATTCGATCCGGACATATAAATAAGTAAAACCGACTAGTTCGGATAAAAATGCTCGCGCATGATTCATTTTGTGATAAGCGGGCATTTTTTATTGATTATCTATTGTAAATTGTAAATAAAAGATGGTATAATGTCTACTGAGTATAGAATATCATCCATTGGAAGAGTACGGAGGCTGAACATGAATAAAGAAAAATCTGGCTTTTTTTTGGTAAGAGAAGAAATTTTACCAGAAGCAATAAAAAAAACAATCCGCGTTAAGGAAATGCTGAAACGTGGTGAAGCGAGAACAATTAATGAGGCTGTTGAAAAAATGGAGCTCAGTCGTAGTGCATATTATAAATATAAAGATTATGTATTTCCATTTTATGAAGCGAGTCAAAATAAAATTGTAACATTGACATTTTTGCTGGAACATAAGCAAGGTGTTTTATCAAGTGTATTAAATACGATTTCCGCTGATTCAGGAAGTGTATTAACAATTAATCAGGGAATACCACTGCAGGGGGTTGCGAATGCCACGGTATCTATTGAAACGGCAAACTTGGTGGTGGATTTGGAAGCACTTCTTGATAAATTGAGAATGGTTGAGGGTGTAAAACGCTTGGAAGTATTAGGGCAAGCGTAAGGAAAACAACTGGCGGAAAGGACTGGATAGTGAATGAAGGATAAGATAAAAATAGGCTTATTAGGTTTGGGTACAGTTGGTGCAGGGGTATGTAAAGTTCTGACGGAAAATGCTCATGAAATTTCACAGAAAGTCGGACGGGCAGTAGAAGTTAAAACGGTTTTAGTGCGTGATGTCAATAAGAAACGCAATATCGTTGGTGATTTTGTGATTACCGATAAAATTGAGACCATATTAGATGATCCTGAAATTGACATTGTGATTGAACTTATGGGTGGTATCGAGCCATCCCGTACGTATATGCTGCGTGCACTGCAGTCGGGGAAAAATGTTGTTACCGCAAATAAAGATGTTGTTGCTGAGCATGGAAAAGAGATGTTTGAAGCGGCTGAGTCGGCAGATGTTGATTTCATGTTTGAAGCAAGTGTCGGTGGCGGTATTCCAATTATTACACCACTGAAACAATGTTTAACTGCCAACAAAATAACGGAAGTAATTGGTATTGTCAATGGGACAACGAATTACATGCTGACTAAAATGACCAAAGAGGGCATGGATTATAATACTGTATTAGCGGAAGCCCAAGCGAAGGGCTATGCTGAATCCGATCCTACAGCTGATGTGGGGGGGCTGGATGCAGCCCGCAAAGCCGCGATTTTATCATCGATCGCTTTTAATACGAGAGTTACTCTCGATAAAGTCTATGTGGAAGGCATTACAAAAATTACACCGCAAGATGTTGAATATGCTACCGAATTAGGCTATGTCATAAAATTATTGGCAATCGCAAAAGATTCGCCGGAAAATGGTGTGGATGTACGTGTACACCCGGCTTTTGTGCCAAAAGCACATCCATTGGCAGCGGTTAATGATGTTTTTAATGCAATTTTTGTCAAGGGTAATGCAATTGGCGAAGCAATGTTTTATGGTCGAGGGGCAGGCGCATTGCCGACAGCATCTGCTGTTGTGGCTGATGTGGTTGATGTTTCCCGTGATATCGTAAACCAGACTTTTGGTCGTATTCGTTGTACTTGTTTTGAAGATAAAAAGTTTTGTCCTGTAGAAAATACAGTGTCTTCTTATTATGTACGCTTACTGGTTGAAGATCAGCCAGGTGTTTTAGGCTCTATTGCCTGTGCATTTGGGGATCAAGGTGTTAGTTTGAATTCGGTAATTCAAACAAGACGTGTGGCAAATCAAGCGGAAATCGTTGTGATTACGCATTGTGTAACGGAGGCAAATCTGCGGAAGGCAACGCACGTATTAAATGAATTGCCGGTTGTTACCGAGATTCGTAATGTGATTCGTGTAGAGAAATCGCAGGAGGTCAATTGAATACATGGTGGAAGATAAGACGGTAAAAGTAAAAGTACCGGGAACTACGGCTAATTGTGGTCCGGGTTTTGACTCATTGGGAATAGCTTGCAATCTTTATAATGAATTAGAGCTTACTTTACACAAAAAAGGTAAACTGGTGATTGAAATCATGGGCGAAGGTGCGCAAAACATTCCTTGTGATGGGCGTAATGTTGTTTGGAAATCGATTCAATATTTGCTTCATCGAGCAAATGTTGAATATCAAGGTGCTTATATAAAAATGCTAAATCGTGTGCCGCTGTCCCGTGGTCTTGGCAGCAGTGCTGCGGCTATTGTCGCTGGTCTTACTGCCGCGAATTATGCAATTGGAAATCGTTTTACGTCTCAGGAAATTTTTGTGATGGCTACGGATATTGAAGGACATCCAGACAATGTTGCTCCGGCAATTTTTGGCGGAATGACATTGAGTATTCTTCGTAAAGATGGTGAGCCGGAATGTTTGTCTTTTTTTCCTAAAATTGATTTACAGCTTATTGTTACAGTTCCTGAGTTTTCTTTATCAACAAAAGCAGCCCGCAAAGTATTGCCAGTTGTTGTTCCACTCAAAGATGCTGTTTTTAACGTTGGGCGGGCAGCGCTTTTAGTTGGTGCACTTTGCGAAGGTAAAACGGAGTTTTTGAAGCATGCTTTTGAAGATTGTCTCCATCAACCATATCGTGAAAAACTGATTCCGGGTATGTACGATGTATTTGCTGCGGCGGGGGAAAATGGAGCTTTGGGAGCAGCGATGAGTGGAGCGGGTCCTTGTTTAATCGCTTTTACTGAGAAAAATGGTGACACAATTGGCACAGCGATGGTTGCTGCTTTTAAAGAACATAACGTCAAAGCAAAATATTTACTTTTGACGATTGATAAAAAAGGAGCATGCCTGCTATAAGGCGAAACTAAGAAAGCAACAGGCATTTTTGCCTGTTGCTTTCTTAGTTTGAGTTGGGCTTTTGAGGTGTTTAATATGAATGAAAAAGTTTTTATGGATCGAATCCAAGAAAATGACGGAAAAGTCTATATTGTGGGGGGCTGGGTTAGAGATCAATTGAGGCAGATAAAAGAAAAAGATAAAGACTATGTAATCACTGGAATCACGGAAATGAAGTTCAAAGCAGCATTTCCGACCGCTTCGAAGGTTGGAAAATCATTTCCTGTATATTTGCTCGAAATTGATGGGAAGATTTGTGAAATTGCTTTTGCCCGTAAAGAAAGAAAAACAGGCAGTGGCTATAAGGGTTTTGCTGTTTTTTATGATGCTTCGGTTACAATTGAAGAAGATTTGTATAGGCGGGATACGACGATGAATAGTATTGCTCTTGCACTGCCAAATGGAGAGTTAATTGATCCATATCGTGGACAGGCAGATATTAAAAATAAAAAGATTCGGGCGATATCGGAGCATTTTTTAGAAGATCCAGTTCGAGCACTGCGGGCAGCACGGCAGGCGGCACAAACTGGGTTCTCAATTGAATCGGAAACGGTTCTTATGATGAAAGCTTGTCGGAGCGAATTGATTCGCGAACCGCAGGCGAGAATCTTGAAGGAATTGACGCTGGCTTTGGGATCAAGCCAGCCATCCTGTTTTTTTCGCTATCTTGCTGAGGCGGAGATTTTGTCTGTAACCTTTCCTGAAATTTTTGCCTTGATTGGTAAAACCCAGCCGGCTGCGTTTCACTCAGAGGGGGATGCTTTTGAACACAGTATGTTTATATTAGATCAAGTTGCAAAAAAAACGGAACGCCTCGAAGTTCGTTTTTCAGCATTGGTTCATGATATCGGCAAAGGTGATGATACAAAACCCGATCTTTTGCCACATCATTATGGGCATGAGCTCGTTGGCAGAGAAATTCTGGCAGATTGGAACAGGCGGATGCAGTTGCCTAAGATTTGGCTGCAGTGTGCAACTGTGATTATTTCGGAACATATGCGGGCACCACATCTAAAAAAAATTGGTGAAATCATCGATTTACTTTTATTGCTCGATAAAAATCCCTTGCGAGTCGAAGGCTTTAATTTGATTATTGAGGCAGATCATAAAGGATTACCTGCCTACCTGCAAGAATATAAACGATATTTGCAGACAATTTACAAAGTGCGTGGTACGAATAAACCGGCAGCCTTGCAGGGCAGCGATATTGGTATCTGGATACGTCAGCAACGCATTTTAGCGTGCCAAAAAATGCTTGGAGTTAAAATGAAACGGTAACACTTATTTTCTGGTTTTATCTAGCACTTTATTTACATTTATGAGGAAAATATTGTATAATGAAAAGAGACTGTAAATTGGAAGTATCTGTGTAGTATAATGTAAGATTGTGAAGGAGTGGTAAAAATGTCTGAAAATTTGATTATGCCTTACAAATCTTTAACACCAAAAATTGATCCGAGTGTTTTTGTCGCGGATCGAGCTACGATTATCGGTGATGTGACAATGGAGGAAGGTTCAAGTACTTGGTTTAATACAGTTTTGCGCGGTGATATTGAACGTATCCATATCGGTAAATATACAAATATTCAGGATAATACAACAATTCATGTAATGGGAAATCAACCAACAATTATTGGTGACTATGTTACAATCGGGCATAATGCGGTGATTCATTGTAATAAAGTCGGGAATAATTGTCTAATTGGCATGGGTGCTATTTTGCTGGGCTATTGTGAAATTGGTGAAAATACTATTATTGCCGCGGGGACAATTATTACACAACATAAAAAAATTCCACCAAATTCAATGGTTATGGGGGCTCCAGGGAAAATTATTAGACCGTTGCGTGATGATGAAATCGCAGCCATTCATCAATCGGCTATTAATTATAATTTAGTGGCGCAAGAATATATGAAGAAATAGGAGTTTTAACATGATAGAAAATACATTGGTTTTGATTAAGCCAGATGCTTTTGATAAAAAATATACGGGCAGGATTCTTACTTGTTATGAAGAAAATGGTCTTAAGATTAAAGCATTGAAGCTATTAAAAATGACACCTGAGCTTGCGGCAAAACATTATGCAGAGCATATTGGTAAAGATTTTTATGATGAATTAGTTGGTTTTATGACCTCCGCACCGCTGGTGGCAATGGTTTTAACAGGAGAAAATGCGATTGCTAAAGTTAGAGCTTTAAATGGGGCGACGAATCCTGAAAAAGCAGCAGCAGGTACAATTCGCAAAGAATATGCGCAAAGTGTGCAGCATAATGCCGTACATGCTTCGGATGGACTTGAAAGTGCCGCGCGAGAGATTCACATTTTCTTTAATGAAACAGAAATATTTGATTGATTTCTGATTTGGAGGAATAGGTATGAGTGTTTATACGAAAACAGGTGACCAGGGAACAACTGGATTACTTACGGGTGAACGAATTGCTAAAAATTCATGCAGGGTTGAAGCTTATGGTTCGGTTGATGAAATCAACTCAGCTTTAGGTTTGGCACGTGCTTTATGCAGCAAGGCTTTCGTAAAAGAAAAAATCAAAGAATTACAAAAATTGAATATGATGCTTATGGCAGATTTGGCCAGTATTGCGCCAAAGGACTATATTACAGAAGCGCATGTTCATGAACTAGAAAAATCAATTGATGATTTGGAGGCGAAACTTCCACCCCTTACTGCATTTATTACAGCGGGTGATAGCGCAGGCGGAGCCGCACTTGATTTTGCAAGAACCGTTACCAGGCGGGCAGAACGCAGGACTTTGGAACTTGCTGCATCTGAACAAATCAATAAAAATGTACTGCTGGTTTTGAATCGTTTATCTGATTTATGTTTTGTACTTATGCGAACTGAAGAGCTATAATATGTACGGGGGATTGTTTGAGAAAAACAATCCCCATTTTGCGTGAAGCTAATTTATAAAATGCAACAAATAAAAAGGAATCTGATCTGCTTTTAGAGAATATATAAGCAAAGCTATATAGGTTGTGTTAAAGGATGGGGTCTTTTAGCAGTCTGTCAGGGCTGGTAAGCAACTCTTTTTTATTCATAGTCTTTAGTTCAATTTATATAGAAAAATCTGGGTGATTGGGAGGGGATTTTTTTGAAAGAATATAGCAGTAAAAATTTACGCAATATTGCGATTATTGGACATGGAAAATGTGGTAAAACGACTTTGGCGGAAGCTTGTTTATTTAATGCCGGAGCTGTGAAGCGTTTGGGGAAAGTTGACGATGGTACAGCAGCTACAGATTTCGATCCAGAAGAAATCAAAAGAAAACTCAGTATCAGCAGTGCGCTGGCTTCGTGTGAATGGCAAGGGTACAAACTGAATTTTATAGATACACCTGGTTATCCAGATTTTTTTGGTGATGTCGAAGGTGCCTTACTGGCAGCGGACAATGCATTGGTGGTGTTATCGGCACCATCAGGGATTGAAGTAGAAACAGAACGTGTCTGGAAGTATGCAAGTGATATCGGTTTGCCACGGGCTGTTTTTATTAATAAAATGGATCGTGAACATGCCGATTTTGAAGGCGTGGTTTCGCAGCTCCGTATGAAGTTTGGCCCTGGCGTGGTTCCAATTCAAATCCCTATTGGTCATGCAGCAGCCTTTCAAGGCGTTGTAGATTTGCTTACAATGCACACGAAGATTGTTACCGTGAAAGATGATGTAGTTGAAGGCGGTATTCCAGAATATCTAGCGGCTGAGGTGGAACAGGCTCGCCAAAAATTAATTGAAGTAGTTGCTGAGTATAATAATGAATTATTAACAAAATACATAGAGGGGGAAGAAATTACCGAAGTGGAATTGGCCGCGGCACTCATTGAGGGAATTCATTCAGCTAAGATTTTTCCGGTACTTTGTGGTTCTGGTTATCGCAATGTTGGTGTAATGAAAATGATGAATGCTATGGTTGAATATATGCCTGTCCCTTATTTTAAAACTTCACTCGGTACAGATCCTGACAACGGCGATTTGCTTGAACGTAAAACAGAAGGTGCTTTTTCCGGTCAGGTTTTTAAAACATTGGTTGATCCATTTGTCGGTCGGCTTAGTTTTATAAAGGTTCTATCCGGTGTTTTAAAAAGTGAATCCTATGTTTACAATGTCAATATTAAAAAGAATGAACGTATTGGTAATATTGTCACTATGCAGGGAAAACGGCAGGAACATGTTAATTGTATCAATGCTGGTGATATCTGTATGGTGGGAAAACTACAAGAAACCAATACGGGAGATACTCTTTGTGATAAAAATTCACCAATTTTGTATGAAAAAATAGTGTATCCAAAATCAATGCTGACAATGGCAATCAGTCCTAAAAACAAAGGCGATGAAGAAAAAATCGGTAGTGCTTTGACTAAGATGAAAGATGAAGATCCGACACTTTGTTTGGGGAAAAATTCCGAGACAAAAGACTTTTTAATCAATGGGATTGGCGAAGTGCAGCTTGAAATCGTCATTGAAAAAATGAAGCGTAAATATGGAGTGGAAGCTTGTCTGCATCAATCTATTGTTCCATATCGTGAAACGATTAAGAAAAAGGTTAAGGTGGAAGGCAAACACAAAAAACAAAGTGGCGGGCATGGACAATTTGGTCATGTTTGGCTGGAAATCGAACCCTTGGAACCAGGTGCAGGCAATGAATTTATCGAAAGTATTTTTGGTGGAGCAGTGCCAAGACAATATATACCAGCTGTGGAAAAAGGTACTTTTGAAACATTACAGGCTGGAGTGCTTGCCGGTTATCCTGTCGTTGATGTCAAAGTCAATTTAGTGGATGGTTCCTACCATAATGTCGATTCATCCGAACTGGCATTTAAGGTTGCAACAGCACAGGCAATAAAAAAAGGTGTTATGGATGCAGTGCCAGTGCTTTTAGAGCCGATTTATCAGGTGGTTATTGAGGCACCTGAATATTATACGGGTGATGTAATCGGCAGTCTTAATACCAAAAGAGCGCATATTTCATCTACGGATGTTCGGGATGATGGCAGCGGACGAATTTGTGCTGAAGTTCCATTAGCGGAATTAAATAAATATGCTACCCATTTGCGTTCATTGACGCAAGGCCGTGGCACGTTTGATATGGAATTTTCACATTATCAAGAGCTTCCTGTTAAACTTGCAGAATTGATTATTTTAGACTATCAGCATAAAAAAGCACAATAATACGAAAAAAGCAGCGATTACTAAATCGCTGCTTTTTTCGTATTGGATTTATAATATTGCGATTCCGATACTGGAATTACATAAAAAACATAATGGCTGGGGTAGCTGGACTCGAACCAACGAATGCGGGATTCAGAATCCCGTGCCTTACCAACTTGGCGATACCCCAAAAGATGTGTTCTCAACAGTTCAACATTATACATAAATAAAGCATGAAAGTCAATAATCAATTTTCCCCAACGATAATGTAGCTTCTAAATAAATTTCAAAGGTTCGTGGCCAGGGATAAGACGCCTCGATTTGTATATCATTAATTTTGAGTAATAAATCACCATCGGTGGTATGTACCGGGATAGATTGTTTATAGGCTTTACTGTATTTTAAAAGTGTTGTTCGTTTCGTGAGACCTGTTTGCAGCATATCGTTGGCCCATTTGTAATTATGGTCAAGGTCCAGATCATTCACATTTGTAAAACCGGATTTTTTGAGATTTACATTTACAAGATCAATGACTTCTTTTAAATAATAATAATCTTCTACGTAGCGATTGTTCAGAAATGTAAGGTTGTTTTTATAGAGCAGCAATGCATTCGCTGATGAAAGTGGAGTCCTCAGTTTTTCGGTAAAAAGTGAAGCTTGGGTGATTGCCGTGCCAACCGCATTGCTGGTTGTATTCCAGCCGGCATAGGCAATTAACTGGTTTAACGGGATATTGTGGTTTAGTAAAATAGGAAAAAGGGTTTCCTCTGCTAAAAAATGTTTACTTAAATCAACTAAGGCAACTTTGTAATTTTGTTTCAGGAAACCTTCAATTTTTTTCGTGCTTTGTATTCGTTGACTGAGATTTTTTTCGTTGCCAATATAGACATATAAAATAAAGTCAGCTGCCACTGGATTATTCACGAGTTGTCCGTTTACCAAGGCTATCTTTTCTTTGACGGTTGTTGCTACGGAACATGGCATATAAGGCATGATGGTTTTAGGTGCTGCCTCATCGCAGTATTCAACGTAAATTTTAGGCTGATAAGACTCCTGCTTATTATTAATGTCGCTAAGTAGTGTAAGTGCAACTTCGTCGGCACCTCGTGTGCTGGTAACTTGACTGGAATAAATATTTTCTTGATGTAAGTACCTCTGGATTTGTCTTTTTTCCATATTGGGAATTCCAAAATCTTGGCCATCGTCTTGGGCGATGATGAGCTTGGTTAAGACACCCTGTTTAGCTAAAGCACTCAGCTTTTCATTGAGCAGTGTGTTTTTTGTGTAAAGTGATTTATATTTTTCAATAATTTCAGGTTTGATCTTTTTTTGTATTTGATTTAATTCATCAAGATCAAGGGGGTTTTCGAAAGTAGCAAGTTCATCAAGTAATCTTGAGTATTTTATGAGGGCTTTTTGATCTTTATAATTGTCAATACTGGCAGTGGGATAGATACGCGGTAAGATATTGAAAGCATATATCGGGATTTTAAGATTATCAGCGTGCAGTTTTTCTAAAAAATCCAGAGCTTCTATTTCATCGCTTTCTTTACTGCGCGCTTCACGTGAGGCAAGCAAGCCGCCATGAATCAGCTGATCAATGGAAATAATGGCGGCATCTGCCTGCTTTATATTTTCTGCCAGCCATAAGCGCAGTGCTTTTGTATCACCGGATTGCGTATAGTAATCAAGGATGTTTGGTGGTGGAACGATTACTTTAATATTCGCAATTTTGCCCGCATCAACCACAAACTGTCGGCATGGGGGACGGCTGTCAAGGGGCAGCAAAATAACAGTATGCGTATAAATTTGTTTGGTTTCAACTGGTGCAGCTGCTTGAAACCTTTGGGTCGTATAATTAAAATAAACAACTAGACTCGATATAAAAACAACGAAAAATAGCCAGCGCAGCTTCACAAAACATCATCCTTTTGCTATGAAAAAATTATTACCATCGTATTATAACATAAATGGAGTACTATTGACCTACGTGTAATAGTTCACTAACACGGGAAAGTATGGTAAAATGAAAGCAATTAATTATTAATATATAAGTGGCATTAAATATTCTATATCTCAATCGTCAGGAATAGGGTATCCCTATACCCCATTCCTGGCAGACTGATAGATTGGATGTAATTTCTTTAATGCGTTCTATATAGTTTTGGAGTAGATATATGAGAATCATAACAGGGAAAGCAAAGGGCTGCAAACTTAAAACACCAAAAGGAATGAGCACAAGACCAACAGCTGATCGCATTAAAGAATCTTTGTTTAATATTTTAAACGCGGATATAGCGGGCACGCATGTACTGGATATTTTTGCTGGAACTGGAAACTTGGGCTTAGAGGCGCTCAGTCGTGGTGCTATCGATGCAGTATTTATTGATCAAAGTGTCGATAGTGTAAATATCATTAAACAAAATGCTGAACATACAAAATTAACGGAAGCAACAGAAATTATCAAATGCGATGTGTTCACAGCAATGAAAAAATTACAACGGTTGGGTAAAAAATTTGATATTGTTTTTTGTGACCCACCATATAATAAAAATTTATGCCAAAAAGCATTACTACTTTTTGACGAAATGGATCTATTGACAAGTGAAGCCCTTGTAATTATGGAACATGCCGCGGAGGATTCTTTGGAACTGAATTTACAGAATATCGTACTTTTTCGGAATCAGCGCTATGGGGCGACGACGCAGATCAGTATTTTTATCAGAAAAACAGATTTTTTAACAGATTGTTAATTGAAATGGAGGCGGGAGTATGAAAATTGCTGTATGTCCGGGGAGTTTTGACCCAGTGACGAATGGGCATATCGACATTATAGAACGAGCTAGTACGATGTTTGATGAACTCATTGTTGGTGTATTTCATAATGTAAATAAAAAACCTTTATTTACGATGCAAGAGCGAGTAACTTTGCTGGCGGAGGCGACGAAACATCTTAAAAACGTACGAGTTACTTCTTTTCACGGATTGTTGAACGAATACGTAAAACAACAGGGTTCACGTATTATTGTAAGAGGTCTTCGGGCGATGAGTGATTTTGAATACGAATTTCAAAGAGCTCTTTTACTAAAACACCTGGATCCGGAAATCGAGACTGTTTTCATGATGACCAGTAATGAATATTCATTTTTGAGTTCATCAGGAATTCGTGAATTAGCGAATTTTCAAGGTGAAATTAAAGGACTTGTGCCAAAATGTGTAGAAATAGCAATTAAACAAAAAGTTCAAAATAAAAGTTGAATAGAAATTTTATAAATTTAACGAAAAGATGAAGGTAGGCTGGATATATGGCTGTAAATGAAATTTTAGATGAAATTGAAAATTTAGTAGTGGATGCTAGACGCGTTGTTTTCACCAACAAATGCATTATTGAAGAAGATGATTTGATCCGTCTTGTTGATGATTTGAGAAATGCACTGCCAAATGAAATTCAAAATGCGGGTCAAGTTATGCAAGAACGCCAGCAAATACTTGATGAAGCAAAAAGAGAAGCAAATAAAATTGTTGAGCAGGCAAAAAATTATGGTGAAAAATTAGTAGCCGAACACGAGATCGTAAAGCAGGCTCAAAATCAAGCAAGTGAAATTATGGAAAAAACAATTCAAAATTCAAATGAACTTAAAGAGGATTCTGTAAAATATGCAAATCAGGTTTTTGATCATTTATTATCAGGGATGAATAGCACACTCGATGTTGTTCAACAAGCCAAAGCAGATTTAAACCAAGGCAGTAAATAATATAGACGTATTATTTAGCGTTTAATATACATAGGTGAGGTCAGAAAATCTAACCCGCCTATCTGGGCTGGGGAAAAGCAAAGTGCATATAGATCGGTTGCATACGTATCGATGGCAAGCATGCTCTCAAGCAACGAAAGTTGAGAATGAGAGCGTTTTGTGCTGTCTAAAAAATTAGTTGTTTTCGTGATGATTGGGATGCTGGCAGTTCTTTTGAGTTCATGCAAGATTTCACGCCCTTTCATATTGAAGGCCAAAACTCTGGCATAGAGCGGTCCACTTTGATCAAAGGCGGCAATAGATTGCTTGGTGGTACCCAGCAAACAATGCAGAACAAGTCTGTGCAGCCGACTCATGGGATAGCGTTTGCTTTTTGTTAAAGCTAAAAGCTCCGTTAAATCCCTGCTTTGCAAAGCGGCTTTGGCGATTTTGTATTCAAGACCTTCGGAAATCCCCGTGATATTTTTTAATTCTGGTTGTTTTATTTTGCGAAGTAAAGCAAGTATACTGGTACTGAGTAAATCCATTGATGGCAGGGCTGCACTATTTTGGCAGAATGTCTCAATTGTTTGATAAGTTTCTAACGGGACGGACTGCTTTATTAAAGAAAAATTTGGAGAAGAGCTGTATAGTTCTTTGCGAATCGCACCAGCGCTGGCAAGATCACCTGAAATTATTCCACTGTGGTAAGGGGCAGCAGCACGCTCGATTGGTAGTATTTTTTGCTTTGTTTTGAAAATTTTTATTGCATTTAAATATTCAACTGCTAAAATAGTATTTGGCTGTGATAAAATAGCTGCTGGAATGGAATGCGTTTTACTTATCGCAGTACTCAACGCCGCCGCATAGGATTGACCGGATTTTAAATTGGTGTGTAATTCTTCCGTGATGGCTGGATCAAGTGAGGCTGACGAAACTTTTTCCAGAAGTGAAAGGTCTGCATGTTCACTGCCAAAAGATATGTAACGAATGTTGAGGCTGTTTAAGAGCCGTATGCCGCCTCTGGCAAAGTCTTGTGCACTGCGCACGGTAAAGACACAAGGAAGCTCTATGACAAGATCTACACCTGAATTGACAGCCATAGCAGCGCGAGTCCATTTGCTAAAAAGTGCTGGTTCACCACGCTGCGTGAAGTTGCCGCTCATGATGCAGATTGTATAATCGAGTTTGGATTTTTTTTTTGCTTCCGTTATTTGATGGAGATGTCCGTTGTGAAACGGATTATATTCAGCAATAATACCAATGGATTCCATAAGAGACCACCTTTCGTTTACTATATTTTACCATGATAAATAAATTTTTGTATAGTTTGGCTGAGAAAAATCAAAAAGTAAGACAAGGAGAAACCCTTGACAAATGATATTCTGGCCGCTATAATAGATTGAGGTTGATGCTAAATGATGAGAGTAAGTATTGTACAGTTGGAATCAGACATTGGAAGTGCATATTCATTTACATTTACGACTTCTGCTAATGAAATTGACTTAGTTCACGAAACCTATTCTATTGAAGGAAAAATAGAAGTGAAAGGTTCTATTGTGAATACGGGAAAAGTTTATCGTGTGGAAGGCGTTATTTATTGTAAAAAATCTTTTCAATGTGACCGCTGTCTCGAACATTTTGTACACGATCAGAAGCATTCTTTTGATGAAAGTTATAAAAAAGAAGCAGAAGATCAAAATGAAAATGTAAATTATTTTAACGGTGACGCGCTTGACCTTACGGACTTAGTTCGTGATGTGATCTTGCTTTCACAGCCGTTGAATAATATATGTAGTCCTGATTGTCGCGGGTTATGCATGAAGTGCGGTGCTAATCTAAACGAAACAGAATGTGGTTGCGATCGCCATATTGTGGATCCTAGGCTTGCAGCATTACAAGAAGCTTTAAATAAGGAATAGCTTGGAATTGATCACAACGGTGATCCTTTTAAGGAGGTGTAATAAATGGCAGTACCTAAGCGTAAAATGTCGAAAGCTCGTCGTGACAAACGCCGTGCAAACTGGAAGTTAACAGCCCCTGGTTTTATTGCATGTCCGCAATGTCATGAACCAAAAATGCCACATCATGTATGTCTGGATTGTGGTTATTATGATGGTAAACAAGTTATTGCAGCAGCAGCTGAATAAAAGTCTTCAGAATGAGCAAGATATAAGTTACTTATATCTTGCTCATTCTTTTTACTTGCCTTTTAGCTAAAAAGTCGTTATAATATTTAATTGTAACTGGTTATAGTATCTAGTACTAAAAATAGGTGATAATCATATGGTGCGTATAAAAAAAAGAATCAGACAACAGTTGTTGTTGGATCAGGTAAAAGAAAAGCCGTTTCTTACGGATGAAGAACTGGCGAAAATTTTGCAGGTTAGCATCCAGACGATTCGGCTTGATCGATTAGAGCTTGGAATGCCTGAGTTGCGTGAACGTGTCAAAAAAATGGCAGAAAACGCACAAAATAAGGTTAAATCTATTGGCCGAGGCGAAGTAGTTGGAGAACTCATTGATCTTGAACTTGGAAAATCGGGTATATCACTCATGAAAATTACAGAAGAAATGGTGTTTGAAAAAACGCAGGTTGCACGTGGACATTATGTGTTTTCACAAGCGAATTCTTTAGCACTTGCGATTATTGATGCACCTTTGGCTGTGACTGGTGTAGCGAATGTAAAATATAAAATTCCAGTTCATGTTGGTGAGAAGTTAGTTGCCAAGGCAGAAATTATGCGTAAACGAGGGAATAAATACTTTGTTTGGGTTAAAACAAAAAATGAAACACAGGAAGTATTTAGAGCTAAATTTATAATGGTTTCATTGGAGAGTTAATGGAGGGACCTAGTGTATGAAAATTGCAGTTGATGCTATGGGTGGGGATTTTGCTCCTGAACAAATCGTGCTAGGTGCGATTGCAGCTGCGAAACAATATGATTGTGAAGTCGTTTTAGTTGGCGATGAAAATAAAGTAAAAGCGGAGCTAAATAAAAGTCCTCATTGGCAGGATTTGAAAATATCGATTTATCATGCAAGTGATGAAATTGGTATGGCCGAACATCCTGGTGCAGCCGTAAGACGAAAAAAAGATGCATCAATCGTTGTTGCTACCCGTCTTGTAAAAGACGGGACTTGCGATGCGGTGCTTTCAGCAGGCAGTACGGGTGCTGCAGTGGCTTCAGCTTTATTTGGCCTTGGCCGGATAAAGGGTATTGATCGTCCGACAATAGCAACGCCGATGCCAACGGTAAATGGTGTTACTCTTTTATTGGATTCAGGGGCAAATATCGACAGTAAACCACAACATTTGGTACAAAGTGCTTTAATGGGATCAATTTATGCAGAATATGTTTTTGGTATAAAAAGTCCCAGAGTTGGACTTTTAAATATTGGTGAAGAATCAACAAAAGGTAATGAACAGGCACTTGCTACGTATCCACTTTTGCAAGAGATGAAAACAATTAATTTTCAAGGGAATGCCGAAGGTCGGGATATTCCTCGCGGTACATTCGATGTAGTGGTTTGTGATGGGTTTGTTGGGAATGTTGTGCTGAAATTTGCTGAAGGTTTAGCAAAAACTATTATGAAGCTGATTAAAGAGACAATCAAAGGCGGCGGCTGGTTAGCAAAAGCCGGGGCAGTTTTGCTTGTGCCAACATTTAAAAAATTAGCGAAGAAAATGGATTATGCTGAGTACGGCGGCGCTCCTTTGTTAGGTGTTAATGGATGCTATATCATTTGCCATGGCAGTTCTAATGCAAAAGCAATTCGTAGTGCCATTGGGGTTGCAAATGAATATGTGAAGAATAATGTTTTGGAACACATCAGTGATAGTATAGCAAAGGAGGAGATATTGAATAATGATAGTGACGGAAAATAGTGTTGGTATTATCGGCGTCGGGTATTATGTACCAGAAAAGATTTTAACCAATTTTGATTTAGAAAAAATGGTTGATACAAACGATGAATGGATTGTCGATCGGACCGGAATTCGTGAACGTCGAATTGCGGAAGATGATGTTCCTACATCGCAGCTTGCCATTAAAGCTGCTCAAAATGCAATTGACAATGCAGGCATTAAAGCGGAAGAACTTGATTTGATTATTGTAGCTACGCTCACATCAGACCGGACGATTCCATCTACAGCTTGTATTTTACAAGATAAATTAGGGGCAACGCATGCAGCTGCATTTGATTTATCGGCAGCGTGTTCGGGCTTTGTTTATGCAATGAGTGTTGGAACTCAGTTTATTAAAACGGGTGTTTATAAAAAAGTTTTGGTTGTTGCAGCTGAAACTTTATCGAAATATATTAACTGGAAAGACCGCAATACCTGTGTCTTATTTGGTGATGGTGCTGGTGCGGCTGTTTTAGGTCAAGTAGACGATGGTTATGGGATACTGGGCATTGATCTTGGCTCGGATGGGGCTGGGGCAGAATGTCTTGATATACCGGCTAGCGGGAGTCTCCATCCAGCATCTTTGGAAACGATTGCTAGTAATATGCATTATATTCATATGAACGGCAGTGAAGTTTTTAAGTTTGCCATAAAAGTAATGGGCAGTACCGTTTTGAAATCTTTAGAACGGTCTGGTCTCACAAAAGATCAAATTGATTGTCTTATTCCCCATCAGGCAAATATTCGTATTATCCAATCGGCAGCTAAAAGATTGCATTTGCCGATGGAAAAAGTAGTTGTTAATGTGGCACAGTATGGTAATACTTCCGCAGCATCGATTCCCATTGCTTTGGCGGAAGCAGTGCAGGCAAAACGCTTTAAAAAAGGCGATGTAATAGCTATTGCCGGATTTGGTGCAGGGCTTACATGGGCATCGTGCATTATGAAATGGGCTAAGGAGGACTAGCATGTTTGGTAATAATGTTATTTGCAAATTGTTACATATTCAGTATCCTATATTTCAGGGTGGTATGGCATGGATTGGTACGGCTGAACTGGCTTCTGCGGTATCGAATGCTGGTGGTTTAGGGATTATTGGTGCTGGACATATGCCTCCAGATATTTTGCGAGCGGAAATTCAAAAAGTTAAAAGTTGGACGAATAAACCGTTTGGTGTTAATATCATGTTAATGTCACCTTTTGTTAAAGAAGTAATGCAGGTTGTTGTTGATGAGAAAGTGCCGGTTGTTACAACTGGTGCAGGAAATCCTGGCGAGTATATTCCGGCTTTAAAAGCAATCGGTAGTAAAATCATTCCGGTTGTAGCTTCAGTAGCGTTAGCAAAACGCCTCGCACGTACTGGTGTTGATGCTGTTATTGCTGAAGGAACAGAAAGCGGCGGTCATATTGGTGAAATCACTACAATGGCACTTGTGCCGCAAATTGTTGATGCCGTCGATATTCCTGTAATTGCAGCAGGTGGAATTGGTGATTCACGAGGTCTTGCGGCAGCGTTTGCCCTTGGTGCGCAAGGGGTCCAGATTGGTTCTCGTTTTGTGCTTTCGAAAGAATGCATTGCACATGACAATTATAAAAATTCTGTACTGAAAGCTAAAGATCGTGCGACTGTCGTCACGGGCAGATCAACAGGCCATCCAGTTCGTGTTATCGGTAATAAACTGACGCGTGAATATTTAGAACTGGAAAAAACAGGCGTATCTGTTGACGAATTAGAGAAACTTGGTGCTGGCAAACTTCATCTTGCAACGCATAAGGGTGATGTGGAGAATGGATCGGTTATGATCGGTCAAATTTCCGGACTGCTTCATGAATTGAAATCTGTGGATGAAATCATTCATGATCTTGTAGATGGATTGTCTGGTGTTATGAATACAATAGAAGAAAATTGTAAATAAAATACATAGAGGAGCATTGTAATGAGTAAAATTGCATTTGTATTTCCAGGTCAGGGTTCGCAGACTGTTGGCATGGGAAAAGAATTCTATGAAAAATATGATGTAGCAAAAAAAATATTTAAAGCAGCGGATGAATCCTTGGGGTTTTCCATTATGGATATGTGTTTTAATGGTCCTGAAGAATCTCTCCGTTTGACAGCAAATACACAACCAGCTATTCTTACGATAAGTGTAATTTGTCATGAAATATTAAAAGAGCATGGGATTGCACCTGAAATAGTTGGGGGACATAGTCTTGGTGAGTATTCGGCTCTTGTGGCAGCGGGTGTTTTGAAATTTGAAGATGCTGTATGCCTTGTCAATAAACGTGGTGCTTTCATGCAGGAAGCTGTTCCAGTTGGACAGGGAGGCATGGCTGCTGTTATTGGGCTTGACAGGAATGTTATAATTGAAATTTGTGAAAAGATTTCAAAAGATAATCTTGTACAGGCTGTTAATTTTAATTGTCCAGGACAGGTTGTAATTGCCGGCACGACAAAAGGCGTGGAACAAGCATCAGAACTCTTAAAAGAAGCTGGTGCGAAGAAATGTGTGATTTTACCAGTGAGCGCGCCATTTCATAGTGCACTCATGAAACCAGCAGCTGATAAATTGGCAGTTGAACTCGATAAAGTAACGATTGCTGATGCATTGATACCAGTGGTAACAAATGTTACTGGGACAATCTTAACAAAGGCAGATGAAATAAAAGCAAGTCTTATTGCCCAAGCTGCAAGTCCAGTGAAATGGGAAGACTGTGTTGCTGAAATGAAAAATTTTGGTGCGGATATCTATGTAGAAGTGGGACCAGGTAAAGTTTTGAATGGTTTTAACAAACGTATTGATAAAACACTGAAGAGTTTAAATGTGGAAAATCTTGAATCTTTACAAAAAACGCTTGATTATTTCAAGGAGGTTCGCTAAAATGCTTTTAGACGGTAAGGTTGCTCTTGTTACTGGGGCATCGCGTGGAATTGGCCGTGCCATTGCAATTACATTAGCGAAAGCCGGTGCAGCTGTTGTAGTGAACTATGCAGGTAATGTAGCGGCTGCCAAAGAAGTAGAACAGATTATAGTGAGTGCCGGCGGTAAAGTGATGCTGGTGCAAGCGGACGTTGCAGATAGTGAATCTGTCGATGCCATGATTCAACAAACAATGGCTGAATTTGGTCGGATCGACATTCTTATAAATAATGCTGGAATTACGCGTGATGGACTTTTGATGCGTATGAAAGAAAGTGACTGGAATGCAGTCATTCAAACAAATTTAACAGGTGTTTTTTATTGTACAAAGGCTGTTTCAAAAATCATGATGAAGCAACGAATTGGTCGTGTTATTAATATGACATCCGTGGTAGGTTTGACTGGTAATGCAGGTCAGGCAAATTATGCAGCAGCAAAGGCTGGTGTAATTGGGTTTTCTAAATCTATGGCGAAAGAATTGGCTTCAAGAGGTATCACAGTAAACTTGGTAGCTCCGGGTTTTATTCAAACCGATATGACAGCCGTTCTTTCTGATAAGATTAAAGAAGATATGGTGGAAAATATTCCACTCGCAAGAATGGGAACTCCTGAGGATGTAGCACAGGCCGTCTTATTCTTAGCATCTGATAATGCTTCTTACATCACTGGCCAAACTATCAATGTAGATGGCGGTATGGTAATGTAATTATAATTTTTCTTAGTGGGAGGAGGTGAACGACTTGTCAACTTTTGAAAAAGTTAGAGATATCGTAGTAGAACAATTAGGTGTGGAAGCAGACGATGTAGCAATCGAATCGACTTTCATCGATGATTTAGGTGCAGACTCTCTTGATATTGTTGAATTAATCATGGCATTCGAAGAAGAATTCAGTATTGAAATTCCGGACGAAGCTGCTGAAAAGATTAAAACTGTTAATGATGTTGTAACCTATATAGACCAAAGCAAATAAGTTTGAGAGTCTTACCTTTTAGAAGAAAAGTCCCGTGAATTCGTTCTCGGGACTTTCTAAAGGTAATATGCATTGAATTGATTGGAGGAGTTATTTTGAAACTTCCAGAGCTGAAAATTGGCACTAAAATTGCAAGAATACCTATCATTCAAGGTGGTATGGCTATTCGCTTATCCACTGCTAAATTAGCTGCTTCAGTAGCTAATCAGGGTGGTATTGGACTGATTGCGGCTTCCGGTATGACAAATGACGAGTTGCGTTATGAAATCAGACTGGCTAGATCTTTAACGTCCGGAATTGTTGGCATTAACGTGATGGTTGCAGCAAGAAAGTTTAGCGAGATTGTAAAAACCGCAATTGATGAAGGTATAGATTTAGTTGTTGCAGGTGCCGGATTTTCGCGCGATATGTTTGGTTTAGGTCAGGAGTCTGGTACTCCAATCGTACCTATTGTTTCTTCTGTTAAATTAGCGAAAATTTCTCAACGTCTTGGTGCAGCAGCCATTGTTGTAGAAGGAAAAGAAGCAGGCGGACATTTGGGAACCGATACATCGGTAAGAAATTTAATTCCCGATATCCGTAGGGCTGTGGATATTCCTGTAATTGCAGCAGGTGGTGTAATGAATGGTCAAGATATTGTTGATCTGATAAAAATGGGGGCAAATGGTGTACAAATGGGTACACGTTTTGCAGCCAGTGAAGAGTCTAATGCAGCTCCAGCATTAAAAGAATTTTATTTAAAAGCTAGAGCTGAAGATGTAGTTGTAATTCAAAGTCCAGTAGGTCTTCCGGGACGTGCAGTTCGAAATCCGTTTGTAGAAAAAATATTAGTGGGGTCAGTCCCTGTTAAAACCTGTGATGCCTGTTTGAAAAATTGCAAACAGAATTTTTGCATTATTCGAGCCCTGATTCGAGCCCAACAGGGCGATGTAGAAACAGGGTTGGTATTCACAGGAGAATATATTCATCGTATAAAAGAAATTTTATCGGTTAAGGAAATATTTTCAAGATTACAGGCGGAAATTGCAATTATAGATTAAGTTGTGAGGTGTTTAGAGTTTGGAAAATAGAGTAGTAATTACAGGTATAGGGGCGATTACTCCAATCGGTATTGGTAAAGATGCATTCTGGGAAGCTCTGTTAGCAGGAAAGTCTGGAATCAAAAAAACCAGCCGATTTGATGCGTCTGACTATACTGCACAAGTAGCTGGAGAAGTTCAAGATTTTGAGCCATTCAACTATATTGATAAAAAAGAAGCAAAGCGCATGGATCGTTATACGCAGTTTGCGGTGGCGGCAAGTAAGCTTGCTTTAGAAGATTCAAAAATTGATTTAGATCAAGAAGATCGGGATCGCATCGGAGTTATCATTGGTACTGGTATTGGTGGTATTGAGACATTGCATACACAATATACGACGTTATTCGATAAAGGTCCTGGTCGTATCAGCCCATTTTTTATTCCGATGATGATTGGCAATATGGCAGCTGGCCAAACGTCGATTACCTTTGGTCTTAAAGGTCCAAGCAGCTGTGTCGTAACAGCATGTGCTACCGGAACCAATTCAATTGGTGATGCTTGTCGTTTGATTCAACGCGGCGATGCGGATGCTATGGTTGCTGGTGGGACAGAAGCATGTATTTCACCTGCAGCGGTTGCTGGATTTTGTTCAATGAAAGCATTATGTTCCGATCATAACGCAGATCCGGAAAAAGCATCTCGTCCATTTGATAAAACACGTAGTGGGTTTGTTATGGGTGAGGGCGCTGGTGTAGTTTTATTAGAAAGTTTAGAACATGCCGAAAAGCGTGGGGCTCATATTTATGCTGAGATTGTAGGCTATGGTTCCAATTCGGATGCTTTTCATATTACATCTCCTGCTCCAGGTGGTGCACAGGCTGCAAAATGCATGCAAATTGCGTTAAAAGACGCAAAGCTTGCTCCTGAATCGGTTGATTATATCAATGCCCATGGTACATCCACTCATTTGAATGATGAAACAGAAACAGCGGCTGTTAAAACTGTTTTTGGTGATCATGCCTATAAATTGGCTATGAGCTCAATTAAGTCCATGACAGGACATTTGCTTGGTGCTGCTGGTGGAATTGAATGTATTGCAACGGCGCTCACAATTGAAAATGATATTATGCCGCCAACGATCAATTATGAAGTGCCAGATGAAGGTTTAGATCTTGATTATGTACCAAATAAATCCCGTGAAAAAGTTGTCAATGTTGCTTTATCAAATTCCTTAGGTTTTGGTGGTCATAATGCATGTCTCATTTTAAAGAAATATGTAAAGTAAAATGAATGTAGCTAAGAAATTGACTGAGGAAAGAAAAGCAGCATTAGTTACATTTGCCAAGAAATTGGGTGTTGCATTTACGGATTGGAATTTGCTCCATCAGGCGTTGACTCATACTTCTTATGCGAACGAAGCGAAACGGTCGCATATTGTTCATAATGAACGGTTGGAATTTTTGGGTGATGCAGTGTTGGAACTAGCAACCAGTTCGTATTTGTTTAAACATTTTCCCAATTTGCCCGAAGGCGAATTGACAAAAGCAAGAGCCTCTGTCGTTTGTGAGGCGACTCTTGCTAAACGGGCTTCCAAGCTTAATGTAGGGGAGTATCTTCTGTTTGGTAAGGGTGAGCTTGCAACTGGTGGTAAAACGCGTGCATCTATTTTGGCTGATGCTTTTGAGGCGGTTATTGGTGCTATTTATATGGATCAAGGCATGCAAAAAGCATCCGCTTATATTCTAAAACAGTTGCAAGATGATTTATTGATGATTGAAACGGGAAAAAATATTCAAGATTATAAAACATTATTGCAAGAGGTTATTCAAAAAAATATCGATCAAAAAATTCACTATGCATTGCTTTCGGAAGATGGTCCAGATCATAATAAAATCTTTGAAATTGCTGTTATGGTAAATGATGAGAAATATGGAATTGGCTTCGGCAAGAGCAAAAAAGAGGCGGAGCAGCACGCTGCTAAGGCAGCTTTAGCAAAAATGAATAAAATTGATGAATAAAATTGGATGGCTGAGGCCATCCAATTTTTGTATGAGGCAAATATGAAAAATTATATTATTCCAATTTTTATACCGCATTATGGGTGTCCTCATACCTGTGTATTTTGTAATCAACGCAAAATAACTGGTATCCAAACTGACGTGACGCAAGAGTTTATCCAAAACACAATTGAATATCATTTAAATCGAATCCGGGGAAATAAATTTATTGAAGTTGCTTTTTATGGTGGCAGCTTTACGGCACTGCCGCTTTCTTTGCAAAGAAAATTATTAGAGCCGGCTTATCGCTATATGCAAGCAAAAAAAATAAAATCGATTCGCATATCGACTCGCCCAGACTGTATTAGTAGTGATATTTTGGATAATTTAGCTGCTTTTGGTGTAAAGACGATTGAACTCGGTGCCCAATCTTTTAATGATTCAATCCTTGCACGATCGGAACGTGGTCACACCGTGGACGACATTTTAAGAGCAGCTGAACTTGTGCGTGGGCATGGATTTTGTTTGGGAATTCAATTGATGCCAGGACTGCCTGGAGATACTTGGCAAACTATTATGGATTCCCTTTCACAGACGATTGCACTTTGTCCTGATTTTGTGCGTATTTATCCTACCTTGGTTTTAATTCAGACAAAATTAGCACAGCTTTATCAAAAAGGAGATTATCAGCCTTTGTCATTAAAACAGGCCATTCAATATGCTGCGCTCATGAAGCTGACTTTTATTCGTCATGATATTCAGGTCATTCGTGTTGGGCTTCAGGCTAGTGAACAACTTGACGATGGTGAAACGATTCTGGCTGGACCGTATCATCCTGCTTTTGGCGAATTAGTGGATTCGTATTTATTTAAAATCCAAATGGATCAGCTGTTAGAAGGCCTTCCCACTAAATATGGAGAAATTATTGTGCACCATCATCCGAAAGATACTTCTAAACTACGAGGTAATAAAAATTGCAATCTGGGCCTTTGGTATAAAGAGTATCAGTTAAAAAATATTATTTTAAAACAGGATTTGGCAACGTTACATCACGTTGTTGTAGAATTTCAAAACATAAAATACAGTTTGAATAGTGATTTATTAGTCATGATATAAAAAGATATACAAATAAACTCTGCCCGAATTGAGCAGAGTTTATTTTGTGTAGGTTTCGTAATTTTCTAATTGTATAGTAGCGTTCGTGCAAAAGTCTTTTTTACTTTAAGCAGATTTGCGCTTACTTTGACGATGTTCTTCATAACGGCGTTTGCCTTCCATGAAAGCTCTTTTTTCTGTATCTGTTTCTAATTTTAATGGTGGTACTGGCAATGGTTTACCATTACGATCCATTGCTACCATTGTAAAATAAGCGGATAAAGCTTGTTGTGGTGTGGACTCATCGTCCAGATCTTCAACTTCTACTTTTACGGAAATTTCCATTGATGTATGACCGACAAATACAATTTCAGCTGTACAAATAACTAAATCACCAATTAAAATTGGTTCATGAAATTGCAATTCATCAACTCGGGCTGTGACAACATTGGTATGTGCATATCTACGAGCTGCTGTATAAGCAGTTGAATCCATGATTTTCATGATTTCGCCGCCATGAACATTGCCAGCTACATTCGCTTGATTCGGCAGCATAATTTGGCTGATGATTACTTGTTTTTTAATTTTTTGGTTCAACATATAAAGCACCTCTAAGTTTTCAATTGTATTTTATTTGTTACATGCAAATCTTTAATTTGTATGTTAAGATAGTAACATTACACTATTTATTTTGCAAGTAGGCACTTATTTGTATTGTAGTATCAATAATGATACTGTAAAGGAGGGGTATTTGTGAAAGAAATTAAAAAACATGAAGAATGTCATATGAAAGACACTTGTGTCCAATATGCGATTTGTCCAATGGATTTAGTACAACATCTTTTATCAGGGAAACGAAAATTGATTATTCTTTGGTATTTAAGCTATAAAGTGCTTCGTTTTAGTGATATAAAAAGGCGCTTGCCCGATATTACGCAAAGGATGCTGACCTTGCAGCTTAGAAGTTTAGAGGAAGATAAACTTATTTTTCGTAAAGTGTATCCGGTCATTCCACCAAAAGTTGAATATGGTCTGACGGATAATGGCAGAAAGATGATTCCTATTTTAGAAATGATGCATCAGTTTGGGTCAAGTTATCTAGAAGCAGGCTTGTATGAAACGGCAGCGGAACATCAAAAAATTGTTGAAAAACCATGCCAATAATGTTTTCTGACGATTGCCAGATAAAATATTTAATGAAACTTATATAATTATGAAATGAAAAGGTGATTTGAGAGATGGAAGAATTAATTATGCTGGGAACTGGTTCGGCTATGGTGACAAATTGTTTTAATACGTGTTTTGCCATACATTTATCCGAAGAATATTTTTTAGTGGATGCGGGGGGTGGCAATGGTATTTTGCGCCAATTGGAACAAACAAATATTCCCTGTGAAAATATTCACCATATGTTTGTGACACATAGTCACACCGATCATGTGCTTGGAGTAATCTGGGTCATTCGAAAAATAGCAACCCTCATGAACCAAAATAAATATCAGGGGAATTTTACGATATATTGTCACAGGGAATTAATCGATATCATAACCACCATCACCACATTAACTTTGAAAAAGAAGGATGTGCAGCAATTAGAACGACGCATTTTCTTTAAAGAAGTGCAAGATGGTCAATCTTTGTCGATATTAGATATGAAAATGACATTTTTTGATATTGCATCGATAAAAGCAAAGCAATTTGGGTTTACAGCAGTTTTGCCAAGTGGGAAACGTTTTTCCTGTCTGGGTGATGAACCATTTAATGTACGTTGTCAGGGTTATGTTGAAAACAGTGAATGGCTTTTATCAGAAGCGTTTTGTCTTTATGCGGATCGTGATGTTTTCAAGCCATATGAAAAGAATCATAGTACTGTAAAAGAAGCTTGTGAGACAGCTGAACTACTTAAAGCAAAGAATTTGGTGCTTTATCATACCGAAGATAAAAACATGAAAAATCGTCAGTATTCTTATACAACTGAAGGTGTAGCGTATTATAAGGGGCAGATCTATGTACCAGATGATTTGGCTGTAATTGTTTTATAAAGGTTGTTTGTGATACAATAAATTTGAGAGTTATTTTAAGGTATAGAACGACTGAAAAAATTTATTTCTATATAGCAATAATATTAGGTTGGTGAATAGATTGCAATTACGTAAATTAGAAGCGTATGGCTTCAAATCGTTTGCTGATAAGCTGGAAATTGAATTTGATAAGGGAATTACGGCAATTGTTGGTCCAAATGGCAGCGGAAAAAGTAATATTACCGATGCAATTCGCTGGGTTTTGGGTGAGCAAAATGTACGGAATTTACGTGGAGCAAAAGCGGAAGATATTATTTTTACAGGAAGCTCTACCAGAAGAGCATTAGGTTTAGCTGAAGTTTCTCTGACCTTTGATAATAGTGATGGACAGCTGTCGGTCGATTTTAATGAAGTTGTCATAACACGCCGTTTGTACCGATCCGGTGAAAGTGAATATTATATTAATAAAGCACGTTGTCGTTTAAAAGACATCTATGATCTTTTTGCCGATACGGGATTAGGGCGTGATGCGATCAGCGTCATCAGCCAAAATAAAATTGATCAGGTTTTAAATAGTAAACCGGAAGAGCGACGTCTTTTATTCGAAGAAACAGCAGGTATTACCAAGTATCGTAATCGAAAGAAAGAATCCTTACGTAAACTAGAAGATACCGAACAAAATTTGCTGCGTGTGATGGATATTATTCATGAAATTGAACATCAGTTAGGGCCACTGGCTGAATATGCAGAAAAAACAAAACAGTATAATGTGTTACATGAAGAATATAAAAAATCAAAATTAACCGTATTACTAAATCGGTACGAACAATATAATCATGATTTTGAAATGAATAAGAAACAAATTTTGGAATTGCAGCAATCTAGTCAGGCAAGTGAAGTGAGAGTTAATTTATTAGAGGTCACAAAGGAACAGTTAAATAATGAATTGACCCAAGTAGAGAAATCACTGCAAATACTTTCGGTTAAAAATAGTGAACTCGCTACTGCGATTGAAAAAAACAATAGTGATATGGCTATATGCAAGGAACGCTTAGAACGAAGCAATGAGAATGGTCAGCGATTACAAACCAATCAAGCCGAACTGGAGAACAATAAGCTGGAAATGTCAGACCAACTTTTTGAATCACAGAAAAAGATAGAACAATTTGAAGAAAAAGCTAAACGAATTGTTTTACAGATTCAAGAGGAATCTGTCCGTGAAGAAATCCTGCAGGGGCAAATTTCTGAAATTGAACTGGCAATAAAAATGATTCAGGAAAAATCGTTGGAACAAGTCCAAAAATTAACGAATCGGCGCAATGATTTGCTTCTTTTAGAGCATGATATAAAAGAACTTCAAGTACAATTGGTTCAACTAAATGAAGAAGCTGTGAATGAACAACACAAGATGACGGATAATCAGGTCCTTTTAATGGATTTAAATACGCAGGCACAAGTTTTGTTTGATAACATGATGAAAGCACAGCATGAAAAAATGTTGGTGGAAAAAAACCTTGAAGCGGCTGGCATTGAGCAGCATGAAATGGATGAAAAACAACGCAATCTGCAGCAAGGACTCAGTGCGGCTCAATCAAAAGTTGAATTTTTGGCAAATATGCAGAAAGAATACGAAGGCTTTGGTCGTGCTACAAAAAGTGTGTTAAAAAGCAATGAAAAATGGCAGGCTGGTATTTGCGGTGCTGTAGTGGAACTCATTGATGTTCAATCGGATTATATTACGGCAGTTGAAATTGCTTTAGGCGGCAGTCTGCAAAATATCGTTACCGATCATGATATGACAGCAAAAGCAGCAATTAATTTTTTAAAACGCGAGAAACTAGGACGTGTAACCTTTTTGCCTTTGAATACAATTGTTGTTCGTAAATCATTTGATGATGGCAGTCTGCAAATGGCACCAGGTTTTATTGGATATGCAAACGAACTCGTTTCCACCAATGTAAAATATAAAAAAATCGTTGATTTTTTACTCGCTAGAACATTAGTAGTCGATACGATTGAACATGCAGTTGAATTGGCGAAAAAGCAAGGCTTTAAAGCGCGAATTGTCACTCTGGCAGGCGAACTTATCAATCCAGGCGGATCTATTTCTGGCGGTAGTACGGGTCGGCGTGAGGCGAGTTTCTTAAATCGCAGTGGCGAAATTGCAGCCTTTCATCAGGAAATCGCAAGCAAGCAGAGTGAACTCATAGAATTGAATCAAAAAAAGATTCTACAGGAAAATAGTTTGCGAGAATTGGAAATGCAAGCTCAAACTGCTAGTAAGCAAGAGCACCTCTTGACAGTACAACAGGCGGAACTGAAAATTTATATTGAAAAAGCGACGATGGAATTAGCTGATAAGAAAACCAAGCTGCATTCTTTACAGGAACTGGGCGATACGTTACAGGCAAAAGAAATTCGTATCAAACAGCAGATGACAGATGTTAAAGCTGAAATTGAATATATGCAGCATACGGATAATCAACAAAAAGGTCAAGATGAAACGACGGAAAATCAGCTTATACAATTAAAAAAAGAACAAGAAACACTTCGACAGATTTCTGTGAATAGTAAAATAGAACAAACCGTTGCTGAGCAGGAATTAATCCGCCATCATGAACTTCGAACTAATATGCAGCAGACTATGGATCGGTATAACAGCGATTTACTAAAAATCAAACAGGAACAAGAGTCACTGCATCAGGTGACTGTTGCGACGCAGCGAGAATTAACGGAATTGGCGAAGAAAAATGTACAGTTCGTTACACTCCGTGAGATTGGCACGAAAGATTATGATAATTTTTATCAAGTTAAAATGGAAAAAATGGTGTCAATTCAAAGTAATGATCGCGAAATAAAAGATGCGAATAAACAACAAAATGACTTGCAAAATAAAATTCATCAAACGGAACTGTTACAAACAAAATCTGAATTTGAACGGCAGCAATGTCTTGAAATATTCGAGAGTGAGTATCATTTGTCGATTGAACAGGCACAAACATATAGACTCGATGAGACGAATACCTCACTTGGTAAAAAAATTCGTTTACTGGAAAAAGAAATGGAAGAATTAGGACCGATCAATCCCAATGCGATAACGGAATATGAAAATCTCAATACAAGGTATACATTCATGCAAAAGCAGTTAACGGATCTTAGTGTCGCAAAAGAGTATTTGGCGGGTATTATTCGTGATATGGATATTACAATGTCTAAACAGTTTTCAGAAGCTTTTGCCCAAATCAGCCTGTACTTCAGCGAGATTTTTGTGAAATTATTTGGTGGCGGTCAAGCTAAATTGGAACTTACTGATACACAAAATGTATTGGAAGCCGGGGTGGAAATTGCTGTTCAACCGCCCGATAAAAAGCTGCAAAATCTTGCAGTCTTATCAGGCGGCGAACGGGCACTTACGGTTATTGCTCTGCTGTTCTCCTTTTTACAATATCGTCCGGCACCATTTAGTGTAGTCGATGAAATCGATGCACCGCTTGACGAGGCGAACGTGGATCGATTTAGTGCTTTTTTGAAAGAATATGCTCTAAAAACACAATTTATTGTTGTAACACATCGTAAAGGAACGATGGAGGCCGCGGATATCATGTATGGAGTAACCGTTGAAGATGCAGGTGTTTCGAGACTTGTTTCCGTAAGGCTGGAAGAAGCGTTGAAATAAATTTTGGAGGAAAATTATGGGATTTTTTGATAAATTAAAAAAAGGGTTAGAAAAAACACGTAAATCGTTTACAGAAAAAATTGAACAAATTGTTGTGGGTTACGCAAAAATAGACGATGATTTACTCGATGAGTTGGAAGAAGCATTGATTTCAGCAGATGTTGGGGTAAAGACATCAACGCTGTTAATGGAAGAGGTTCACCACGGCATCAAAAAGAAAGAAATTAATACACCAGAAGATTTACGACCGTTCCTGGAGGAAAAAATCAGTGCGCTTTTAATGACCGGGTCGGATGCAAGTACATTGGCAGTGAATCCGCCTACCGTTATTTTGGTTATTGGTGTTAATGGAGTCGGTAAGACGACAACCATTGGTAAGCTGGGAAATTACTATAAGGAACAAGGCAAAACCGTTATGCTGGCTGCTGCGGATACATTTCGTGCCGCAGCGATTGATCAGTTGGAAATATGGGGCACTCGAATTGGGGCAACTGTCATTAAACATGACGAGGGATCGGACCCGGCATCGGTTGCTTTTGATGCAGTAAAAGCTGCAAAAGCCAGAAATATTGATGTACTTATTATTGATACGGCTGGTCGTTTGCATACAAAATCAAATTTAATGGAAGAATTGAAAAAAATAAATCGGGTCATTCAACGCGAAATTCCCGAAGCTCCCCACGAAACATTGCTTGTGCTAGATGCAACAACGGGACAAAATGCGATTAATCAGGCCGATGTTTTTTCACAGTCGGCACCAATTTCTGGTGTAGTATTGACGAAACTGGATGGTACGGCAAAAGGCGGCGTTGTTGTTGGCATCAAAGCCGAACTAAAAATGCCAGTGAAGTGGATTGGCATCGGTGAAGCAGTAGATGATTTGAGACCATTTAATTCAGAAGACTTTGCAAAAGCTTTATTCTCCGACAAGTAAAAAAGCTTGACAATAATAAATAAGTTCTGTATAATAGCAAAGTCAAGTGAATTTACTTGGCAGAATAAATGTAGTAGTCAGGGTGATCCGACGTGCTGGAAAAACTTTTGCACATGAGTGCATTGTTTGATTTTTACGGGGCTTTACTTACAGAGAAGCAACAACGTTGCCTGGAAATGCATTTTTTTGATGACTTGTCTTTATCAGAAATTGCAAATGAACTGGGAATATCGAGGCAAGCTATTTATGATATTATCCATCGTTCAGAGCAGTCTTTGAATGATTATGAAATAAAGCTGGGTTTAGTCGCAAGATATAAAGAAGAACGCTTGGAGCTGCAATCGATTTCAGAATCGGTAGAGAAACTTCGGGGTTTAGATAATAAAACAGAAATAAATGATATATTGAAAAGGCTTTCCAGCCTAATTGGTAAGGTTAAGGAGGCATGAAATGATTTTTGAAGGTTTAGCGGATCGTCTCCAAGAGACTTTTAAGAAGTTACGCGGTCATGGCAAGTTAACAGAAGCTGATGTTAATGAAGCAATGCGTGAAGTGCGTATGGCACTTTTAGAAGCAGATGTTAACTTTAAAGTTGTAAAAGAATTTGTTGCAAAAGTAAAAGAACGTGCAATTGGTCAAGATGTTTTAGAAACATTGACACCGGCGCAAGTTGTCATAAAGATTGTTAATGAAGAATTAACGGCTTTAATGGGTGGCACACAAAGCCGAATTATGATTGCATCTAAACCGCCAACGGTTATCATGCTGGTTGGTCTGCAAGGCGCAGGGAAAACAACATCGGCAGGAAAACTTGGTTTAGCAATGAAAAAGCAAGGCAAAAGGCCTCTTTTAGTGGCAGCGGATATTTATCGTCCGGCAGCAATCAAGCAACTGCAAGTATTAGGCGAACAGCTTAATATTCCAGTTTTTGCAATGCCGGAAGGCACGGATGTTGTGACAATCACTGAAAAAGCGATGGAACAAGCAAACTCACATATCAATGATATTGTAATTATAGATACAGCCGGTCGTTTGCATATCAATGAAGAGTTGATGCAGGAATTAAAATCAATTAAGCAGCACGTCAAACCACATGAAATTTTACTTGTAGTTGATGCTATGACGGGGCAAGATGCAGTTAATGTTGCGGAAAGTTTTAATGCTGATTTAGGCTTAGATGGTGTAATCCTCACCAAATTAGATGGTGATGCCCGCGGTGGTGCGGCATTATCTGTTAAGGCAGTAACAGGCTGCCCAATTAAATTTGTCGGTATGGGCGAAAAGCTAGAAGCTCTTGAACCATTTTATCCAGACCGTATGGCATCACGAATTCTTGGTATGGGTGATATGCTTTCTTTAATTGAAAAAGCACAATCAACGTTTGATGCCGATGAAACCAAAAAAATGGAAAAGAAATTCCGTAAAGATGAATTTACTTTAGATGATTTTTTAGCACAGATGCAGCAGGTTCGTAAATTAGGATCGTTAGATCAGATTCTTGGTATGATTCCGGGTATGGGTAATATCAAGAAAAAGCTAGGCGATGTAGATCTTGATTTGAATGGTAAAGAAATAAAACATATTGAAGCTATTATTTATTCCATGACGCCGAAAGAACGTCGTGATGTAAATATTATAAATGGCAGCCGACGTAAACGTATTGCTGTAGGCAGTGGTACAAAAGTCCAAGAGGTTAATAAACTCATCAAACAATTTTCTGAAGCTAAAAAGATGATGAAAAAGATGCAGGGAATGACCAAAGGTAAAGGTAAACAAGGTCTGGGCGGTTTTAAAATGCCGTTTATGAATTAAAGTTTATAGAATTTATTATTTTTAGAAGGAGGTGAATTTTTTTATGGCAGTTAAAATTCGTTTAAACCGTATGGGTGCGAAAAAGAACCCTTTCTATCGTGTGGTAGTAGCTGATTCTCGTTCACCACGTGATGGTCGTTTTATTGAAATATTAGGACATTATGATTCCACTAAAGAACCTGCAATTATTAAGATTGATGAAGAAAAAGCTCTTGAGTGGATGAATAAAGGTGCTCAACCAACTGATACCGTTAAGTCTTTATTTAGAAAAGAAGGTATCATGGCTAAATTTGATGAAGCAAAACGCACAAAGAACTAAGAAAGAGGCATAATAGATATGAAACAAATTGTTGAAATTATCGCCAAATCATTAGTACAAAATCCGGAACAGGTAGTAGTAGAAGAAAAAGATAATACTAGTATTACTGTATATGAATTACATGTTGCTCCGGATGATATGGGCAAAGTCATCGGCAAACAAGGTCGCATTGCGAAAGCAATGCGGACTGTTGTGAAAGCGGCGGCTACTCGCGAAAACAAAAAAGTCACTGTTGAGATCGTTTAAAAACTGCGGCAACGAATCCATTATTTTAGAATAGGGATTATTGCCGCTGTTTCTTTATAAAAAAATTAATGGAAAATGATAGATTATTTACATAAAATAGAGTGGGAGTGACCGTATAATGGATAGTATGACTTTGAAATGTCCTGTAACTATCAAGGCAAAAGTTACGGAAGACTTAAAAAAACAATTAGCGAGTGAGATTCAAAACAATATCAAGAAAACAGATTTAGAATTGCAGCAGATTGAATTTCAGGCAAAGCGTATCATGGCAGAACAAGCAAAACAGGATATGCAGGGATTGGAAGCAGTTCGCCAACAAATTGATGCGGAAACTAAGAAGCGCCTTGATTTTAAAAATCATTTAGTTGATCAGTTAAAAGAAAGTGGACAGCTTGAAATTGGCGCGGAAATCGTTCAGGGGACATTGGAAAGAATTGTTGAAATCAAAGTTGGCGATGAAATGCCACAAATCATGAATGCTGAAATTTTGGTGGAAGATGGAAAAATCATTGCCTTCCGCAACTAAACCAATGGAAAAATTAATTGTAATTGGTAAGATTGGTGCCCCGCACGGTGTGCGGGGTGAAGTTCGTATTATTTCTTTGTCTGATTTCCCTGATCGATTTGAGTCTTTGAAAAAAGTTTATTTGGAAGATTCCACAACACTTGAGGTGGAATCAATGAAATACAATAAACAGTTCATTATTATGAAATTTAAGCAATTCAATGAACGGAATGATATCACGCCTTTTAATGGGGAATTGATCCATGTGAAACGCAGTGAAGTTCCACCACTTTCTGAAGGTGAATATTATTCTTTTGATATCATTGGTTTGTCTGTGTACGATGAAAATAATGAGCTTGTTGGAAACATTACGGAAATATTAAAAACAGGCAGCAATGATGTATATATTGTTTCGCAAAAAGGGCAAGCAAAACAGATTTTAGTACCAGCACTTAAAAAGGTTGTAACAGAGATTGATCTCGTGAATGGTAAAATGAAAATTATTCGTCCGGAAGAGTTGGATTAATTATGCAGATAGATATCATTTCTTTATTTCCTGAGATGTTTGCGGGTCCTTTTGGTCAAAGCATTACCAAAAGAGCAATTGAAAACAATCTTTTAAATGTACAAATTACAAATCCTCGTCAATTTGCTTATGACAAACATCAGCAGGTCGATGATGCTCCTTTTGGCGGCGGCAACGGTATGGTTTTGAAACCAGAACCGTTTTTTCGTGCGGTCAAGCATATTAAAGACAATACAGAATTTATCAATCGTCGCATCGTATTGATGTGTCCGAGTGGACAGCCTTTTACGCAAGCTAAAGCAAAAGAATTGGCAGGCTATGATCAGTTGATTTTTGTTTGTGGTCATTATGAAGGTTTTGATGCTCGGATTACGGATCATCTAGTTGATGAAGCTATTTCCATTGGTGATTATGTTCTTACTGGTGGTGAATTGCCCGCAATGGTGATTGTTGATGCATTGTCTAGAATGCTGCCTGGCGTGCTTGGTTCAGCTGAGTCAGCGCCAACGGATTCATTTTATGCAGGCCTCTTAGAGTGTCCGCAATATACTCGTCCGCGAGAATATCATGGGTTTTCAGTACCAGATATTCTTCTTTCTGGGGATCATGCGAAAATTAATTTGTGGCGTCGCCGAGAAGCTTTGCGTGTAACATTGTACGCACGTCCTGATTTATTAGAAAAGATTGAACTTGATGCGACGGACCTCAAACTATTAGCTGAAATAAAAGCAGAACGCAGGGGCAGCTAATATGACGGTGTATATTGGTTTGGTACATTATCCGATTTATAATCGCAATATGGAAGTTGTAACGACCTCTTTGACCAATTATGATTTGCAT
The DNA here is from genome assembly GCF_900109225.1 of Propionispira arboris. GTDB lineage: Bacteria > Bacillota > Negativicutes > Selenomonadales > Selenomonadaceae > Propionispira > Propionispira arboris. The sequence goes on from NZ_FNZK01000003.1 coordinate 89,964, forward strand.
GATATTGCACGAACTGCACGAACTTATGGTATGGTTAAATATTTTATTATTCAACCAAATGAAGCGCAGGCAAAGCTGGCTCAGGCTGTTATTGATTATTGGCAAACTGGTTATGGCAGCGAATATCATAAAGATCGTAAGGAAGCATTTTCTATTTTGCAACAGGTTGCTACGATTGAAGACGCCATTCAACAAATTCAAGAACGAGAAGGTCAGAGACCTTTTGTTGTAACAACAGATGCACGAACCTATCCCAATACGATATCATATCAGCTGCTACGAAATAAGCTGGCTACGAACGATCAGCCATATTTACTGCTATTTGGTACGGGCTGGGGTATTGAAAAAGAGACCATGGCAAAGTTTGATTTTATTCTTGCTCCAATTTATGGTGCTGTTGATTATAATCATTTACCAGTTCGTGCCGCTGCAGCGATTATTTTAGATCGCCTATTAGGTGAAATCTGGTGGAAATGAAAAAAGTGTTTGAAACAAATTATAATATATGATATAATGAAAAAGTATGTGGACGGTCCTCTGAGTAATGATTATATGATTTACCATGAACGTCTGAATTAAGGAGGAAATTATCAATGAACATTATTCAAGCTTTAGAACAAGAACAACTTCGCTCAGATATTCCTGAATTTGCACCTGGTGACAGTGTACGTGTACATGTAAAAGTCGTCGAAGGTACGCGTGAACGTATTCAGATGTTTGAAGGCGTTGTAATTGGTCGTCAGAGTACCGGCGTTCGTGAAACATTTACAGTAAGACGTATATCTTATGGTGTTGGTGTTGAACGTACTTTCCCTGTACATTCTCCAAGACTTGAAAAAATCGACGTTATTCGTAGAGGTGTTGTACGCCGCGCGAAACTTTATTATCTTCGTAGCCTTACTGGTAAAGCTGCTCGTATTAAAGAAAGACGTTAGTAGTAATGATAGGGACTGTATTTCCAGTCCCTATTCTTTGTTTTTATAGGGAGGCTTGCGTTTGTGAGTAATATGTCGCTGGGTGAAGAACTTAAAGACTGGATCATATCCATACTTATTGCTGTAATATTAGCGTTTTTCATTCGATATTTTATTGTTGAATTATATTTAGTAGATGGACCTTCCATGCGTCCTACTTTACTAAGTCAGGAACGTTTGGTGGTAAATAAATTTATTTATCGCTTTAGAGCCCCTGAGCGTGGCGAAGTCTTGATTTTTCAATATCCAAAAGACACTAGTCGCGATTTTATTAAGAGAGTTATTGCTGTACCTGGCGATACAATTGAGATAAAAGAAGGCAGAGTTTTTGTGAATCAACAATTGATGAATGAACCTTATATTTTAAGTAAAACAATGGGAGATTACCCATTATCGACTGTGCCGGATGGTCACATCTTCGTTATGGGCGATAATCGAAATAATTCAGAAGACAGCAGATTTTCTGATGTTGGATTTGTTCCGTTTGAATTAATAAAAGGAAAAGCGGTTATGGTATTTTGGCCGTTTGATCATTTAAAGACATTATCTTAATTAGACAACAACGCCAGTATATAGAACCTATATACTGGCGTTTTATTTATAGAAATAAAAAAAGTGGCTGCATCTAAAACCACAGCCACTTTTATAAGTTAAACTCGATGATAATGATGGATTATTTCAATACGGGAAAGAGCAGAACCTAAAGACGCGGAATTAAGAAAATTATCATATTCCGCTTTAGAAACATCTGCATATTGATATAGTAATCCGCCTGGAAATTTAATTTCCAAGACGTTATTTTCCCAACCAACACTATCTATTCGACTAGATGATACAGTGTGTCTCTGCATTATAAACCATTCCCTTCCAGACCATTTCAACAAATTATGTTGATACTGTAAGTATACGCAAAAAACAACAATTAAACAATAGATAATATTTATAAATAAATAATCAAGAATATGCTTGATGTTAAGCGATTTGTCTACCGCCATCTACCATTTCAGTTTAAAATCATATATAAAGAAAAAGATAATACAGGAAAATTAAAAAATAAAAATGCGAAACCATTGAAAAATCCAGTATTGTCAATGGTTCACAGGAGGATAATAAAAGATGACTGAAGAAATGAAAAATGATTTGCCAACGGTTCATTGGTTTCCGGGACATATGGCAAAAGCACGTCGTTTAATTACCGAAAATTTAAAACTTGTTGATGTGGTGATTGAACTTCTTGATGCACGCATTCCCTATAGTAGTGCTAACCCTATGCTTCTTGAACTTATTGGTGAAAAACCGCGCGTAGTGGCTTTAAATAAATCGGATCTGGCAGATCCGGCAACGACAAAGGCGTGGATTGACTTGTATAAAAAGCAGCAGGTACAAGCTGTTTCTATTGATGCAATGACCGGTGTTGGTATGAAAACTTTAGTGAAGATGGCCGAAGAATTAGCAAGGGTAAAAACAGAAAAATTAGTGAGTCGTGGTGCGAATGCCAGAGCAGCACGTGTTATGATTTTAGGTATACCTAATGTAGGGAAATCTTCTTTGATTAATCGTTTAGCTGGTGCATCGGTCACACGGACCGCCGATAAACCAGGTGTGACAAAATCAAAGCAATGGATTAAAATAGGAAAAAATCTAGATTTACTTGATACACCGGGTATATTATGGCCGAAATTTGAAGATATGACGGTAGGGTTAAAGCTCGCCTTTACTGGAGCAATTAATGATGAAGCATATGATATGGAAAAGGTAATGAGTGTTTTTTTAGAAACGATGGCAGCAGATTATCCAGAAAGACTCATAGAACGTTATAAATTAATCGGTGAATTGCCAAAAACATCGGCCGAAATTTTAGAGATGATTGGTAAAAAACGTGGATTCCTTTTAAAAGGTGGTATTATCGATCATGAAAAAGGTAGACGTATTATCATAAATGAATTTCGTGCCGGCAAGCTTGGTTTGATTAGTTTGGATCAGCCCAATGCGCAGCAGGTTCATTAAACCTTTGCTAAAAGCTGTTTACAATATCGTAGACAGCTTTTTTAGTCGGAAGAAAAAAAGTACTTTTTACAAGGAAACAAATCTTTTGCTATCGAATACAGATTATATATAACGCATTAAAGAAATTCCATCCAGTCTACCAGTCTGCCAAAATGAGGTATAGGGCATCGTTTGCTTCCTACGTAACGCCACGGAGCCCTATACCCCATTCTTGACGATTGCCATATAAAATGTTTAATGCGTTCTATATATGTAATATATTTTTAGAAGAATTATGAGATGGGGCGCAGAATTAATTAATGGATATTCAAAAAATGACGATAAAAGAAATAGAGATATTAGTTAAGCAAAAAGATTTAAAGGCAGAAACAATCACAGCGTTAACAAATGATACACGCAGTGCGGTTCAGAGACTTTTTCGTAAATGGGAACGTGAGCAAAATGAAATACAGCGAGTCGATGCTTTATATAAATATGAATATCAATTTCAAAAGCAAGGCATTGAATACATTGCTGGTGTAGATGAGGCTGGACGTGGACCTTTAGCTGGTCCTGTATTTGTCGCTTCTGTTATTTTACCGATCGGTTTATATATTCCTAAAATAAATGATTCAAAAAAAATATCAGCGAAAGTCAGAGAGTCAATTTATGAATTGCTGATAAAAGAAGCAATTGCTATTGAAAGATCAATTGTGGATGAGAAAACGATTGATCGGATTAATATTTATCAAGCAACGATTAATGGTATGTATAATGCGATTTTATCACTAAAGCCAAAACCACAGCAGGTTTTGATTGATGCAGTTCCTTTAGAACAACTAGAGATACCATCATTGTCTTTGATAAAAGGAGATGCTATCAGTGCTTCAATTGCAGCAGCCTCAATTGTGGCAAAAGTAGAACGTGATCATATGATGGATGAATATGATAAAATGTATCCTGAATATGGTTTTGCGCAGCACAAGGGATATGGAACAGCCCAACATGTAGCGGCTCTTAAAAAATACGGTCCTTGCCCAATCCATCGTCGCTCTTTTGAACCAGTGAAGTCGCTTGTGAAGTGTTAAGTATGGAGGAATAACTATGGCAATAGAAACGAATGCTGCGGGTGTAAATAATATATCTCCAGTAGAACGGACACAACCTATTTCAAATAATAGCACAGTCATTAATGAAGAAGTAGGCGATCAAGCAAGTTCGCCTTTTCAGCCACAAACACATGTAACAATAGAAAATTCAGTAACGGACATGCTGAATGTGTTATCAAAAGCTGCAACAGAGACCGCAGATGGAACACAAAAAATACCGGCTGAATTACAGAAATTTATCAATACTTTGCTGCAAAATTCTTTTTCGGTAGATTCTTCTTTAGCAGAAGGTCTTGGTAGTGTGTTGCAAAGCCAACGGTTTACGCTTGATCAATTGCATGTCGCAGCAAAAATTTTAGATCAAATGGGCACTCTGGCAGAAATGGATCAAGCAAATGTTTTACCGGATGATTTGAAAATACTTTTAAGTAATTTAACGCAGTTAGATGGAAATAACGGAAAAACGCTTAATTCCGTAAATTTGATGAAAATGGCATTTCAATTGTTAGAGGGGAAATCAATCGAAGATTTTCCTGCACAATTACAACTTTTGCTAGGAAATAGCAGTCGTTCTATGCCCGCTTTGCCACAATCAGAAACGGAAAGTTTAGGCTTTTTGAAACAGTTGGTTAAAATGTTTTTGCCGACACCTTCCTCGATAAATGCTGCATCGCAAAATCAGCAAAATATGGGACAGCCTAACGCATCCTCAACCACGGCTTCAACGAATGTACCTCAGCAAAAATTAGGAACAGGCAATTTGGAAAATGAAAATCAAACGGTGGCGACGAATACAAAACAATCAATGCCAAATGAAGGCAGTCCAAGAAATCCCTTACAGACAACAACACAGTCTTTGGCTTCGGCAACTTATGCCATGCAGAAAAATTTTGGTACAGCAAATGAAAATTTACTGAATACGATGACACTGCAGGAGCCTATTGAAGATTCATTAAATGAATCGATGGATCAAGAAAATGGAGCCAACAAACAAAATAATCAAGCTGGAACCAATCCACAAATGAAAGGGCAAGCAATGGCTTCTTCTTTACAGCAAAATGCAGGGACGAGAACCTTGGCAAATGATACATTAAATCAGCCACTTACCACAAAAACGGATGCAACCTTATCAAGTCATGGTACATCAGCTGAAACTGAATCGATGGATCAACAAGCCAACAAGCAAAATAATCAAGCTGGAACCAATCCACAAATGAAAGGGCAAGCAATGGCTTCTTCCTTACTGCAAAATGCAGAGACGAGAACCTTGGCAAATGATACATTAAAGCAGACAGTGGGCACAAAGACGGATTCCAATCTGACTTTAACAAATGCTGGTACGGCTGGATTTGATGAAAATGAAATGATGCAAACACAAACTAAACTGCAAAATTCTACAGGATCCGTACCTGGTCAAGCCAATTCTACTATGATGAGACAATTCGTAGTAAGTTCAGCTGTGAATCCGCAAACCTTGAGTCAACTACTCGCATCGCCGCTGGAAAATACAGAGCAGACGATGCAGACATTGAAAAATTTAGCAAACCAGCTGATGAATAACTCTTCATTAGATGAAAAAAGTCTTATTTTGTTGAAAAATTTTATGAATAACAAACAGCAAATGATGCCTGAAGAAGATGCAAAGCAATTGCAACTGTTACTGAAACTCAGCGAAAAAAACATACCAACATCTATTTCACAGGCGGCAATCAAGCAAAACCTGCCTGAATTACCAAAACTATGGACATTTGTTCAACTGTGTGATTTGAGTGAATTAAAGGATATGCAAGCGAATGAATTAAAAAATGCCAGTAAAAATATGAACGATTTTGCCTCGCTATTACGTAAATCAATGGGGAATGAAAACTCAATTTCGGAAAATCATCGGTCGATGGCATTTATGACACCGCTGTATTTAGGTGAGAATCAAAAAAATTATCCAACCTATGTTCATATATATGACCAGTCTGAAAATGAGAATGGTCAAAATAATGAAAAAAAGAAACTTGGCTGAGACTTTGTCTTCTTACCGAAAATATTGGTGCGGTAGAAATGGTATTTCGATTGTATGAAAAAGAAAATATAAATGTGCGGCTGTCTTTTTCAAATACAGACATGGTAGAGTCGTTTAATCAATATATACCAGAACTGAAAGCTTCTTTTGAAAATTATCCTTTGGTTTTGAAAGATTTTAAAGTGCGGGCGATAGGTGAATAACTATGATCAATGATGAAAAAAGTGAAAAACAAGAAACTATTAAAGCCGTTGCCTTACAATATAGGGAAGATGAAAATACGGCACCAAAAATTATTGCAAAAGGTAAGGGGAACGTTGCAGAAAACATTCTGCTTACTGCGCAAAATAATGCTGTGCCTGTCTATAAGAATAAAACATTAACAGCAATGCTTATGGCACTTGAAATTGATAAGGAAATCCCACCAGATCTGTATGCCATGGTTGCTGAAGTTTTAGCGTATGTATATCGAATGGACCAAAAAAGAATGAAGGATTTTAATTTGTAATGTTATATAGAATGTATTAAATAAATGATATCTAGCCTATTAGTCTGTCGGGAATTTAGTACAGGGCATCGTTTGATTCCTCCGTAACGCCACGCAACCCTATACCAAATTCCTGACGATTGCCATATAAAATATTTAATGTAACTTATGATAGTTTGATTTTTTTATTAAATTGCTTGAAATGGAAGCGTTTTTATGGATAATAAATGTTTGGGGGCACTTGGAGAAGCGATTGCAGCAACCTATTTACATAGAAATGGGTATTCTGTTTTAGTGAAAAATTTTAAAGTTAAAATTGGTGAAATTGATCTTATTGTAAAAGACAAAGACGTTCTTGTTTTTGTTGAAGTAAAAACAAGGCGCAGCTTGAAATTTGGTAATGCAGCGGAAGCTGTCAATTATTATAAGCAGAGAAAAATCATTAAAGTGGCGCAGTGGTATTTGCAGCAAAAAAATATGTTGGATCAACCTTGTCGATTTGATGTGGTTGAAGTTTATTATGAAAATACAGAAAATTATCGGGTGCATCAGATAAAAAATGCATTTGAAGTGTGCTGAAACAGAAAGTGAGCGAGGTCTAAAATGCGTGTTATTGTTGGTATAACGGGAGCAAGCGGCTCTATTTATGGAGTTAGACTCATTGAAGTGTTAAAAGAAAAAAACTGCGAAGTGCATGCTGTTGTGACAAAAAGCGGCTTGCAAGTCATGGAATATGAATGCGGTATTTCCAAGGTGGATTTTGCGAAAAAAGTAGATGTTTTACATGAAGTCGATAATATTGGTGCATCAATCGCCAGTGGATCTTTTAAAAATGATGCAATGGTTATTGTTCCTTGCTCAATGAAGACGTTGGGAAGTATTGCACATGGTATAGCGGATAATTTATTGACTCGAGCGGCAGATGTTACGTTAAAAGAAAGCCGCCCGCTGATTATTGTGCCCCGCGAAACCCCTGTTAATGCGATTCATTTGGAGAATATGTTGAAATTGTCACGTTTAGGCGTTCGGATTATTCCAGCTTGTCCGGGATTTTATCATCGTCCGCAGACAATCACAGATATTATTGATATGCTTGTGGGGAAAATTTGTGATTCTATGGGAATAGAACATACACTTTTTGAACGATGGACAGGAGCAAAATAAAGATAAAAAATGTGCTTATTTCGTGCAGGAATTGAAAATTGTGCAGCGAAGTTTTTATTATTATAGGACAATTGAAAAAATATGTAGTTCACGTAGGTAAATGTATCTAAAAAAGTAAGGATGATGAATTTGTTATATACAGGTAAGACAAAAATTTTGGGAGTTATTGGCTGCCCCGTGGAACATTCACTTTCACCAGCGATGCAAAATGCAGCATTATTGAAGGCTGGACTGGATTATGCTTATATCGCTATGCCCGTGCAGCCAGAATGTTTACAAAATGCAGTTGCAGGAATTGTTGCGTTAGGGTTTCGCGGCTTTAATGTTACGATTCCTCATAAGGTCAATATTATGTCGCTTTTGGATACAATCGATGAAAATTCCAGAATGATTGGTGCTGTAAATACTGTGGTGATTGAGCAGGGGAAATTAGCTGGATACAACACAGATTCCATCGGATTTATTGTCGCATTAAAAAAACAAAATTTTGTAATTGAGCATAAAAAAGCTGCTCTTTTGGGTGCTGGTGGTGCAGCTCGGGCAATTATTTGGGGTTTGATTTCCAATAAAATTCAGCAAATTGTCATTGGTGTTCGCAATATCGAAAAAGTAAAACCTCTAGTTGAAGAATTTAAGAAATTTATCGATATTGAATTATTCCACTGGGAAGATCCGGTGTTTCAGAAAAAATTAGGTTCAGTTGATTTATTGATTAATACGACGCCTTTGGGTATGCATCCTAAAATAGATGAAAGTCCGGCCGTCAATTGGCAGTATATAAAAAATGATACATTTGTTTATGACATTATTTATACGCCTCAGGAAACCAAGTTTTTAGCTGCGGCTAAAAAACACGGCAATCCGACGCTAAATGGTGAACAGATGTTAGTAGAACAAGGAGCAGCTGCGTTTGAATTATGGACGAAACAAAGACCTGATACACAGATTATGACCGAACAATTACAAAAAGCCCTCGGTTAAATCCTGGCAGACTAATAGGATAAATGCAACTTATATATATGTTTTTGTAAATTTTTATTTTGAGTAGATGGGGTGATATACCATGCCAATAATGCTGGAAGATCATTATACAATGGAAATGCTCATACATAAAATGCTGCATAGCATTGAGGTGGAGACAAGTCCTTATAAGCCGCCTCAGCCAAAAGCTCCAAATGATGCGCCAGTTATTATGCTTGTTGATAAAATTATCCAACAAGCAATTGACGTCAATGCGAGTGATATTCATATTGAACCAACAGCTGAGATAGTTCGGATACGGTTTCGTATTGATGGACAGCTTTGCGAAACGCATGAACTGCCGATCTCAGTTCATGCGTTTTTTGTTTCGCGCCTCAAAATTATGAGCTCTTTAGATACAACAGAAACACGTATGCCGCAAGATGGTCGCATCCATTATGAATATGCGCAGAAAAAAATTGATTTGCGGATATCAACAATGCCGGTTATGTATGGTGAAAAAGTGGTAATTCGTATTTTAGATAAATCGGCATCCTTGCTGCAGACGAGTGAATTAGGATTTTCACCCGCAAATTTTAAGCTTTTTACAGATATTTGCCACCGGTCATATGGGATGATATTAAATACCGGTCCAGTTAACTCGGGTAAAACTACAACTTTATATGCAGCCTTAAACGCAATCAATACACCTAGTAAAAATATCATTACCATAGAAGATCCAGTGGAGTATTGTTTGGATGGAATTAGCCAGATTCAGGTGAATCCTAAAAAGGGACTCAGCTTTTCGGTTGGCCTGCGGTCAATTTTGCGGCAAGACCCGAACATCATTATGGTTGGTGAAATTCGTGATAACGAAACAGCTGAAATTGCTGTGCGAGCTGCTTTAACAGGACATCTTGTTTTTAGTACGCTGCATACGAATAATGCAATTGGGGCGATTGTTCGTCTCTTTGATATGGGAATTGAACCTTTTTTAATCGCATCCTCTATTTTAGGTGTTTTGGCACAGCGTTTAGTTCGTAAAATTTGCCCAGACTGCAAAGAGGCCTATATTGTAAAAGAAAATTCTCCTGAACGTAAATATTTAGAAAATTTCTATCAACCAGGGATCGTCCTTTACCGTGGCAGAGGGTGCGGGTCTTGTGGCGGAACGGGTTATAAAGGGCGCATGGCTATTCAGGAAGTTTTGGTGATGAATGATACAGTTCGTGCGTCTTTTCAAAATGGAATATCGATTTCTCTGATAAAACATAGTGTTTCTCAAGCAAATATGGTGCCAATTTATCAAGATGGCATTCAAAAAGCATTAGCAGGGAATACATCGTTAGCAGAGGTTGTGAGAGTAACCTATGGAAATTTGTAACGAATCACTTAAATTGGCAGAAAATTTTGTTTATATTATTTTAAAAGAAGGTGTTGAACAAAAAGCATCGGATATCCATTTGACAGTGGGTGCGCCACCCGCTTTTCGTAAAAATGGCCTTTTACATTTCCAAAAACAACAAGCGTTAGAAAAAACAGAGTTAGATGCTATTTTTTGCTTTATGACAAATTCGGACCAGCAAATAAAATTAGACCAAAAAGCAGAATTGGATTTTATCTATGAGTTTCCCCAAGTGGGACGTTTCAGGGTTCATGCTTTTCGACAGCGAAGCTGTATTGCAATGGCGATACGCATTGTCGAAAAGACGATCCGCAGCTTGTCGATGCTGAATCAAACAAGTATTTTACAGAATATGTTGCTCAAAAAACATGGTCTTATTTTATTGACAGGGAGCACTGGATCAGGAAAATCGACGACTTTAGCCGCAATGGTGGATTGGCTGAATCAAACCCAAGCCTACCATATCGTTACATTAGAAGATCCTATTGAATATATTTATCCGCATCAAAAAAGTTTGGTGAATCAGCGAGAATACGGGCTGGACTTTTTTTCCTTTCATGAAGCACTACGAGCTGCTTTACGTGAAGACCCCGACGTTATTATGGTGGGTGAACTGCGCGATGCAGAGACCATGCTCACGGCGATTACAGCCGCAGAAACAGGCCATCTTGTTTTAGGAACTTTACATACATTTGACACCATCGAGGCAATCAATCGTATTATTAGTATGTTTCCAACTCACCAACAAGGTCAGATCCGTATGCAGATGGCAATGACTTTGCAAGGAATTATTGCGCAGCAGCTTATTTTACGTAAAGATGGAAATGGGAGGGTATGTGCCATGGAAATTCTGGTTGTTACCGCAGCTATTCGTAATTTGATTCGCGAGGGAAAAATACAGCAGATTTTTTCACAATTGCAAACGGGTAGAAAATTTGGGATGAATACGATGGCTATGGCATTACAAGCATTGTTGGAAAAAGATATCATCACCCAAGAGGTGGCGGCTTCATGTCAACGAGGTGATGCATTTTGAACGGGGGTGCTTTTGCTGGATCGCTATGGGTATGAAATACGGAATATAGCAGGACGTGTAATGGTAGGCGAAATTCGAGCCGAATCAAAGCAGGCGGCGGTGCATTTAATTAGGGAAGATGGCTATTACATTACGAAAATCAAAAAAATTACAACAATCAAAAACATGGTTACTATGGGAAATGGCGTTAAAGACAAAGAAATCGTTCTTTTATGCCGACAATTGGCCATTATGGTGACAGCTGGTATTCCATTAGCTGATAGTCTGGGAATTCTGATGAACCAAACCGGGACAGGGACATTAAGAGATATTTTGCGTGTGATTTATATGCAGTTGCAAGAAGGACAAACGTTGTCGAATGCATTAGCTTCATATGCATCGGTTTTTCCATCGGTTATGGTTTATATGATTGCTGCGGGAGAGCGTGGCGGAGTTTTGGATATAGTACTGAATCGTTTGTCTGTTTATTTGGAAAAAGATTATCAAATGCGTGAAAAATTAAAATCAGCGATGTTATATCCATTGTTACTTATGTCGTTGTCTGTCATTGTATTGGTTTTCATTTTAGTATTTATTATGCCGCTTTTTGTGACACTATTTGATAATGCAAATGTACAGCTGCCTCTCGTAACGCGTCTTTTATTAGCAGGAAGCTATTTTGTGGTGAATTATGGATGGACACTTATCTTATTTTTTAGTCTAATTGGTGCAATAGGGTATTCTGTTTATCAAAGACCGCCCTGCCGGGAGCGTCTGGATCAAATGTTGTTAAAAATACCGTTCCTGGGTGAATTTTTTACTAAAATGGCAATTGCGAGGTTTAGTTCAACCTTAGCAGCTCTTCTTAAAGGTGGAGTTCCTATCGATAAGGCAGTGGGGATTGTAACAAAGATTATTGATAATTTGTATTTAATAAAAATTTTTTTAATTGCAAAAAGCGACTTACAAAAAGGTGTTTCTTTATCGAAATCCCTGCAAGATCAGACGGTGTTTGAACCTATGTTTTTACAAATGATGGTGGTAGGTGAAACGACAGGAGAATTGGATCAGATTTTGCAGAAAGCAGCCCAGTATTATGAAAATGACGTAGATCGTATTTCTGAACGAATGGGAACTTTACTCGAACCTCTGATGATTATAATTTTAGGGATTATCATAGGCAGTATTGTATTGTCAATTGCTTGGCCAATGTTTGATTCGCTTACATATATCAACCAATAAAATTAAGCAAGGGGAGCGCTTCGCATGTTTAAATATATTAAAAATAATCAAAATGGTTTTACTTTATTAGAATTAATGATCGTAATTGCCATCGTTAGCATTTTATCGCTGATCGCCATTCCTAAATTTAATGATGCAATTGCCCAAGCGAATACAGCTCGAATACAATCTGACTTACAGACAATTGATACAGCTATTGTAATGTATCAGGCACAAAATGGTAAATATCCCAGTAATATTGGTACGGATTTAAATTCTTTTATTACGGGAGCTGATACATTAAAAGCCCCTAAGGGATTCTGTTTTGTTAAGAATGGTGGTACGGATGGAAAAGTTAAAATTGAAAATACGGCCTATGAGTTAAATGCCGATGGTGATCATGCTTTGTGCCAAGGTAAAATGGCAAATGAATTTGGTACTACCTAAAAAACAAACAGGTGTTTGGAACGGATCAAATAAAACGATGGGAGATAGTTTTATGGACATCTGGATTGGCATAATTGGCTTGAGTTTAGGGAGCTTTTTGAATACGTGTATTTATCGAATACCACGTCATCAGTCTATTATATGGCCACGTTCTTATTGTACAAGTTGCGGCAGGCAAATTCGCAGCATCGATTTAGTGCCATTTTTTAGTTGGATTTTCCTTCATGGTCACTGCTATTATTGTCGAGCGCCTATCTCCTGCCGCTATGCAGTGATTGAAGTGTTAACAAGTCTTACAAGCGTGATTGTTTACAAAAACGAAAACGGAAGTGCAGCTTTTTTTGCGGGAATCTTACTAATAGGTTTTTTGATTAGTATCGCTTTTATCGATTATGACTGGCATTTGATTTTTGATAAAGTTTTGCTTAGTTTTGCTTTTTGTGGAGGTATTGTTCAAATGTTTTTAGGACAGACTTCTTATCTAAATATGTTTTTGGGTTTTTTGACGGGCGGTGGCTGTTTGCTTCTTTTTATGATTTTGAGCCATGGTGGTATGGGAGGCGGGGATGTTAAATTTGCCGCAGTACTAGGTATTTGGTTTGGTTGGCAGGATATTTTATTGATTTTATGGATCGCGTTTGTTTTAGGCGGTTTGGTGGGAATTCTACTTTTAGCAACAGGCAAAAAAACACGGAAAGATTTTGTGCCGTTCGGACCATTTTTAGCATTTGCTGCATTTTTCATTTATTTATATGGAAACATTATTCTATCTGTTTATCAGGCAATTGCTTATGGATGAGCAGGGAACGTCCTATATTGAGCTATTGTGTGTCTTATTGATTATAAATATACTGGCTGCCCTGATTTTACCTAAACTTACGATGATAGATAAAACAAGTTTGGATTATGAGGCAAGATATCTGGTTTCTGATTTACGTTGGATGCAGGAACAATCGATTTATCGAATGAATGGGAATGCAAAATTCAATCGAATTGAGTTTGACACCATGCCAAAGCTGGTGATGGATCAGAATCCAGAGTCTGGTTATGTTATTTTTCAAGGTTCAAATATCGTAAAACAACATACTTTTACGAAACCAATTACAATTCCCACTAATTATGTGAATGTACGTTTTACGATTGATGGACGCATGAATCCGCCCCGGACCATTTATTTATATAAAGGGCATGAACGGCTGGCGGTAATAATTGATGTGGCAGGACGGATTCGGATAGAAAAGCCATGAAGTTTCTTTAAGTGAGGTTATATTTATGCATGAAAATGGATTTTTTTTAGTGGAGGTAATGGTACTATCGGCTATTGCTTTTGCGATTGCGGCATTGTTTAGTTTATATACCATTAGTGGAAAATCAATGGAACATACAACAATTCAAATTACCGCTGGTTTCTTAGCGCAAAAGCAATTAGCGTATATTAAAGGTGATACAGCAGTATTGCAAATGTATCAAAATGGCATAATTCCCTGGCAAGATAGTGATGATCCTATTCCTGTCAAAAAAAATGGTATAGCTTATGTTATAAATACTACAGTCGATTCTGTGCCAAATAATGAGGCATTGAAAAAAGTAGTTGTGGTGGTTTCATGGGAAGAAAATCATATAAATAAACAAGTCAGCATGGCAACGCTGGTTTCCTGCCATGGATAAACTGCGGCAGGTCCTACATAATAAAAAGGGAGCGTCACTGGTCGAGATGTTAGTGACTATGCCTCTGCTATGTTTTTTATTGCTTACAATTGGAACGAGTTTTCTTTTATTGATGAAATTTTATAGTAGCTATCTAGGTGATTTAGAATTACAGCAACAGATGCGATTTGCGCTACTTAGTATGACGCGAGATATTGCAGCGGCAAAGATCGTTGAAATAGGGGAGGATAAACTGGAAATTACGACTAAACGCCATTTAGAGCAAGAAAAACAGATTCTTTATGAATTAAATACGGGACCCACGATCAATCGTTTAATGAAAGATAATCAACCGTTGACGGGAGAAAGTAAAGTTGCTGCTATTTCTATTACAAAATTCAATTGCAAAAAAATCAAGCATCATATTATCAATATAGCAATCGAAGGGGTAAATGAAAATACGAATAAAAAAATTTCACTAGAAACAGCTGTTGCTACGATGGTGGATGGATCATAAGTGTTTAAGAGGATTAAGGTGAAAGGATGCAAAAAGGTTTTGGCTCAATTTTGGGATTATGCATTATGGTTGTTCTTTTATTTTTAGGAACAGGTTTGTTTCTTATTAGTCAGAATGAACAGCATATGGCAAATGATTTTGTGTCGGGCATGCAGGCTCAAAATTTGGCGGAAGCAGGAGTGCAGGATGGGCTGTGCTTTTTAAAAAATGATTCAGACCTATTTTACCGAGCCCGAAACGGGTTACTAGATAATGATTCGATATTGAAATCACGTACAGACGCTTTTAGAGAAGGCACCTATGAAGTTTATATGACGAATGCGGATGACCAATTGCTAGTCATGTCTATTGGACATGTGGGCAAGATAAAAGCTCAGATTGTTGTTTATTTACAATTTAAAAATGATGAATTTGAGATTGTACGTTGTGAATAATATGTTTTAATGGGGAGCTTCAGAGGAATGCATAAAAATATAAAATTTTGGCAGGAAAAAATTTTTGTTAAAACATATGAAGTTGTTTTGGGTATTGTTATCGGAGAACATACGATACAGATTGTAAAACTGGATTGCAGAGACAAAATCCCGCTTTTATTACGAAGTATAGAGATTCAAATTCCACAAATATATGAAGAGGATTCATTGGCGTTGCTTTATAAAGCTTTGCTGCAAAAAACAATTGACGTTGAAGGGTTGGCTAAATGTGCAGCTGTGGTTGCTTTTTCGGCAAAAAACATTTTTTCTTGTCTGGCAGATTTTCCTGTTTTAGAAGGGGCGGCTTTACGTGAAGCAATAAAATGGGATGTAGAAAAATATATCCCATTTTTAGAAGGTGAATATCATTATGATTTTCAAATTGTTGAAAAAAAAGAAATGAAGATCACCGTGCGTATTGCGGCGATGGACAAAGTCTTGTTAGACACGGTAGCGACAGTTTTTCAGGTGAATTCGATGCCGCTGTTAGGTGTTTTGGAAGCAGATGCGTTGCAGGGAGAGCTTATTGAAGCAACTGAATTGGGCTTCGTTTGGCAATCACATGCCGCGGTAGAGCAAAACATAGCTATTTCATCCGCGCTCGATAGCCAGTCAATTCTATCGCAGCCTGATAAAATTTTGCCAGCCGTAGAGACGATATTTTATAAAAATATTGAACGGCAGCAAATTAATTTGTTACCGTTTGCGCAGCGTGCCGATGACTTTGTCTTGTATAGATTATTTGCTGGTGTTTTAATTTTATTGATCTGCTGTTTTAGTAGTTGGTATGCTTATACTTGTGTAAAAATCTATAATATGGAACAGCAGCTGACAAAAAATGATGCCGCCTTACAATTACTTGATGAGAGTGTTAGCCGCCGAGTAAAATTGACTGAAACTAAACAGGAAATTGATGATAAAAATTCTATTTTAATCAATTTGTCGAATCAAAAAATTTCTTGGTATGCCATGATGGTCCATTTAGGCAATTTAGTTGTTGATGATGTATGGCTTACGGAAGTATATCTAAGTGATAAAAATGAATTGAGTCTGCAAGGCAAAAGTTTAGATTATCAAGCTTTGGCATCTTTTGTAAAAAAATTTGAAAAAGATACATTGTTTTCTGAGGCGGCATTAATCAATTCAAAAAATATGCACGATGAAGCTTTTAACAAAGATATTACGGTATTTGAAATTACAGCAAAATTTAAATAAAAGTGGTGATATCATGAAGTCTAAAAAACTGATGTATCAGCTGAGTTTTTTTCTGTTGGGTGTGATTCTTTTGAGTGTTACGGTGTACACGTTTGTTTATGTACCTCGCCAGCAAGAACTATTGGATTTGACAGCAACTGTTACAGAAAAAGAAACAAGTGTAATTTCAATTGAGAATTTTATGAATGAACATCCTGATATGGCTGCTTATGAGCAAGAACTTAGGAAAAAAAATGATTTTTTGTCACAAATGTTACCCAATAATATGGAATTAAGCAGTTTTTTAAGCGAAGTTGAGAAAATGGCCGCCGCCAGCCAAGTTACTTTATTACAGATAAAACCGAATAAACTGATTTCAAAAGATAACTATCAAGAAATTCCCATTCTACTTGAGTTTCAGGGTAATTATTTTCAGATACTTCATTTTTTGCGACAAATAGAGGCTGCACGGCGCTTTAATAAAGGAAGCCATTTAAGTATCCAGACGCAAGATGGTGTTTTAGTTTGTAAACTGGTTCTTAGTATTTATTCATTGTAAATTGAGATAGAGTAGGAACTTATCGTATAATCCACTACAATGAGACAATTTTTTCTTTACCATACACTTGATTTGTACTGCTTGATAGAATAAACTATTAAATATGTATAATTGAACTGTTGATTTACATATTTAATAATTTATGGATGAGGTGCGTTACTATGTTTCGTTTTTTGACGGCTGGGGAGTCTCACGGACAGTGCTTAACAGCAATTGTAGAAGGTATGCCAGCGGGACTGACAATTGATGTTGATCAAATCAATAAAGATATGGCACGCCGCCAACAAGGCTATGGCAGAGGCGGACGTATGTTAATTGAGACAGATAAAATGGAAATTCTTTCAGGTGTGCGTTTTGGCGAAACAATGGGAGATCCAGTTACAGTTAAAATTGCTAATAAAGATTGGGAAAACTGGACGGGGCGAATGTCAGTTTCAGGTAAACCAGAAGGACCTGTTGTAACAGCGGCACGTCCTGGTCATGCGGATTTAACTGGAATTAAAAAATATGATCGCAAAGATATTCGTGATATATTAGAACGTTCCAGCGCCCGAGAAACTGCAGCAAGAGTGGCTGTTGGCGGTTTGGCAAAACAACTTTTAAAAGCATGTGGAATCAAAATTGTGTCACAGGTTACGAATATTGGCGGTATTCAGATTGATGAGGCAAACATCGCTTATGATACGTGGGGAGAGAATCTTTCCGAGTTAAATTGTTGTGATGCTATCGCAGAAGAAAAAATGAAAGAGAAAATAAGACAGGCAAAAACCGATGGTGATACGTTAGGGGGCATTTTTGAAATTGCTGTTTTAGGGGTTATGCCGGGATTAGGCAGTCATATCCAATGGGATCGACGTTTGGATGCAAGAATAAGCGGCGCCTTAATGTCGATTCAAGCCATTAAAGGTGTAGAAATTGGTGCTGGATTTGAGTATGCAAATCTACCAGGAAGTTTGGCTCACGATGAAATATTTTTAGATGAATCGCAGCATGTATATCGAAAAACGAATCATGCGGGTGGAATTGAAGGCGGTATGAGCAACGGTGAAGCAATTGTTGTACGAGTGGTAATGAAGCCGATACCAACATTAATGAAACCACTGCGTTCAATCGATATTAAGTTGAAAGAAGCCGTCCTGGCTTGCAAAGAACGCAGTGATGTTTGTGCAGTATCCGCAGCATCGGTCGTTGGTGAAGCGATGACCGCGATTGTAGTGGCGCAGGAACTTTTAGAAAAATTTGGCGGGGATTCTATTGGTGATTTAAAAGCAGCAATTGCACATTACCAAAAACGGATTTAAGGTACGTACGGATGAAAAATATTATTTTGATTGGGTTTATGGGAACAGGTAAGACGAGTACGGGGCGATTACTGGCAAGTCGCTTGGGTTACTCTTTTATCGATACAGATCATAAAATTGAAGTGGATCATAAAATAACTATAAAAGCTATGTTTGCAAAATACGGAGAAGCATATTTTCGCAAAAAAGAAGCTGAAACGATTCAAAAAGTTGCAAAGTATCGTAATGTTGTCATATCGACTGGTGGCGGTACCGTTTTAAATCCTGCTAATTTGCAAATCTTACAAGAAAGCGGCATTGTTATTTCCTTGACCGCAGAGATTGATGTTATTTTAGATCGAACCGGTAGAAAATCATCACGTCCTTTACTTGCACTTGAAGACGCAACGCAACGCCGAGAAATGATTGTAAATTTATTGGATAGTAGAAAAGATCTTTATCAACAAGCTAATCTTAGTATTGATACAAGTAATTTATCGCCGTTACAAGTGGTGGAGCAGATTTTGCTATTTCTGCGGAAGGAGGTTGGTGCTCATGTGTAAGGTAATGGTTGATCTTGGCACAGAAAGTTATGAGATCCTTATTGGTACCAAACTAACAGAAAATATTAGAACGTTTGTTTTACAAGCGAGTTTTTCTAAAACAGTTTTGGTTATTTCGGATAATAATGTTGGGACGTTGTATGGCAATGCCTTATTAGACTTACTAAAACAAGCAGGGTTTCAAGCAGAAATCATTTTTGTGGTTCCCGGTGAAAGTTCAAAATCGCTGACGGTGGCTGATGGAATCTATACAAAAGCAATTGAACTTGGACTTGATCGTAAATCACCGATTGTGGCTTTGGGTGGTGGTGTTGTTGGTGATCTTGCGGGTTTTGTGGCCGCAACATATATGCGGGGGGTACCATTCATTCAGATCCCGACAAGTTTACTAGCGCAGGTAGACTCTAGTGTGGGCGGCAAGGTTGCCGTCAATCATCGGCTTGGCAAAAATTTAATTGGTGCATTCTATCAGCCAAGTGCAGTCTTTATGGACTTAGATATGCTAAAAACGCTGCCAAATCGTGAAATTTATACTGGCTTAGCTGAAATTATAAAATATGGTATTATTTATGATCAAGATTTTTTTTCTTATCTTGACCAGCACGCGAAAAAAATCCTTGCTTTGGAATCAACGGTTCTAGCTCATATTATCCATCGTTCTTGTGAGATAAAAGCAGAGGTGGTAAGTCAAGATGAAAAAGAATCCGGTTTGCGGATTATTTTAAACTTTGGTCATACGCTGGCACATGCTATTGAAAGTGAAACAAACTATGAAGTATATAATCATGGTGAAGCAGTCGCTATTGGTATGTATGGGGCGGCACGCCTCAGCTGGAAACTAGGATTGATCCACTCAACAGATGTAGAGCTGGTAAAGAACATGCTAGAAAAATTTCATTTACCAATCAAAGCACAACAATGTACAGTAGACGGTTTATTTAAAAGTATATTCCATGATAAAAAAGCGGTTAATGGTAAAGTGAAATGGGTATTGATAGAATCCATTGGAAAAGTAAGGACAATGACCGACATCGCAGATGATTTAGTAAAAGAAGTTATGTCTGAAATTATCTTATAAGGTAGAAAACAGAGCAATAGAACGTACGTTTATACTGGCTTTTAGTTAAATTAAACAAAAAATACTTTTTTATAAAAATTTTTTGTTTTCAAAGAAAAATCCAAGATTTTATAAGTATAATAAGAATTGTAAGGTAACACTTTACGACTACCCGTATCATAAAAATATAACACACAAAAAAGCAGGGCTATTGCTGTAGCCTTGCTTTTTTGTGTGTTAGAACTGGAATCTATAACGAATCATAAATTTTATAGTTTCTTTTAACGGGCGAATAAATATTTTATATCCCATTCCTGACAAGCGGATAGGCGGCATTTCTTTAATGCATTATCTATAGTGTTGAATAAATTAAATTTTCTAACTTTTAATTGACAAAAATATATGGAACTGATATCAT
This sequence comes from Propionispira arboris, assembly GCF_900109225.1. Lineage (GTDB taxonomy): Bacteria > Bacillota > Negativicutes > Selenomonadales > Selenomonadaceae > Propionispira > Propionispira arboris. The sequence continues at coordinate 110,454 of NZ_FNZK01000003.1, forward strand.
ATCAAATATGGAACCGATTTCATAAAGGAGGATTTATACTATGCAAGATATTTGTATTGAAAGCCCACTTGCCGGTGAGCTGATTGAGTTGTCCAAGGTAAAGGATGTCGGATTTTCGAACGGTGCTATGGGAAGAGGTGCTGCTGTAAAGCCAATTGATGGTAAGGTGTATGCACCTTTTGATGGTGTTGTAGAAGTCCTGTTTCCAACGATGCATGCGATTGGATTAAAATCGATGACAGGTATAGATATACTCATTCACATCGGTTTTGATACAGTGAAATTGGCGGGTCAATATTTCACAGCACATGTGAAGCAAGGTGACCGGGTAAGTAAAGGACAAATGCTGGTTGAATTTGATCTGGCAGCGATTGAAAATGCAGGTTATGATACAACAACTGTTATCGTTGTAACCAATTCAGCAGATTATACTACGATCACACTGCTATTAGGTGATACGATCATAAAATCAATAGGAGGGGAAACTAACGTGAAGGACAGTATACCAGACAACATGGTAAAGGAAGAATATGTTGCCGCCGAAATATTGAAATATATCGGTGGTAAGTCAAATATTCGTTCTGTAGAACATTGTGCCACCAGATTGCGCCTTATTTTGAAAGATAAGAGTCAGATCAATGAAAAGTCTATTGAAAATATTGATGGGGTAAAAGGACAATTTTTTGCGGCAGCACAGTTCCAGATTATTTTAGGAACAGGCTTTGTTGATAAAGTCTATGCGGTTATTGTCCGTGATTCGGAAAGCTTAGCTGGCAGCAGTAATAATGAAACAGCTTACCAAGAGATGACAATGCTGCAAAAAATTTCAAGAACACTGGGCGATGTTTTCGTACCAATCATACCAGTACTTGTAGCTACTGGTATTTTTATGGGATTGCGTGGAATGGCGCAGAGTTTAGGAATACAGTTCAGTGAAAATTTTTTACGAATGTCACAAATTCTTACGGATACGGCTTTTGCTTTTTTACCGGCGCTCGTTACGTGGTCTACAATGAAAAAATTTGGTGGTACACCTGTTATTGGGATTGTGCTTGGTCTTATGCTGGTTGCGCCACAATTACCAAATGCGTATGCGGTAGCAAGTGGAGATGCACAGGTTATTTCAATGAGTATTTTTGGTCTTACCGTTCCGGTTGTAGGTTATCAAGGGTCTGTTTTACCCGCCCTGGTACTCGGAATTCTTGCGGCAAAATTGCAGAAATGGTTTAAATCTTTTGTGCCAGATGTACTTGATCTTATTATAACTCCATTTATGACATTATTCATTTCAATGCTTATTGGCATTCTTGTTGTTGGTCCAATTATGCATTCCGTTGAGTCTAATATATTTAGTGCAGTTAAGGCATTCTTGGATTTACCGTTTGGCCTTGGCGGTCTTGTTGTTGGCGGCTTACATCAGGTAATTGTTGTAACTGGCGTACATCATGTATTCAATGCACTCGAAATAGAGCTTTTGGCCACGACTGGACAAGATGCTTTTAATGCAATTATTACTGGAGCTATTGTCGCACAAGGCGGGGCAGCTTTAGCCGTTGCTTTGAAGACAAAAAACCCTAAAAAACGTTCTTTATATATTTCTTCCGTCATTCCAGCTTTTCTTGGTATTACGGAACCAGCTATCTTTGGGATCAATCTCCGATTTGTTAAACCTTTTATTTATGCACTAATAGGCGGCGCTGCTGCTGGTATGGCCGCAAGCCTCATGCATCTTGCCGGCACTGGAATGGGAATTACTGTTATTCCGGGAACACTTTTATACATGAATCATTTACTTGAGTATCTTTTTGTCAATGCAATCGGTTTTGGTGTAGCCTTTACGCTTACGTTCATGCTGTTTAAGCAGAGCGAATAAATAGTGTTGCTTTATTTATCAATTTAGAATTCTATCGAAACGGTTCCTTTACCATGTATTCAATAAAAAACATTAAGTGGATCAACAAATGTTCAAAAGGTATTTTGAGGCAGCGGCAACTGTTTTTTTTATACAAAGAACTATATTGATCAACTTTAAAGATTACTCAGAGAGTGCAGTGAAATTATAAAACATGAGGGGTAATGAAAATGAATATGAGAAAAAATACGATATGTGTACTTACAGCAGCAATTTTTTTGGCAACAACTGGAACCGGTTCCGCAAATAAAAATCCATTTGCCGATGTGCTACAGGGCGATTGGTCATATAATGCGATTGAAAGTTTAATCCACAAAGGTATGGTTCGTGGTTATGATGATATGAGCTTACCTAAAAATCAGATCCTTACACGTAATGAAATGGCTGTACTTGTGGCAAAAGCCATGTCTAAAGACAATATGGCTGATGCGGATACAAAAGTAGTACTTGATAATTTAGCCAAAGAGTATTCGGATGAATTGCAAGCAATTGGTGTGTACAATGAAAAAACACAAGGGCCTGTTGTCAAAGAAAACAAACTAGATCGTTTGAGCTTTGATGGAATGGGACGGATACGTTTTGATAAAGGCAATACGGGCGGATTGACCGTTCAAAGGGGAACAAAGCAAGGCAGCTATACACCCAATAGTCACATTAATATTGATATAAACTATGCTTATAAAATTAATGATGCGTGGTCTTTACATGGTGAAAATGAGTACGGACGTCAATTAAATTATGGTGGCGAAAATGAAACGCTGCAGCATTCTGTTTTTGAACAAATGTATTTAGCGGGACCCGTTTTACCAAATGTAAATATTAAAGCTGGTCGATTTAGTGCCTATTCGCCACAGGGACTTGTATACGATGATAAAGTAACGGGTGCACAGATTTCCTTTGGTAACGTAGTGAAAACAACATTAGAAGGTGGTTTGGCAACTTCTACCGATGATGATACAACCGTTACGATTGATGGCACAAATTATGAATATAAGTCGGGAAATTATCAAGCGGCATTATTTGATGTGCCATTAAGTAAAATAAGCAATATACATTTAGGTTATTATCATATTGGTGGTAATATTTTGCAGCATCAATCTTCGGTCAATGATTATGTCAATTATTATACCGTTGGGTTCGACAGCAAGGTTGCCGATAATTTAAGTCTTTGTGCAGTTTACGCGAAATCGGATGCGAAAGGAATAGCATCTTCTGGTATTACAAGTACCGATCAAAAAGCATATCTTATGAAACTTACATATAAAGCGGCTGATTTGACAAAACCAAAAAGCTTTGATGTTTTTGCAATGTATCGGAAAAGTCCGCAACTGGCAAGTTACAGCAATACCGATGATTGGTGTCAGAATGTAAAAGGAATCCGCATTGGGCTGGATTATGTGTTTACCAAAAATATGGGGCTTACAACTTGGTATGCATGGGGAAAAGATGTAGACACAAAAGAAACAAACGATATGTATAGAGTTCAGTGGAATTTCTTATTATAAGATAAAACAATATAACATGTCGATTTCTTTTAGTAGATCGGTTCCATATAAAAGCTTGATGAATCCAGTAATAACGTAATTCTTTCACTTTAAATTCATGCAAAATCCTCTTGTGTGGCAGGGCTTTCTTTTTTTTTGACGAATATTTGTAATAAAGAATATCATCAGATTTTTGGAAAAGCACAGGAGGATTTTCATGGATAGTAAGTATACGATTCAAGATATAGCAGATATGGCAAAAGTTTCTAAAAGTACCGTATCACGTTATTTAAATCAGGGGTATATAAGCCAAGAGAAAATGGATAAAATAAAACAAGTCATTAAAGAAACGGGTTTTCAATCGAATTTTTTTGCCAAACGTCTGAAAATGAAGCAAAGCAAGCTAATTGGCATAATTTTGCCACGTATGGATTCTGTAACGGTTGGAAAATTGCTGGAAGGAGTGAATCGTATCCTGGAACCGGAAGGGTATCAAGGACTCATTCTTGTAAGTGACTTAAAAAAGCAAAAAGAAATTTGTAATATAAGTAATCTACAGCAACAGGGTGTTGACGGTATTATTATTGATTCTTTAGGTATTACCCGAGGACATTTGCAGTTATTGAAGTCTTTTGATATTCCAGTCGTTTTTACGGGACAACAGCATACTGCAGTTCATTACGTCAAAATTGATGATGAAGGAGCTGGCCGTATTATGGGAGCTTATGTGCGGCAAAAAGGACATCATCATGTAGTGTTTGCCGGAGTAACAAATATGGATCGTGCGGTTGGCATTGAACGTAAACAGGGGTTTATTGATGCATTTATGGAAAATCATCCAAAAGCAAAAGTTGATTTTGTTAAAACCGGTTTTAGTTTTGAATCAGCCTATGCAAGTGGTAGTGAAATCCTCGCCTTTAAACCAACGGCGGTGGTTTGTGCTACGGATAATATCGGTTTGGGTGTTCTGCGATATTTGCATGAACAAAAAATTAAAGTGCCACAGGAAATATCAGTAGCTGGTTTTGGGGGATATGCAGTAGGGGTGGTATCTTATCCAGCACTAACGACGGTGGCTTTTGATTATGAACTTGTAGGTATGAAAACGGCGCAAGGGCTGTTGGATCTTATAGCAGGTAAAAAAATGGAATCACAAAGTAATTTACCGTTGTCATTTATAGAGAGAGAAAGCGTTTGCGGGAGGCAAAGAGATGGTGTGGACAAAGACAGAATATAAAGAAAAAATCATAGCTGCTTTGCCAATGAAACACTTTTGGCACAATCGGTTTCATATAGAAATGCCATTTGGCTTGATCAACGACCCAAATGGCTTGAGTTTTTATCAAGGAGAATATCATATTTTTTATCAATGGAATCCTTATAGTTGTGAACATAAACATAAAAGCTGGGGTTATATAAAAACAACTGATTTTGTGCATTATACGATTCCCTGTCTGGCTTTAGTACCTGGTGAATCTTTTGATAAGGACGGCTGTTATACGGGCTGCGGGTTTGTGGAGGAAGACAAATTACAATTTGTGTATACTGGCAATGTGAAAAATGATAAAAATGAGCGTGAATCTTATCAATGTCTGGGCAGCCTGCAAGCAGATGGTAGGATAAAAAAAGAGGGTGTCCTTATTGCAAAGCAGCCCAGTGGATATACAGCACATTTTCGTGATCCTTATATATTTTATCGGGCGGGCGAACAATACATGGTTCTTGGTATTCAAACTGAAGCGCTGAAAGGTCGTGTGGTTTTATATCATAAAAAAGCAGGGTGTTGGGAATTTTCCGGTGAAATCAAGACAAGCTTAGGTGATTTTGGGTATATGTGGGAATGTCCGAATATGCTGCGTTTTGCGGATGCAGATGTACTGGTTTTTTCGCCGCAGGGACTTCAAGCAAAGGAGACTAAGTGGCAGAACCTCTATCAGACTGGCTATATAGTTGGAAATTTAAATTTGTCGACTCCAGAGTTTAGCCATGGAGACTTCGAGGAGGTTGATATGGGGTTTGATTTTTATGCCCCGCAGGTCTTTAAAGCGAATGGTCGTTATTTGATGCTTGGCTGGATTGGAATGCCAGACCGCAGTGAGGACTATCCCACAAGCGATAAAGGCTGGATGTTTGCTTTAACGATGATGCGAGAGCTTACTATGAAAAATGGGCGGCTTTATCAACAGCCTATCTATGAAATTGAAAAGTTACGAAGTGATAAAACAGAAATTTTTAAGCGGGAGTTTACCAACTATCAAGGTGAATTGCCACGTGGCTCAGAGATTTTATTGGATCTAGTACTTGGTGAAGCTAAACAGATTACGATAAAGTTCTATTTTGCGCTGGAAAAAATCACTTTTACGTATGACCGGCAAAAAGAACTATTCTGTATTGATCGTAATAAAATGAAGCTTGGGGGAAAAGGCATACGGAAATTCAAATTGGCGGCAAAAGCTAATTTACGCTTACATTTCTTTATCGATCGTACCGTAATTGAACTATTTTGCCAAGATGGAGAAAAAACAGCCACCTTGATGTATTTTCCGGAAGAAGACCGCAGTCCTCAGCTAGTAATTCAGGCGGACGATATCGTAACCTCCATGAAGGGGGGATTTTGGCAGATGGGATGTATTGAATATAAATAAAAAATCGCACAGAGAAAGAATCTGTGCGATGAAAAAAGGAATTAAACTTACAACTTCAATACTTTGAAAATCGAGATTAATATATGGAGAAGTATCAATCTCAAGATTTATAATAGAGCATATTTGTGATGATTTTATGAAGAAAATATGAATATTTTATGAATTTTAGATTAACTGCACGATATAAAACTTCCTCTTGATATTCAATCATGTATTATAGAAAAAGTAGGGTCAGTTTATTAAATAACAGATTAAATTGGTGATCATAAATGGTCGCCTTTTTTATTTTGTTTTGGAGTGATATACTGGAATAAAATCCATATGTAAAGCGAGGTTATTATGAAAATTACAATGTTAGTGGATAATAACACGATTATAGATTCATATTATGTAGGAGAACCTGCGGTATCTTATTTTATTGAAGAATCCGGGCATAAATATTTATTTGATGCAGGTTACTCTGATGTCTTTCTACAAAATGCAGAGGCCATGAATATTTCGCTTGATGATCTTTCAGGCGTCATTTTATCACATGGACATAATGATCATACGCGTGGTTTAACCTATTTAATAAAACAGAAGTTTCGAAACATATTACCGAAGCCAAGTTTAATTGCCCATCCAGAAGTATTTTTAACAAGGACTGAAAATGGTGAAGAGATTGGCTGCCCAATTAAAAAAAGTGTATTAGAAAAATTTTTTTCGTTTAATTTAAGCCGCAAGCCACTTTGGCTTACGAATCGCCTGGTTTTCTTAGGCGAAATTGAACGGTTAAATGATTTTGAAGCAAAAAATCCAGTGGGGATGTTTCAAGAAGATCTTAAAAATATCCCTGATTATGTTATGGATGATAGTGCTCTAGTGTATCGAGCTAAAAATGGTTTGGTTATCATAGCGGGCTGTTCGCATTCTGGAATATGCAATATCATTGAACAGGCGAAAAAAGTTTGTCAGGAAGAACGCGTGATTAATGTTATCGGAGGTTTTCATCTTTTACATACATCACCTGAGCGCATGAAAAGAACATGTGATTATTTTAGAGCGTTACAACCTGTTGAAGTTTATGCAGCACATTGTACGGACCTTAATGCTAAAATAGCACTTTCAGCTGTGACATCAGTAAAAGAGGCAGGCGTAGGCGTAGAGTTATACTATGAATAAAATATGAAGTTAGCATATAAAATGGTCTTTTTTTATTTGTTTTTAGCGGTAGTGCCTATATTGTAGACTTGATTTTTTGCATAAAAAGAGCCTACCCCATTAGCCGCAGAACTGAGGGCAGGCTTTTGCACTTTCGACTTGCTTGGTACAAATGAGAAATGCAAGTCCATTATAACATACAAATAATATAAAATAATAGTTGCTAATTATTAATTTTTTCATTTAAAGCATGAATTTACTAGTACCACAAGAAGAAAAAAGAGTAACAAAGTTACATTTATTTCGTTTATGGGCATCACCCCGATTTTGGGGTAATATTGATCGCCTACCGTATAATGTAGTACCTTGAAACATAACAACATAATATGGATGCAGATACAAAAAGGTATTCAGCGGTATAGCCTGCAAGCCGAAAGGTAAGATCCGGTTGGAAGAATATAACCACCAAATCGGGTGGCATTAAAATATTGAATCAATAAATAATACATTTTCTAGTCTGCTTTCATGTAAAAGATAACGGTTATATAACGAATTTTTCCTTGGAATTTGACAATGAATTGGTAAAGTGTTAATATGAATTCGTAAAGTTAATATAAAACAGTCTTTGAGGCGGGGTGTGATTCCCTACCGGCGGTATAGCCCGCAAGCCGAAAGGCAAGATCCGGTTGGATTCCGGAGCCGACAGTACAGTCTGGATGAGAAAAGACAAAAATTTAGAATGCATTTTTGTGTAGTTTTTTTGTATATGCGTTTTGGAGGCTGTTAAAAAGAGAAATCTTTTTGGCAGCCTTTTTTAGTGGAAAAGTGGGGCGATGAAATGCAGCATGAAGATTATATGAGACAGGCACTGATGTTAGCTCGTTATGCTGAAGGACGGACGAGTCCAAATCCTTTAGTTGGTGCCGTAATTGTAAAAGAAGGACGCATCGTAGGCCAGGGCTGGCATAAAAAATCAGGTACACCGCATGCAGAGATCCATGCATTGGCACAGGCTGGTGCAGCAGCCAAAGGTGCAACGATTTATGTAACACTGGAGCCGTGTTCCCATTACGGGCGCACACCACCATGCAGCAAAGCATTGATTGAAGCTGGTATTGGGCGGGTGGTAATTGCCATGAAAGATCCAAATCCTCTGGTGGCGGGACGCGGCATACAGATGCTTCGTGATGCTGGGATAGAAGTGATAGATGGAATTTTAAAACAAGAAGCCATTGAGCTGAATGAGGTCTTTTTGAAATGGATTATGACAAAACAGCCATTTATTATCCTGAAAACAGCAATGACTTTAGATGGTAAAATTGCAACCTGCACGGGGAATTCTCAGTGGATTACAAATGAAAAATCGCGTGAGCGTGTACATAAAATGCGGGATTTATATGATGGTATTCTTGTTGGCATTGGAACTGTTTTAGCGGATAACCCAAGTCTAACGACAAGGCTGGCAGGTATAAAAGGGGAAAATCCAATTCGGATTATCGTTGATAGTAAAGCGCGCACCCCGCTTACAGCTCAGGTGGTGACGGATCATGCGGCGCAGACAATCATTGCCGTGACAAAAGAAGCACCGCAAATTCGGGTTGAAGCACTTAGGCAGTCAGGTGTAGAAGTTTTAGTTGTTAATGATGGCAGGCAGGTTGATTTGAAGATTTTATTTTGCCAATTGGGTGAGCGTGCTATCAGTAGTATTTTTATTGAAGGTGGCGCAACAATCAATTATTCATTAATATCTGAACATTTGGTTGATAAAATCCATGTCTTTATTGCTCCCAAACTGGTTGGTGGTAAAGATGCAGTAACAGCTTTTGAGGGAAGTGGCATTGAGAATTTACAAGATGCATTTTTGCTTGAAAAGATGCAGACGGAATTGATCGATGGTGACATTTTAATTAGCGGTTATGCTAAATAGAAAGTGAGGAATTCTATGTTTACCGGAATAGCAGAAGAACTTGGAAAAATAAAGACAATGGATTTCGCTGCGAAGTCTGTTAAAATTACGATCGAGGCAAAAAAAGTACTAGTCGGGTTAAAGATTGGCGACAGTATTTCTGTCAATGGAACTTGCTTGACGGTTGTGAGCTTTACAGAGCATAACTTTACGGCAGATGTAATGCCGGAGACAGTAAAATCAACCGTGCTTTCTCAATTGAAAAATGGCAGTGTAGTGAATCTGGAGCCAGCACTTATGCTGACGAGTCGTTTAGGCGGGCATATGGTGAGTGGCCATGTTGATGGATTGGGAACTATTAACGGCATTGAAAAAGATGATAATGCCATTGTGTTTACGATTGATGTTAAGGCAGATATTGCTAAATATATTGTTAAAAAAGGGTCAGTGGCGATCGATGGTATAAGCCTCACGGTTGTTGATTGCACGGCGCATTCTTTTAAGGTATCGTTAATACCTCATACTGCTGAAGTTACAGCATTTGGTGTAAAAAAAATCGGTGACATTGTAAATATTGAAACCGATATGGTTGGAAAATATATTGAACGATTTTTAACATATCAGGAAGATACAAAATCGTTGTCAGAAACAAAAATAACAGCGGATTTTTTGCAAAAATACGGGTTTTAAAGAGGAGAGTTCAGTTATGGGATTTAGTAAAATAGAAGATGCAATTGAAGATATTAGACAGGGGAAAATGATTGTTGTAGTAGATGATGAAGATCGAGAAAATGAAGGGGATGTCATTATTGCTGCGGATAAAGTAACACCGGAAGCAATTAACTTTATGGCAACGTATGCGCGCGGCTTGATTTGTATGCCGATCAATGGTGAACGTTTAGATGCTCTGGATGTTGGTCCGATGGTTGCCAATAATACCGATAATCATGAAACAGCTTTTACTGTTTCTGTCGATGCCTATGATACCGAAACGGGAATTTCTGCTTATGAAAGGGCACAGACTGTCAAAGCTGTTTTGGACCCAGCGACAAAATCGACAGGGCTGCGTCGTCCAGGACATGTATTTCCGTTGCGTTCTGTTGACGGTGGTGTGTTAAGACGAACCGGTCATACAGAAGCGGCTGTCGACATGGCAACACTGGCAGGATTTTCTCCTGCCGGGGTAATCTGCGAAATTATGAATGATGATGGACATATGGCGCGTGTACCGGATTTGATGAAATTTGTTGAGAAACATGATTTGAAATTAATTACGATTACAGATTTAATTAAATATCGCAAAAGTACGGAAAATTTCATTCATAAAGTAGCAGAAACAAAATTTCCGAGTAAATATGGTCAGTTTAAATTGATTGCGTACGAAAATGATTTAGATAATAAATGCCATATTGCGATTGTTAAGGGCGATATTAAGGGGAAAGAAAATGTTTTAGTCCGTGTTCATTCGGAATGTTTGACGGGAGATGCACTCGGCTCCATGCGCTGCGATTGTGGTGATCAATTGGCAACGGCTTTAAAGCGTATTGAAGCAGAAGGCACGGGAGTTGTGCTTTATATGCGTCAAGAAGGCCGCGGAATCGGTTTGGCCAATAAAATTCGTGCCTATGCACTCCAAGATCAGGGCAAAGATACAGTAGAAGCGAATTTGCTTTTAGGTTTTGCACCAGACTTGCGGGATTATGGGATCGGAGCACAAATTTTAGTGGATCTTGGACTCACCAGTATTCGGTTATTGACAAATAATCCAGCAAAAAGAGCTGGACTGGAAGGATATGGACTGGAAATTGTCGAAAGAGTACCATTAGAAATAAAATCCAATAAATTCAATAAGAAATATTTGAATATCAAAAAAGTGAAAATGGGGCATATTTTAAAAGATGAGTAGGAGGATTTTAGTATGGCAAATGTAATTGAAGGAAAACTGCTTGCAGAGGGATTGAAATTTGGGATTGTGGTGTCTAGATTCAATGAATTTATTACGAGTAAATTATTATCAGGTGCTCTTGATGCGTTAAAACGTCATGGTGCTAAAGATATAGATGTGGATGTTGCTTGGGTTCCCGGAGCCTTTGAAATTCCGCTTGCCGCAAAAAAAATGGCGGAAAGCACAAAATATCATGCTGTGATTTGCCTTGGTGCAGTCATTCGTGGGTCGACGTCTCATTATGACTATGTTTGCAGCGAAGTTTCGAAAGGTGTTGCAACCGTTGGTTTATCAACGGGTGTTCCGACGATTTTCGGTGTGGTAACAACAGAAAATATTGAACAGGCAATTGAACGTGCCGGTACAAAAGCTGGTAATAAAGGTACAGATGCTGCTGTTTCAGCAATTGAAATGGCAAACTTGTTCAGAAATCTTTAATTTTTCAAGATATAGGGGCGACAAAATGACGGTAAATCAAACGATTATCGCATTGAAACTGAAATAAGAAAAAAGTAAGTTGATATGTCATTTGCATATCAACTTACTTTTATTTAGGAGGATTTTATGAAAGATCATTTAATAAAAGCAACAGCCAATGGTATTAGAGCTTATGCAGCAGTCACTACAGAGCTTGTCGCAGAAGCTGCAACTCGTCATGACTGTTATCCGATTGCTGCCGCAGCCTTAGGACGGACAATGACGGGGGGGCTTTTACTCGCGGCAAATTTGAAAAACAAGGAATGCCTGACTGTTAAATTTGCGGGGGATGGTCCACTGGGCAGTGTTGTTGCTGATGCAAGTTCAGAAGGATTTGTGCGTGGTTATGTGGATCAACCGCATGTGGATTTACCGCTCAATAATGGTAAGCTGGCCGTCGGGGAAGCAGTAGGACATGGTATTGTATCCGTTACGCGTTTTACCGGTCTTAAAGAAGCCGTGACGGGAAGTTCTGAGATTTTGACTGGTGAAATTGCAGAAGACTTTACCCAATATCTTTATACGTCAGAACAAACCCCTAGTAGTATTGGTTTAGGCGTTTTAGTGAGTCCTGATCTAAAAGTTATTGCTGCCGGTGGATTTTTCATTCAAGCTCTGCCAGATGTCGAAGAAGCGATGCTTGATAAGCTGGAAGAAAACTTAAAGACGCTGCGACCTGTTTCAACCATGGTACATGATGGCTTTGATGCAAAACAAATTATTGGAGCTATTTTTGCGGGAATGGATATTACGTATTTTGAGACGACAGATTTAACTTTTAAATGCCAATGTTCAAAACGCCGAATTGAAGAAGTTTTAATGAGTCTTGGCAAAAACGATCTTGCTTCCTTGGTTGATGATGGCAAAGCGGAAGTTTGCTGCCATTTCTGCGGGGAAAAATATCAATTTAACAAAGAAGAACTTACCGCTCTGTTTAATGTCAGCCAAATGGGGTGACATTAGCTGCTCTCGATAAAAACATAAAAATAAGCGACCTAATCAAAATTAGGTCGCTTATTTTTATGATATATCATTTGATATTAATAGCACGGATTAAATTGCACGTGCAACTTTACCGGAACGTAAGCAACGAGTACAAACATTAATTCGTTTAACTTCACCACTAACTACAGCACGAACACGTTGGATATTAGGTTTCCAAGTCCGTTTTGTTTTTAAGTGAGAATGGCTGACGTTCATACCAGCTACTTCACCTTTTGCGCAAATTTCACAAACATTTGCCATGTAGTCCACCTCCTTTAAGTAAAGGACAGAGCTATCCTCATACGTAATACAAGTATTCTATCACAAAATTGGCATTGATTGCAAGAAGTTTTATAAATACTACCATAGATTGGAGACGAATACCAATCTATGGTAACACATTTCAGCGGGAAGGTAAACTAAATTTTTGCCAATGATCAGCAGTTTGCGTAGGTCATCTTTTTGGCGACCATTTCAAATGAAATTGGCGCTTGTTCATCATATGTTGGTATGATTGAATTATTAGGCTGAGCACTGCCAAAAAAATTCTGATAACAATCTTTCATGGAAGACCAATAGTCGAGATTTGGCACATAAATATTTACTTTGATGATGTTATATTTATTGCTGTGATGTCGGTCGAGTTTAATTTCCATTTGTTTTAAGGTTTTATAAGTTTGTTCACCTAGATTAGGGCTGAACGTACTCATTTGATTGGATATATAGATTACGTCGCTATGGACGACAGGCTCATCTTGATTCAGGCGCATAAAAATTCCCCATTTCCATGTTGGCAGCATCCATAAAATGTTCGCTGTCAAATAATATAATTCTATAGTAACTATTTTTCTTGTTATAGTAAATAGGATTACGTCGGATTGTGTCGGATTTTACAAAGTATACACGAATACAAAGAGCTTTAGTTGTAGATTGAGTCCATATTTGTTAAAATGAAGAATACGAATGTAAGTTCTTATTTTAAGATAAATAATTTGGAGCAGAATAATGAATACAGATCTTGAGACAAAAGTACAATATTTAAAAGGCGTAGGTCCGGTAAAAAGTAAAGCTTTCGTAAATTTGGGCATTACTACTGTTTATGATTTGCTAACGCATTATCCGCGGCGGTATGAAGATCGCAGTGTTGTTACCAAACTTTCCGAAGCTAAAGTCGGCGAGACAGAGACTATCAGCGGCATTTTGATAAATGTGACAGAGCATAATCCCAGGCGAGGATTGAAACTTTTGAAAGCATTGGTTAATGATGGTTCAGGTTTTTTGCAAATAACTTGGTTCAATCAGCCCTTTGTTAAAAAAAATCTAAAAATTGGTCGACGAATCTTTGCTACAGGAAAAGTGAATTATGCATATGGTGGACAGGGTCAATTTGAAATGAATCCTATTATTGATTATGAGGTTGCCGAAGAACAGGCAGAAGATACCCATAAAATCTTACCGGTTTACATGGCAACAGATGCCTTACCACAAAAATTTTTACGTAAACTCATAGAGCAGGTTTTAGATGAGTCTATTAAGATTCCCGAAAATCTTCCAAAACATTTGCAACTCGAGTATCAATTGATGGATCGAAAAGACGCTATGTATAAAATTCATTTTCCCACAACAATGGAGGAAATGACAAAGGCTCGTTATCGATTAGCATTTGAAGAACTGTATTTGATTCAATGTGGTCTTTTAGTTTTGAAAAAACAAAGCCGTGATAAACAAAAAGGTATCCGGCATTTAATGAATAGTACTTTATTGAAGAAAGTACTACATAAAATTCCGTTTAAATTGACTACGGATCAAAAGTTGGTTTTGGAAGAAATTTATCATGATATGGAGTCCAGTTTGCCAATGCGGCGTTTAATTCAAGGGGATGTTGGTTCTGGTAAGACAATTGTATCGGTGCTTGCTCTAGTAAAAACGATTGAAAATGGTTACCAGGGAGCGTTGATGGCACCAACTGAAATTCTAGCAGAACAGCATCTTGCCAGCTTTACAAATTTACTGGATTCTTGCGGCATACGAATTGGCTTTTTGAGCGGCAAGCTTACGAAAAAAAATCGTGAAGTAACACTTGAAAAAATTGCGGCGGGGGAAGTAGATCTTGTGATTGGTACGCATGCACTCATTCAGGAAGCAGTTCAGTTTAAAAATCTCGGGCTGGTTGTGACGGATGAACAGCATCGGTTTGGAATTCGTCAGCGGGCCCTGTTAGAAGAAAAAGGTCAGCTTATGCCGGATGTTTTAGTAATGACAGCGACGCCAATTCCACGAACTATGACTCTTACAGTGTATGGTGATTTGGATGTATCTGTCATTAAACAACTGCCGCCGGGACGTAAACCGATACGGACGTTTGTCCGGACAAGCAGTAAGCGAGACCTCATCTATCAGTTTGTTAAAGCAGAGATTGCCAAAGGTCGCCAAGCTTATGTAGTTTGTCCTTTGATCGAAATGTCAGAGACGCTCAATGTACAATCCGCGACTGAGGTTTATGAAGAACTTACCGGTGGGATATTTCGTGATATAGAATGTGGACTTGTCCATGGGAAACTTTCTTCCAAAGAAAAAGAGAAAATCATGTTGGAATTTCATGCGGGAACAATTAAACTACTGGTTGCAACGACGGTAATAGAAGTTGGTGTCAATGTGCCAAATGCTAGTATCATGGTAATTGAAGGAGCTGATCGTTTTGGGCTGGCACAGCTTCATCAGCTGCGTGGGCGAATCGGACGCGGTCAATACCAGTCCTATTGTATTTTAATTTCCCAAGGAAAGTCTGCTGTGGCGAAAGAGCGGCTTGGTATCATGGAAAAGACGAATAGTGGATTTGCTTTGGCAGAAGAGGATTTAAAATTGCGTGGGCCAGGTCAATTTTTTGGTTCGATGCAGCATGGTTTGGCAGATCTGAAAATAGCCGATGTCTTGAATGATCTGGATATTTTATTAAAAGCTAGAGATGCTGCCTTAAAGACTCTGGCAAGTGTGGATGATTTACGTTATATCTTAGAGATTTTATCGTTGCAATATAAAGATCAGTTTATGAAAATTACGGATAATTAAAGTCATTCGTTGTATGAAAAATAATAGCAGTTGTGTTTTTATTTGAAAAATTGACCAATAATTTGTAAATCATGAAAAAACATATTGATTTTTGGGATAGACTTGATATACAATATACATAAATCAAATATAGATCCTGTATAGGATGAAATAGAGGCGCGAAAAACAAAAGTATCTTTAGGGAGACGGGCAGCAATGAACTAAAGAAAAAGGGTTTTTCGCCGAAGTTTTGATATTGCCCCAATATCAGGACTGGATGAATATCGAATAGGTATTTGTTTGTCATCATTTTGATGGAGAGCTATCTCATCTGGAAAAATTTTTATTTTTCCTAAGGGCTGATGTGTTATAAACAGCTGATGAGAGATTTTCTCATTGGCTTTTTTATTAGCATAAATTTTGGAGGTGCATATTTTGGTTAGAGTAATGGTAAGCGGGGCTTGCGGAAAAATGGGACGATCTGTTTTAAATGCAGTGCAGCAAGATCCACAATTAGAACTAGTGGGAGCTGTTGATTTACATGCAGGCAGTGATATTGGAGACTTGATCGGTATACCAAAAACGGGAATTACCGTACAGGCAGATTTAGTAGAAGCAATTGTCTCGGCAAAACCAGATGTATTAGTTGATTTTACAAAGCCGAGTGTTGTCTTTAGTAATGCTTGTATTGCCTTAAAACATAGAGTTTCTCCAGTTATTGGTACGACAGGTTTGTCGGATGAACATAAAGCTGAAATCAAAAATTTAGCAGAGGAAAATAATACAGCTGCTTTTATAGCCCCTAATTTTGCAATTGGAGCCATCTTAATGATGAAAATGGCAAAAGAAGCTGCAAAATATATGCCTCATGTAGAAATCATCGAATTGCATCATGATAATAAACTGGATGCACCGTCAGGCACGGCTCTTGGTACGGCTGATATGATTCGTGAAGTGCGGAAAAGCATGCAGCAGGGAAATCCTGATGAATTTGAAAAAGTTGCCGGGGCTCGCGGAGCGAATGTGGATGGAATTCATATTCACAGTGTTCGTTTGCCGGGGTATGTGGCGCATCAGGAAGTGATTTTTGGCGGTCTTGGTCAAACGTTGACCATTCGTCATGATTCAATTAATCGTGATTCTTTTATGCCGGGCGTTGTCATGGCTTGTAAAAAAGTAAAAGGTTTACAGGGATTGGTTATAGGTTTGGAAAATTTATTAGATTGATGAAAACTGAGGGGGATTCATAACTATGGAAAAATATAATGTAGCAATATTGGGGGCAACTGGAGCCGTTGGACAAGAGTTTCTGGATTTGATTGAAGAGCGCAACTTTCCTTTTGCTCAGCTAAAGTTACTGGCATCAAAACGTTCAGCCGGGCAAATTATTCATTTTATGGGTAAAGACTATACGGTTGAAGAAGCAACAAAAGATTCTTTTAAAGATGTACACATCGCTTTGTTTGCCGGTGGTGCAGCGAGTAAAGAGTTTGCTCCGGCAGCGGTTGAAGCAGGGGCTGTTGTTATTGATAATTCAAGTACATTTCGGATGGACCCACAAGTCCCACTGATTGTTCCTGAAGTCAATCCCGAAATGATTAAAAAACACAAAGGTATTATTGCGAATCCGAATTGTTCTACGATTATCATGGTTATGGCACTCAAACCAATTTACGATCAGGTTAAGATCAAACGTGTTGTTGTATCGACCTATCAAGCCGTATCGGGTGGCGGAAAAGAAGCTATGGCGGAACTTGAAAATCAAGTGAAGGCAATTGCGAGCGGCCAAGAAATTGTAGCGAACATCTTACCTGGTGCAGGTTTGCCGAAACATTATCAGATTGCCTTTAATTTAATCCCGCAGATTGATGTATTTAAAGAGAATTTATATACAAAAGAAGAAATGAAAATGATTGATGAAACTCATAAGATTATGAATGACTATGATATGGGTATTACAGCTACGACGATTCGTGTACCTGTATACCGCAGCCATGCCGAATCGGTTAACATTGAACTGGAAGGCGAATTCAGCGTTCAAGATGCCAAAAATGCTTTGGCAAAATTCCCCGGGGTTGTTGTCGAAGATGATCCAGCTGAAATGATTTATCCAATGCCTCTGAAAACATCCGGTAAAAATGATGTAGCAGTAGGTCGTATCCGTAAAGATTATTCGATTAAAAATGGTTTAAATTTATGGGTTGTTGGTGATCAAATTCGTAAGGGTGCTGCCTTGAATGCCTTACAGATCGCTGAATATATGATTGAGCATAAAATGTTTTGAGCGTTTAACTGATAAAATGCCAAAATTCAGTGTAAATAACTGGATTTTGGCATTCTTAGTTTTGAATTCATTGTCAAAATAGAGCATCGAATCTACGGATGTTGTCTTTTGGCAAGGAAACCAATGTGAATACATTGTATTAAGCTTTACAATAGGCGGCTGTAAGATATATAATAGAAGAAATAAGAAGAACGGTCGATTTATATATTTTTTTAATTGTACAGTTCGGACTTACTATTAAGGACTTAACTACTAAGAGTTAAAGATAGATTCAAAATAAGTAGATAAAATTAACGTCGGAGGTGTAATTTTTGGCTAAAGTACCACAAAAACTTCAAATCATTCCACTAGGTGGACTCGGGGAAATCGGCAAGAATATGACAGTAGTTCGTGTAGATGATGAAATACTGGTTATTGATGCTGGATTAATGTTCCCTGATGATGATATGTTGGGAATCGATTTGGTTATTCCTGATATATCTTATTTATTAGAAAATCGCGATATAATAAAGGCGATTGTTCTTACCCATGGTCATGAAGATCATATTGGTGCATTACCGTATGTGTTGAAACAGCTTAATGTACCAGTATATGGAACGAAATTGACACTGGGAATCTTAGAAGGCAGACTAAAAGAAAAAAATGTCGATGCGAGTGGTTTGATTCCAGTTAAACCAGGTGACATTATTAATCTTGGCTGCTTTAGTGTCGGATTTATTCGTGTAAGTCACAGTATTCCTGATGCGGTTGGTTTGTCTATAAAAACACCAGTTGGAACGATTGTCCATACGGGCGATTTTAAGATGGATTATACGCCGGTTGATGGAAAAATGACGGACTTTCGGAGATTTTCTGAATTAGGTAATCGTGGCGTATTGCTATTAATGTCGGATAGTACGAATGCAGAAAGACCGGGACATACTCCTAGTGAAAGAACAGTAGGGGTTGCGTTTGATAAAGTTTTTCATAATGCAAAAAATCGTATTATTATTGCTACGTTTTCTTCGAATGTGCATCGTATTCAGCAGGCAATTGATACGGCCTGCCAATATAAACGAAAAGTTGCTGTTTTAGGGCGCAGTATGATTAATGTTGTAAATATATCTTTAGAATTGGGTTATTTGACGGTTCCTGAAGGTGTCTTAATTGATATTGATGAAATCAATAATTATCCAATGTCTCAGGTTGTTATTGTGACGACGGGAAGTCAAGGTGAACCGTTGTCAGCACTGACCAGGATGTCGATGTCTGATCATCGCAAGGTGGGCATTGTTCCTGGTGATACCGTTATCATTTCGGCTACGCCGATTCCTGGTAATGAAAAACTCGTTTCGCGAACGATTGATAATCTTTTGAAGCAGGGTGCCGAAGTAATTTATGAGAAATCAAAAGGCATTCATGTATCTGGGCATGCCAGTCAGGAAGAATTGAAATTGATGTATAATTTGATTCATCCAAGATTCTTTATGCCTGTGCATGGAGAATATCGTCATTTGATTAAACATGCCAAACTAGTTCAGGATCTGGGCATGCCAAAACACAATATTTTTATTAGTGATAATGGACAAATTTTAGAATTTACCAGAGATAAAGGCACTGTGGCTGGCAAAGTTACCGCTGGTAACGTGCTTATTGATGGACTGGGTGTTGGTGATGTTGGCAATATTGTATTGCGTGACCGCCGCCAGCTATCCCAAGATGGTATCTTGATTATTGTTGTTACTATGGATAAAGACCAAGGCTGTGTAGCCGCAGGTCCAGATATTGTTTCCAGAGGGTTTGTGTATGTACGTGAATCCGAGGCATTGATGGATGAAGCGAAGGAAAAAGTTAAAACAGCACTTGAAAAATGTGAAGAAAATAATATTACCGAGTGGGCGACTATCAAAGCTAATATTCGTGATGCTCTTGGTAGATATTTATATGAAAAAACTCGTAGAAGACCGATGATTTTACCAATCATTATGGAAATCTAAAGAAAAGCAGAAACTTCTTTTTGATAAAAGAGTTTCTGCTTTTTTCAATTTTTTATTTTTTTAGAATATACTTATCTGTTGCATAATCCAGCATTTCCTGCCATGATTTAAATTTTGTCGATTGGAGAACGTGTTTATCCATTTCATTTTCTGGAAGAGCTTCAAAGTCTTGCTGGCATTTAATTGTAAATTTTCCTCCATTTAAAAATTTTTCAAAGGATTTATAACGAGTGAATTTACGCATAAATGAAGTATGAAATACTTCATTAAAATCGACAAGCTGCGGTTCAAGCGAATTCGGGAGTTTATAATAGCCGGTTATTTTGATAGGCATGGTATCACCTCACTTATTATAGATATCATAATACTGCACGGTTTAATTGAAAGTCAATATGCACCCATAAATTATTTTCTGTATTATTGTAAAAGAAAGAAGGTTTTTGAAGAGTAATCTAGAAGATTTCTTAATTAACAAAGATAGGCTCTTAGGCTTTTTGCATGTTCCCTGAAACTTCATCTTATATTGAATCTTGCTGTAATTTGTAACTGTAAGGCTGTTGTTGATTCGATAGGTGCGTCTACAACATTTGTTTTTATAGTATGGAAATTTTTTCATAAAAATTATACAAGGAGAGATGTAAAATGAATTGGTTTAGCAATCTGAAAGTTAGACAAAAATTATATTTTTTGATCGCAGTTTTCAGTATAGCAGTAATTGTTATTGGGGTTTTAGGTCATGTAAATTTGAAAAAGAGCAGTCAAAATATGGAAACTTTATATGGTGTTAATGTTAAAGCAATCGAATTGACGGATGATTGTCGGTTGGCGCAGCGAAGAATTCAGGCCGATTTGTTTGCTTTGATGGTTACAACGGATGATAATGAAAATAAAAGATTATCATCTGATATTATTCAAGCCAGAAAGCGTTTTGATGATAATATTGTGGCATATGAAAAGCTTCCACTTACTCAAGAACAGAAAGCAGCGTTGGAATCTGTAAAGACTATAGTAGTGCAATATCGCACAGTAAATGCGGATGTTACTGCTTTGGCGCTACAGAATAAGAATGAGGAGGCCTATAAATTATTTCAAGTAAAAGCTGCACCATTAGCAGAGCAGATTTTTGATAAATTCAGGGCGATTTCTAGTGAAGCTAATAAAAGTTCAGAGCAGTTGAATCAAACGGCAAGAGAAGATGTTGCCCGTTCTAGTATGACAGCGATTGCTATTACCGTGATTGCTTTACTCCTGGGAGTGGTAGTAGGCATCTTGATTATCAAACAAATTACGAAACGCTTGAGTGATTCTGTAAAATTTTTAGGCGATATTGCATCAGGAGATTTTTCGCAGGATGTGGCAGAGCACAGTATGAAAGATCAAAGCGAATTTGGAGCGTTGTCACAGTCGGTTGATCGAATGAATCGAAATATTCGGGCGTTAATTAAGCAACTTTTAAATACATCCGAACAAGTGGCAGCAGCATCAGAAGAATTAACTGCCAGTGCAGAACAGTCAGCACTGGCATCCAATCAAATAGCAGAATCCATTACAGAAGTTGCCAAAGGTGCGGAAAAACAATTGGAAATGGCTGTTTCGACAAATCATATTGTCGAAGAGATGGCAAAAGGAATTCATCAAGTTACTGAAAATACTAGTGAAGTGGCTCGATCGACAGAGCGGACGTCAACGGCTGCTATCGAAGGTGGTAAGGCGATTGAAAAAACAGCTATTCAGATGGGAACCATTGAAAAACGAACCGATGATACGGCGGATGTGATTGGTGAACTAGAGGGGAAATCAAAACAAATTGATACCATTGTCGGATTAATTTCAAATATTGCTGCCCAAACGAATTTGTTAGCTTTAAATGCGGCTATTGAAGCAGCAAGAGCTGGAGATGCAGGTAGAGGATTTTCGGTTGTTGCGGAAGAGGTCAGAAAATTGGCTGAACAATCAGCCCATGCGACAAAAGACATCACAGAACTCATTGTTGATGTACAAGCAAAAACAAAAACCGCGGTCAATTTTATGAATGAAAGTAAACGTGAAGTAAAAATGGGCTCAGAACTTGTTGATTTGGCTGGTAAGAATTTCAATGAAATATTAACAATGATTAAAGTTGTGGCGGATGAAATAAATGAAATATCAGCAGCGACTGAAGAGCTGACGAGTGGAACCGAAGACGTTGTTACTGCCACGGGGAATAGTAGCAACGAAACAAAAAAAACAGCAGAATCAACTGAAACGATTTCGGCTGCCACAGAACAACAATCAGCATCCATGGAAGAAATTGCTTCTGCTAGTACCCATTTAGCAAAACTTGCAGCAGATTTGCAAAATGAAATACAAAAGTTCAAAATCTAGACGGCAGTGTTTTTCTAAATAGGTCTATTTGAGACTATCGGCTTTGATTGATAGTCTCAAGGCCTGTTTATAATTTTTAGCTTAACTTGTATAAAATGTTTGTACTTACAATAATATGGGGGGATCCTTATGTTTTTTACGAAAAATAAAACAAATGTTTCATCAGGAAGTTATACGGTAAAGGATCGAATTGCGAAAGAAATGCTGCAAATGGATAATGAATCTTTAGGATATTTAGGAGAACTGAAAACGATCATTGATCAAAATTTGGATTCGATTACCGACGATTTTTATACGAAATTGTTGAAAGTAGGCGAAATCGAGAAATTTATCAATAAATATTCATCGATTGATAAATTAAAAATGACATTTCGTGATTTTTTGCCATTGCTGTATGAGATACATATTACACCAGAACATATGGATAAAATTTATAAAATCGGCCAGGTTCATAATAGAATACAATTACCAGTTAGTTGGTTTCTACTCAGTGTTGGGGCTTTAAAACAAACGATTCTTCCCTATGTTTTTCAAGCTTATAAAAGTGATACAAATCATTTGTACAAAGTTATTATTGCCTTCAATCAAATTACCGACTATATGGAAGCGGTCGTGATGGAGGAATTTGTACAGCGTTATTCAAGTGCTTTAAAGGAAAAAATTGAGGTTGAAGAAAAATTATTGGAACAGCAAAAAGCGATTTTAGTTAACATCGAAGATTCTTCGCACACGCTGGCCGCAGCTGCAGAAGAAACAACTGCCTCCACGGAACAAATGGCGGAATCGGTTGGAAAAATAAAATTAGCTGCTACAGAAGTTAAAAATGAATCCAATCAAACCCGTTTGACCGCGATTGACGGAGAAAAATCGATTCATCAAACGGTTGCTGAACTTGAACTGCTTTCTTCAGCAACTACCGATGTCCAAAAGAAGATTGAAGTTTTAAATGTTACATCACAGTCAGTATTTAATATTATTGAAACCATTACGTCCATTGCCGCCCAAACCAATTTGTTGGCATTGAATGCTGCAATCGAAGCAGCACGAGCGGGGGATGTTGGTCGAGGGTTCGCTGTTGTAGCGGATGAAGTGCGGAAATTAGCGGAACAAAGTGCGGATTCCGCTCATCAAATTGCTGATTTAATTGAAAAAAATAGTGCTTCGACAAATGAGGTTGTTACGAGTATGACGGAACAAATTGCCATGATGGGGAAAGTTGGTGCCTCAGTAAAGATCAGCGCCAATCAGATGATGGAAATTTCAACTTCGACGGATAAAAATTATCAACATATTGATCATATTGATCATTCATTAGAAAATCTATCACAAACCGCCCAAGAAATTGAAAAAGCATCAGAAGATGTTACAAAATCAGCTACGGATTTAGCGGATATGTTTGCACAGCATTCGTAATGATTATTTCACCGCCTTTTAGTTAAGGCGGTTTTTTTCTTGCTGGACAGAGTCGATAATATCCTGTAATATAACAATATAGCTAGCAAGTGAACAATTGAAGGGAAGACTATTTATATGGATGGAACAATACGTAAACAGATAGCAATTGGTGCCAAGGTTCTTGTTGTGCAAAAACAAGATCAGCGCTCAGGTAAATTAACAGAAGGTGTTGTGCAGCGACTGCTTACAAATTCGCAAGTGCATCCGCGCGGCATCAAAGTGATGCTTGAGGGTGGTATCGTTGGTAGGGTACAAAAAATACAATAACTAAAAATAAACATTCAATTTTACGAATTGGATGTTTTTATTTTTACGGTAGAGATTTTATAAATAAAGGAGATTAGAATGTGCAAGAAATATCACGTGTTATTTAGTTTCATTTTATTTGTGATTGTAGTTTTATTTCCATTATATCCGGTTATGGCAGCAAAAGACACTACGACACAATTAGCAAATCTGAAAGTGTTCGTTACGGGTCAGAGCCAATTAAAACCTTCTTTTTCTAGTGCCCATCGAAGATACAGCCTTTTGGTTCAAAGTGATGTTACAACGGTTATGATTCAAGCCATAACCACATCACCAAATGATCGTTTGGAAATAAACCATATGAAGTCAGCTTCGAGTGATTTGTATACAGCAAAACTCCATTCAGGGAAGAATAAATTCGAAATAATGGTTACAAATCCAGCGGGTATAGCAAAAAAATATTCACTGCATATTGTTCGGGAAAATATACAACCGGTCGTGGATAAATTTTTGAAATATACCTATACGGATATGCAAACTGGGACCACAATGGAATATCGTTTATTTAAACCAGATCATTATAGTATGTTGAAATCTTATCCTCTGGTTTTGTTCTTACATGGAAGTGGTGAATGCGGCACAGATAATGAAGCACAATTGATCGCCAATCAGGGAGCAACAATTTGGGCTAAACCAGAAGAACAAGCGAAAAATCCGTGCTTTGTTTTAGCCCCGCAAGCTCGGTATACTTGGAACGACGATCCTGCATCCACACCTGCTAATCAGGCAGCTGATCTTGATATGGCGGTTAAAGTTTTACAGCGGGTTGTTGAAAGTTATCATATTGATAAAAATCGTTTATATGCGACTGGTGTATCAGATGGTGGTTCTGCTGTCTGGCGCCTGAATGAAGCTTATCCATCCTTGTTTGCGGCTATGGTTCCGATCTGCGGCGAAGGTGATCCAACGAAGGCTGACAAAATAGTTGGTAAACCAATTTGGGCGTTTCATGCTGAATCAGATCCTATTGTTTCTGTAGAAGGTTCGCGGGCAATGATTCAGGCTGTACGAGGTGCTGGTGGGGTACCTTTATATACAGAATATCCGAAAAATACCTATATATATCCAATTGCACATTATTCATGGATATTAGCCTATCAAGATCATAAAATGAGAAAATGGCTCTTTCAACAAATAAAAAAATAAGAAAAGGCTGTATCCAATGATACGGCTTTTTTTTTAGCTAACAGGAGTTTTCACATTAAACGGGAATAAAGAATACTAGATATAATGATGTTTTTACCATGAACTTAGCAGGGAGGAACTGTCAATGATGCCATTTGATTTTACGGATTTTTATGTAGTAGTTGCTTTGGTAATAGTAGCGATTTCCTTGCTTTTACTTTGGACACGTTCACTCAATAAAGCGGTACAGAGCCGGACTGCCGAATTACAGCAGTTAGAAAATATACAAGGTGCACGTGCCGAACGATTTCGTCTTTATTCTTGTCTTTTAGGTGAAATTATTCAGCTTGAATCGATTGATAATAGCGATACATTCACTTTAATTCGCGAAATTACACAATTAATTGGTGAAACTTTAGGGATTGAAAGAGTTTCCGTTTGGCAATATCAAGATAATGGTACACGTTTAGAATGTGCTGATTTTTTTGAAACAGAACAGAGAAAACACGATCCGCTGGCAATCTTTTCAGAAGATTTTTTTGCTGTTGTACGTGAATTACTGCAAAATAATCGCTATATTGCAGTGGATGATGTATTGACGGATTCTCGTATAGAAAAATATAAAGAAATTTATTTAGTCCCCCGTGGCATAACCTCTATTTTTATTTGCAATATTCTTTCTGGTGGACGAAAGTTAGGTGTTATTTGTCTGGCTCGTCAATATCAGCCTTATGTCTGGTCGGATGAAAAAATAAATTTTACGTTTCAAGTTGCAGATCATATTGGTTTAGCTATAGGCAACCAAGAACGGCTTAATCTCTTGCGGGCTTTGAAAAAAAATGAAGAAATTTTATTACGGGCACAGGCGGTATCGAAGACAGGGCATTTATATCTTAAATTTGAAACAGAAAATATTATTGGATCTGCGGAAGTTTATCAGATTTTTGGCATAATAGATTCAGCATTGCTGACCCCGGAAATCTTATTGGAACAAGTTCATCCAGCGGACCGGAGAAAGGTCGAACAAACTTGGCAGCGGGCAAGACAAGAAGAACAGGCTGTTTATACCAATCGTTATAGACTTTTAATTGATAGCCAAATCAAATGGGTTGAGGAGCGTGCCGAAGTCGAATATAATTTGATGGGACAGGCAGTCGATGTTCTAATTATTGTGCAAGATATTACCACAAAAGTAAAAACGGCACAGGAGTTGGAACATCATCGGCAAAATCTTGAAAAAATGATTGATATCCGGACGCAGGAATTGGAATCAGCAAAAATAGCTGCAGAAAAAGCTAATGCAGTCAAGTCCATGTTTTTGGCAAATATGAGCCATGAAATTCGTACACCGATGAATGCTATTATTGGTTTGGCTTATTTGGCGCTTAAGACAGATCTTACCGTGAAACAGCGTGATTATCTTGATAAAATTCATCGTGCCGGTAATTCTCTATTACAAATCATCAACGATATTTTGGATTTTTCCAAGATGGAAGCACAGAATTTGCCTTTAGAAAAAATCGATTTTTTTCTTGATGATGTCATACGAGGTGTCGTGGATGTTACCAGTGCAAAAGCTTACGATAAAGGACTGGAATTTCTTTACTATATTCCGCCAGATTTACCAGTTAGCTTAATAGGTGATCCACTGCGCTTAGGACAAGTCATTACAAATTTGGTAAACAATGCTTTAAAGTTTACGGCAAAAGGTGAAGTTGCAATCCGTGTCAAACAACTGCAGGAAACAGATGCTAGGATTCAACTGCAATTTACCATTCGTGATACAGGGATTGGGTTGTCATCGCAGGAAGTAGACAAGTTATTTCAGCCGTTTATCCAAGCGGATGGTTCCACTACACGTAAATATGGTGGGACAGGTCTTGGACTTTCTATTGTAAAACAACTCGTAGAACGCATGGAAGGCGATATACGAGTAATGAGCAAACCTGCTGTTGGGAGCAGCTTTATTTTTACAGCTTGGTTTGGCATTTCTGAGATCAAGCAAAAACAACAAAACCGTTTGCCAAAAGAGCTTAACCATTTACGTATTTTAGTAGTCGATGATAATCCCACTGCACGAGATATCTTATTTGAATATTTGACAGCAATGGAATTTTGTGTAGATACCGCTGCGAGTGGTGAAGAGGCAATTCAGCTCGTAGAAAATTTAAACGCCAAACCATATGGGGTTATTTTTATGGATTGGCAGATGCCCGGTGCTGATGGACTTCAGACGGCACAATCTATCAAGCTAAAAGTTAATAAAGGGATACCGCCGCCCATTGTAATGGTTACAGCATATGATCGAGAGGAATTGCGTGAAAAAGCAGCTCAGGCAGGGCTGGAAGGTGTTTTAATTAAGCCAGTTAGTCCTTCTATGCTGCTGAATACATTACTACAATTATTTTCAGCAAACAAAGATGGAAGTAGTCGACACAAACAACAAGAACAATCTTATGGTTTATGGGGGATGAAGGTTCTCCTGGCCGAAGATAATGTGATTAATCAACAAATTGCTATCGAATTAATGGAAAGTCAGGGGGTTCTTGTCGATGTAGCAGAAAATGGAAAAGAAGCCGTTGATAAGGTTTTGCATGAACATAAGTTATATGATGTTATACTCTTGGATTTACAAATGCCAGTTATGGATGGTTTTGAGGCGGCACGTGAAATTCGTAAAGTTGATCAAAAACTACCGCTTTTAGCATTTACTGCGCATGCGATGTCCGATCAGCGGGATCGCTGTTTGGCTATGGGGATGAATGGACATATTACAAAACCAATTGACCCACAGGTATTGTTTGCGACATTAAGCATATGGAAAAATCATCATGCTATTTCTCCAATCAATACAGATTTCAGTTTCCAAATTCCAAAAGAAAACCATATTTTGAATTTTGGAAAGACTGTCATTCAAGGAATTGACATAGTGGATGGTTTGCAGCGTGTATCCTATAACGAGGTTTTGTATCAACGGATTCTTGGGCAATTTATGAATGGTTATCGTACGGTTGACAAGCAGCTTTTCGATGCTTGGGACAATGGGGAAACTGACCTGGTTATCAGCCTTGCCCATACATTAAAGGGGATTGCTGGTAATATAGGTGCGGTGGCTCTGCAAAACACAGCAAGTCTAATTGAAAAAGGTCTACTACATCCTGATGTGCAAATTGAAACGATACAAAATCTTTTAGACCAATTTTCTGAAAACTTAGACGAAGTCATACAGAGTATAGACACTTATTTGAAAAGTCAACCAACAGGTAAAGCAGTACCTGCGACAATGGTAATGTCTATCCAGGAATGTCATGAAAAGTTACGGACTTTTTTGATGGATGCCGATAGTGAAGCGATTGCTTTTTTTGCTTCTGTTAAAGGAATATTCTTGGAAAAGCATAATCGTGATTTAGTTAAATCACTTGATAAAGCACTGAATATGTTTGATTTTGATGCGGCACTCAATTTACTAAAAATTTTTGAGGCAAAAGGTGAAGATGATGAAAAATGATGAAAAACCAGTTATTTTAGTTGTGGATGATACACCCTTAAATTTAGCAATTGTTAGTGATTTACTGCGAAACATCTATAAGGTAAAAGTTGCAATTAATGGAGAAAGAGCTCTATCCGTCGCAATGCTCGATCCACCTGATTTAATTTTATTAGATGTAATGATGCCTGTTCTGGATGGATATGAAACATGTCGGCGCTTAAAAGAGGATGAAAACTTAAAAGATATACCAATCATTTTTTTGACAGCCAAAAATACAGTAAATGATGAAGAAAAAGGATTTTCATTAGGAGCCGTTGATTACATTTTCAAGCCAATCAGTCCCCCTATTTTATTAGCTCGAATTAAAACACACTTAATGTTGAAACAAGCTAGAGATTTTCTTATTGACAAAAATATTTATTTACAAGCTGAAATCGCAAGACGGGTCAGTGAAATCAATATGATACAGGAGGTCAGTATTGCAGCGATGGCCTCATTGGCGGAAACTCGTGATAATGAAACTGGTGGACATATCAGGCGAACGCAATATTATATTAATGAATTGGCTTTAGATATGCGTCAACATGAGCTGTTAAAAGACGTGCTTTCAATAGAAAACATCCAATTGCTCGTAAAATCTGCGCCGCTGCATGATATTGGAAAAATTGGCATACCAGACTATATATTACTTAAACCTGGTAAATTGACCGTTGAAGAATTTGAAATCATGAAAACACATACTACTTTGGGGCGAAATGCAATTATTCGCGCGGAAGAAATGCAAGAACAGCCTGATACATTTTTACGCTTTGCTAAAGAAATTGCCTATTCTCATCATGAAAAATGGAATGGCAGTGGTTATCCGCAAGGGCTAGCCGGCGAAGCAATACCGATATCAGGCCGTCTGATGGCGGTGGCAGATGTATATGATGCTTTGATTAGTAAGCGGGTCTATAAGGAGGCAATGCCTCACGCTGCCGCTGTGGAGCTGATTTACAAAGACATGGGCACGCATTTTGATCCTACAGTCGTAGAATCTTTTTTGCGGATAGAAAAACGTTTTTTAGAAATTAGTGATCAATATGCCGATTAAGCACGATGCTATAATAAATGAAAGCACACTAAAAAACAGCTTTTCATGCATACATAAAACATGAGAAGCTGTTTTTTTATGGAATTAATATTCTTTGCGGAAACCTCGTACATCATTGATAAAGCCTACACTTTTGTAAAATTCATGAGTTGCCACCCGAAAGGCGGTAGATACAAAAATGGCACATGATGCATGATTTTTTTTAGCAAATTCATCCAATTTAAAAAACAAATTACTGCCAATGCCCATTCTTCGCGAATTTTGTTTTACCACAACGGAGTCAATGAATAAAATAGGTTTGCCGCCACTATAAAGAGAATTCATAATGAACCCACAAGCGGAACCAATTATTTCGTTATTTTCTTTGGCAGTTAAAAGTAAATAATTAGGGTTTTTAGCGATTTTTCTATAAAATTCATCGGCGCTGTCGAGTGAGTTTTCAAAGGGGGTCAATTCTTTATATAATTCTACTAATTGAGGGACGTCTTGTTTGTCAAATTTTTCAATGATCATAGTTAAACCTTCTTTATAAAGTATAGTTTAGCCAAGCAAAATTTAAATTTTCATAGTTTAGGCTGGATAAAAACTTTGTACATGTGATACAATAAATACCTTATAAAATTATTCGTTGCTTATATAATAGAGTATATAAGCAATAAAAACAAGAAAAACGTGAATTATATAAAAATAATTTTTACAGACTACATAATAAGAAAAAGAAGGGTATTGGTATGGATATTCAAACAGGAATTTACAGGCATTACAAAGGTAAGGAATATCGGGTTCTATTTATAGCCAAACATAGTGAAACAGTAGAGGAAATGGTTGTGTATCAGGCATTATATGGGGAGTTTGGGTATTGGGTACGACCCAAAAAAATGTTTGTGGAATCAGTGAATGTTGGCGGGCAGCTTATGCCGCGTTTTCAGTATATAAAAGCATAAATATTATAACCAATTTATAATATTTTTTGACAATTCTCTTCTTTTGGATTTCAATTCTTGTTTTTTCGGATGTCCAACAGCGATAAGGGCAAGTAAATCAAATTCGGCAGAAACATTCAGGAATTCTTTTACTTTCATTTCCTGCGTTATGATTTCACTGACCCAGCAAGTTCCAAGACCAATTTCATGAGCTGCAAGCATCATGTTTTGTACAGCTGCACCGATTGCCTGCATATGTTTACTATAAACCTTATCGGTACTGTTTTCAGGATTTTTCAAGACAGTGCTGTCGAAAAAAACAGCAATCAAGCAGGGTGCATGTTTAAGCCAAGGGTCACAACTGGTTAATGCTGCTAGTTTATGGATCAGCTCTGTATTATTCGCTATTACGGAAAACCTCCAAGGCTGCAAGTTTTTGCCGGAAGGGGCCCAGCTTGCAGCTGTCAGTATTTTTGCAACATCACTCAACTTCACTTTTTCCAAAGTATACGAGCGAATACTTCTTCGATTCAATATAGCGGACATTATTGGACTCATATTCATTACCTCACTTTAAATCTGATGAACATTAAAACATCTTATTTAGAGCATTATTTTTAAACATATTGCCTTGTTCAATGTAGCGGCGTACCATTTTTTCGGATTTATGGCGTGTCTGCTGCATGATGGAACGTTCATCAACATCATGTTGAGCTGCGCTGGTTGCAAAACCACGTCGTAAGCTGTGTCCGGAAAAGTCAGCAGCATTTAAACCGGCCAGGCCAATATATTTTTTTACGATGAGTGCGACAGACTGATTCGTTAAACGCTGATTGCGTAGTTGTTTATTCTTAGTTAAAGGACGAAAGAGCGGACCAGATTTTAATTGAGAAAATTCAAGCCAGTATTTTAAAGAAGCTACGGCACAGAGCGTAGGGGAGGTGCTATAGGGGATTGCAACATACTGCCCTTGCCCTTCCTGATCTCCTTTAGATTTTGTAAGTAAAATGATGACACCTTCATTGGTGAAGGTTAAATCTTCAATATCGATACCAACAAGTTCTGAACGACGAAAGGCTCCCATAAATCCAGTCAATAAAAGAGCTTTATCGCGAATACCAGCGATATCGGTTGTATCAAAAAAAGCAACCATATTTTCTAGATCTTCCATTAGAACTGGTGATTTACCACGCTGCATGGTTCCTTTTTCTCGCTTTATAGCATCAAGAGCATTGCGGACAAGTCCGCTGCGACAAGGATTATTATCAAGATAACTGGCGGCTTTATGATTTTCAGAAATAGCACTTAAACGACGGGATACAGTATTTGCTTTGGCATTATCGGCTAAATCGTTAATGTAATTGACGATAGTTTCTGGCTCTGCTGGCAAAGCCTGTAATTT
Organism: Propionispira arboris; assembly: GCF_900109225.1. GTDB lineage: Bacteria > Bacillota > Negativicutes > Selenomonadales > Selenomonadaceae > Propionispira > Propionispira arboris. Next base: position 142,413 of record NZ_FNZK01000003.1, read on the forward strand.
GGCATGGGCACACCAGTCATAGAAGTCAAGCCAGTCCGATTCATAAGCACGCAACGTATTATCCGCTTTTGATTTTTGCAAACGTTTTTTACTTTTTAGCGAAAGTTTACAATTATTTTCAATCAAATTATTTTTACGTAAAAGAAATTTTTTATCATCATTCATGTAAAACGGGCTCCTTAAATTCATAATCAAATTTGTCTTAATTTTACAATTTCAGTATTAACTAGTGATAACTATAAATTATCGTTAGTTATAAATAAGCATTTATTAAATTATTTATAATCTGATTATATTCATTTTCATCGTACTTGTAAACACCATGCTATTTATCATAATTAAATGCTTATTTTCTTCTTGCCCATTTTGTTCATAAAAGTGCTATAATTAAGATATTGATTCATTGAATATTGTCTTTTTTATCTCTACGATTGAGCCGTAGAGATTCTTTTTTGATCGAAGACAAACATTCACTGTTTCAGTAAAGTGAGGCTCCATGATGGATAGGTTTTTCATCATGGAGCCTCACTTTTATCTACTACTTATCACGTAACTTTATTCATTGATGCTAGGAATTTTTTTTAATGAAGGTATGTCCTTTTCATAATCAACACCAGCAAAACCGAAGCCAAACAAACGGAAAAAATCATTTCGGTATTCATCAACAGCCGAAATAGCTGTTAAATTTTCAGTAGAGGTTTGTTCCCACAATTTTTTTACCGTTTGTTGTACCTCTGGTTTCATTTCCCAGTCATCGAGTCGGATTCGATCTTTGGCGTCGAGTGTTGGTGTTGTTCCATATAATTGAGTGTGGAATAACCGATAGATTTGTTCAATGCAATGTTCATGTAAGCCTTTTTCTTTCATGACTTTAAATAATAAGGACATATATAGTGACATGCCTGGAATTGCTGTACTGGCTTGCGTAACGACTGCCTTATTGACAGAAATAAAAGCTCGCCCACCGTCTTTATGTAAGAGCCCATTGATTTTTTGAGCAGAACTTTCTAAGCTTTCTTTGGCTTTACCGATTGTTCCATCACGATAAATTGGATGCGTAACTTCAGGACCGATATAGGAATAACTGATAACAGTAGCTTCTTTCGCTAAAACGTTGCCATCTTGGAGGGCTTGTACCCACATTTCCCAATCTTCGCCCCCCATTACGCCTACGGCTTGCCGCACTTCGTCATCCGTTGCAGGAGCGACTGTAATATCAGAGACAAGTTCTTTATGAAAATCAATATTTTTACTAGTGAAAGATTCTCCGATTGGTTTAATGGAAGAAACAAGTGTTTCACCACTGACCGGATGCGTACGTCTAGGCGATGCCAGACTATACACTACTAAATCAACACTGCCCCAGTCTTTTTTGATTAAATCAATCACGCGATTTTTAATGTCAGTTGAAAAAGCATCCCCATTAATGCTTTTTGCATAATAACCAGCATCGATAGCATTTTCTTCAAAAGCGGCACTGTTATACCAACCTGCTGTAGCTGTTTTATTACCACCAGGCGGTTTTTCAAAAAACACACCAATAGTAGCTGCTCCACAGTTAAATGTAGAGACAATTCTTGAAGCTAAACCATAACCGGTAGATGCGCCGATGACAAGTACATGTTTAGGACCGTCTACGTGCGGTTGCTTTTTCACATAATCAATTTGCTCGTTTACCGATGCGGCACAACCATCAGGATGGGCTGTAGTACAGATAAAACCTTTAAATTTTGGTTTAATAATCACAAATATCTCTCTTTTCCTATAAATTAAATAAATTTTTTATTTTTTGTTTTATGCTAATTTATGGTACATATTTAAATGATACCACAAATATAGATCATTTGACTATATAATGCATTAAAGAAATTTAATATATCAGTCTGTCCAAAATGAAATATAGCATATTTAAGAAAAATTATATAGTTTATTTAGTTGGCGTCTCGGATATAATATTCTTACGCTTGGGCGCTGCATATAATAGACAAAACATAATAAGGATTGTAAACAAAATCCCGGTAGATTGTGCATTTAAGACCCATAGCCCCTTTCCGGCGTTGCCAAATTGTAAAAATACTGTAACGATAATTCCGCCGATTGCTGCAATAAAAGCAGATGTGGTACTCGCCCGCTTAGAGAAAAGCCCAAACAATAACGGACCGGTTAAAGACACAGACATCAATGCATAAAAAATAGATAATGCTGAAATAACATTCGGTAAAATCATAGCCATTCCTACGCCAATGATACCGGTTATAGCTGTAATAACACGTGTGCTCTTTAAAAGTTTTTCATCCGAAATACCGGGATTGATGAAGCTTTTATAAATGTCTTTCGTAAAAGACGTAGTAATCATATAAAGTACAGCATCTGCTGCACTTATTTCAGCTGAAAAAATAGCGGCCAGGGCAAATGCGGAAGCCCAAAAAGGCATACATTCTTTCATAACATAAGGTAGTGCTAAATCAGGTTGTGCTAAATCAGGGTTTATTGCGAAAGCAGCCATGCCTAAAATAACCGGAATTACAGCGAAAAACAACATTGCAATACCACATAAGCAGGTACTGCGACGAACAGTTTTTTCATCTTTTGCTCCATAAATTTTACCAATCAGTGCGGGTGATATGAAAAAGGATGGTGTAAGCATCAAGAAAAAACCCATAATAGCACTTGAGCCTAAGCCGGTCATACTGAAATAGTTATTTTCTTGCAAACTGCTGCCTAAATTTGCCGCAATTTTAGTTTCCAAGCCGCTCCAGCCACCGACAAAATGAAAGACAAAGGGTATAGCAATGCAGAAACCAATGAGTTTTACCAAAACTTCAATTATGTTTACATAAGCAGCTGATAATAACCCGCCGGCACAAAAATAGAGAACAATAACAATAGCTGCGATTAGAACACCGGTATTTTTGCTGATATCCGCCACCGTGGATAAAATCCAGGCAATCCCCATAAGTTGACCAGCAAAAATAGCAATGGTTCCAATTGCCATAAACAAAGATATAAGTCCGCGAAAATTTCGATTATATCGATACTCTAAAAAATCACCTAATGTATAAAAATTATACTTTTTAGCTAAACGCCAAATGGCAGGGCCGATGATAAATGCTAAAAAAAACGTACCAATTGCTGATGCAATAATCCACCAGGCTGCAGAAAGCCCCGATTTAAAGCCAAGACCAGCCACGCCTACGGTTGAACCCGCACCAATATTTGGGGCAATAAGCGTTATAAACAAAAGCAGTGAACCAAAGTTTCGGCCACCGACAAAAAAATCATCCGTTGTTTTCACTTTTTTTGACATAATTGTCCCAATTAAAATTAACACAAGTGAATAAAGTGCAATTACGATAATATAACCATTCATTCAAGCTGCACACTCCTTTTTCTATCATTAAAATTTCATCACTATATGATAATCTTGTTTTTCATAAATGTAAAGGAAAATAGGAAATGAATGATTGTAAAAAAATTTCCATAAACTAAGAACGAACGTTTGCAATCAATGCGATCTGTGCTATAATAATACTAACTTGTATGTTTGATGAATCGGGAGTGATTATAATGAATCATGACGTTGTGCTAAACGACCGTCAGCAAAAAATATTGCAATTTATAAAGTCCTTTCTATTAGAAAAAGGATATCCGCCTGCTGTGCGTGAAATTGGGAAAGCCGTAGGATTAAAATCGAGCTCAACGGTTCATGGTCACTTGGCAAAGTTAGAAGCTATGGGAATTATTAAAAGAGATCCAACCAAACCTCGGGCAATTGATATTTTAGAAGCAAAACCATGGTCAAAGACTATTTCCGTACCTTTAGTCGGTCAGGTCACAGCTGGTATTCCTATTTTGGCTGAGGAAAACATTGAGGATGTTTTTTCATTTCCACAAGGATTACTAGGAACACAGGACAAAACGTTTATGTTAAGAGTACAAGGTGAAAGCATGATTAATGCTGGTATCTTTGATGGTGATTATATCATGGTTCGCGAGCAGGATACCGCCAATGATAATGATGTGGTTGTAGCCCTGATTGATAATGAAAATGCTACAGTAAAACGATTTTTCAAGGAAAAAGATTGCATTCGGCTTCAACCGGAAAATGATACAATGGAACCTTTTTATGAAAAAAATGTTTCTATTCTCGGAAAAGTGATCGGCGTCTATCGGCAGATGAATTGATTTATAAAAGAGCGATTGCCCCAGATTGGAGTTCATCCTGTCTGAGACAATCGCTCTTTTTATGTTTATTGCAAATCTTCAATTGCTTGAGCAGCACCCATTATGCCAATTATTGCATGTTCGAACGTTAATGCGCCTTGCAGGTAAACGATATAAGGTTCTCTCATTGGTCCATCCGCGCTCAGCTCAATCGAAGCACCCTGGACAAACGTACCAGCTGCCATGATGACTTGATCTGTATATCCTGGCATATCCCACGGCTCAGGCGTTACATAAGAATCTACAGGAGAGTATTTTTGTAAGCCCTGACAAAAAGCAATTAAACGCTCTTTGGTTCCAAGCTCAATGGCCTGAATGATATCACCACGATCATCTTGCGGGCGTGGCAATGTCATATAGCCAAGTTTCGTAAAGAGTACGGAAGCGAAAATCGCCCCTTTTACGGCTTGTGCCACAACATGTGGTGCTAAAAACAAGCCTTGGAACAGCAAACGGTTATTGGCTAAAGATGCACCCAGCTCATCCCCCATTCCTGGTGCCGTTAAACGATAGGAAGCAAGTTTTACCAGATTATCTTTGCCAACAATATAACCACCAGTTGGAGCAATGCCGCCACCTGGATTTTTGATAAGCGACCCAGCCATGATATCTGCCCCGACTTGTGTTGGTTCCAACGTATCAACAAATTCACCATAGCAGTTGTCGATAAAACAGATACAATCTTTTTTTATTTTTTTTACGTAAGTACATATGTCTTTGATTTCTTGAATCGTAAGTGGTGAACGCATACTATAACCACGAGAGCGTTGAATTAATACTACCTTGGTGGTTGGTTTTATCTTAGTGCCTACCCGTTCTAAGTCTACTTTCCCATTTAACATTGGCACTTCATCGTAAAGAATCCCGAATTCCTTAAGTGAACCGGAACTTGGTTGTTCATAACCGATTACGGTCTGCATAGTATCATATGGCTTGCCAGTGATGGAAAGCAATTCATCACCCGGCCTTAAAATACCAAATAAAACAGTTGCTAGTGCATGTGTTCCGGAGACGAATTGCGTACGCACCAAAGCTCGTTCTGCACCAAAAATTTCCGCATAAAGTTCTTCTAATTTCGTTCGGCCGATATCGTCATAGGCATAACCGGAAGTTGTATTAAAATGAATGTCGGAAACTTTTGTTTTACGCATAGCTTCCAATACTTTTAAGGTATTTTCCTCAGAGATTTCTTCGATTGTTTTAAAATATGGAGCGCACTCCTTTAGCGCCGCTACTTTCATTTGAAGGATTTTATTTGTAAATGGCATAATTAAATAGTAGTCTCCTCTAACATATATTTCTTGAATTTATTAATTTCCTCACGAGGAACCGATGCTTTTATCAGTGTTCCAGCTTCGTTGTACTGGGTAGATTGTACCATGGCGATTTCATGTAATAAGGTGATGGCACTACCTTCGTCATATGGTATTAATAATTCTAAATTGACATTTTTCCCAGCAAAATATTCTTCGATTTTTGTTTTTAATAAATCGAGATTCATATTTTGTTTAGCTGATATTCCAATACTGTCAGGGGTTGTTAACATGGTTTTTAATGTATCGTCATCATTTAGGTTATCGATTTTATTGAATACATTGAGCGTTGGTTTATCCGCTGTTTTTAATTCTCGCAAGACGGTAACAACTGAATCCATTTGCTGTTTGTAATTGATTTGGCTGCTGTCAATTACATGCAGTAATAGATCAGCACTTTGTACTTCTTCTAAAGTAGCTCTAAAGGCAGAAACCAAATGATGTGGTAGCTTCTGAATAAAACCAACGGTATCCGTAATGAGAACTTTTTGGTTTGTACTGAGTGTCACCTGCCTGGTTGTTGGATCTAATGTTGCAAAGAGCTTATCTTCAGCAAAAACATCGGAGCCAGTCAAGGCATTTAGCAGTGTTGATTTGCCCGAATTGGTATAACCGACAAGTGCTACGGTGGATATATTGGAAGACTCTCTATTTTCACGATGCAGCTGACGCTGCTTTTTAATCGCTTCAATTTGTTTTTCAATATCATTAATCTTTGAACGAATATGGCGTCGGTCGACTTCCATTTTCGTTTCTCCAGGGCCTCTGGTGCCGATACCTCCGCCAAGTCTTGATAAAACAAGCCCCTGTCCACTGATTCGTGGCAGTGCATAGCGTAACTGGGCCAGTTCAACTTGAAGTTTTCCTTCGTGTGATCTAGCTCTTTGAGCAAAAATATCAAGGATTAAAGCCGTTCGGTCGAGAACTTTAATGCCAAGCATCAATTCGATATTGCGTTGCTGTGATGGTGACAATTCATCATCGAATACAATCATGTTCGCATTCGTTTCTTGAATCAACATCGATATTTCTTGAATTTTTCCTTTGCCAAAAAATAAAGCCATATCAGGACGATCTTTTTTTTGGGTAACAGTAGCAACGATTTTTGCTCCAGCGGTTTCAGCTAATTGTTCAAGTTCTTTTAATGAATCTTCAATTGTCCAGGTACTTTTGGAGTTTGCAAGATCAATTCCTGCCAGGATAGTCCGCTCTTCATCATCTATTGTCATTAGAGCATTATGTTTAGCAAGTTGTTTATCAATGAGCATCGTCAAATAGGTTAGATTAATTTGGTGGATTTCCGTCAGACTGGTTGGACCTAATCCTTGCAGCTGCGGCACATCATCTTCGTCATACTCGCCGGTGAAAAAAGCAATACTGGCCAGCATATCGGATCCCTGTTGTCCAATGGCTACCATTGCGTCAAAACGCATACGACGCAATGAGGATAAATCAGGTTGACTAAGCCTTGTATCACCGCTTGGATGCGTGTGAATGCAGCGAATGCCAGAAAGCCGTAGTGTTGAGGTCCGTTCTTTTATTTCCGGCAGACTGATGGTCGATGTATCACCAATCGCGACTTGCATGACTTTTCCCTGGCGGTTTATATAAACTGCCACTTCACGATTAATCATTTGTGTTATTTCAAGCATTTTTTCGTTGATTTCATTAGTAGATATTTGACCAAGCGGTATCTGTAAATCATAAATAGCGTTTAATTGATCTAAAATATATTTTTTAATACCTTTTGTATCGCCATGTACTTCCAAAAAAACACCTCCTCATTAAATTTTATTTTTGTAAATGTTTTGCATCGATTAAGGTATTACGATTTATTCGTTACATTTAAAATACGTTTTAAGGTAATAGACAAAGTTCCATCCGGATTATTATTGAATTCAACAAAATCGGTATTATTAAAATAATCAAGTGGAATCGTAAGTTCTATGCCTGTATCTGTTTTTAGTTTATGGTTTCGCAGTCGCTTTAATGTAGCTTCTTGTTCCACTTCGACTCGCTCTGGCAAACCAGCCTCTTGGATTTGTTCCATATAAGACGCCTGCATGGATGGATTCGATTTGAATATTTCGCGACCTATTTCTTTTGGTTCAACGTTCGGTGAATCTTGTATTGTTTCGGTAATAAACGATTTTACCGCTGTTGCCGCTACGATATCATCCTGACCATATTCATCAGCAACTTTTTTAGCGATTTTACTAACAAGACTGATTGTTTCCTTTGGTGAAACACTTTGGCTGCATTCCAGAAGAACTTCAGGAAAAATACTGACTTTATTACCATCCATTACGTATTTTTTATCAACAAAAATTATTGCATCATCGGCTGTATTGATAAAAGAAAATTCGTCGATTTTTTGGGATAAATTCGGCATAATAGCATAATGATTGATAATATCATTTTTTACACCTTCATCCGTTTGGATTACCTGGTGTATAAAGCCCATATGGTTATTGCATTTAAAAACTACAATTTTGCGCTCGTCATCAATTGTGATATCACATACCAGAATATCAGCGGAATCAAGCTGTTCAGAATGTGATATTGCGGTATAAACCGTTTTGACAATATACTTGGAAAAATCAATAAACGTATTTTCTTCTTTTAAATACAAATGAAGTTGCTCTTTAAATGTACTATCCTCGTAAAAAGTTCCTTTTTTGGCATTTTGATCGGCATACGATTTCTCAATATGTTTCAATAAGAAGGTTTCAACGCTATTTTCGACTAATAATTCTTGATCTGAAAAAACGGTGAGACCAGAATTAAAATCTAAAATATGCAAAATTGCCCTATGGATAATAATCAACGCAAATCCCCTCTCTTTATTTTAGTATGAATGGTTGTTTCGGTACGCTTTAAAGCAGACATACTCTTAATTATATCATATATAATGCGATTTTTTGATTACTTTTTTTGTAATGACGTGGATAGAGAAAATAACCGCTGTTTATTTTTTAAAATATTAGATGCGTTATGGTTGGTTTTTTAGTATAATAAAAAGCAGTTTGATGTAAATAAATTGTAATCGAGGATGATGGATCTATGAAATGTAAGTATTGTGGAACGGACCTTGCCCCTAAAGAAACCCTTTGCCACCATTGCGGCCGTTATTTAGGCGATCTGGAACAAGCTGCGAAAAGCCATAAAAAAAGAACGATGTATATCGGATTTGGTATTATTATTATTGCACTTATTTTTGTTTTTACGACCTTTGGCGGCAATTTGATGACTCAAAAACAAACGAACGAAACGTTAGCCAAGCAAGCGGCAAATGCAGCGCCCAATTTAGGTTTGACGTTTAAAAAATTTAAAGAGCAATTTAATGATAGTGAATATACAAAAAAGTTTGCTCTTTCTTTGGGTGATGTTAATGATAAAGGGGATGATTTCCAATACGCATTGAATCCAAATTTACTGATAAGTGGTGCGATCGATAAGACAACACGGAAATTAATTCATGTGCAGATTATGGCGCAGCCATCATCACAGGACGATCTAATAAAATTTGTGACATCCATGGGAGTTGTGATTGATATCATGAGCCCAGACGTTCCCCGTAATAAACGCAAGGACATTTTAAATGAACTTGGTTTTGGTGAAGGCGCGGATATTCGTCAGGCTGACAATGACTCGATTCGCGGCGATAAAAAATATCATTTTAAATATATAGAAAAAACTGGTTTTGTATTTTCAGTTATGAATGCAAATGCAAAATAATGAAAAGAGATATCATTTTAACATTGATATCTCTTTTTCATAGGGAAAATACTTCCCTTCATAATTTGTCGACAGCCTCAACCACTTTTTGAATTGAAGCATGGTCTTTCAAAAAATGTTTTTAACGAAGAGGAAAAATAACGATTCGAATCGAAAATAATAAAGCATGCAAGTTTTTTGAAACTATTTATTTTATGTATGGAAAATGTAAAATTTCAATGATTTTCAATATTTTTTTATATATTAATTATAGAAAATACGACTTTATATATATTTATTTTAATTATAGTAAATCAAAATAAATTAAATTATATATACTTAATTATATTTTTGTATATATAATTTATACATAATCTGCGATATGTAAATTATGCTCTTCTTTTCTAAACTAACAAACAAAAGATGTTCTTACAAATATTATTACGGTGTAAAGGATTGATTGAAATGTCTTTTGGGCATATCAGAAAACGTGGGAAAAAGTGGTACTATTCATTTGAATTATCAACGGTTGATGGCAAAAGAAAACGGGTTGAGCGTGTTGCAGGCACGACAAAAAAAGATGCCGAAAAGGCCTTGCACAAAGCATTATACGAGATGGATTTAAATGGTATATTTCGGACATCAAGTGAAATATCATTTGCAGATTTTTTGGACCGTTGGATCAAGCAATACAGTATCAATCTTGCCTATAATACACAAAAAACCTATATAAAAATCATTGAAAATCACTTAAAACCATCATTGGGCGCTTATAAATTGAAATATTTACAGCCAGAAGTACTGCAGGATTTTATCAATTCCAAAAAAATAAATGGTTATAAAAAAAGTACTGTTTCACAGATTTTTGCGGTACTTTCCATTGCGCTCGCGTATGCAGTTCAACCTTTGCAGTATATAAAAGAAGACCCAACAAGATATATAAAATTGCCAAAATTTGATATAGAAATAAAAGAAGATATACAGCGTAAAATGAAAACTTTGACAGATACAGAACTCACTACCATCCAAAATAATTTCAAAAATAGCATTTTTTACATACCGATAATGATTGCGTATCTATCTGGTGTACGTGTGGGTGAGTGTTTAGCACTAGAGTGGACCAGGATCGATTTTGAGGCAAATGTTTTAAAAATCAGGGAAACTTTGCTAGATACAAAAAGTGGTGAAAGCCGCCGTAATGGACCACCAAAAAGCAAGGCTAGTGTACGCGATATCCCTTTCGGACCTACGTTGCGGTCTATTTTAAAAGAAGAAAAGATGAATCAAGTCAAAAATAAACTTAAATACGGGAAATTTTATATAAAATCCGGCCAAGTGTGTGTGAAAGAAAATGGCGAACCCCTCTCGCATAATGATATACGTTATTTATCTATTTTATGCAAAAAGAAACTGGGAATAACTTTTAATTTCCATATGCTGCGTCATACGCATGCGACGATGCTGTTGGAAAATGGTGCCGACATGCTGGATATATCAAAACGACTCGGACATAAGAACTTGGCAACTACTACTGATATTTATGCGCATGTACGTAAAAAGATGCAGGATCGAACTGTCTCTATTTTAGAGCAAATTGTGAATCAATAATTAAAATTCAGTTGGCAAAGCGTAGGCAAAATTACCACTACAGCTCCTTTTATGACTAATTTAAAGGGATTTTTAGATAAAAATTCGATAATAGTTAATTATCGGTAATTCATTTCACTCTATCCACTTTGAAAAAACACCGTTAAAAAATCGCGTGTAATTCGTTTTAAGATATGCTTAATTGAAATGCATAGATTTATATTCGTACCATAAAATATAAGTCTTAAAACGAGTTTTGAAAGGCTATTTTCTTCTCGGTAGTAATTAAAAATTACACCTCTCTATTTTAGCCTATTTAAAAAGTGGTTGAGGCAGTCAATCTTTTATACAATATATTTAATTTTTTATAAATAAAAAAGACGCCGCTGCTTATGCAGCGTGTCGTCTTTTTATTTGAAGTAATTTAATTTTTATTATAATAACTTACTCAGAAGTGCTAGCGACAGTGAATCTAAAAATGAACTTTGTTTGTCTTTTACTAAAGTTTTTAAATCCGTTTTTTGTTTTTCGTATACTTTTGTGGTTTGCGTAACTTTTTCCATTAAAGAGGTTAAGGCACTTGTTTGTTTTGTGATACTTTTCATTTGATTTTTCAGCGAATTAAGCTGCGTTGTGGTTGTTTTCAATTGTGTTACCAGTAGCTTGATTTGACTGAGTGAGCTCAAATCTTCAGTACTGTCACTAAGTCCTGCTAAAGATTCGGATGAAGCATCTATGCTGTCTTGAAAAGCATTCAGTTGTTGATCGATACTATCACTAGATGAACAGGAAGCTTGCGGAGTTGGCAAGAAAAAAAATAAGATAATTCCGATTCCAATTAATTTTTTAATCATAATTGTCACCTCCATCTTTCTATATATTAATTTCTACAAGTCTGCTGAATTACCTGCTAAAAATTAATAATATTTTATTCATACTAAGCTAAAAGGGAAAGATGTTATTTTATGTAAAATAGTAGTACAATAGTATCAATGAATCTATTTCAAGTTATCTAAAGTTACAAAACAAGACTAACTACATTAAAACCACATGTGGATAACATATAAAAGGAGGAAAATTTATTTGAATAAATTAAGAACACTTACATTCTTCTGCATTTTCTTTATCGTCATGACTAATGTTGTTTTTGCGGCAGATCGCTGGCAGTGGATTGCTTCAAACGATTCAGTAGATTTTTTCATTGATATGAATACGATTAAATCTGTAATGGATGACCCCCATTCAGATAAAAGTAAGATTTACACTTGGGTTAAATCGCAAACTACGGCAGGTGGTATGCAATCTCTTACAAAAATTCTGCAAGATAGTGATCTCGATGAAGATGTTCTTGCTGATATAAAAAACGTTGCATATCGCATGTCTTATGTAGAGTGTGATTTAGAAAAGAGACAAATTCGAACCGTATTTTCACAGTTATTCCATGCCGACGCTACACCCGTTGAAAATACGATAAAAAAAACACCAGATGCTGAGTGGCTGCCGATAATCCCTGATACAAGAAGTGAAATGATTTTTAACGGTATACAACGTTATATATCAAATTATACCGATTCACTCCAGCAGAATATGTAAATTTTTAAATAAAAAAGTCCTAAGAACTTAAGTTCCAGGACTTTTTTGTCTGTTATAAAGTTGCTTTGTGTGATAAATTCACACGACCTTGTCGATCAATTTCGGTAACTTTTACATCAATTTCATCGCCAACACTAACGACATCTTCTACTTTTTCAACGCGTTCTTTCGCAAGCTGAGAAATATGGCAAAGGCCTTCTTTACCTGGCATTACTTCGATAAATGCACCAAAGTTCATCAAGCGAGTAACCTTACCTTTATAGATGGCTCCAACTTCAACTTCACGTACAATGTCTTCAATAATAGCAACTGCTTTTTTTGAGCTTTCAATATCAACAGCCGAAATAAAGATTGTACCGCTATCCTGGATATCGATTTGTACGCCTGTTTCATCAATAATTTTTTTGATTGTTTTTCCGCCTGGTCCAATGACATCGCGGATTTTATCAGGATTAATTTTAATCGTTGTTACGCGTGGTGCATATGGGGAAAGTTCTTCGCTTGGTTTATCGATAACTTCCAACATTTTATCTAAGATAAATGCACGACCACGTTTTGCTTGTGATAAGGCCGAAGCAAGAATTTCACGCGTAATACCAGCAATTTTTATATCCATTTGAATTGCTGTTACGCCTTCCGTTGTACCTGCTACTTTAAAGTCCATATCGCCTAAGGCGTCTTCCATGCCTTGTATATCGGTTAAAATTGTATATTGATCAGCATCCTTGACAAGTCCCATTGCAATACCAGATACTGGACGTTTGATTGGTACACCAGCATTCATCAAAGATAAAGTACTGCCGCAAACACTGCCCATTGAGCTGGAACCATTCGATTCTAATACTTCAGATACAAGTCTCAATGTATACGGAAATTCTTCAAGTGTTGGTAAAACAGGAACGAGAGCTCTTTCTGCCAGGGCGCCATGTCCAATTTCACGACGACCAGGACCACGTGAAGGTTTTGCTTCCCCTACACTGTAACCTGGGAAGTTGTAGTGATGGATATAGTGTTTCGATTCATCACTGCCAATGCCATCAATAATTTGTTCATCACCAAGTGATCCTAATGTGCTGATTGTCAGAATTTGTGTCTGTCCACGTGTGAAAAGACCAGAACCATGGGTACGTGGCAGTATACCAATTTCGCAGCTTACAGGACGAACTTCATCTACTTCACGGCCATCTGGGCGAATCTTTTCATGGGTAATCATCTTACGCACGGTTTCTTTAACAATTTTATGAAGTACATATTGAATCTGTTTTGCATTTTCAGGATACATTTCAAGGAAATATTCCAGTGCATCGGTTTTGACAGCAGCAATATGTTCATCACGAAGATGTTTATCGGGATTACGTACAGCAACATCCAATTTATCCGTAACTTGCTTACGAATAGCCTGTTCAAGTTCTTCTTCCACTTTGAATAATTGTACTTCACGTTTTTCTTTACCACATTCAACAGCAATTTTTTTCTGGAATTCTACAATTTCCTTAATCGCTTCATGGCCAAACATGATTGCATCTAAGATTACTTCTTCTGACAATTCATTCGCCCCTGCTTCAACCATCATAACAGCATCTGCGGAACCAGCGATTGTAAGGTGTAAATCAGATTGTTTTGTTTGTTCAATGTTTGGATTGATGATGAACTGACCATCAACATGACCAACTTTGACACCGGCAATCGGACCATTAAAAGGAATATCTGACACGCATAAAGCACAAGATGCGCCAATCATAGCAGCGATATCGGATGGATTGTTCTGATCAACAGATAATACCGTAGCGACAATCTGTACATCATTTCTGAATCCTTCAGCAAACAAAGGACGAATTGGACGGTCAATCAAACGGCTGCAGAGTATGGACGATTCGCTTGGACGTCCTTCTCTTTTAATAAAGCCACCAGGGATTTTACCTACAGAATATAATTTTTCTTCATAATCCACGGTTAATGGAAAAAAGTCAACACCTTCTCTTGGTGCCGATGAAGCTGTTACAGCAACTAAAACAACTGTATCACCATAACGAACTAATACAGAACCATTGGCTTGTTTAGCCATTTTACCATTCTCAATAATGAAAGAACGGCCACCTAATTGCATCTCAAAACTATGCATTTAATTTCCTCCTACTACTTTTCCTAGCTATTTTTATTTATTGTAAATTGAAATTTTAGGGAAATCATCTTATATAGTTCATTTTTACACGAAAACATAAGAAAAAAGCGGGAATACTCCCGCTTCTATTACTTACGAAGATTTAATTTTGCAAGAATTGCACGATAACGGTCAATTGCATTGTTATGAAGATAATTCAATAATCTTCTGCGATGTCCAACCATTTTTAAAAGACCACGACGTGAATGATGATCCTTTTTATGTTCTTTCAAATGTTCAGTCAAATAAGTAATACGTGCAGTCAAAATTGCAATCTGCACTTCGGATGAACCTGTATCACCTTCATGCACAGCGTGAAGTTCAATGATTTCTTGTTTCTTTTCTTGTGTTAACATAGTATAAAAATACCTCCTGTTTTGTAATTCATTCCGTTAGCCAAGATATCGTCGGAGTTTTTCGCTATCCTCGCTACGGATCAACGTATCATAAATGTACGATACTTGTGATATTATATCATAAAAAAATATCAATGTAAATTAAAAATTGTTGTTGCTTGCTTAATATCCAGTTTAATTTGTTTTACTAATTGATCAACCGACGAAAATTTCTCTTCATCACGTATTTTTTGCACAAATTCTATCGTAATGAGTTGATCATAAATATCCTGTTTAAATTCAAGAATATGTACTTCAATATGTCGATTAACACCATTAAAGGTTGGATTTGTACCAATATTTGCAATACCGCGATATGTTTTTTCACGGAAAAAAACATGAACAACATAAATGCCATTCGGCAGCATGACTCGATGATTTTCAATAGCTAAATTCGCTGTTGGAAAACCTAGCAGACGACCGCGTTCATCGCCATGGACTACCTTGCTGCATAATCTAAAAGGTCTTCCCATAAGCATGTTTGCAGCATCAAGCTGCCCCTCGAGCAACAGGTGCCTTATTTTCGTGCTGCTGATTATTTGATTATTAAGATGAACTACCGGATGGATTTCCGAAATAAACCCAAAATCTTGACTTCTTTTCAAAAGAAGCTTTGGATTGCCTTCACCTTTATAGCCAAATGTATAATTAGGACCAACGACCACGTATTTAGGTGCTAGATTGTCCTGCAAAAGCTGTAAAAATTCTAATGGTGTGACGGTTACAAGCTCTTTGGTAAATGGTATATTCATCAAAACATCAATTCCTAAGTCTCGCATTGCAGTTTCCTTACAAATATTATCACTGATTTGTAAAGGACATTTTTTAGGCGAAATAACGCCAAGCGGATGATTGCTAAATGTAAAGACTACACTTGTCCCTTGAATAGACTTTGCTAAGCGGATTGCTTGTTTAATGATATTTTGATGACCTAAATGTACACCGTCAAAGGTTCCTAAAGCAACAACGATATTTGAATATTCTTTAGTTAAATTAGTAATTGTTGAAAAAATTTGCATTGGTAATCTAACTCCTTAGTTCGATCAAGGGAAAAATTTGATTACAGAATACAGCTTAACGAAAAACGACTTTAACTGGTACAATACAAGCGGTCTCAGCCTGATAACGGGCGATACCGATAAAGCCTAGTTCCTTATCATAAATTCTTACCAATGAAGATGAATTTATTGGTTGTTTTTCAGTGATTTTTTGTCCTTGTTGAAAAAAAGAAATTTGAGCTTTCGTAAGCTCAACCGCTGGCATATGCACTAAAACAGAATCGATAGGCTGTATAGCCTGTTGCGGATTATTTTTAATTTCATCCAAAGTATATGCATTGGCCAAAGAAAAACAACCGACACGCGTACGAACTAAAAAAGACATCACAGCAGGAATATTTAATTTCTTACCAATATCGATACACAGTGTCCGTATATAAGTCCCCTTAGAACAATCAACATCAAACAAAAGTTTAGGTTCTTCAACTTCTAGTAGTTCCATGTTATGAATATGAACGGTGCGTGAAGGAATTTCAACTTCGATATTTTTTCTTGCTAAATCACAAGCCCGTGTTCCGTTAATTTTTATAGCTGAATAAATTGGTGGAATTTGAATATTTTCACCAATGAGTTGCTGGAACGTTTCGTTTATCTGTCGTAACGAAGGCATTGTAAAATTTTCTTGTGTCAATATTGTACCTGTATCATCACCACTATCGGTAGAAAAACCAAAAGTAAGCTCAGCCCGATACGACTTATCGGCATCGGTCATGTATTCAATCATCCGTGTAGCTTTTCCAAGCGCAATCGGTAAGATTCCAGCTGCACCAGGATCCAATGTACCAGCATGTCCAACTTTTTTTATACCATAAACCTTACGAATAAAACTCACCATATCATGAGAAGTCATTCCCGGTGGTTTTAAAGCACAGATAAAACCGTCAAGCATTGTATGAATCCTCCATTGATTGTTCGATTGCAGCAACAATTGTTTCTTTAGCAGCTCCTACCGGTGCATGCATTGTGCATCCCGCAGCTCGAATATGTCCGCCACCGCCAAATGTTTCAGCAATAAGACTGACATTGGTTGTTTTAGAACGCATACTAATTCGGCACGTATTTTCATCGACATATTTGACCATAACAGCAACATCGACACCTTCGATAATCCGTGCTAAATCAATAAAGCCCTCTGTACTCACGCATTGAGCCAGTATATCCTGTGTAATTGCAAGTAGTGCTATTTTCCCATTTTTGAATATTTCAAGTGTATTCAATGCTAAAGCAATGCCGCGTACGGCAGTCAGTGTTTTTTTTTCAATGGCTTCGGATATCAAATTGGGTTTTACATCAAATTCCAAAAGTTCGGCGCCGATTCGCATCGTTAAAGCCGTTGTGTTCGCATAACGAAAAAAACCACAATCGGTTGCGATTGCTGTATAAAGACAAGTAGCTATATTTTTATCGAAAGCTGCCTTCATGAATTTTAAAAGCTGGAAAATAATTTCGCCCGTGGCTGCGCGGTCAGGATCCACATATAAATAATCAACCGTACTATTATTCGAAATATGATGATCGATATTCAGAATAGGTGCATTGGCCAGCTCTTTGATCTGACCAATGCGATCTATACCAGTATCTAAGACAATCAAAAGATCGATTTTTTCAATAATCTGCCCGGGTTTAGACAACAATTCATAACCCGGGAGAATATTAAAATTAGCAGGAAGATCATCATCAATTAAGCATGTAACATTTTTACCGATTGCTTTCAGATAATGTGCCAGACCTAAAACAGAACCAAGTGCATCACCATCGGGATTTACGTGTGATGTAATAACAAAATTTTTATATTTCGTTATTACATCCGCTGCTTGTTTAAGATCTATCTTCATGAAATTACTCTGCCTCGTCTTTTTTGATTTTTATAAGTAATTTTTGAATATGTGTACTGTAATCAAGTGATTTATCAAGCTGAAAAGTTACTTCTGGTGTACAGCGCAGACGAATTCGTTTACCAATTTCGCGGCGAATATAACCGATTGAACTTTGCAATCCATCCCAACAGGCTTTAATTTGTTCATCACTACCCATTATGCTCACATAAATTTTTGTGCTTCGCAAATCACCCGTTACATCTACTTGTGTTACCGTAACAAACCCAATTCTTGGATCTTTTAATTCTTGCAAAATAATTTGGCTGACTTCTTGTTTTACGAGTTCTTGAACTTTTTCCATACGAAGCTGACCCATATTACCCCGTCCCTTCGTTTCTTATTTATTAAGTGCCTGCGGTGCAAGTTGTTCCATGGTATAAGCTTCAACGATATCGCCTTCGCGGAAATCCTTGAAGTTTTCAATCGTAACACCACATTCATAACCAAATGCTACTTCTTTTACATCATCCTTGAAGCGTCGGAGTGATTCAATTTGGCCTTCAAATACAACAATATTATCACGAATAATTCGGATACTAGAAGAATTTGTGAGTTTACCTTCTAAAACATAAGAACCAGCAACAAGTGCTTTGGAGAATTTCATTACCTGACGGATTTCTGCTTTACCTTGAATAACTTCTTTAAACTGTGGTGCCAGCATTCCCGTCATAGCAGCTTCAACATCGCCAATTGCTTCATAAATAACACGATACGTACGAATATCGATACTTTCGTTATCAGCTAATTTACGTGCATTTGTGTCTGGACGTACATTAAATGCAATAATAAGTGCATTTGATGCAGAAGCAAGCATAACATCGGATTCATTAACAGCACCAACACCGGCATGAATGATGTTTACACGAACTTCATCATTTTTGTTTAGAGCCAATAGTGAACTGCTGAGAGCTTCGACAGACCCCTGTACATCGGCTTTAATTAAGATATTCAAATCTTTTATATTACCATCTTGAATTTGTTGGAAGAGATCATCTAACGATACTTTCTTCGAACGCATCAAATCATTACGTTGTTTTTCAATTCTCTTATCAGAAATTGAACGAGTCAATTTTTCATCCAGTGCCGCTAAAATATCTCCAGCTTCTGGAACATCTGATAACCCAAGAACTTCGACCGGAACGGAAGGACCCGCTTTTTTGACTTTTTCGCCACGGTCATTAATCATAGCACGTACTTTACCATGTGCAGTACCGGCAATAATTGAATCACCAATGCGAAGCGTTCCTGTTTGTACGAGAACGGTTGCAACTGGACCGCGTCCTTTATCAAGCTGTGCTTCAATAATAATACCACGAGCTTCGCGATCTGGATTTGCTTTAAGTTCTTGCATTTCAGCAACAAGTAAAATCATTTCCAATAATTCTTTGATCCCAAGTTTTTGTTTAGCAGAAACAGGAACCATAACCGTTTGACCACCCCAGTCTTCTGGAATGAGATTGTGTTCAGCAAGCTGCTGTTTTACATGGTCAGGGTTTGCGCCAGGACGATCTATTTTATTGATTGCAACAATAATTGGTACTTTCGCTGATTTGGCATGGTTGATTGCTTCAATCGTCTGTGGCATTACGCCATCATCTGCCGCTACAACCAAAATGGCAATATCTGTAACCTGTGCACCACGAGCACGCATCGCTGTAAACGCTTCATGACCTGGTGTATCTAAAAATACAATTTTTTTGCCTTGGCACATAACTTGATATGCCCCAATATGCTGTGTGATCCCACCGGCTTCACGTTCGGTTACCGATGTTTTACGGATTACATCCAATAAAGAAGTCTTACCATGATCGACATGTCCCATAACCGTTACAACCGGAGGTCTATGAACAAGTGATTTAGGATCATCTTCTATTTCAGGAATTTCTGTAGGATCTTGTTCAGGTGGCAATTCTTCTACGACTACATCTAATTCACCAGCAAGAAGTGTTGCTGTATCAAAATCAATTTCCTGATTAATTGTTACCATAACGCCCATCATTAAAAGTTTTTTAATGATTTCAGTAACACTATAGCCCATCTTCATAGCAAGTTCTTTTACTGTCAAAGATTCCCCAATTTTAATCAATTTAGGTCTGATTGGTTCTGGTTTAGGTGTATTGTATTGGATATGGTTATTTCTACCGCGGTTATTGCCCCGATAGTTTCTGCTGTTACGGCTGTTCGTGTTACGATTATTAGGATTGAATGTACTTTTATTTGCATTATTATTCATTCGTGAATTTTGCCCGCCTTGTTTATTCGGCTGTGCGCCATTATTTGTATTGCTATTCTGCGTAGCAGCTGTAGTGTTGACTGCTGTATTTGTTGCAGTATGATTCACTGCTGGTTTTGGTTTATTAAAATTTTGATTACTTGGCCCTTTATGTGGGTTGGCTGAAACATTGTTATTTGGTTTTTGTGCTATAAATGGTCTGGGACCATCATTTTTACGTACTGGTTGTACGGGTGCTTTTGGTTTGAAATTGTTGTTTGGTGCGGCAGCTGCCGTTTTCGTTACAATCGTAGTCGGAGCTGGCGTTGGAGTTGTAACTTTAGCTGCAACTTTTGTTTCCGTACTGGTTTTACCGGCAAATGTTTTTGTTATGATGTCTTTCTCTGTATCACCGACACTGCTCATATGATTTTTTGCTACTGTATTATTATTACGCTCTAATATATCAAGAACCACCTTGCTTGTAGTATTAAATTCTTTTGCTAATTCATATATTCTGTATTTGGACATCGATCCACCCCCATTTAGATTTCTGCTTTCCTATTGATGAGTTTTAATAAAGCTTTGATAAATCCATTATCAGCAAGAGCAATCGCTACACGGATATTTTTGCCGATAGTGGCTCCCAAATCATTTTTCGTTAAAACGTAATACATTTGGACCCCATATGTATCGGACATATCTTTATATTGTTTTTTCGCATTTTCGGATGCATCTGCTGCAACTAAAAGAAGCGAAGCTTTACCAGCTTGTATATATTTCTCAACAGCAAATTCACCAGAAACTAATTTCCCTGCTTTTTGAGCCATACTAAGTAAATTTATTATTTTTTTATCCGTATCATTCATTGACTTGAAAAATCCCGGTTTTTAATTCTTCATAAATTTTACTATCCATCGCACTTTTAAAAGACTTTTCAAAACGACGTTCTTTGACTGCTTTTGTAAAGCAATCGACATTATGACAAATATAGGCACCACGACCTGATTTTTTGCCGGTGAGATCAATCAAAAATTCACCTTCCGGCGTTCTGACAATACGAACTAAATCGCGTTTATCACGCATTTGTTGACAACCGATACACATTCGCTGCGGAATTTTCTTTTGCGTAACCATGCTTATTTAGCCTCCACTGAAAGATCTTTTTCAGCTTCTACTGGTGAAACTTCAGGTGTTGCCGCAATTTGTCCAGCAGCCTGTGTTTCACTCTTTATATCGATTTTCCAGCCAGTTAATTTCGCAGCTAAACGGGCATTTTGACCTTCTTTGCCGATGGCTAGCGATAATTGATAA
Source organism: Propionispira arboris (assembly GCF_900109225.1). Lineage (GTDB taxonomy): Bacteria > Bacillota > Negativicutes > Selenomonadales > Selenomonadaceae > Propionispira > Propionispira arboris. Next base: position 163,864 of record NZ_FNZK01000003.1, read on the forward strand.
TCCGGAACAACAACTTTGGATATTTTTTCTTCTTCATTAGCATCGACGGATACAACTTTAGCCGGACTCAATGCATTTGCAATATATTTACCCGGATCTGCATTCCATTTTACAATATCGATTTTTTCGCCTTTTAATTCGTCTACAATTGATTGGACGCGCATGCCCTTGTGACCAACGCAAGAACCAACGGGATCTATATCTTCATCTTTCGAAAATACAGCAATTTTAGAACGCATACCTGGTTCGCGGGCTACCGATTTAATTTCAACAATACCATCGTGAATTTCCGGAACTTCTAATTCGAACAAACGTTTCAGCAGTCCCGGATGTGTACGCGATACTAAAATCTGAGGACCTTTTGATGTTTTTTTCACTTCTATAATATATGATTTTAATCGATCACCATGATTATATTGTTCAAATGGAATTTGTTCCGAGGGAGTTAGAATTGCTTCTGCTTTACCAAGGTCGATAAATACATTTTTTGCTTCCGTACGCTGTACAATACCCGTTAAAATATCACTTTCACGATTAGAAAATTCTTCATAAATAATACCACGTTCTGCTTCACGAACCCTTTGTACAACAACTTGTTTTGCTGTTTGCGCTGCAATACGACCAAAATCAGCTGGCGTTACTTCTATTTCTATAATATCATCTATTTCATAGCCAGCATTGATCTGTCTTGCCTGTGCCAGACTCATTTCTACAATATCGTTTTCTACTACTTCAATAATAGTTTTTCTCGCATAAACATGAAATTCTCCGGTAACCCTATCAAGTGAAACCCGTACATTTTGGGCTGAACTGAAATTTCTTTTATAAGCCGAAATCAAAGCTGCTTCAATTGCATCAAATAATATCTCTGGTGCAATTCCTTTTTCTTTACCTAACTGTTTAAAGGCTTCCATAAAGCCTTTATCTTTACTACTCATTTAAATCCCCCTTATTCAATTGTATGTTAAAACTCAAGATGCAAACGAACCGATGCAGCCTTGTCGCGTGGAATAGAAATATCTTCTAAAATAATTGCATCCTCAGTATAGCCGGTTAATTTACCGACTGTAACTTTTTCACCATTAATAGGCAGATAAGTGGTTACTTCGACCATACTGCCTATTTGTCTTTTAAAATCTTTTTCTTTTTTTAAGATACGATCTAAGCCTGGTGAAGAAACTTCTAAAAAATAATTATCTTTAATTGGATCCAAAATATCTAATTTTTCTTCCAATTGCTCACTGAGCTGTTGACAATCTTCAATTTCAATACCGCCTTCTTTATCTATGAAGACTCTCAAATACCAGTGATGTTCTTTTATATATTCAACATCAATCAATTCAATATTAGTGTCTTTAAGAAATTCTAACGCCATTTTTTCTACGATTTTTTCTATTTGATTTGCCATCGAAACACCTCCCGTACACGTGGAATGAATAAAATATTAATTTTCTTAAATATAAGAGTAAAGAGTGGGTTTGCACCCACTCTTTAGATATCACACTTAAATTTAATATAATTCTATTATAGCATCAGAGCAGATAAATGTAAACTATTATAGCTTCTACATTTATCTGCTCTAACAAGCCAGGAAATCTTTTAGCAAATTGAATTATTTTTTAACGAAGCAGCATAATACTTTACAATTTTTACAATCATAAAATAAGCTAACAATTCAGACAGCTCCTCTACCGTCTGTCCTTGTTTAGGGGAAAGCAACCAGTGGTGTTCGCCGATTGCTGATAAAATAAAGCTGCTAAGCCCAAGTGTAAGATACATTATAGGCAAGGGTATCGTAATAACGTTATCCCACGGAATATTATAAATAAGAGCACTTATTACGCTAAGAATAAATAACAGAATAATTCCTTGTATAATATTTGAATGTGGTAGTTGATTCATCGCAATTAATTCTGGGCCGGATGGCGTAAGCTTTGTTTGAAAAAGAACTCTGCCCCAGCTTAATTCACGACCAGCCAGCATCACAAAAAAAGCACCAATGGAAGCCCAAAGTTTTTTCCCTTGAGATGAAAGATCTTCTATATAAAAATAAAAACTCATAAATACACCAACGAATAATATCATCACCTGTGAATTTTCTAAAATGCCATTTTCCCAACTGATTTGCGGTGGTAATATCCACGATAATGGAATGATGCACAACAGCCAAGCTACGCCAAACCAACCAGCAGAATCAATATGTTTATCAACGCATATCTTTCTAACTTTAATCATATAAATAAATGTCTCCTTACCTTAAAATAGTACACAGATATTTACTATTCTAGATAAGTTAGCTGAAATCCTTTTCATTTGGAATAATTATTTTTATCAATTAGGTTTGTTGATTCCCACCATACAAAATAAACAAGTAAAAGTGCTCTGATTTTACCTATAAAAAATATAATAGTACCCATTCCGAGTTGCTTAATCAATTATTGTAAAAAGAAAGAAGCTGCTCAGAAATTCGATGAATTAATGAACAGCTAACCACTCTTTTTTTGTTTTTTCTCAAAGCGTCAACAAAATGTCAACAAATTGATTTTTATATACCCGCAAGCCCTTATAAATCAAGGGATTTATATTTTTTACATAAACAGTTCCATTTGATCGCTTTCGGTCATACCAGTTAAGCAGCCGTGTTCACGCAGTATTTCCACAACGGTCTTTGAAATCCCCGTTCTTTTCTTTAAATCATCAATAGATGAAAATTCACCGTCTTTTCTTGCTTCAACGATATTTTTAGCAGCAGAGCTGCCCAGACCGTCTAAGGCGGCAAATGGTGGCTGCAATGATTTTTCGTGAATGACAAATTTATCCGCTAAAGAACCATATAAATCAACTTTTTCCACATAATAACCACGTATATACATTTCCCAAGCCAGTTCCAAGACAATTTGCAGACCTTTATCTTTCACGGATAGGTTTTCCAGAGCATCGAGTTCCTTTAGTCTAGCCTGAATCTGTTCTTTCCCCTGTGAAATCAGATTTGCATCAAATTCAGCGGCACGAATCGAAAAATAGGCCGCATAAAAGGCTAAGGGATAATGAACTTTACAAAAAGCAATACGATACGCCATCATAACATAGGCTGTCGCATGAGCTCTTGGAAATAGATACTTTATTTTCAAACAAGATTCAATGTACCAGTCCGGGATACCACCTGCTTTGAGTTTTTCAATAACATCAGGCTGGATGCCCTTCCCTTTTCTTACATTTTCCATTGTTTTAAACGAAAGCAACGGGTCAATTCCTTTATGGATAAGATACATCATGATATCGTCACGGGCTGAAATAGCATCAGACAAGGTTGAGGTTCCATTTCTGATGAGTTCTTGTGCATTGTCCAGCCATACATTGGTTCCATGAGAAAATCCGCTGATACGAACAAGGTCACTAAATTTTTTCGGCATGGTATCGTCCAGCATCTGTCTGGTAAAGCGAGTACGAAATTCAGGGATACCAAATGTTCCTGAATTACTCCCTAGATCCTGTGGTGTTACTCCCAGTGCCGCGGTCGAAGAAAAAATACTCATCGTTGCCGGATCATCAAACGGGATTGTTTTTGGGTCACGATGGGTCAGATCTTCCAGCATTTTAATAACCGTTGGATCATCATGTCCAAGAATATCGAGTTTAACCAACCGACTGCTGATGGAATGATAATCAAAATGTGTTGTAATCGTCGTGGTGTTTTTATCATCCGCTGGATGTTGTATCGGTGTAAAATGATGTACATCCATATTGCGCGGGATAACCATTATGCCACCTGGATGCTGTCCAGTCGTTCGTTTGACACCAGTACAGCCATCAACGAGACTATTGATATAAGCATTGCGTTTTTTAAGACCTTTTTCATCAAAATATTTTCGTACATAGCCATAAGCAGTCTTATCTGCAACGGTGGCAATTGTTCCCGCCCTGAATACATTATCTTTACCAAAGAGTTCCTCTGTATATTTATGGGCTACTGGTTGATAGTCTCCCGAAAAGTTTAAATCAATATCCGGTACTTTATCACCATCAAATCCCATGAATACAGCAAAAGGAATATCATGACCATCCTTTGCTAAATCACTGCCACAGACAGGACATGTTTTATCCGGTAAATCGAAACCACAGCCATAGGAGCCATCCGTAATAAACTCACTATATTGGCATTTTGGACAATACCAATGCGGTGGCAGCGGATTAACTTCCGTAATATCCGTCATCGTCGCTACAAAAGAAGATCCAACGGACCCTCTGGACCCAACCAGGTACCCATCATCTAGTGATTTTTTTACAAGCTTATGAGCAATTAAATATAGTACTGCAAATCCATGCCCAATGATAGAATCTAATTCTAACGTCAAGCGATCTTGAACAATCTGCGGCAAATTTTCTCCATAGAGAAATTTTGCCTTATCATAAGACATGTTTTTAATATCATCATCTGCGCCTGGGATCATTGGAGAATATAAATCGTCAGGAATCGGTTTAAATACTTCAATCATTTCATTGATTTTCCTTGGATTTGTTACGACCGCTTCATAGGCTTTTTCTTCGCCTAGGTATTGAAATTCAGCCAGCATTTCTTCTGTCGTTCGCAAATAAAGTGGTGGCTGCATATCCGCATCTTTAAATCCTTTGCCTTTCATCAAAATCGCTCGATAAATTTGATCTTCCGGATTTAAAAAATGGACATCACAGGTTGCAATCAACATTTTATTTTGTTGTTTCGCAAGCTGCGCTACTTTTAGATTGATTTTTATCAAGTCATCATCAGACTGAATATCAGGAAAGTCCTCACTGCGTACTAAAAATTCATTGTTGCCGATTGGCTGTATTTCCAGATAATCATAGAATTTAGCAATTTCCAGTAATTCTTCATCACTTTGTCCGGCAACAATTGCCCGAATGAGTTCACCCGCTTCACAGGCTGAGCCGACAATTACGCCTTCGCGAAATTCAGCAATAATTTTACGGGGGATTCGCGGCTGCTTATGCAGGTATTTTAGATGTGCCAGAGAAACCATTTGATATAAATTACGCAGACCTACTGGATTTTTTGCCAATAAGATAATATGATTGGCTCTTTTTTGCTGGTAATCATCGCCCACTAAATAGCCTTCAATACCATAAATAATTTTGATATCGAGTTTTTGTTCTTTGATTACTTTCGCGGCTTCCGGAAAAGCCTGGACAACACCATGGTCTGTAATGGCAATGGCTGGCCAGCCCCATTTTGCTGCAGTACACACAAGTTTCTTAACGGAAACCACCGCGTCCATATTACTCATGTGCGTATGTGCGTGAAGTTCCACTCTTTTTTCCGTTGCTAAATCCATTCGTCCTTTCACAGCTGTTTTATACATGCTATCAACAAACATGACAAAATCATTTTGAAATGTATCGAATTTGATCGAACCTTTAATTTTTACGAACATACCTTTACTGAGAGCACTCTGGACACGTTCAAATTCATCTTTATCTTTAAAAAATGTTTTACAGCTTATACCGTCACTTTTATCGGCAATATCAAAGGTTAAAAGCTTCGTACCTGTCTTGAATTCACGTACATCAAAATCACCCATTGTACCTTCAAAAATCGTATTCTTTATTTCACCATCTACATCATTGATCGGTACTGCTTCGCCTTGAATCATTTTACCAAAAATCAATGGTGAATTATTTACTTTGGCAGTGCCCTTATCCGTACTCCCTGTTTTCGCAGCGACTGCATCTTTCTTCTGTGTTTCAATTTGCAGCGCTTCAAGAAACTCGGGAGTCATAAAATCATCTGCCTGAGAAAATTGATTTTCAGCGGCATCTTTTGTACTATATTGTATTTCACAGCAAAAATTCAATGTATCAGAAATTACCAGCTTCATCATTTTTATTACAGAATGTGCTGTTAAAATTTCTTCAGCAAGTTCACCAAATAATTCCAAGGTTAAAGTATTTCCATCAAAATGGCGTTTTGAATGCATTAAAAGATGTGTCACCGTTGGATTGCCTGCGGCAGTTTGTTTAACGATTTTTTTCCATTCGCGTTCAATATAGGCTTCCAAATCAATTACATCCTGATAGAAGAAAACTTGGTTTATTTGGCACTTTTCAGCAATGTGAACAGATGTTCGATCGATTAAGGTATTGGGCAATCGATTTCTGGTTTGTAGGAGGATTTCCCATGAATTGTTTTTTAAATTAATTTCTACATGTTTTATTTTACATTCCTGTAATAGCTTTTTTTCTTGATCGTTTGTCGACATCGTATGAACTAAACGCCAAAAATCATTACCATCTTTAGGAATTATACAGTATTTCTGCATATTGATTAAGCCTCTTTCTTTATCCATCATCTAAAAAAAATCAAATGGATATAGAACATTCTCTATTATCCGATTACGTTATATTTTATCACACACGCCGCTGTATTGATAGCTTGCTTTTACCATCAATTGTTTGTTAAAACAAAAAAAATGTGCCTGTGCAATTTATATACAGACACATTTCTTACTTGATTTCAATGTAAATCCATATTAATTTCAATCAGATTTCCATCAATATCCATTTCTATGACCAAGTATTGTATATCACTTATTTTCACCGAGAAATTGTCACCTAATGTTAAGCTTGGTGTAGAAATATCAACTTCAAAATCCATTGACGCCAAATTGGTTGCTGCATTGGCTGTAACCATGTTGGACAATTCAGAAATAGCACTTTGAGCCATTTCATCAAATGTTGCAACAGGCATCCCCATCATCATGGTCGATGCTATTTTGCAGGCAGCTTCTGTCGTCATATTATAAGCAACATTACCACGAACACTTTTGGTAAAACCAACTAACACGGTAACCCCCAGGCTCGGCATTGCTTTTTCTCTAGTAGATAATTTACCGCGTGTGATTGTTAGGAAACCAAGCTGCGGCAATACTGTTGTAATGGCATTGATAAAAGGATTTACGAATTTCACATCCATTCGTCTTGCCTCCTTGCAAATCCAATACTCATTTCCAGATCACCAATCCGTGTTTTGGCGGTGATTTTAAACGATTTCAGCTTTGTATTTAAAATACGGATTTTATTGCCGCTTATCATCCCTGGGGGAGCAATTCGAATTTCGTTATCTTTTAATAAATCATTCAATTTTGAAATATAATTTCCCATAAGAATGTTAGCGGCTTCCTCGAAGGCATCTTGAGCCTCCTCATCCGATAAGTCTTCCTCATCACTAAGATTTAATACCAAACGAGCAAATTCAATCATTGTTATATCCGTGGCATAGATAATCATACGACCGGAAGGATTCCCCGTTAAACCAATGATAACTCCAGTTCCGGTAACATCAAAGTCGACATCTCGCGTTTCTTCAAACATCATTTTACCCTGCAAACCGGATAATTTAAAAAGTTCGCGTTGGAAAATCTTCACCAACGGTTTGATATAAGATTCTTCTAAAATAGTATGTAGGTTCATTTCATTTTGATAGAGCAATAATAATGTATCAATGAACTCATTAGGATCGACTGGCTTTTGCAAAAAAGAACGGATACCAGCAGCACGCCCTTTTATCATAAGAGAAACATCTTTCATCGCACTAATCATGAGTATTTTAGCGTTGGGGTCGAGTTTTAAAATATGACGACTCGTTTCGATACCATCTCTATCTGGTAAATTCATATCCATTGTAATGATGTCGGGTTTGTGTATCTGGTATTTTTCAACAGCTTCTTCACTATCTTTTGCATAGCCGCAAACCTTAAAATTGGTTTTTTCTAGCATTTTTGTTAACATCATATAGCTAACTTTTGAATCATCAACAATTAAAACACGAACTTCTTTCAAAACTAAGCACCTCTCTTATCCTACTGTTTTATAATAAAGTATTATCCCTTTTGTAAAGAAAAACCTGCCTATTTGCAAAAAATATTCTTATTGTTTAAAAAATTATAGAAAAAATAGTATGATATATTCTACCATTAAGCAGCAAAAAGAGCGACAAGATTTATCAAATCCTATCGCTCTTTTTATTTTTTTAAATGCTCAGTACTATTCATGAGTTCAATGCTTCGCTCTAAACCATTGTAAGTAAGAATGTTGACCGCTGTATTATCTTGCCGAATTGACCATATGTAACGCAGAGGCATATGTAACGCTTCAGCGAGAATTGTACGGTTTACTGCCCCATGTGCAGCAATCACAATCGTTTGATCGGGGTGATCCTCACAAATAGAAAGGACTGCCTTGGTCGCGCGTTGCTGAAGCTGAGCAAAAGATTCTCCTCCTGGTATTTGAGCTGTATCAGGATTTGCAAAAAAGTGCTGCATCATGCCGCCCCATTTTGAGTTGATTTGATCATAGTTCAAACCTTCCCAATCACCAAAATTCACCTCACGCAATGCCGTTTTGCTTTGAACGGGTAGCTTAAATTGTGCAGCAATGCACGTAGCTGTTTTATGGGCACGTTTTAAATCACTTGAATAAATGGCATCAATTTTATCTAAAGGAAAATTTTGGGCGAGACGCTCAGCTTGCTCAATCCCCGTTTCAGATAATTCTATATCAGACTGCCCCTGGTATTTGCCTAGTGCATTCCATATCGTTTGTCCATGGCGGATTAAAATAAGTTTTGTCAAAATACATCACCTTTTCTTATTATTTTTTGCAGGATATTCAGTAAAATACAATTATCCTGGTGTGTTTTTACCGCAATACGAATATACTGATTCGTAAGCCCTGGATAATTGCTGCAATCGCGAATTAAAATATGATTTTCTAACAATTTTATCTGTAAGGCAGCAGCTGTAAAATTTGTGTTTGCCAAATTAAGCAAAATAAAATTCACGCTGGGTCGATAAACTTGTAAAAATTGAATTTTACAAAGCTCTTCATAAAAAAAACTAATTTCTGTATTTAAAAATTCTTGCGTACTTTTTTTATACGAAATGTCTGCTAGTCCCGCAACTCCAGCTTTTTGTGCTAAATGATTGACATTCCATGGATCTTTCCCTAAGTCAATTTGTGCAACAAGCTTCGGATTTGTTATCGCAAAACCAAGCCGCAGACCCGGAATCGCATAAAACTTTGTCAAAGACTGTAAAACCAACAGATTATCATATTTTTGAACAAGATGACGGCAGGTATAGAGTTCTGCATCGCTGCGAAAATCAATAAAGGATTCATCAATTACCACAAAACAATTCTCTTTTTTCGCCGCAACAATACATCGTTCAAGGTCATCAACGAATAAAAGATTACCCGTTGGGTTATTCGGATTACCTAAAAAAAGAAGATCGACATCTTTTAGTTTTGCTAAAAGCAAGTTCCAATCTAACGTAAAATTCATGGCGGGACTCAAATAAAAATAAGAAATAGCCGCTCCACTGGCAATAGCAGCACGTTCATATTCACTGAAAGACGGAACTGGCAGCAACACTTTGTTTGGCTTAAGGATGTGGCTTAAAACGTAGAGAAGTTCTACAGCGCCATTTCCCAGTGTGATGGTATCAATCGCAATTTGATATTCTTTTGCAATCGCTGTTTTTAATTCCCGCCCATTGGGATCCGGGTAATGGACCAGCTGTTTAATCTGTGATTGGATTGTCCTAATTGTTGCTTCAGACATACCTAAAGGATTGATGTTTGCACTAAAATCAATAATTTGCTTCGTTTCTCCATCAGCCGCAAAATCATGAATATTGCCACCATGCTCAAATTTCTTTAAAGAATCCATTCTGCTCCTCCTCAATCAGACAGCCACCTGAGATCAAGTGGACCGTTTTTAAATAACATGCATTTGGTACCGCTTTTTGAATTTCTTCAAGAATGGCTTGCAGCGGCACGATTGTTTCTGTTTTAAATAAAAGACCGATTACAGTTCCGCTATGGGCGGTATTAACACCAATCGCCCCAAATTGTAAAGAAATTCGAATAATTTCCGACAACTGACTTTTACATAAAATCATCTGATTTGCCAACGCGCTGATTGTGGCAGCCTGACCAATTAAGTCAACTTTGCGATTATGCAGACCTTCTAATAATAAGGCTAAGGCTTCCTTTATTTGTGGTTCATTGTGGGCATTTAGTTTTAATAAATCTTTCCGCTGATGGAAAAATAACGTATCGACTAAACCGCCCGTATCGAACATAAGAATCGAAATAGGTGGTATCCACTTAAATTGTTCATGACAAAAACCAGTGACTTGATTCATTTGGACAAGACCCTTAAAAAAAACGCCATCTGTTGGCTCAATGGATACTGCAATACTGGCAATTTCACGTTCCGTAAGTTTCTTTCCTAAAGACACAGCCGCCCCTTGACATACAGCAGCAATATCCGCACTGCTTGAGGCCATCCCTTTACTAGGAATTAAATCTGAATGCAAGGTCATTTGATACGGATATGACTTTACATGAAATTTTTGCAATACTTTCACTAAAGCGAGTTGCGATTTTTCCCCGAGCCCTATAAGCGGCCCATTCTGCTCTTCGATAAGAACCGTCGAATATTGATTGATTGGACATGTAATTAAAAAAGGTTTGCCGCTTTTTGTTCCTTGAAGCAGTTCCCCACAGGATCCGGGGACTTTTACACGTATTACCATACATATCTCCTACTATAAAATCTGTACCACAAGTACAAAAATACATAAAACTAATAATTCACTAAGTTCCGTAAGCGCCCCGTAAACATCGCCCGTTAGACCACCAAGAATTTTGGTACAATACCGACCAAATAAAATGGCAAAGATAAAAACACCTACCATACTAATTATAGCAGAAAAACCAAAGGGAAGAATAAAAACAAATGTAAAAATAGCGGCATAAAACAGGGATTTCTTATTTGCATAGACAGCAAAGGCTTTACCCATTCCTTCCGGACGAGCATAGGGAAACAATGTAATGCCGATTACCATTGCCATACGAGCGATAATCGGCATTACAAATAATGCAACAATTAACTGACCACCAGACATATCCAAAAGCAGAGACCATTTCGTAAGCATAAATAACACAAAAGCCATCACTGCATTTGAGCCGACACAACTATCTTTCATGATTTCCAGCATCCGCTCACGTTCTCGTCCCGAAAAAATACCATCCATTGTATCCATGAACCCATCACAATGCAGACCACCTGTTAATACAACAGATAAAATCAATAACATTGAAGCTGTCAGGTGCGCTGGCAGATAGATATTAAAAATGGGTAATAAAACAAAAAAAACATAGGCGGCGGCAGCTAAAATCAAACCTAAAACAGCACCAATCAACGGGAAAAATTTAACACTTTTGCCAAAATATTCGGCACTCCATTCGCTTTGCTGTCGAAGCTTTATTCGTGTTAAAAATTGCAAGCCAATAAAAAATGCATTCATAAAATCTGTCCTCCAATCATCCATACAACAAATGCTAAAAGAAGAAATAATATACTAACTCCATACATCATTTGAATTGTTTTTGTTATGTGTTTCGGTTGTAATTCCTCTTGCTTATTTCCCATATAGGCACGAAAAGATGCACTGCCAAAATAATAATTCAAGCCACCCAAACGAATGTTCAGGGCACCAGCTACAGTTGCTTCACTGTAGCCTCCATTCGGGCTTGGATGTTTTTTCGCATCGCGACGCATCATATGAAATGCATTCTCCCAGTTCAGTTTTAAAAGGTAAGCAACTATAATCAATAAAATCGCCGTTATTCTGGCGGGAATAAAATTCAATACGTCATCCAGACGTGCTGCTGCACAGCCAAAATGTAAATATTTTTTATTTTTATAACCAATCATAGAATCCATGGTGTTGGCTGTCCGGTATAAAATTGCAAGTGGTAGACCACCTAATAAAAAATAAAAAAAGGGAGAAATAATACCATCGACAATATTTTCCGCTACCGTTTCCACCGTCGCACGCGTAATATCAGATACATTTAAATTTTGTGTATCACGACCTACGATCCAGCCAACTTTAAAGCGGGCATTTTTTAAATCATCCGCCAACAAATAATTTCGAATTTCAAGGCCAGCTTCAGCCAAACTACGCGGTGAAATCGTAAAACTGAGTAAAAGAGCATTTATTCCCATGAGAACTAAGCTATATGGACCAAATAGAAAACCCGCAACGGTAAGTAAAAGATCACTTACCATATAAACAATTCCTAAACTACACACAACCATTACGATACCATTATAGAATTGTTTTTTTGCGCAATGGTTGTGCTTCAGTAAAAACTTTTCTAAAAACGAAATTAAGCTGCCAATTAGAACGACTGGATGAAACTTGGAGCGTGGATCGCCAAAAATAGTATCGATAAAAAAAGCTGACCAGGCTATTAATAAGGTATTCATTGTTTTGCCGCCATAATTTCTTTCAGTAAATCCATGTTCAAATTCTTACGTACGGTATCGGCTAAGCGATCATAGCTATCTTGCTTGGCACGGGCGGTATTGACTATATTTTCTAAAGGAGTAAGACCTTTTCTAATACGGATGGCATTTAAAATAGAACGGCGGTATAAATCATTATCAAAAATTCCGTGAATATAACTGCCCATGACCAGACCATCAGAGCGAACATAACCATCTAAATCATGTACTTTTGTCTCAGAACGTTCTGTAATGATAAAAGGATTCGTAAAATTATCCTGAAAAAATTTAGTACGTCCCATATGGATTTCATAACCATGGAGGCCGCTTGCGACAATGGTCGTATCGAGAAATTGAAAACCAGGACACTCAGCTACGACCTGTGTAGTCAGTTTTTCCGGAATAAATGTCGTTTCAATAGGCAATAAATCAAGTCCGACAATAGAATCCAAAGTAGATTCGGTATGATGTGGATCATAAATTGCCTTTCCGAGCATTTGATAACCACCACAAATACCAATGAGTGGTGTTCCCTGCGCAATCAACATTTTTATGTTTGCTTCAATGCCACTTTGACGCAGATATAATAAATCTTCTGTTGTATTTTTGCTGCCCGGTAAAAGGATCAAATCTGGATTTCCTAAAGCATCACCGGCTTGCACATAATAAAGTGAGACATCCGCTTCTTTTTCCAGACAGTCAAAATCGGTGAAGTTTGAAATTTTGGGCGTGCGAATAACAGCAATCTTAAGTTCACCATTTGAAGCCGTATGTATTTTCTCTTCGAGTGATACAGAGTCTTCATCATCAATTCCTAAATGATCGAGGTATGGTATAACACCCAGGACTGGTTTACCAGTTTTCTGTTCCAGAAAATCAATCGCCGGTTCTAGCAGTGTAATATCGCCGCGAAATTTATTAATGATAAGTCCTTTCACAAGGGCCCGTTCTTCTTCATCAAGTAATTCCAATGTGCCAACTAGAGATGCCAGTGCGCCACCGCGATCAATATCAGCAATAAGTAAGACCGGTGCATTTAAAAGTTTAGCTATCCGCATGTTGACAATGTCATTGGCTTTTAGATTGACTTCAGCCGGACTGCCTGCCCCTTCAATGACAATCGTTTCATATTCTGTGCTAAGTTCTTTTAAAGCCTGCTGAACGACCGAAAATGCTTTTAAAGAATAACCGGTATGATATTCTTTCGCTGACATATTGCCAATCGGTTTTCCCATAAGAATGACCTGCGAACAAGAGTTTCCTGTAGGCTTTAAAAGCACCGGATTCATATTGACGATTGGTTCAAGACCAGCAGCTTCAGCTTGCGCAACTTGGGCGCGCCCCATTTCTTCGCCATTTTTTGTTACATAAGAATTTAAAGCCATGTTTTGTGCTTTAAAAGGAACTACCTTAATGCCATCTTGATAAAAAATTCGACACAAAGCTGTCGTTAAAATACTTTTACCAACATGGGAGCTGGTCCCTTGCAGCATAATGTGATTTGTCATGTTCGTTCCTCCAACTTTACTGCGAGTTTTTTTATATCAACTGGAATTCCACTAACTACAAGATATACACAGTCCGCAACAGCTGCCATCATCTGGTTACTTAGACCAGCAAGGTCGCGATAAGCTCTTGCCAGCGCGTTTTCCGGTACAATCCCCATACCTACTTCATTTGTAACAAAAATCACTTGTGCTGCACTTTTTTCGCTATAATGAATGAGTTTTTCGATATGTTCCTTTACATAAGTAAACTGGTCAGCCATCTTTTGCGGGCTGTCTTTCGCGCATAAAAGGTTACTCAGATATAAGGTCAAACAATCAAATAAAATAAGATCAGCCTGCATGGAGGCTTGCTCAATTGCTTTTTCGGCATGATAAGGTGCTTCATAGGTTACCCAGTTTGCCGGACGGCGCCCACGATGCAGCTTTACCCGATATTTCATTTCCTCATCATAGATTTGTGCAGTTGCGATATATGATATTTTTTCGCCATGAGTCATAGCGTATTGTTCGGCAAAAGAGCTTTTTCCGCTTCTTGCACCGCCCGTTACTAAAATGATCTTTCCCAACTACAAAACCTCCCCATGATTTTTTACAGTTTTAAAGCCAAGACATTTTTTTATAAAACATGCCGCGGCTTTTGTATTGCCGGCAAAATGAATATGCAAATACGACCCCGTGATATTATCTTTTGCATAGCCTGATTTATAGGTCATATTATTGCGTGTTTTCGTAAATTCAAAGGCCCAGGGAAAATCCACGGCCTTGTTTTCGGGTAATATCATCGAAGAAAAATGAAATTCATGTCCTTGCAAGATACTGTTTTTCTCACAAATCATGGTATCTTGCAGTGCTTTTGCCTCGATATAACCAACCGTCTGTAATTTATCGTTCATTTTACAGCTTGCTGGAATAAGCCCCAGCATGGCAAACGATTTACCTGTAAAATCGATGATTTCTTTTGTCAAATACATAAAACCACCGCATTCGGCATAAATCGGCATCCCCTGTTTCGCCGCATGAAGTAATGACTGTCGCATGGAATGGTTTGCTGATAATTGATCGGCAAAAATTTCAGGAAAGCCACCACCGAGGATTAAGCCATCCGCCAAGGGTAATTCTTTATCTTGCAGGGGGCTAAAAAAGATGATTTGTGCTCCCATGGATTCTAATACCGCCAGACTCTCTGGATAATAAAAGGAAAAGGCATCATCTTTCGCTACAGCAATTCGTAAAGAAAACGGCAATGTAACAGCATCTGCTTCGATTCCATTCAAGCGCGGCGCTTTTTTGGCAATTTCATACAAAAGTTTTACATCGACTTGTTTGGCAATGGTTTCACCAATTATTTTTACGGTGGCCACGGCATTTGTTTCGCCAATCGGTGTCAGACCTAAATGACGTTCTGGCATTTTCATGTCTTCGTTGCGATAAATGGCACCTAGTACCGGAATGTCGAGTCGCTGCAACGCATCGGTAATCATTCTCTTATGATTTTCAGAACCAATGCGATTTAAAATAACACCAGCAAAATCTACATCGGGATCATACAATTTAAAACCCAGCGCAATTGCTGCCGCACTGTCGCCCATCGACTTCACATCAATAACTAAAATCACAGGTGCCTGCAGCTGTTTCGCCAGGGCCGCAGTTGAACTAATTCCCTTGCGACCACCATCATAAAGACCCATAACGCCCTCAATAATAGCAATGTCAACTTTTCGGGCCGTTTTATAAAAAATAGAGTTTATTTTTTCTGCTGGTACAAGCCATGTATCAAGATTATGACCTGGCTTGCCGCTGGCTAGTTCATGATAACCGGGATCAATATAGTCAGGACCGATTTTATAAGATTGGACATCATAGCCAAGTTTCGCTAAAGCAAATAAAACACCGGTAACAATGGTTGTTTTGCCAGAGCCGCTTTGTGTCGCAGCAATGACAATGCGCGGGATTTTTTTCTCTGCCATAAAAACGCCTTCTTTATCGTTTGTTATCTAATACATACATAATTGCATTCACGACAGATACAGCAATTGGACTGCCGCCCTTTGTGCCAGCAACGGTAATATATGGTACCAGGGAACGTTTCATGAGCTGTTCTTTGGATTCTGCTGCCCCGACAAAACCAACGGGAATACCGATAATAACAGCTGGACGAATTGAAGTTGTTTCCATTAGATGCAGTACTTCATAAAGTGCTGTTGGTGCATTGCCAATTGCAACAATGGCACCATCGAGTTTTTCACCAAACTGACGCATTGCTGCCATAGACCGCGTAATACCTTCTGTTTTGGCAATTTTAGCAACTTCGGGACTCGCAATCAAACATTCTACCATACCGCCAAAGGAGGCCAGCTTTTTTTTATTAATACCAGTCCGAACCATTTCGACATCGGTATAAATATTGCAGCCTTTTTTCAAGGCGTTTTTTGCCATTTCAATTGCTTGTGGATGAATTCGAATAACCGAGGAATACTCTACATCTCCGGCTGCATGAATCATCCGGGAATAGACTTTGGTTGCCTCTTCATTTAAATTCAAGTTTTTTAAATAGGGAGCAATGATTTCCATACTACGTGTTTCAATCCCCATTGGGTCTGTCATAAATTCCATTTCATCATCCCTCATTCTATATCATCTTTTTTATTAAGGCTAAGACTTCGTCATAGGTTGCAGCCGAAGCAGCATAGTCGATCGTGGGGCGGTCAATCATGACAATTGGCAGCTCCATTTCGATCGCTGCTGTTATTTTTGTATCTGTGCCACCAATTTCCCCACTATTTTTTGTTACAATGACTTCAGCTCGATATTTTTTATACAGTTCAATATTTAGTTCATGGGAAAAGGGTCCCTGCATTGCGATAATATCTTTTGCAAAAAAACCAAGTTTCAGGCATTCCGTTAAGACCTTTGCATCTGGCAATACACGAGCAATTAAATGATGCTTTTCTAAGTACGAACTTTGTTTGAATGTCTTCAAATTACGGCTGCCTGTTGTCAAAAAAATGGTTTCACCTAGCAAAGCAGACTGTTTTGCTGCCGCTTGATAATCATCTACTAAATATAGCTTATCGTAAACGGGCATTGCCACGGCTGGTCGTTCATACCGGATATAGGGTATGTTCATTTTTTGACAAACAAGAATTGCATTTTTTGTAACATTCACAGCATAAGGATGACTGGCATCGACAAGAAGATTAATTTTCTTGTCGATGATGAATTGCTCCAGCTCTGCCAAATCAAGAGGTTTATCATTGATTTGGAGTTGTTTATCAGCGAGGAGATGCTTCCCGTATTCGCTTACGACCGAAGCAATCACAGGATACTTTGCTTTGAGTAGTTCCTGTACCAGTTCTCTGCCATCTTGCGTACCTGCTAAAACGAAAATCATATGTGATAGCCTCTTGGCGTAATCATGAAGTTATCCGCCACATAGGTATTGCTATTGCCAATAATGACTAAGGAAAACATGTTAATTTCTTCTTTTGTGAAATTTTCCAATGTAGAAATAACCGCATTTTCTTCAAGTCGCGAGGCGCTATTCACAATCCCTACTGGTGTTTGCGGGGATTTATATTTCAGCATGATTTCACGAATTTCTTCAATGTTTTGCACGCGTTTTTTACTTTTTGGATTATACAGGGCAATTACAAAATCTCCTTGAGCAGCCAGGTCAGCACGTTTTTTTATTAAATCCCAAGGTGTGAGCAAATCGCTCAAACTAATGACAACAAAATCATGCATCAGCGGTGCACCTAAAATAGCGGCAGAGGCATTGACAGCACTAATTCCTGGAATGATTTTAACTTCCGGCCTTTGCTCTTTTGGCAGTTTTAGCAAAAGTTCCAAAACAAGTCCAGCCATTCCATAAATTCCAGCATCACCGCTGGACACAACCGCTACAGTCTTGCCCGCTGTTGCATGATCAACAGCCATCTGGCAGCGATCAATTTCTTGCATCATAGCTGTTCCAATAACCTGTTTGTCTTTGATAAGATCTTCAATTAACTTAATATATGTATTATACCCCACCACAATATCAGCTTTTTGAATTGTTTCTAGGGCTTTTGGTGTCATATCCTCTAAACTTCCTGGTCCAATACCGACTACACTTATTTTTCCCATGCAATTGCCACCGTCACTTTCGTTAATTTTGTTTTATGAAGCAGAATTTTTTTTGATTGGCTGGCAAGGAGTACGGCTGCTTCACATACATTACCAATACCAATTTGTTTTGTTACAAATGGAGAAATATCTAGGCTATACAGATCGATCATTTGCTGCATCGGCACGTTTTCATAAAAATATAAAGGTACCGATAATGTTTTACTGGCAGCGATAAGACCTGGTTCATCTTTTTTAACTACCGTACTGGCAATACAAGCAATATCATACATTGATTTCCCTATTTTCTCACAAGCAGTCTGTATAGCTTGCAAAATTTCTGCTTGGGTTGTATCACGTCTGCAGCCAATACCAATCGCCAGTTTCCGTGGTTTCAAAAACAACAGCCCCGCGCCATTCGGAATATTAAGTTGTTCGGTTAGGATAACACTTGATCTGCTAAAACAAGTAGCTGTTTTTATTTCCATTAATTTTGCCTCTATTTGGCAGGCTTGAAGTTTTTTTATATAATATGGTGCATTCGTCAGGGCCTGGTCGATAAAAAAGTCAACAGGATTCCCCTGAACGATTTCTGCATTGATGTATTTTAAATGATCAAATGGTTCCATGCTCAAATTTAAGCTTTCTGCCAGCAAATCAACAGCCATTTTTTCATTGACGTCGGTTGCTGTCGTAATAACTGGAGCCGCACCTAAAAACAATGCTAATTTTTTCGTCAAAGCATTTGCCCCACCAATATGACCCGATAATAAACTAATTACATGCTGCGCCTTTTCATCGAGTACAACTACTGCTGGATCGGAACGTTTATCGATGATAAATGGTGCAAGTGTTCGTACGACAATTCCTGTAGCCATAATAAAAATCAAAGCATCATAAGAATGAAATGTATCCTTTAAACAGTTTGATAAAGAGTCATAGTCATGAAAATTCAGCCTAGACAGTGTGTCATAGCGTCCTTTTTTCACAAAAAGGTCATAGTCAAATTGGCAGGCAATTTGATCCGCAAGTTTGGCACCATTTTGCGTAACAGCAAAGACGGCGGTTTTCATTTTGCATCACGATACATATGACTAAATTCCGGCGCATATAATCTGGACAATTCATAATCCGTATTGAGACAGCGGCTGACTACGATCATTGCTGTGCGTGTTATATCTTTATCTTTTAATTCTTCCACAATGGTCGCTAAGGTGGCACGAATGATTTTTTCTTCCGGCCAGGAAGCTTTTTGTACGATAGCAATTGGTGTTGTTGAGTCATAACCACCGGCAATCAGTTCCTTCACGACATCATCTAACATGTGGACGCTTAAAAAAATACACATTGTTGCACCATGCGCTGCGAGACTTGCCAATTTTTCTTTTTCCGGTACAGGTGTTCGTCCTTCATTACGGGTAATGATAACGGTCTGTGAAATTCCCGGTAAAGTGTATTCTTGTTTAAGTGCGGCTGCGGTAGCCAAAAAAGAACTGACGCCAGGAATCACGGTATATTCAATCTGGCGGCGCTTTAATTCATCCATTTGTTCTTGGATTGCACCATAAATACTCGGGTCACCTGTATGTAGTCGTACCACCATTGCACCGATTTTCACCGCTTGTTCAATGGTTTCAATAACTTCAGGCAAGGTCATCGAAGCACTATTATATATTGTTGCCCCTTGTTTTGCTAAAGCCAATAAGGCAGGATTGACTAAAGAGCCCGCATAGATGATCACATCTGCCGTCTGTAATAATTTCTGACCTTTTACCGTAATGAGCTCAGGGTCTCCTGGACCTGCGCCAACAATAAATACTTGCATGCTATAATCCTCCTAAATTTTGCTGTTTTTTTGACATGTAATAATATGTATCGGGTTCAAGGCCTGCGCCATATCATATGGGCCGACTTTGTTCAGTCTTGTTACCTGAACCTGAATTGCCTCATAGGTATAGGAACTGTGTTGCTTCATATACACTATGCTTTCATAAAGTGTTTGGATTGTAATACAATTTAAAATCAACCGTCCGTCTGGTTTTAAAAGGCTGTCACAACGATTTAAAATATCAACTAAATACTTGCCGCTTCCACCAATAAAGATGACATCACAAGGGGGAATTTCACTCAGTGCTTGTGGTGCAGCTCCTTCAATTGTGGTGAGATTTTCTACCGCAAATTTAGTCGCGTTTTTATGAATGAGTTCGATTCCTTCGACCTTTTGTTCAACCGCAAAAACTTTACCTTGATCTGCCAGTAAAGCCGCCTCTATCGAAAGTGACCCCGTACCGGCACCAATATCCAAAATCGTATCGGTTCTTTTAATCTTAGCTTTCGTTAAGGTTAATATTCGTATTTCTTGTTTTGTCATGGGAATATTCCCGCGGATAAATTCATCATCCGCTATACCAATCATATGTGTCATGCTGTCACCACCATAATGCAGTGTGAAAACTCTTTTGTTTGCACTGCGTTTTCTAATGTTGTTTCAATGATTTCTTCATTTTCATAGGATAATCTGGCACATAAATAGACTTTTGTTGTCCGCGGCCAATTATGTCGTAATAAAAGTTCGGCAATCGTTTTTGAGGTATAGATTGTATCGGTTAAAATACCTAAAATAGCACCTTCCGTAAAGCACAACGATTGCTTATCGGGTTTCCTCCCATGTAAACTTAAAAGCCGGGCGGCTTGCCATGGCAGAGCCAGCCGGGCAAAAGCTAGCTGCATGGAACTGATTCCCGGGATCACTTGCAGCTTTTTTAATGGGAAAGATCGCCTGAGTGCTGCCAGCAGTGAATAATAACCAGGATCACCGGACACCATTACCACCACATCCTGTTTATAAAGCTGAGCCTGTATAAAAGAAATTACGGAGGGAATATCCCCTGTAATAATTTTGCTGGTAATGTCAGGAGCAGCTAATGTCTCTAAAGCACGTTTACTGCCAACTAGAACCTTAGCGTTATCAATTTGTTGTTTGGCTATCGGCACAATATATTCAGGTGCACCAGGACCGATACCAACAATAATTATTTTATAGTCCATCCTAAATCCTTTCCAATCTCCTTAGCCATAGCATCCATGCCAAGAAGTTCACCATTTAATGTAATCAGAACCGTACCAACCGCCACCTCATTAAAAAGATACCGTTGGGCTCTCAGACTAGCTCGCTGCGCTAAAATATCGTAGAGCCCTTTTACATTATAATTTTCAATGATCGAAATCGCAGCTTCGGTGGTCGTACTGGCCAAAACTTCGGCAATACCAACCGCCGGCAGTCCTAAAGCACCGGCATAGGCAGCAAGTGTTTCCAGTCTGGCATCAGCAATGCGATTATGGGTGTAAAAAATACCAGCGGCAACTTTGATTAATTTACCTAAATGACCAAATAGTAAAACGCGTTTTATTTTTTGTTGTGCAGCCACTTCCAGCATATGACCAATAAAATTACTGGTTTGGATAAGGGCTTCAGATGGCAAATGACATTTTTCCAGAGCTATTTTTTCGCCTATTTTTCCTGGAACAAACACAAGACTGTCATAACCTAATGCTTTCGCGACACTGATCTGAGGTGATAAAGAATTTTTGAAGCCATCTTCTGACATTGGCCGAACAATACCGGTTGTTCCAATAATGGACAGACCACCTTCAATACCTAGAACGGGATTCAATGTTCGCTTTGCCAGCTCTATACCATCTGGTATAGAAATTGTAATATCACAGCCTGTCTGCTCCCCTAAAATCTCACGTACCACCATTTGGATCATTTCACGTGGTCCAAGATTAATGGATGGTTCCCCCATTGGTATAGATAAACCTGGTTTGGTCACGGTGCCAATACCCAATCCGGCAAAAAACCGTATCGTTGAGGATTCTCGGTTTATCTGAACTTGTGTAAAAACAGAAGCCCCATGCGTGATATCCGGATCATCACCAGCATCTTTTATAACCTTGGCTTTCGCTCCATCGGCCGTAAATTCAATACTGGCAATAGGAACTTGGATTGTTTCACCACTCAATGCCATAATGGTAACGTTTGATACCGTTTCACCTTGCAAGGCCAGCAAGGCCGCTTTTGTACCAGCGGCTGCACAAGCTCCTGTAGTAAAACCATTTTTCATTCTTTTTTCCAAAATAAAAACCCCCTGTCCAAAGGCAGAGGGTAACAAACTATATTTAATTAGTATTATTACCACCTGCCCATCGTCCGTAGGTCATATAGAATACATTACTGTATTCTTCATAACGGTGTTGCTGAACAGGCAGGTCTCCTGGCTAAAATCATTATGCTTCAAATCCTTCCCAAGGAAAATTCCTCAGTGGTATTTATCAAAGCACTCCTTAATACAGTGGCGGGACCGCACCAGTATCACACTGGATTTCCCTATTAAGTAAAAATACACCTGTTCCATTATTATTCAATATTTTTAAATTACGAACCCAATACTTATTTATTCCCTGTAAAGGACATAAATCCTGCTTTTTATTCAGGGTTTATCGTTGTTTCTTCTTTACTTTTCAAAATGATTTGATTGTTTATTGTTTTTAACAGAATAAATTGAGTTTTTATGGATTCTGGGATTTTTTTATAATCAATATCACGCAGCACAAAATATGCCTGAGGATCTTTTTGCAAAATCATATTGAAATCTGGAATAGATGTCGGTGAAAAATATAATTCATTTCCATATACATTGCCATAAAAAGCAAAACCAGGTCTCAAAAATTTTGATATATATACGGGACTGTAAGAGTCATAAACCGGCATAAATTCTTTCACGGTTTCTGCGGATGAAAATTTCGGTGCAACCGCCGGAAAAACATAACCAAAAATGACAGCTGAAATACCAATCATACCTAAAATATGAATGCAAAAAGCATTTTTAATTTGATGATTCCATAAGAAATATGCCGTAAAGATCCCCATAAAACCAAGCACAAAACTAAGTAGAAACACTCCCATCGACAATTCTGGTAAGGTTTCCAAACCTTGGAATGCACCATATATGGCACCGGCTGTTAAGATAAAAATAATACTACCCCAAATATATTGGCGTTTTGCATAATAATATCCATCCCAAATCTGATCAATATGCCAGGCAACTAATATAGCAATGGCAGGATACATTGGTAAAATATAAGAAACTAATTTGGTCTGTGCAATCGAAAAAAACAGAAATACAAAACCAGCCCATATATTTAAGAATATAATTTCTTGAGACTGTTTTGTAGCATCTACAATCGAATGATATACCGATTGTACAAGCAACGCACTCCAAGGGAAAAATCCAACAAGTAGTACAGGAATATAATACCACCACCAAGTTTGGGTTGGATGTTCCGGCGAGGCAAAGCGCGTAAGATTATGGAAGCCGAAAAATGTGTCGATAAAATCAGTTCCATGCAAGTGGTACATTATACCATACCATGGTACACAAACAAGAAAAATTAGTAACAAACCAGAAAACACTTTCATGTTACGTAAAGCCGATAAATTACGGGTAATAACCAGATATATCGCGGCAATGACCGCTGGCATAAAACCAATAGGACCTTTTGTTAAAATAGCGAGTCCCATGAAAAGGTAAAAGATATAATATCGCCTTGTCATAAAACTAAGCAGCGATACAGTCATACAAAGTGTCAATGTAATATCCGTTACAGCCGCTTTACTCAAATAAAAATATTCGATACTTGTAGCTAAAATAAGCGCACTCAGCATAGCGGTACGATTATTGAATAATTTTCGAACAAAAAGATAAACGGAACTTAAACATACAATTGACAGCAAGGCGGACGGTAAGCGTGCGGCAAATTCACCACTGCCAAATATATGTGAAGCCGCAGCTACCAGCCAATAATACATTGGTGGTTTATCATACCAAAATTCACCATAAATACGAGGTGAAATAAAGTCATGATTCAAAAACATTTCTTTCGCAGTTTCTGCATAAACAGGTTCATCTGGATCTAATAAAGGAATGCCCCCCAGATTAAAAAAAACAATGATACTGGAAATTACAAGCAAAATAAAAAAGTCACAATATCCATTTTTAGTCATTTTTTCCTCCTAAAACACGTAAAATGTTTAAATACTTCGCTTTCCTATCGTGTAAGTTTACTACTTAGAAAATCACGACCGAAAACTTTAATCATATAATAGAATCCGATAACAAAAGGAATATATTCTGCTATGATCCTCCAGGAAACAGCAACAATACCAACCGTTCCAGACGGTACAAGATCGCCAAAGAGCAATATAAAACCACCTTCTGCAATACCAGATCCTCCAGGGGTAGGAGAAAAATACAACAGCAGATTAAGAAAAATCATGCGGCCCATTATAATGTACCAATTAGCTTCTACGCCAAGTCCCATAAGCAAAAAAGGAACTACGCTATAAATTGCCAGAAGACTAAGTCCAGATTCTAAAAAAATCCGACACATACTCAGTGGTGCCGATAACAGCAATAAAACAGCTGCCTTTATATCATGATAAAAAGCAAATAGTTTTTTCCGACGACAACGGTTGATCCTTTTTGCTGTTTTTAAAACAATAAAATCCAAGAAATTTGTTTTGATTGCCCAAACGATAAAAACAATACCGCTTATAATGCAAATTGACAAGACGATCAATCCACTATCTGATATCCATGGCAAAATATTTGGATCATACCAGAAGATCACAGGCATACTAAGAAACAAAAATAAAATGGAAACCAATAATCTTACAACCACTAAAATTGTGGCTTTGCCACTAGGAACTCCCGCGTGCCGCAAAAATATGAACTGTGCGATAGAGCCACCGCTGCCGGCCGGAGTTAAAAGTGCCAAAAAATAGTTTCCAAATACAACCTGTACTGCCTGCGACAAGGTAATATTCTCATTGGAAATCTTCACTAAATGCATTAAACGGGTACCATCTAATAGTAGTCCCACACCAACAGCAAAAATACCTAGCATAATGGACCAAGGTTGAAAGGCATCCAAGTTACGCAAAGTGTGAATATCAACTGTAAAATAAATAACGCTGCCAGATATGAGCAATACGGTAACAAGCATGATAAGTAGTTTTTTGTAAAATTTATGTTGACGAACATTACTCATGTAATAACTCCTTAAATGAAATCAAATTTACATGATTGTCTTTAATAGATTGTAAGACTACTGGCGATACAAGTGCTTGATATTCATCAGTCCAATGATACTGCCACCCATATTGCAGATCTAAAAGCTTAGAATTAAGACCTGGATGCATCATGATTTCGGATGTTCCTTCGGGCAGTGCTTTTAGGATACGCAGCACATATGCTTCAGACATATGCCCGCCTGCCAGCATGCCAAAAAAATGATCCGGACCATTCAGATCATTTTTACGTATTTTTTGCCGTGCCAAAGAAGCTAAAAAAGTTAATCCGCATTTACCAAGGATTCTTTTATAATCCGTTTGGTAACCACCAGAAAAAAAGTAAGCTTCTTCAGGAATACGCATTTTTTTTATATGATATTGTTTGGCAAGCGCTAGACAAATATTCGTTATTTTAGGTAAAACATGTAAATGCTGATGACTATCTAAATGGGTAATGACAATTCCAGTCGAACGGATATGCTCAATTTGAGCTGTGAATTCTGCAGCTACTTCATCTAAATCAATAGCTCCCATGACATATTTTTTTATGAAAACCGTATAATCTTTAAAGAAAAAACCATCTTTATCCACAAGTGATTTAACCTTCGCTGGATTAAGCAGGGGTTTTTCTGCAACTAAAGTCAAATGCACCCCGATACCAAGCGATGGATTTTTCAGACTTAAATCGACGGCTTCCGTAAATGCATTTCCTGTTGGCATCAAAGAAGTACTCGTTAAGCATCCTTTCTGATGCGCTTGGACAATGGCTTGATTGATATTCGTATGCAAGCCAAAATCATCTGCATTGATAATTAAATTTCTCATAAAATTTCCCAGCCTTATTGTTCAACAAATTCGACATGACTTGCATAGGCACTGTGATTATGGATCGACTCATAATTTTCACATTCAATCGAAAACCAGGATACACCTTTAATCTGCCTTAATGCAATGACTAAGTCTCGCAAAATATCTTCGACAAATTTTGGATTTTCATAGGCAGTTTCTGTCACGTATTTTTCATCTTCTCTTTTAAGTAATGGATAAATTGGGCAAGAAGCCTGCTGTTCCATAATCGCTGCTAAATCTTCAATGGATATTGACTGCTGATCGTTGCCAAATTTTACTTTCACACGCATTAACCCCCGTTGGTTATGCGCTCCATACTTTGAAATTTCTTTACTGCAGGGACATAATGACGTAAAGGGAACATTTACAGCCATCGTAAACTCAATATGATCACCTTGAATTTTATTAGCAATAAACGAACAATCTAAATCCAAAACGGATTGACGTTTGCTGACAGGAGCTATTTTATCAATAAAATATTTGAAGTTAATTTTCAAATAAGCTGACTGTGCATCTAATTTTGCTAATGCTTCATCTAGTATTTGATTCATCTCTTGACTGCCAATCGGTTTCTTGCTCCATTCACTGAGAATTTCTAAGAAACGACTCATATGAGTGCCTTTATATTCCATCGGTAAGTCAACCGTAAATTTTATTTTAGCCAATACCGATTGAAATGACGAATCTTTTGTTTTTATAAAAAAAGGCAAATGAACATCATTGATACCAACTTTTTGAATTGCTATGCCTCGTTCATCGAAACGGCTTTGTACATCCTTCAAAATCTTCACTCCTAATTAGAGATAGGTCACAGGATCTTTGATTCCAGCCTCTTCAAAGCCTCTCAAACGGAGCTTACAGCTATCACAAATCCCACACGCATTTTCCCCCTCATTATAACAGCTGCGTGTCAAATGTAAAGGCGCCTGTAGTTTATTACCCAATAAAACAATATCTTTTTTGGATAAATCCAGTAAAGGTGTCTCTATTTTTATTTTTTTATGATCGGCGGCAGTAGCTTTTGTAGCATAATCCGATAAATCCTGAAATTTTTGAATGAATTCGGGGCGGCAATCTGGATAACCGGAATAATCGACTGCATTAACACCAATATAAATATAAGGTGCATCAAGTACCTCAGCATAGCCCAGCGCATAACTTAGAAAAATCAAATTTCTAGCCGGTACATAGGTTACAGGAATGTCCGTGCGAGTCACATCTCCATTCGGAATATCAATTGTTTTATCGGTTAATGCACTGCCACCAATTTGATTCATGTTCGTATCGATAATCAAATGTTTTTTGACAGCAAAAAAATCGGCAACTTTTTTTGCACTTTCCAATTCAATACGATGTCTCTGATGATAATCAAAACTAATTGGATATACATCCAATCCTTTATTTTTTGCAACAGCCATACAGACCGTTGAATCTAACCCGCCTGAAAGTAAAACAACAGCTTTCATTGATCTTATTCCCCCTAGTGATTATCCTATCATGTTTATTTTTGTTTTAAGTCTGAAATCATTTGTTTCATATCGTCAGCATTGTAAATTGCTGAACCAGCAACTAAAATATTAGCACCAGCTTCAATAACTTGTTTTGCCGTGATCAGATTGATACCACCATCTACTTCGATATCAATATTAAATTCATTCGTATCGATAATGTCACGCAGGCGTTCAATTTTATCTAAAACGGACGGAATGAATTTCTGTCCACCAAAGCCTGGATTTACCGTCATCAATAAAACCATATCTAAATCCGGTAAAACTTCTTCAATAAAAGCGAGTGATGTGCCAGGATTCAAAGCAATAGCAGCTTTTATATTGTGTTCTTTAATTCTTTGAACAATTCGATGCATATGTTTTGCTGCTTCCACGTGAAATGTAATGATATCAGCCCCTGCCTTAGCAAATGCATCAATTTGGTTTTCTGGATTTTCGACCATAAGATGTACATCAAATGGTGCTTTTGTGGTTTTACGCAAAGCTGCGACCACTGGCGAACCTAATGTAATATTAGGTACAAATTGACCATCCATAACATCTATATGAACAAGATCGGCTCCTGCAGTAACTACGGTATTGATTTCCTCCCCCAATTTGGAAAAATCGGCGGAAAGAATCGAAGGTGCAATTTTTATCATATTTAAAACCCTTTCTTTTTGCTTTGTATTTCATGCAATATATTGAGATAAGCATCATAACGTACTTGAGATATTTTTTTGTCAAGGACAGCCTGTTTAACCGAACATGCTGGTTCAACATCGTGGATACAGGTATTATATTTGCAAGTATCCATGTAGGGCCGAAATTCAACAAAATAATCTTCTAAATCTGTTTTTTGAATGTAATCAAATTCCGTTGAACTAAATCCTGGTGTATCAACCACAAAACCGCCTTGTGCAAGCGGCAATAATTCAGCAACGCGTGTGGTGTGCTTACCGCGTTTTATTTTCGTACTAATTACACCCGTTGCTAAATTTAATCCCGGTTCAATTGCATTTAAGAGAGTAGATTTACCGACCCCGGATGGACCGGCAAATACAGAAATCTTATCCTTAAGATGATTTTTTAACTCCAGCATGCCAATATTTTCCTTGGCGGATACTTTTATGATTTTATAGCCTATTTCATAATAAGGCTGCAAGGTTTTTTCTAATAACACCAAATCAGCTAATTCAATTTTATTAATGCAAATCAGGATATTTTTTAACTTTGAGTATTCAGCTAACACTAAAAAACGATCTAAAAGTAACGGATGTAAATTGGGACTTGCTGCAGCAAAGGTTAAAATAACTTGATCGACATTTGCGACCAATGGCCGCTTTAACACAGATTGCCTTGGCAGAATTTTTTCGATAATACCCGTTTCATCATCTAAAAGATCGTATTCAACACGATCTCCAACGGCTAAAGAATAACGTTCTTGTTTAAAACGCCCTCTCAACTTACAAACGGTTACACCTTGTTCCTGTTTTATATAGTAAAAACTGTTAAATGCTTTGAGTACAACTCCAGTCAGCATTCATAAATTCCTCCTGATCTATAATCCATTCTACTGGTCTATTTTGTATCTTTAGGGGCATCAGCTGGTTTGCTATTTTTAGCGGTATCTTTATTCGTATCTTTACTGGCATCTTTGCCAGAATTTTTATTCGTGTTTTTATCGGTTGCTTTTTCAGTTTTTGCTATCGAAAAATCAACGCTGCTGCCTTCCGCAATATCAGTACCAGCAGCCGGTGTCTGATCTAAAATTGTTCCGGCAGGTTTACTGCTCGTTACCTCGGTAACGGTACCAGCTTTCAAATTCAGACTTTTTAGTTGTGTTTCAATTGAATTTAAGGTACTTCCCGAAAAATCAGGCAGTGTCACCTTTCGCGATTTCGGTCCTTTACTGATAACCAGATCTACAGCAGATCCTTTTGTTATTTTTGTTCCAGATCGTGGCGTTTGATTTAAAACCGTTCCGGCAGCCTCATTTGAATATTCTTCTTCAACTTTTCCCAGCTTTAATCCCATATTTTTCAGTTTGGTCTCGGCAGCCACTTTCGTTAATCCATGCACATCAGGCATTTCGAGTGCTTCACCGCCTTTGCTGATATAAACCGTGACCAGACGCTGTTCTTTAACGGTTGTGCCAGCAGCTGGATATTGCGATACAACTTCCCCGGCTGGAACATCCGCATCATACGTTTCGGCAATATTAACCCGCAAATTCTTAGTCTCGAGCATTTGCTTGGCAATCGTCATCTGTTTACCTACAACATCAGGTACAATAACTTCTGCATTGCTCCAAAATTTACCATACGAAAGAAATGCTCCGGCAAAAAAGCCAAGAATCAAAATACAGACCAAACCCCATAAAAATTTTTTAGACTTAAGTAGATTCGTTTGTGGGATTTTTTCATCAGGTGCTAAATTGCTTTTTCGCGATGGTAGTGAATCGGAAACGCGCGGCAAAATCTGAGTTGCAAAAGGGTCTTGATTGGAAATGGCATTATTTTGCCTATCGCCATGTAAAAGTCCGGATTCTGCACGTTTGATATCACGAATCATTTCAGTACTATTAGCAAAACGATTATTAGGGTCTTTTTCCATAGCTTTCAATACGATAGCTTCCACAATAAGCGGTATGGTCGGATTAAGTTTCCGCACAGAAACAGGTTCTTCTTGTAAATGCTTTAAAGCAATACTGATTGGTGTTTCTCCTGTAAATGGTAACTGTCCCGTCAACATTTCATATAAAACAACGCCAAGTGAATAAATATCTGATTTTGCACTGATGGCACCGCCCTTAGCCTGCTCAGGTGAAAAATAATGAACAGAACCAACAATTGTACCACTATAGGTCATCGTGGAAGATGTCACGGCACGAGCAATCCCGAAATCAGTTACCTTAATTCGTCCAGTTGGTGTAACAAGAATATTGTGTGGTTTAATATCGCAATGCACTAAATTATTTGCATGGGCATGTTCCAATGCTTCCGCTATTTCAAGGGCAATTCGCAGTGATTCGCTTACGGATAGTTTACCAGCACTTTGAATCAAATCTTTCAATGTTTGACCAGCAACATACTCCATAATAATATAATGGTTATTATTTTCTTTACCAACATCGTATATATTTACAATATTGGGATGCGAAAGTTTAGCTGCACCTTGCGCTTCTCCACGAAACTTCTCAATGAATTCTTCATCATTGGAAAATTGTGAGTGTAAGATTTTGACCGCTACATAACGATCCAACAATTGATCATGGGCTCGATATACATCAGCCATTCCACCACCGCCAATATGTTCTAAAAGTTCATAGCGATGATCTAATATATGATTAATCATTGAGTCACCTCCTCAGTATGTACAATATTTGTAATAATACGTTTCGCAATGGGGGCAGCAGCAAGACCACCAAAATCCCCATTTTCTACAATAATGGCAAAAGCAATATCTTGTGATGGTAAAGTTGCTGATCCAATAAACCAGGCATGTGAATCTCCGCTGGAATTTTCAGCAGTCCCTGTTTTTCCTGCGACATCAATTCCTGATACGGCTGCTCTGGTAGCTGTACCTTGTTTTACAACAGATTTCATAAAAGATTCTATTGTATCTGCACTTTGTGCAGTTGTTGCTTCCAGCCATTTTTCAGTTACAGTTTTTTTCAAGACAAATCCATCTGGTGATAATATTTCATCAATAAGATACGGTTTCATGATGGTTCCATGATTTATAAAAGCACTCGCGAGTAAGGCCATCCGCAATGGTGTAACCAGCACTGTACTTTGACCGATTCCAACTTGGGCAATTTCACCATCACTTAATTTTTTGAATTCGGGCAATGGTATTTGGGGTTCATCAATTTCATTATCAAATGTCTTCCTGAACCCAAATCGATCAAATGTATCCGCCAATTTGGCCTCGCCAAGCCGCAAGGCTAATGTAGCAAACGTCACATTACAAGACTCATTTAAAGCCTCTTGTAAATTAATTTTTCCATGTACTTCATTATCACTTTCATATAAAGTATAGGTATCATCAATCTTTAAAAACCCCGGACAATAAAATATTTCTTTTGTTGTCGTCACATTTTCTTTTAAGGCAGCATCGGCAATCATTGTTTTTAAAATAGAACCGGGGGGATATAAACCTTGTGAAGCACGATTGAGCAACGGACTGCTTGAATCACTGCGAAGCTGATCCCAATGTTGATCAATTGTATTTGGATCAAACGACGGTTTACTAACCATCGCTAAAACAGCTCCTGTTTTAGCATTTAAGATTACAATAGCACCTTTTTGATTACCAAGTGCATCATAAGCCACTTTTTGAATGTTCGTATCTATGGTCAGCTTTACATTATTCCCCCTATCTTTGTTAAATAATTGTTTAAGAGGACCAAATCTTGCCAGCGGGCTGTTCATTCCGACAAGATCGGTATTCGCGTAGCCTTCAATACCTACGTTGCCAATTTTTTCTCCTACATAACCGCTTATTGAAGCCGTTATATCCCTTAACGGATAAATACGAGAAAAAGTACCTTGTTCATTTTTTTTACTATAAGCAATTTTTTCACCATTGCAGTCTAAAATCATACCACGCTGTATATGTTTTTCCATTTCCATAGCCCGCCTATTTAATGGATTGTTCGCCAAATTAGGACTTTCAAAAGATTGTAAATACGTTATATAACCAATTAAAATAAGAAACAAAGAAAACAGTAACACAGTTACATTATAGATATATTTTTTCATTTTTCGATCATGCATTGTTATTCTCCTTTGTTGATAAAGCAAATAACAAGCCGATTATAATAAAACTTGATACCATGGAACTGCCACCATAACTAATAAATGGCAGCGTAATTCCCGTTAATGGCAAAAGCTTTGTTACACCTGCTAAGATAATAAAAACCTGCAATGCTAAACTCGCTGCCAAACCTGATGCTAACAGCATATTCATTTCATTTTTGCAATGCAAAGCTATATTAATACCTCGATAAAATAACGTTAAATAACCTAATATAAGAAAAATCGAGCCAACTAAACCAAATTCCTCAGCAATAGCAGAAAAAATAAAATCCGTATGCACTTCAGGAATCAAGAAAGGATAGCCACTCGAAAATCCACTACCAAGTATACCGCCTGAGCCAAAAGCAAACAAAGACTGGACAATCTGATAAGCCTGCCCTGTTGGATCTGTCCATGGATGAAGCCAAATAGCAATTCTTACACGGACATGAGAAAATAAAAAATAACTAATGGTTGAAGAAAGTCCAAAAAAAATCAACGCTAGAAATACGTAGGATTTATTGCCAGTTGCCATATATGTCATTAAAATGGCAATTCCAAAAAAAAGCAATGCTGAGCCCAAATCATGTTGAATAACAAACATCAAAACAGCCATGCCCCAAATCACAACGAGTGGTGCAATAAAGCGCAGCGGCGGAAGCCGCAGCAATAAAAACTTATTACTTGGCAAAGCCAAAACATTTTTATGATCTGTTAAATAAGCCGCCAAAAAAATTATAATCATTATTTTGGCAAACTCGGAGGGCTGTACACTAAATGGTCCAAGCAAAATCCAATTGCGGTTTCCGCCTATATCTGTACCGAAGAACAACGTTGAACACAAACAGAGCAAACTACATAGACCAATGATATACTGATAATTTTTTAGAAGAGCAATTTGTTTTGCCAAATAAAGAACAGCCATAAATGTAGCCATCCCGCATAATGCCCATCTTAATTGGGGAATAAACAAACTCGGTTTTAAACGATCGATCATAATAAGCCCGATACTTAAAAAAAACATGACAAGCGGAAATAAATACAAGTCTGCCGAGCTCCTATATTTTCTGAGTAAATTATCAATAACAAAAGATAAAAAAATAACAGCACCAATCCATGGCAGCGATGTAAAATCAAACACCGGATATTTTTTTAACTCCAGAATAATAGTTCCAAATAAAAGTATTAAATTTGGAATTAAAATAAGTTTTTGCCGCATGCTAATCATCATTATTTTCAAGAATAATGGCTGTGATATTATCCACACCACCTGCACGAAGTGCCTGATCTATTAATGCAGCGGCTTTATCGTCAATCGTTTCCGATTCTATAATCTTTTTCACTTCTGTCTCATTCACCATATTTGTAAGACCATCGGTGCAAAGTAAAAATTTATCATTTTTTTCTAAAGCAAAAGATCCTTTATCGACTTTGACATCGGCATCAATACCAACAGCCCTCGTGAGCATATTACGTTGTGGATGAACTAAGGCTTCTTCCTGTGTAAGTGTACCATTTAACACAAGATCCCAGACCAGTGAATGATCTTGTGTAATTTGAGCCAGCTTATTGTTCCGTAATAAATAAATACGACTATCACCTATATGTGCCCAAAAACAAGTATCGGCTTCAATATGTAATAAACTGGCCGTTGTTCCCATGCCAGCATATTCAGTATGGTTTTTAGCTTTTTCTAAAATACGCTCATTCGCTTTTAAAATGATTTTTTCTAATACATCTTGATCAATTGTTATAAGAAATTTCTCGGAAAAAAAGTCTTCAATCGTATTTATCAACAAATTACTGGCAATTTCTCCGGCTGCATGCCCCCCCATACCATCTGCTACCGCATAGGTTTTTGGATTTATGCATACATAACTATCTTCATTTGTTTGTCGAATTAAACCAATATTCGTTGACGCTGTTATTTTAAGCATTATTGTCACCTCTCAAATTTAAAAGTAACCAAGCCAATTTTAATTATATCACCGGATTGCAGGTACGTTTTTTTCGCTAGCAGCTTACCGTTCAGATATGTATGATTTACACTATTTAAATCTTCAATGACATACAAATTATTTATTCGGTTAATAATTGCATGATGATGGGATATATAGGTATCATCAATAACAATATCATTTTCTTTGCCTCGGCCAATCGAAAGTTCAGCATCAATAGCAAACTTATTTTGTCTAAGGCTGCTGTTTGAATCCAAAACAAATAAGTTTGCTGTTGTGGATTCGGGCTGTTTTTTTTCTAAAGCTGGATGCAAATCATGATAGATTAATTTTAGCAGTAAATATATAAAATAATAAATAAAGAAAATCAATCCATATTGCAGAATCACTGAAAATAGATTCATAAAAAAAGCTATATCGGGCAAGTTAAATCACCTCATACAGAAGCACTGTGTTTCCAATTTTTATTTCATCCCCAAAACATAATCGTTGACAAGTGACTTTCTGATCATTTACATAAGTTCCATTTAAACTGCCAGCATCGTAAAGAATATGACGATACTTTTCAAAAGAAATGTAAGCATGAAGCCTTGATGAATTAACATCCATAAGTAAAAATTCATTTTCTTCACGTCGTCCAATATGAATTCGTTTTTCGCCTATCTCCAAATAAGAATTGATATCCGGACCCTGTTCAACTGTTAAAGCAGCAAATTTATGCTCTATTGGCAAATCCATAGAATCTTTAAAATTCGATCGTTCTAAAACAAGGGTGTGTGGTTCTTCGCTTGTTTTAGACTCTGCATCAACACACTCACTCGTATAACAAGATTGTATATGGCAACTGCCTTTTTTTAAGGTAGTATCTTTTTTTAGCACCATAGATAGCTTACCATCTATCATAAAGTTTTGTTCAATCACAGCAATAACAGCTGCTTCGTATAACTGATTTTGTGTTTTTTGTGAACAAATCCTTTGGTAATCCACCTCACTGGCATAAATAGAATATACATTTGGTGCATAAATATCGCCCTGTAGTTTTTTCTTTTTGAGCAAAATTTCACGTCGTAATGCTTTCTCAATTTCTACCACTTGAAGATCGCTTGCAAATTTTTTATTAAAAAAGCCTTCGATTTTTGTTTCTAAAAAAGATTCCCATTTTAGAATTGACATATACTATACACCTCTAAATAACATAACTCATTATATTCCCAAACATTCATCAAGTCAAAGCTGATTTTCCGCCGCGTGCTTGTTTCTTAACTGTCCACAAGCTGCTTGAATGTCATTGCCCATTTCACGGCGAACCGTCACAGCAATATGATTGTTGTTTAAAATTTCCTCAAAAACTTTGATTTGATTTAATGAAGGACGTTTTAAACCGCGTTCAACAACTGGATTAATTGGAATCAAATTCACATTGGCCATCTGCCCTCTTAATAAACGACTTAGTTCTTCAGCATGTTCCGCTTGGTCATTTTCACCAGCGATCAAAATATATTCATACGTTACACGTCGTTTTGTGATGTTTGCATAATGTTTACCCGCTGCTACAACCGCGTGGATGTCAAATTTATCATTGATTGGCATCAATTTTGAACGTATTACATTATTCGGTGCATGCAAAGAAATCGATAAGGTAATCGGTAAATCTTCCTTTGCGAGTTCCTGAATCATCGGTACAATGCCAGCTGTTGATACAGCAATATGACGATAACCTAAATTCATCGTATACGTTTCATGGCATAAACGGATAAAGTTTAGAACATTATCGTAATTTGCCAGTGGCTCACCAGATCCCATAATCACAATAGTATTGATCGATTGTTCTTCTTTATTTAATACTTCATTGATAAAAAGCGCCTGTGCTAAAATCTCACCTTGTGTTAAATTTCGCACCATACCATGTAGCGTAGAAGCGCAAAAAGTGCAGCCCATATTACAGCCAGCCTGCGTAGACAAACAAACACTATTGCCATAAGATTGCCGCATTAAAACGGATTCGACAGCAATCCCATCGACAAGTTCCAGTAAAAACTTACTGGTTTTTCCATCGCGAGAATCCTGTTGTTCCAAAAGTTTTACGCGAAAAATATCAAGATTATCAGTTAATGATGTTCGCAATGCAATTGGTAAATTCGTCATTTGCTGAAAATCCAAGACATGTTTTTGATACATCCACTCAACGATTTGCTTAGCACGATATGCCGGAAGCTTAAACTCTTTCAAGCAACCCTGTAATTGGGGTAAAGACATACCAAAAATATTTTGTTTCAAAATGTAAACACCTTTACTTTCGTTTCATTCGGGCAATAAAAAAGCCATCGGTACCAGCAATATGCGGCAGAAGCTGCACCATTGTGGTTTTTTGTTTGGCATATGGTAAAAATTGCCCCGTTTGTTCAAGTTCGAATTCCGGATGGTCGGCTAGAAATAAGTTCACGACGGTCTGATTTTCTTCTTTGGCAATCGTACACGTACTATAGACCAAAACCCCACCGGGTTTCACTGCTTTCGCAGCACTCTTTAATATTTCAATCTGCAATTTTGGCAGTTCAACTAACAAAGCCGGCGATTTTTTCCAACGAGCATCTGGTTTGCGGCGTAGTACACCAAGTCCTGAACAAGGTGCATCTACAAGTACACGATCCGCTTGTTGTTCATAGACATCACCAATTTGCGTTGCATCCAATAATTCTGTTTGAATGATTTGAATACCCAATCGTTCGGCATTTTCATTGACTCGTTTCAGCTTATGTTCATAAATATCAGTGGCGAGTACACGTCCTTTGTTTTGCATCAAAGCAGCAATATGCGTTGTTTTGCCGCCAGGAGCACTACACGTATCAATAATGAATTCGCCTGGCTGAGGGTCCAAAACATGTGCTACCAGCATGGAACTTTCATCCTGAACTTGAAACAGACCTTCTGTTAATGATTTGATCTGATCCATTGCGGGATGACTTTGACAGACAAGACCTTCCGGGGTCCATTCGGATTCGTAACACACCACTTGCTCTGCTGACAAAATATTCATTAAATCAGAACGGTTTGTTTTTAGGGTGTTCGTACGAATCGATAATGCTGCATTCGTATTATTAAATTCACATAGCTTAACAGCCATGTCATACCCGAATTCTTTAATCCAGCGTTTAACAAGCCATTCTGGGTGATTATAGGCTAGCGCCGCATATTTGGTCGCCTGTCCTTTTCCATTTGGATATACTGCTTTTTCAGGCTGTCGTACTGCATTTCGCAGCACGGCATTAACAAATTTCACGGTTCCGATATGTCCATATTTTTTTGCCAGTTCAACGGATTGGTTACAAGCTGCTGATTCAGGCACTTTATCCATGAAAAAAATCTGATAAATTCCCAAACGCAATACATCTTGAATAATGGGAGCTATTTTTTTTATGGGACGATTAATATATTGGCTCAAAATCCAATCTAAGCTATCGCCAGCTTTAACACATCCATATACCAGTTCCGTCACAAAACGGCGGTCTTGATCCGATACCTCATGTTTACGCAATTCACGGGTCAACGATACATTTGCATAGGCATCATTGGTATGAACATCATTGATTATTTTCAGTGCAATCTCACGAGCATTCATTTAATCATCCTTTTCAAGCAAAAAACGACGTATCTCTTTTTCTACTTCTATAATATCTACTTTTGTATTATAACAAGGTCCATTCGGGCGAATGTTTAATACACCGACTGCAGGTAAAGGGTATACATCTTGTATCCCACTTGTTAAATCGCGTTCGCAGGCAATCGCCAAGACGGCTAATGGACGAATTTGTTTCACGGTTTGCCTAGCTAAAGTTCCGCCAGTTACAACAAAAAAATGAAACCCAATTTTTTTTGATAATGTCACTAAGTCACCCACCGAACAGCCCCCACAGCACTGACAATTATTAGGGTCTCTCGTAATTTTATGCGGACAAGTCGCCAGTTGCAGACAATGTGGTGTAACCACGAGCAGCCGATCAGCGGGAACTTTAATTTGACGTTGATGAATAATCTGATTACTAACCTCAATAAAGGAACGTTCTATCTTACGTCGATTGATACCAAAGATTTTACCCAGCATCAAAGCCGCTGGAAATAAAAAATTAATTGTTTTATAGGTTTGTTTTTGAAAAATATTAAGTGGCGGCAACCCTATAATAGATGCCACCATCCCTAAAATTCCTAAACCGGAAAATAAAAAAATCGAAGCAAAAAAGAAACCCAAAAGCAAAGGAAGATATTGATGTATCTGCATTAAGCCCAAAAAGCTGATTTTCCATATTGTATAGCTAATCAGTGCCATACATAACAGACTTAAACATAATAAAGCGAGAAATAAACGCTTATGAGGCCGCTGTATCGTATATACCATAGATAAACACCCTCTTATTCAAATTGATCGCCCAGCTGCAGACCGTGTCCACGTATATAATCTTTTGCAGCCATCTTTTTTTTATTTGGTGCCTGTAATTCAAGAATTTCTAAAAATCCAGAGCCAGTTGCCACACAAAAACCATTTTTAGTAAAACCAACAACCACTCCATAAGCAGCCTTCGAAAAATCTTGATCACTGACTGCTGTTTGCCAAATTTTAAAAGGCTTCATCTGAAAATTGCAATAGGCCCCCGGCCAAGAATTAAGCCCCCGTACCAAATTATGGATTTGCTGTGCCGAGTCTGACCAATCAATAGCTCCCGTAGTTTTCTTTAAAAGTGGTGCATAATTTGAGTTAGCATCATCTTGGCGAATTCGCTTCGCAGTACCTGCTTCAACTTGTTTTACCGTTTCAATCAGTAAATTCGCCCCTGCATTCATTAATATATCATGAAGTTCTTCCGTATTCATATTAGCTGAAATAGGTGTTTTTGTTTTTAATATCATATCGCCTGTATCAAGTCCTGCATCCATAAACATCGTTGTCACACCGCTGACAGTCTCACCATTCACAATTGCCCAATGAATCGGAGCTGCACCACGATAACGCGGTAAGAGGGATGCATGAACATTAATACAGCCAAGTACTGGAATATCGAGGATTTTCTGCGACAAAATTTGGCCAAAAGCAACAACAACAATTAAATCCGGTTTTAATTCTGCCAGGATTTTTTCAAATTCCGGGGTCTTGATTTTTTCTGGCTGCAACACTGGTAAGCCAATCGATACAGCACACTCTTTTACTGGTGATGCCGTTAATTTTTGGCCACGGCCTTTTGGCCGATCCGGCTGGGTTATTACAGCAACGATATCACAGTGTTCATTCAGTTTTTCAAGGCATGGTACCGCAAAAACAGGTGTTCCCATAAAAATCGCTTTACTTCTTATCATTTGGACTCACCTCGTTGAATACTGAGCGCACGATCAATAAACAAAACACCATCCAAATGGTCAAGTTCATGTTGAAAACAACGTGCCAATAAACCTTCACCAGTAATTTGCTGTTTTTTGTTGCGACGATTTGTAAATTCTACGGTCACTTTACTGGACCGTTCCACTTCACCGAAAATATCAGGAATACTTAAACAGCCTTCTGTATCGGTGTCTGTTCCTTCTCTTTCGACAATTACTGGATTGATCAGCTCTAATAGTCCATTGCCAACATCAATGACAACAACACGGATCGCTGTACCGACTTGCGGCGCTGCAAGCCCTACACCATTTGCCTCATACATTGTTTCTGCCATATCATCAAGTAATCTTCTTATTTTATTGTCAATCTTCGCCACCGGTTGACAAATTTCTTTTAAAACAGTATCGCCTGCTTTTTTTATTTCTAATAAAGCCATAGCCTATCTTCCTCCTAAAATCAAAACAACTATATATCCTTAAAATTCTATCATACAAACAAATAAAAATCCAATGAAACATATTACATTGTATTTAGGGGATTAATATCAAGCATGATATTATTTTTTATATGCAATTTTTGCTCCACCATAAATTTTTTGACAACAGCCGGTTGATTTGTTTTTATTAAAATATTGATTCGGTATAAACCTCGCAGATTGCTTATCATAGCTGGTGCCGGACCAATAATTTGGCTGCTATTTATGTCTTTAAAAGAACTGCGAAATAACGTTACAAATTCAGTTGCCTCTGCCAAAGCTTTTTGTTCATCGGCATTTTGTACAGTCATTTTAATTAAATTGCTATAAGGCGGATAAAACAATTGTTTACGAAACACAATTTCATTTTTATAAAAAGCAAGATAATCTTGCTGCATTCCACAATGTACCGCATAATGCTCAGGGTTATACGTTTGAATAATTACTTTACCGGGTATATCACCCCGGCCAGCACGACCAGCTGTTTGTGTAATCAAAGCAAAACAGCGCTCAGCTGAACGAAAATCTGGAACGTTGAGGCTTGAATCAGCACTGATAATCCCAACGGCTGTTACATTGGGTATATCATGCCCTTTTGCTACCATCTGCGTCCCCAATAAAATATCATATAAACCTTGTTTAAATTGAGTTAAAATCTCAGTATGGGCAAATTTCTTCGTTGTCGTATCACGATCCATTCGAATAATTCGCGCTGTTGGAACAAGCGTTCTTAATTCATGTTCGAGTCTTTCTGTACCTGTTCCAAAATATTTAATATAGCGGCTTCCACATTTCGGGCAAACATCTGGAACCACATCACTGCTATCGCAATGATGACATTGCAGCTTGCCATTTTGATGATAAACGAGCGGCAGTGTACAATCTTTACAGACAATTACATGCCCGCAAGAGCGGCACATTACAAAGGTTGAAAAACCACGCCGATTCAGCATGATAATTACTTGTTCTTTTTTTGCAATCGTCTCTTCAATTAGTTTTTTCAAATCACGTGAAATAATATTTCGATTACCCTGTTTTAATTCAGCGCGCATATCAACGGTAGTTACCTGTGGCAGTGGAATATTACCAATTCGTTTCGACAGAGTCAGCATCGTATACTCTTTATTTTGTGCACGGGCAAAGGTTTCAACCGATGGCGTAGCACTGCCTAATACTAAAATGGCTTTATGTATTCTTGCCAGAGCCTGCGCTACATCACGTGTATGGTAGCGTGGCGATTCATCTTGTTTATAAGAGGCATCTTGCTCTTCATCTAATATAATCAAGCCTATATGATCAATGGGCGTAAACAAAGCGGAGCGAGCTCCAATAACAATACCGATTTCATTTTGTTTAATCCTTCGAATGGCATCATTTCGTTCACTAATTGATAAACGGCTGTGTAAAACAATGATATCTTGTTTAAAATAATACTTAAATGAGCTGACTAGCTGCCCTGTTAAAGCAATTTCCGGCACAAGTACAATAACATGCTGTCCGGCTTGGCGAACTTTATTAGCAGCTTCAATATAAACTTGTGTTTTGCCGCTGCCAGTAATTCCATATAGTAAAAAGGTTTTATTTTCTTTTTGTTCGATCGATTTTATCAATTCGTTTACAGCTGTTTCCTGTTCTTCTGTGAGTATGACATTTTTTTTCCCTTGAGAGGCGGTATGCTCATAACTGTCACGATATATCCGTCGTTCATTTATTCGAATCAGGTTTGCTTGTACTAATGCCTGAATTGTTGTCATTGTTATTTTTTCTGCTTTTAATTCAGAAATTGGAATTGATTTTCGATTTTGAAGCAATTGCAAAAGATTTTTCTGCGCAGGTTTGCGAGAAAAATTCGTTTCACAAAAAGTACTCTGGATCAGTTCAACAATTTTTTCATAACGATTTACGGTATTCTTTTTTACAGAATAATCTTTTAAAATGAATTTATGCTGTAAAAATAGAGCAATTATAGCATCTATATCAAATTCAGGAAAATTTTTACGCAAATCATAAAGGCTCACCGGTTGATGCAGCATAATGAAATTATAAACTTCAACATAGAAATTAACCTGCAAAATCGTTGCGTCCGGTTTTTGATCACCAATTAAATAAACAGGTTTTATTTGAAGACCTGTTTTACCAGGCATAAACAGGCGCATAGCTTCCGCAAAAGAACAAAGATAAAAATCAGCCATCCATTTAGCAATTTTCAACATTTTGTCAGTAAACCATGGTTCCTCATCGACAATATCAATAATTTCTTTTAACTTTAACAAGTCAGTCGTCGCATCCGCCGCACTGATATTTACAATAAAACCCTCCACTTTACGGTTGCCAAAAGGCACAAAAACACGCCAACCAGTCTGTAGAAAAGAAAATTTGTCTGGTATGGCATAAGAATAAGCTTTTGCGATACTTTTTACAGGAATATTTACAAATATATTTGCAACTTTAATCATAATTCATCACCAAACAATCATAAATAAAAGGGGCTCTGACGAGTCCCTTCTATTTAGAAAATTATTTTAAAATTATAAGCCAGCTTGTTCTTTTAACGTCGCTGCTTTATCAATATGTTCCCAAGGTAAGTCAACATCTGTACGACCAAAATGTCCATACGCAGCCGTTTGTGCATAGATAGGACGACGTAAATCCAATGTCTTAATGATACCTGCTGGTCGCAAATCAAAATTTTTCTGGATTAATTCAACAATTAAAGACTCTTCTACTTTTGCCGTGCCGAATGTTTCAACCATGATTGATACCGGGCGTGCTACACCAATCGCATAAGCAAGCTGTATTTCACATTTATCGGCAAGACCGGCTGCTACAACATTTTTTGCTACATACCGTGCGGCATAAGCTGCGGAACGATCAACTTTTGTTGGATCTTTACCGGAAAAAGCTCCGCCGCCATGACGTGCCATGCCGCCATATGTATCAACGATGATTTTACGTCCGGTAAGTCCGCAATCCCCTTGTGGTCCGCCAATAACAAAGTTACCTGTCGGATTGATGAAATATTTCGTTTCATTCGTCAGTAACTCAGCCGGTACAATCGGTTTAATTACTTTTTCAAAAATATCTTTTTCGATTTGAGCTAATGTAACATCCGGGCTATGCTGGGTTGAAATAACAATGGTGTCAATCGAAACTGGTTTTCCATCTTCATATGCCACAGTCACTTGTGTTTTACCATCTGGACGCAGATACGGCAATTCGCCATTTTTACGAACTTCTGATAAACGACGAGCCAATTTATGTGCAAGCGCAATCGTAAGCGGCATATATTCTGGCGTTTCGTTCGTAGCATACCCAAACATCATACCTTGGTCACCGGCACCGATCGCTTCAATTTCATCCATCATAGTGCCTTCTTTTGCTTCTAAAGCTTTATCAACGCCGAGAGCAATATCTGCTGACTGCTCATCAATTGAAATCAACACCCCGCATGTATCTGCATCAAAGCCATATTTTGCTCTGGTGTAGCCGATATTACGAATTGTATTTCTGACAATTTTCGGAATATCCACATAACAATTTGTCGAAATTTCTCCGGCAACATGAACTTGCCCCGTTGTAATCAATGTTTCGCAGGCAACCCGCCCCGTTGGATCTTTTGCCAAAATTCCATCTAAAATGTTATCGGAAATTTGATCCGCGATTTTATCCGGATGACCTTCTGTTACAGATTCTGATGTAAATAATACACGTTTTTTAGTCATATTATACCTCCTTGTGATTGAATAAAATAAAAAAACTCTCTATAAAAGAGAGTTCTGACACTCTCATCTTATAGGCTTCGCCTACAGGATTTGGCACCGTTTTGATAAAATCAAATGGTTGCCGCAGTTTCATCGGGCCATTCCCTCCACTACTCTTGATGAGTTCCATATTCAGCTATGTTTTTATAATAAAAGAACTGACTAGAAAAGTCAACTTAAATTTTGGGTAATGTTGTAATCTTATCTAAGATAATTTTTGCCAATAAATCCTTGCGAAGAAGTGGGAAATCTTCGCAGACTCCATTACGGTCAATGATTTTTACTATATTTGTGTCCGTATTAAAACCAGCATTCGGTGCGGTCACATCATTGGCAATTATATAATCAAGATTTTTTTTATGGAGTTTTATTTTAGCAAATTCGAGCAAATTCTGCGTTTCCGCAGCAAAGCCAACTAAAATCTGATTTTTTTGCTTTATTTGGCCGAGCTCAAATAAAATATCTGGATTTTTTTCTAAAATCAAAGTCAAAGTAGAACTGTCTTTTTTTATTTTATTTTCAGCGATAGACGATGCCCTATAATCAGCAACAGCTGCCGCCTTTATAGTGATATCGCTGTCGATAAATTCTTTTTTTACCGCCTCACGCATTTGCATTGCTGTTTCTATTTTGATTAGACGTATGCCATCACTGGCCTTTAAAACTGACGGTCCAGAAACGAGAACGACACTTGCCCCGCGTCTTGCAGCTTCTTCGGCAAGAGCATAGCCCATCTTACCACTGGAACGATTCCCAATATAACGAACCGGATCAATCGGTTCTCTTGTCCCAGCAGCCGTTACCAGTACTTTTTTGCCACGCAGAGATACTGTATCGCTAAAATGTTCTGCTAATACAGCTACAATGGACTCTGGCGCAGGCAAACGTCCGATACCAGATGTGCCGCATGCCAATTGACCACTGTCAGGTTGAATTAAATGATAGTGGGCATCTTGCAACTTTTTCAGATTGGCTTGCACAATTGGATTCAGATACATGTTTGTATTCATTGCTGGTGAAAAAAACACCGGTGCCTTCGTTGCCATAAGTGTCGTCAAAAGCATATCGTCGGCAATACCATTGGCAGCTTTAC
Organism: Propionispira arboris; assembly: GCF_900109225.1. Classification (GTDB taxonomy): domain Bacteria; phylum Bacillota; class Negativicutes; order Selenomonadales; family Selenomonadaceae; genus Propionispira; species Propionispira arboris. The sequence continues at coordinate 208,753 of NZ_FNZK01000003.1, forward strand.
CAATAATATTAGCGGTGGCAGGAGCAATCAGCATGACATCAGCTAACATTGCCAACGCAATATGTTCAACATTCCAATTGGTTGTTTCATTCCACATACTAACCACAACAGGATTTCCGCTCATCTCACGAAATGTAAGCGGCGTAACAAACTTTGCGGCAGCTTCTGTCATGATAACATGAACGATCGCACCAGCTTTTTTTAGTCGACTGACTATTTCCACTGCTTTATAGACGGCAATGCCGCCGCTGACACCTAAAATAATATTTTTATCCTTTAACATAAATAAACCACCATTTATTTATTATTTAACGACTTCTTTTGTCCGTTCATATTTAATACGGTCTTCAATAATTTCTTCTAAAGCATTTGTGACATTTTTTGTTGATTTCATCGTTACTTTAAGTTCCGCACCATCTAAAAGTTGACGGGCCCGTTTTGCTGCCAAAACAACTAATGTATATTTACTATCGACTTTTTTTAACAACTCATCCATTGTTGGGTTTACCATATCCATATTTTCATTCTCCTTTATCTTCACAGATTTGACGAAGCAAATCTGTATTACGCAGCACATTGCATTTTTCAGCCTCAACAATAGCGGCAATTTTGTTAGCAGCTACTGTGATTTCATCATTGACCACAACATAATTATAGTATACACCCATTCGAATCTCATCGCACGCTGCTTTTAAGCGACGGGCAATGCTTTCATCTGAATCTGTGCCTCGTCCACGAATTCTTTTTTCCAATTCAGTCATTGACGGTGGGATAATATAAATAAAAACGCCTTGCGGAAATTTTTTTTTGACATTCATAGCGCCCTGTGGATCTATTTCCAAAATGACATCCTGCCCATTTTTCAATACTTCCTGAACTCTGGCTAATGGTGTACCATAATAGTTTCCATACACTTCAGCCCATTCGAGCAGTTCTTCTTGTTCAATCATACGCTCGAATTCAATTTTATCCGTAAACCAGTAATTGATACCATGTGTTTCGCCCGTACGAGGCTGCCTGGTTGTCGCTGAAATAGAATACGTAAGGGTTTTATGTTCATCCAATAATTTTTTGCAAATTGTTCCTTTACCCGTACCGGACGGTCCAGAAATTACAATTAAATTGCCTGTAAAATCCATCTTTTTAGTCTTCCTTTAATTTCAATTCCGTATCATCGCTGTCTTTCGTAATCAAACGATGTGCTACAGTTTCCGGTTGTACAGCCGATAAGATCACATGATCGCTATCCGCGATAATAACAGCCCTGGTTCGTCTTCCATATGTTGCATCAATCAGCATGCCCCGATCACGCGCTTCTTGAATAATGCGTTTAATTGGTGCAGACTCAGGACTAACAATTGAAATAATACGATTCGCTGATACAATATTACCAAATCCGATATTAATAAGTTTAATATCCATAGTCAAACTCCTCTCGTTCCCTACCGTTTTTATAATTTATTCTACATTTTGAATCTGTTCCCGGATTTTTTCAATCTCACTTTTCATTTCGACTACAAGTTTTGCAGTCTCCATATCATTCGCTTTTGAAGCAATCGTATTCGTTTCACGATTCATTTCTTGAACAATAAAATCCAGTTTGCGACCAACCGCTGCATTGCTATCCAAAATTGTAGCTCTAAATTGTTTAAAATGACTCTTCAGTCGCACAAGTTCTTCGGTAAAATTAATTTTCTCCGAAAACAATGCACATTCTTGAATCAAGCGAGCTTCATCAATTTGAGTTTCACTTAACACATCCTGCAGCTTTTTAAGAAGTTTCTCACGGTAACAAGTAAGGATCATCGGTACCTGCTGTTCTATTTTAGCTACATTCGCTTCTAAGTCATTTAGTCGCATGATTAAATCATCTAATAAATGCTGTCCTTCCATTATACGCATCGAAACTAATTGGTCCAATGCCTTTTGGACAGTTTCTAAAATAACGGACTCTGCTGCATCCAGATCAAATGAATCTTCATCAAGCCGTAACACATCTTGATAATTTGCTATCTCATACACATTACCCGGTGCTGGTATTTTTAGCAGACTACTGATTTCGCTTAAGGCATTATAGTAAGCGATTGCCAAATCTTTGTCAACTTTTATTTGCTTATGATGTCCCATAGCTTGCTCAAAAGAAATAAATATATCAATTTTCCCACGCGTAAGCGAGGCCATAATCAATTTTTTGATTTTATCTTCTAAAGGATTCAAAGCTTTTGGCAAATGAATCATTATATCATTATATCGATAATTCACGGATTTAATTTCTACATGCAGTTTATATGTTTCATTATAATATTCACTCGAACCAAATCCCGTCATACTTTTTAACAAAAAAGAAAACACCCTTTCTATAATGTAAACAAGCATATAAAGAATTATATTCATCATATAGAGATGAAATCCCTTTAATTTAGACAAATTTATCTGATTTAAAGGAAAAACAGCCAATTTTAGTCTTTATATATAAGTTGCATTAAATATTCTATGTGGTACTCGTCAATAAGGGGGGATAGGCAATACATTATACGGAATATATGCCAGAGAATACTTTTTCAGCAGGACCTGACATATACACGGTACCCGCTTGAGTCCATTCTACAAAAAGGAGCCCTCCATCGAGTTCAATTTCTACATTTCTATCCGTTTTGTGATTGAGCACGGCTGCCACGATCGTAGCACAAGATCCCGTTCCACACGCTAATGTAATCGCTGCCCCACGTTCCCAAACACGCATTCGAATATGTCCGCGATCTTTTACTTCAGCAAATTCTGTATTTATTTTTTTAGGAAAATGTTCATTGATTTCAAATAAAGGACCTACTTTTTCCAAATTAATTTGTGCAATATCGTCGACAAAAACCACACAATGTGGATTGCCCATCGAAACACAGGTCATTTTATATTCCTTATCTAATATTGTAATCGGTTGTGCAATAACCTGTTCACTGCCAAAACCAGCAACAGGAATCTTATCAGCTGCTAAAATCGGCTCTCCCATGTCAACACGAATTAAATCAACGGTATTTTCTGCAGTCAAAATAATTTCCGGTTTTATAATACCAGCGCCCGTTTCAACGGTAAATAAAGTTTTTGTCGTAAGTTTTGCTTCATAAATATAACGAGCAAAACAACGAATTCCGTTGCCGCACATTTCAGCCTCACTGCCATCCGTATTAAAAATACGCATTTTAAAATCTGCATGATCCGAAGGCATCACTAAAATCAACCCATCCGCACCAATTCCATAATGACGATCACAAACTGTAATTGCCAAATTCGAAAAATCATCGATCTGTTCTTTAAAACAATCTACAATAACAAAATCATTGCCGCAGCCTTGCCATTTGCTAAATTTGAAATTCATTTTCATTGCCTCCAATGGTATCTACTTAAATCCTGGCTACATTTTAACCATATGGTATCTATTTTACTTGTTCAGACTCAAAGATGCAATGTCTTCCCCGAAATATTGCCCTTAAAATTGATATATAGCAACTGCAATAAATTATAAATGCTTGGATTTGACCATTCAAAATTGAGATGCTATACTAATTTGACACTAGTTAGAATGGAGTTAATATTATGAGTTTAGATGGTTTTTCGATGTATCCTTTGGTTACAGAATTAAATAAACAATTAGCTGGGGGACGAATTGATCGGATCTCTCAGCCGAATAAACATACAGTTTTACTCGCAGTACGGCAGCCAGGTCAAAATTTCTCTTTGCACATTTCCATCAATCCACAAAATCCCGTAATCAATCTCATTACCCGCTCAGTTGAAAATCCAGCAGAACCACCCGTTTTCTGTATGGTATTGCGCAAACAGATAGAAGGTGGACGAATTGCTGAAATCAAACAACATGTCCTTGATCGAATTGTTCTAATTGATATTGATACGTTAGGTGCCGGCGGTATTATTTTGACGAAAACACTCGTGATTGAATTAATGGGGAAATACAGCAATATGATTCTTCTTCATGAAACAAAAATCATTGACTGCCTTCGTAAAGTTGGCACGACCAGCAGTCGCGTTCGTCTTGTTTTACCTGGTTATGAATATTCCCTTCCCCCGAATCAGGACAAATTAAATATCATGACGGATTCCATCGATCTTTTAATTGAAGATTTAAAAAAATACCCTGAATTAAAACTAGTAAAGGCAATTGTCCAGACTGCAATTGGACTTGGTCCGGTAAGCGCCCGTGAATTTGTTTTTTCGGCGGGATTTTCAGCAAATATATTGGTTAGCGAACTAGATGAAGCAGATTTTACTTCTTTAAAAACCGCTATAACAGAAGTTCTTACCTTATTTCGCGAAAATCAAATTACACCGATGTTGTTTTTAGACGCAAATAATAAAATCGTCGCATCTGCCGGATTTCCTTTACATTATTTAGAAAATGTACTGCCAAAAACCTTTACTACAATGAGTGAACTAATTGATTTTTCAACAAAACTCACAGGAAATTATACACTACCAGACAAAGACCGTTTCCAAAAGCTTGTTCATGGCGAACTCACTAAATCGGCAAATAAAGCAACTGTTTTAGCAAAAGAATTGATTCAGGCACAAAATGCTGAGGACTACAAAATAAAAGGCGATATACTGATGACCTATCAGTATCAGTTATCGGATCATTTGGGAGAAATCGTAGAATTACCCAATATTTATGAAGAAGACCCCGAAAAACATCTCCTAAAAATACCATTGGATAAACGATACTCCATTATTCAAAATATGCAAACTTATTATCATAAATACGATAAATTAAAACGTGCTCAAAATCTCCTGCAAATTCAAATTGAACAATGTCAGCAGGATCTTAAATATTTGAGCAGTGTTGAAAGTTCTCTCGAATCGTCATCAACTTTAATTGAAATTGGTGAAATCAAAACGGAACTGATCGCCAGTGGTTATTTGCATGAACACATTAAGAAAAAAGCCAGTGAAAAACCATCCCAGCCATTTAAGTTCAAAGCCAGTGACGGAACCATCATTTTGGTGGGGAAAAATAACTATCAAAATGATAAACTTACTTTCAAAACGGCACATCGTAAAGATATTTGGCTTCACACAAAGGATTTTCCTGGCTCGCATGTCGTGATTCGCTGCGAAAACGATGCTCCCGCACCCGATACATTGCTTTTAGCCGCCACTTTGGCAGCCTATTTCAGTAAAGCCAATCATTCTTCTAAAGTGCCCGTTGACTATACACCTTGCCGTTATGTAAAAAAACCGACGGGCGCAAAACCAGGGTTTGTTATTTTCACAAACCAAAAAACGCTCTATGTTACACCAAATGAACAGGAAATGGCACTGTTAATTTTACAAGACTTAAATAAAAAATAAACAAAAACCCTCCTCACTAGTTTTTACGGCTAGTTTGGAGGGTTTTTGTTTATCTACTGCAGCTTCAGTCTTTAAATTCTTTAATAACAACCTGTTCTTTTTGATCAACCGTACCAATTTGAACGCTAACCACTTCTTTACTAGCAGTCGGTACGTTTTTTCCAACATAATCTGCTCGAATCGGCAATTCACGATGTCCCCGATCAACCAAAACCGCCAATTGAATCACCCGTGGGCGTCCCATGTCAATAATGGCATCCAATGCAGCTCGAATCGTCCGACCAGTATATAATACATCATCAACCAGGATAATTGTTTTATTCGTTATATCAACCGGCATCTGCGTTGGATGCACAATCGGTTGATAGGATAATGTTGAAAGATCATCACGATATAAAGTGATGTCAAGAACACCTACCGGAACTTTGGTCCCTTCTATTTGTTCAATTTCGGTAGCAATTCGTTCTGCCAACGGTACTCCACGCGTTCTTATACCTACTAGTAATATCTGCTCAACGCCCTTGTTTTTTTCGATAATTTCATGTGCTATACGTGTTAAAGCACGCGTAATAGCCTTGGCATCCATTAAAACGGTTTTATCAATTAAATTTGACATAAAACATCATCCCTTCAGAAAACACTAGATTATTTATTTTTGGTTCTAGTACGTAGTTTTATTAATATTTTAGCCATATCGTCTGGTATGGGGGCAGAAAAAAATAGTTTTTCCTTAGTAATCGGGTGAATTAAAGACAAGTTTTCGGAATGCAAAGCTTGTCCGTTAATCTTAAATGGTGATTTCGTTGTACCATATTTCGGATCTCCAATCAACGGATGTCCAATATGTGTCATATGAACACGAATTTGATGTGTCCGGCCAGTCATTAAAGTACATTCTACTAAAGTGTAATCGCCATATCTTTCTAAAACTTTAAACTTAGTTGAAGCCGGTTTCCCGTTTGTAACAACAATTGCCATTTTTTTTCGATCTTTAGGATCACGCCCAATATCACCATGAATGATACCAGATTCTTCCTTTATATTTCCTTTTACAATGGCTAAATATTGTCGATGAGCCGTTTTGCTTTTTATTTGTTCCGCTAAACTCGTATGGGAAAGATCATCTTTCGCTGCAATCATGACACCAGAAGTATCTTTATCCAGCCTATGCACAATCCCCGGACGAATTTCCCCATTAATACCAGATAAATCCTTACAATGAGCCAAAAGTGCATTTACTAATGTTCCACTATAAATACCGGATGCTGGATGTACAACCATACCTCGCGCTTTGTTGATAACAATAATATGTTGGTCCTCATATAAAATATCAAGTGGCAGATCCTCCGCTTGAATTGAAATTGCTTGCGGCTCAGGAACGACCACTTCGACATGGTCTCCATTACATAATTTATAATTTGATTTTTGTATTTTCTGATTGACGGTAACATGACCATCCAAAACTAATTTTTGGACAAAAGATCTGGAGTGATCTGTTATTTGTTTGGCTAAAAAAACATCTAAGCGCTCTGGCGTTGTTGCAGTAAATTCATATTCATTCATTAATACGGTCATTGCATTCTTCCTTTAAAAAGTATTGTATATATAATCAGTCCAACTCCACAAACAATAGCAATATCGGCTATATTGAAAATTGGCCATATTCTAAAATCAAAAAAATCAACCACATAGCCGGTTTGAATTCGATCGATTAAATTCCCGACAGCCCCGCCTAATAAAAGTGCTGACCCTGCTTTTAACGGAAATTTCTCCTGCCGTAGTCTTGGATAAAAAAACATTGCCGCTAAAAGAATAAACACACCAATCAAAATAAAAAAGATGCGTTGGTTTTCCAATATTCCAAAAGCTGCTCCCGGATTTAAAATGTATGTAATATGAAAGACATGAGGGATTACCGGTATCGACATCCCCAGATTCATAATGGACTGAATATAAAATTTTGAAAATTGATCGACTAATATAATAACCAGGCATAAGATTAATATTGGCACGCAACAACCCTCGATTCTTTTTATAATATATTATAGCATAGCTTCACTAAAATATGAATTTGCCAGATGAAACTTCATATTTGTTCCATATCATTAAAATAACAACGAGCTAAAAGCCCGTTGTTATTTTTAATCTAGAGGAATTTCATTGTTATGTAGACCAACTTCTTGCAATGGCACATTCTCAGCAGTACTGCTTTGATCCGTTAAATCCAATAAATTAAGCTGTGTCACAAGCAATGTTTTCATTTTTGTCTGAAAGGAATCATATTGTCTTTGCATGTCTTGATATGAAAGGGTTTGTTGATGAACTTTTTCAGCCGCTTCTATCATCAATTTTTTTGCGTTAAGCTGCGCTTCCTGAATAATATTAGCCGCTTCTTTTTGCGCATTCGTTTTTACTTCTTCCGCTGTTTTTTGGGCAATAAGCAAAGTTTCATGTAGCGTTGCTTCCATTTGCTTAAAACGTCCTATATCATCTTGCATCTGATTGGCTTTTTCTTTAAGTTGTACATTGTCTCTATATAACTGTTCATAGTCTTTGATAACTCGATCGAGAAATGTATCAATTTCATCTTCATTATAACCACGAAAACTCCGTTTGAATTCTTGATTATGAATATCTAAAGGTGTAAGCATAAGCTCCGCTTCCTCTACCATTTATTTTATATATAGCGTCTAAGTAAAATTCCAGTCCTGCCTTTTTTTGTCTGGCCACGGACTTCTGCGACCTCAATACGGCCTCTACCGCGCATTGATATGATATCGCCTTCTTTTACCATGTGGGACGAACTTTTTACAGATTGCCAGTTCAATTTTAATTTATCGGCTTCGATATCACTCACAATTTTACTGCGCGATGAACCAAAGCCTGCTGCTGCAATCGAATCCACTCGAAGCGAAGCAACCGTGGCTTTAATTTCTTTACAACGCTCTTCACGCACTTCAATATCAGAAAAGCTCCCCACTTCCGCCGTGATAGCTGACGAACCAATTTGCGTATAATTTTGCAAAATAAACTGACCCATCTTCACATCAGCTATGATCTTCACATGATCGGCTTTAATAAGCAAGTCCCCAATTTGCCCACGGTCAATTCCCAATCCAATGAGCGAACCTAAAATATCGCGGTGGGCAATATGATAAAATTGTGCATTCCATGATGCTTTAACAACCGTCAAGTCAAAAGATGGTGTGCCAAGAAAGTCCTCATGAACAAAAGCCGCCTTTTGGCGTTCCGCACCTGGGTAACCACCGTCAAAAACAAGTTTCAACGCTGGATAATTGGCAGCGATTGTTTCAGCAATTTCGCAACCATAAGGGTCTAAAAAAAACGATGTTTTAAATTTTCGGCTTTTGTTCACAGCTTCGGCAAGATCGACCAATTTAACAGCCGTTTCAGCCCCCTCTGTTCCTTTATAATACCGGATAATTTTTTCACGATCTGCTGCCATATTACGATTTCCCCATTGCTTTCGATTTATTTGTTGCCGCTTCAACAGCATCAATCAGTGCTGCTCGAACTCCTTTTTGTTCTAAGACATGGATACCAGCAATCGTTGTCCCGCCCGGTGAAGTCACTTTGTCTCGAAGGACAGCCGGATGTTCACCTGTTTCCAGCACCATTTTGGCTGCACCCAAAAGTGTCTGTGCTGCCAGCATAATCGATGTTTGACGAGGCAAACCTGCATTGACGCCTGCATCTGCTAAAGCATCAATCATAACAAAGACATACCCCGGACCACTACCGGACAGTCCCGTCACTGCGTCAATAGCGCTTTCTTGTAAAATCACAGCTTTGCCAACTGCATTGAATATAGATTCTACTGTTTTGCCATTTTGCTCTGACGCATTTTTTCCCAAAGCAATAGCGGACATGCCCGCGCCTACGGCAACTGGTGTATTTGGCATTACACGCACAACTGGCTGCTGCACGAAATACGTTTCCAATGATTTCAAAGTAAGACCAGCAATCACGGAAATAACGATCGTATCCGCATTTACTAGCTTTACAATCGACTCAATTGCTGCTTGAGCTGCCTGCGGTTTAATTGCCAGTACAACGATGTCCAGTTTTTCTAAAAACGTACTGGCATTAACCGCTGCCTGAGCACCATATAAAGTATGTAACTGTTCACATCTTTTGATTTTATGATCCGAAACATATACTTCGTCGGGCGTAAATAATTTATTTGCCAAAATTCCCCCGATCATTGCTTCAGCCATAGCTCCGCCACCAATAAATCCTATATTCATGATATCACTCCTATTTTTTCAGCCAAGGCATATCTGTGTCTGAGGCTTTATTCTCTTGCTGTGTATACGTTACATCCACATTGCTTGGTGCACATAAAAATACATTATTCCCCACTTTTTTTATATCACCGGAAAGAGCATACGTCGTACCACTAATAAAATCAATAATCCGCTTTGCAACTTCACTATCTGTATTTTCAAAATTAACCACAACCGGCTTTTTGTTTTTCAAATAATCTGCTACCTGTTGTGCATCATCAAAAGATAAAGGTTCAATGACTATAACATTCATTTGTCTTGCCACCACATTCGTATTATTTGTACTACTCGTCGCATGGAAATTCACTACATTATTCTGCGCATAGGAGGATGTTTTTTTTGATTTGAATTCATTGGCTGCTGTTTGTTCTTCGGTCGATTCCCCTTTTTGTTCTTGAATCTCCACTTCCTTATCGACAGAATCAATTAACCCTAGTTTACCACAAAATTTATCTATAAACGACATGCTCTATTTCCTCCTATTAATATTGACGCGGTCCGAAGATTGCTGTTCCAATTCGAACCATATTAGCACCTTCTTCAATGGCAGCCGTATAATCATGACTCATCCCCATAGACAACCATTTTAGATCCGTCTTTTCAAACTTATGCTGTTTCATATCTGTATATAAATGAAACATATTTTTAAAAATAGGTCTGACTTCTTCTAAATTATCACAAATTGGTGCAATGGTCATCAGTCCACATACGTGAAGAGATTCCATTTGGTCAACATCACGCAGCAGATCCGGCAGGTCTTCTGCATAAATACCAAACTTGCTTTCTTCTTTTGCAATGTTGACTTGCAGCAAAACATCCTGAATTTTATTAATTTTCTTTGCTTCTTTATTAATTTCTACAGCAATTTTTTTACTATCAACCGAATGAATCATATCAAATAAATGAACAGCCTGTTTCACTTTATTCGTCTGTAGATGTCCAAGCAAATGCCATTCAACTTCACGATCCAGTGTTGCCGCTTTGCTGATTGCTTCTTGAATGCGATTTTCACCAATGGATAAAACGCCTGCCTCAATTGCTTCTTGCATGTCAGCAACTTCATGATTTTTAGTTACAGCGATAAGTTTTACAGAATTCGAATCGGCAGTCACCGTTCTTTTCAATAAAGAATATTCTATTTTATTTTGTATTTCATTTAAATTTTCTTTTATCATAAAAACGCCTCCATACTTTAACAAATATTCGAGAATAAGTCTAAATATCCTCTAAATATGCAAAATATAGCGATTTTATTTTAAACAAAGCATCGCGGCAATTCGACCTGTCTTTCCCTGATCAGCCCGATAAGAAAAAAATACATCCGAATTACAGGCTGTGCAAGTATCAGCCATATCAATATGTTCCGCTAGTATGCCAACTTCTTCTAATTGTATTCGATTGGCTGCCCAAAGATCAAGTTTCCATTTTTTCTGAAATGGTATAAGGATCGTGTTTGCATCCTTTGGAAAAGCCTTGCAAAACTGAAGCTGTACATCGAGACCTACTTCATAACAACACGGTCCGATCGATGGGCCAATGCCAACTAAACACTTTTTGGGATCTGTTTGAAAGACTGCCTGCATTGCCTTCACTGTCTTTTGGGCTATTTTATGAACCGTTCCCTTCCAGCCTGCATGACTAATGCCAATCGCGTGGTGTTCAGGATCAAAAAACAGAACTGGCGTACAATCCGCAAAAAACAACATCAACGGTACATTTTTTACATTTGTAATGAAAGCATCCGTTTCTTTAATTGCATCTTCATAGGATGTTGCACCACGACCAGCATCTGCTGCCGTAACTTGCCTAATATTGCTGCTATGTACCTGTTCACATGTACATAAATTAGCACTTGATAGAAAAAAAGCATTACAAAACCGGTGCCTGTTTTCCAATACGGATTTTTCATCATCCCCATTATGCATTGCTAAATTCATCTTATCAAAAGGTGATTTACTCACTCCACCAAAACGAGTTGATATTGCATGTTCCAGACCCTCTTGCGGAAAAATCGAAAATTGACCAACTTGTATAGTATCTTCTTTCTCCAGTAATGAAAAGCTCATATTTCATCTCCTAAATTTAATGGCAAACACCACAGCGTTTACAGCCATCAAAACACTGTACCGTATGTTTTCTCTGTTTTGCATTCTCTATTTCACGATATAAATATGACTTATTAATCCCCAAATCCAATGTGTCCCAAGGGAAAACTTCATGTTCACTACGTTCACGATATAAATAAAAAGCACTGTCAAGGTTTGCTTCTTTCATTGCCTGTTTAAAACTTTTACTGCCACCCAATTGATGAGCTCGATACAAAACATGTGATAGTCTGCGATCACCACGAGCTAAAATCCCCTGTATATAGGCTTCTTTAGGTGATTCAATGATTACATCAATTTGTTTTGTATTTTTAAAAGAGGTTTTGATATATTTTAAATCATGATCACTTTGTTTGATATCCGCCATTGGCAGCCATTGAAAAGGTGTGACTGGCTTTGGAATAAAAGGATTGATACTCAATGTCAATTTTCCATGACAACCTAAACTTTCCATGTAGGCTTTGACTTCCGTCGTCATCGTGAGAATAGCCTCAATATCATCACTCGTTTCAAATGGCAATCCAATCATAATATAAAGCCTAAAATTGGCAACACCCGCATTTGCGCCAAGTTCAATGGCTTTAAATAAATGTTCTTTTTTTATTCCTTTATTAATGATCTCACGCATTTTATCACTGCCTGCTTCTGGCGCTAATGTTAATGTTTTTAAACCACTGTGTACCAAAGAATCTACAAGGTCTTTGGTGACAGAATCCGCGCGAAAAGAAGCTACGGACATGGGCATACCTAAGTCTAATATTTTATGGCACAATGTGTTTATTTCAGGATAATCGGATATAGCCGCACCCATAAGTCCGACTTTTTTACCATATGTTTGCGCTTCGATAAGCATTTTTTCAATACTTTCTAAAGACCTGTTGCGAGGTTTACGAAATGCATAACCAGCCATACAGAAACGACAATGCCTGCCACAGCCACGAGCAATTTCAATTAAATAAAGATTAAATTCCGTATCATTGGTACGAATAACCGTGTGGGCATCATACGCATCTAAGTCTTGAACCCATTGACGATGAATTTGACTTGGTACTTTGTCATCGTGTGTAATCTTCGCAACGATACCATCGTCTAGATACTCGTGCGTATAATACCTAGGCACGTATACGCCAGGAACATTCGCCAATCGCAAAAGAATAGCTTCACGTGTGAGATTATCTGCTTTTGCTTTATAATATGCATCTAAAAACAAATGGATCGTTTCTTCACCTTCACCAATAATAAAAGCATCAATAAAAAGACTCAACGGTTCAGGATTAAAAGTTGAACAAGCCCCCCCGGCAATAACAATCGGATCATCATTCGTACGTTTTGCAGCTAAAAGTTCCACTTTACCCAATTCCAAAATCTTCAATACATTAAAATAATCCATTTCAAAAGATACCGCAAAACCAATTAGGGGAAATTCATATAAAGGTTCTTGATTTTCGATACTCATAAGTGGTGTATTCGTCCGAATATATTCTTTTTCAATCAGTTTTTCCGGCAAAAAAAACCGTTCACAAGCCGTGTCTTTCCGATTGTTCATTTGTTGATACAAAATATGTATGCCTAAGTTCGACATCCCTACAAAGTAAGAATTCGGATACACTAAAGCAAATTTGCTGCGTATTCCAGCGGGGAACACACTCACGCCATCCTCATTATTTAATATTTTTTGTAAATTTGCTTTTAATTCCCAAGACAAATTTTCTCACTCCAAACCAAATTAAATATGTTAAGAAAAACAGCCCACATAGTGTGAGCCGAATTTTTATATCTTACTATTCTAATTTTTTGATTTTGTCGAATCATTCTTTTTTGATTCGATCAATTCTTCTAATTCCTCTTTAAAATTACTGATATCTGTAAATTTTCGATAGACAGAGGCAAAACGAATATAGGCAACATCATCAAAAGCTTTAAGCTTTTCCATGACCAGTTGTCCAATTGCCACAGCCGAAACTTCACGATCCATAGGATTGCGTAATTCCTTCTCAATCTCATCTGTCAAATTAATGATTTTCTCCATCGAAACAGTTCGTTTATCACAAGAACGAATCAATCCGTTCAATAATTTATTTCGATCAAACAGCACTCTGCGCCCATCATTTTTTATAACCATTAAAGGAATTTTTTCAATGACTTCATAAGTTGTAAATCGTTTGCCACAACTCGTACATTCACGGCGGCGTCGAATCGTATTTCCATCATCTGCGGCGCGAGAATCAATTACACGGCTATCTGCCGTTTTACAAAACGGGCAACGCATTTACGGCACCTTCTCTCCTTAAGATAAACACTTTTTCTATTATAACATACTTTATTCCTAGAAATAGCAGGACCATTTAATCATGTTTCCTGTCGCTTTTTCGATTTATTTTTTTTGAAACATCCGAATTTTTCAAATGCTTTTCAACTGAATGTTCCTGGGGGCGAATCAAACATTTGGGACCATAGCCTATTAGATCTTCCCGTTTTGCTTTGAGCAAAGCCTTATACACAATGAAGCGATTTTTGGGGTCACGATATTGCATCAAGGCTCGTTGCATTTGTTTTTCTACCGGATCTTTCGCAACATACACGGTTTCGCCAGTTAGTGGGTTCATTCCCGTGTAATACATACAGGTTGACAACGTTCCTGGTGTTGGAATAAAATCCTGTACCTGTTCCGGACGATAATTGAGATCACGAATAAATTCCGCTAGTTCCACGGCATCTTTTAAAGATGCCCCTGGATGACTCGACATAAAATATGGCACTAAATATTGCTTTTTATTGATTTTTTGATTCATTTTTTTAAAAGCATCGGCAAAACGTACATAAACCGATTTATTAGATTTCCCCATTAGGTTTGTCACTTTTTCGGAAATATGCTCTGGTGCGACTTTTAATTGTCCACTAATATGATATCGGCATAATTCCTCTAAAAAATCATCTTTAACAGCCATAAGATAATCAAAACGAATACCTGAACGGATAAATACTTTTTTAACCTTTGGCAGAGCTCGTAAAGCTCGTAAAAGTTCTATATAGTCGGTATGACTTTTCGTAAGATTTTTACAAGGGGTTGGCGCTAAACATTGCTTTTCACGGCAAGTGCCGCGCTCGAGCTGAGACTTGCACGATGGTACATGAAAATTAGCAGTTGGCCCCCCAACATCATGTATATAACCTTTAAACTCTGGCAGCTTTGTTAAAATCTCAGCTTCCGCTACAATCGATTCTTGGCTTCTTGATTGAATGATTCGACCTTGGTGGGAAACAATCGCACAAAAATGACAGCCACCAAAACAACCGCGGTGGCTGACTAAACTAAACTGCACTTCTTGTATTGCCGGAACACCGCCCATTGCTTCATAAATTGGATGATACGTTCGCTGATATGGCAAGGCATAAATTTCATCCATCTCTTCCACAGTTAAGGGAAGTGCTGGAACATTTTGAACCAGATATTGATTACCCGATGCTTGGACAATGGTTTTTCCGCGAATCGCATCTTGCTCAAAATATTCGACTTTAAAAGCTTCACTAAAAGATTGCTTGTTTTTACTAACCAATTCGCAAGATGGCACTTCAATCGCATCCCAAACATAATCAAGATTGGATGTAACATAACAAGTTCCCTTTACGGTAGTAATTGCTGCAATTTCAATGCCCTGATGTAATTCCGCGGCAATTTCTAAAATTTGTTTTTCGCCCATTCCATAAATTAATAAATCGGCTCGACTATCGAATAAAATAGACCGACGAATCGTATCCGACCAATAATCGTAATGGGCAAAACGCCTTAAGCTAGCTTCAATGCCACCAATAATAATTGGCACTTTCCCAAAAATCTCACGCAATCGATTACAATAAACCACCACAGCGCGATCTGGTCTATGACCTGAGTGTCCGCCCGGTGAATAAGAATCCGTATGGCGAAATTTTTTTGATGCTGTAAATTTATTTAACATAGAATCAAGATTTCCACTCGAGACAAGAAATCCTAATTTGGGTTTACCTAATTTTTTAAAATCATCTATACTTTTCCAATCAGGCTGCGCAATAATACCAACTTTATACCCATGTTTTTCCAATATACGACAAATAATTGCTGGTCCAAAACTTGGATGATCAACATATGCATCACCTGAAATAAAAATAAAATCCAGTATATCCCAATTTCGGTTTTGCATATCCGCTTTACTAATCGGTAAAAAATCTTTCATGTTCGTCTCCTGTTATTCAACCGTTTCCTCTTTTTGATTCGTGAATTTTTTTGTGAGGACATCCCCGGTTTTCCCTATTTCACCCAAACTTTTACCATTATAGGTGACTTGAACTGCTCCGGCGTTACCAACTGTCATAATCATTTCTTTATCTGCTTTCCATGACAAGGATTCACCATCTTTTGGTGTTCCTTCGTAAATGGTTTTATCATCAGCAATCACTTTTGTCCAGCATTTTCCGTTAAATTTTGCGGTTAGCTCAACACCTTCATATTTTTTCTCTGATGTTACCGCTTTTTCTTTAACTTTCGGCACTGCTACAGTAGCTGCCGGTGCCTTTGTTACGGTTTTTTCCGAGGAATCACTGCTGAATCCCCAATAAAGTCCACCTACGACCAATCCTGCGATCACGACACCGATTAATACTTGTTGTGTTTTGCGAGATTTTTCCACACGTTCTTTAAAATCATTTTTATTTGAGACAGCCTCTACTTTTGTTGATGCAGGTGGTTTTAGAATCTGCGGTTTTACTGTTTCTGTCACAGGGATTTCTTCTTGTGGCAATGCGGCATTTTTTTCTTCATAATATTTTTTTAACATTTCCGTGCCATCAAGATTTAAATAATTAGCGTATGTTTTTATAAAGCCCTTTAAGTAAACTTCTCCCGGTAAAACATCATAATCTGCTTTTTCAATCGATTCTATATATAAAGCACGAATGCTCGTATCACGCTCGATATCTTTAATCGTTAGATTCTGTTTTTCTCTTTCCTTTTGTAAAATCTCACCTAACATATACAATAGTTCCTCCCCTAATTTGATTCATAGTTAAAGTACCCACTATACAATTTACCTTTATACTACATTATACATGATGGTGCCAAAATTTACAGCTTATTTATTAAAATAAGCCGCTGTGACTTGATCACTCGTCATGAGAATGTCTCTGCCTTTACTGCCCGAACTGGCACCCACGATATGCATTTCTTCCATCGTGTCAATTAATCTGGCAGCTCGAGTATAACCAATACGAAACCGTCTTTGCAGACTAGAAGACGAGGCCTGACCTGTCTCTAAAACAATATGAATCGCTTTTTCCAGTAATTCATCTTGCTGAACTTCTTGTTTTTTTTCAGTTTCATCTAAAACAGCACTTTCCGTAAAACTGATAATTTCCTCATTTTCTTCAATTTCGGCTCCTTGCTGTCGAATAAAATCCAATAAAGATTCTACTTCCGTATCACTTACAAAAGCACCCTGGACACGAACTGGTTTTGAAGCACCAATCGGATAATAAAGCATATCCCCTTTACCTAATAATTTTTCAGCTCCACCCATATCGAGTATTGTCCGTGAATCAATTTGTGAAGAAACTGAAAAAGAAATTCGCGATGGAATATTAGCCTTGATGATTCCAGTAATAACATCCACGGATGGCCTTTGTGTCGCTAAAATCAAATGAATTCCTGCGGCTCTGGCTTTTTGCGCTAAACGGCAGATTGCATTTTCCACATCACCGGGAGCTACCATCATCAAATCCGCTAATTCATCAATAATGATGACGACAGCTGGCATTTTATCGATTTCGACACTACGATTATAGCGTTCCATATCTCGAACACCATGGCTGGCAAATTTCGCATACCGTTTTTCCATTTCCTGTACAGCCCAATTTAAAACCGAAGCCGCTTTTTTTGCATCGGTCACCACCGGAACCATTAGATGGGGAATGCCATTATAATTCGAAAGCTCAACCATTTTCGGATCGATTAAAATAAATTTAACTTCATCCGGTTTCGCCTTAAAAAGTACACTGGTAATAATCGTATTGATGCAAACACTTTTCCCCGATCCGGTAGCCCCTGCAACGAGCAAATGTGGCATTTTCGCTAAATCGGCAAAAATAGCCTGTCCACCAATATCCATACCGAGTCCTACGGTCAGTTTTGATTTTGCAGTTAAAAACAGTTCACTCTCCAAAACTTCTCGCAGCTGCACGCCCGACAATTCTTTATTTGGCACCTCAATACCAATTGCGGCTTTGCCTGGAATTGGCGCTTCGATTCGTACGGAAGGCGCTGCCAATTTCAAAGAAATATCATCTGCTAAATTTACAATTTTACTTACTTTAACACCTGCAGCCGGTTCTAATTCATAACGCGTAACGGCTGGACCGTGACAAGCATTTACAATAGTTGCTTTGACATTAAAACTTTGTAATGTCTCTTCAAGGATTTTTGCGTTAACAGCAATTTCTTTTTCTAGTTTAGAATTTTTCTGCTTGATTGCTTTACTTAAAATAAACCGAACATTCGGCAGCTGATATTCGCGAATGGCGCCAGTGACTGCAGTTGAATTTGGTTCATCAGCTAGTGTGGTTTCGTTTTCAGATAATAGCTCAACGGGATTTTTTATTGGTGATACCCCTTCTAAAACAGTTTCTTTTTCTAAATCCAATTTTTTATCTTCCATGTATTGAATCGAAAATTCTATCGGCTTTTCAATTGGTTCTGGTACAAATGTATCTGCATCTTCTGTCGGATTTACTTGTACTGGTGTTTCAATCAATGGTTTCTCAAAATTTTTATCAGCTTCTTGATTATAAAACGAATTTTTAAATTTTTCTTCTACTTCAACAAATTTATCATAGGTAGACGAAACTGTTTTTTTAGCTGTTTTAATGCCCTGCGAAGCCTGCTGTTTTGTTTTAAGCAGACCCACCGCTAAAGACCACGTTGTCGAAAGCAAAATTGCCCCCATTACCAAAGCAAATAAAATAATAATGCCGCCATCAATTCCGAAAAATTTGCGCAATATTAATAAAATGCCGCCACCAATCAGACCACCGCCCATGGGCAGGCTTTCCGGCATAATTTCACTACCTGGTAAAATCGCAAAATGATGATACATTGCTAAAAGCGAAAAAAATAATGCCATAATCCCGAAAAATCGTGTTGAATAAACCAGCGGGTGATGTTTATATATATATTGCAGACCAATCAACATAACAACTGCCGGAATAATATACGCTCCAATACCAAACATATATAATAAAATCTTGGCAAAAAAGCTGCCGACAAAGCCAACATTAAAGCCTAATAAACCGATTAAAGAAAACAATCCGATTGTAAAAAATGCAATTCCAAATAATTCATACTTTTTATTAGAATTTGCCTTAGGCGCTACTGTATTTTTTTTAGTTGCAACTCGTTTCAAATTTATCACCACTTTTCTAAAATCATCAACTATATAAGCTGCATTAAATATTTTATATAGCAATCGTCAGGAATGGGGTATAGGGTCGTGGCATTGCGTAGAAAGCAAACGATGCCCTATATCCCATTTCTGGCAGCCTGACAGGCTAGATGCAATTTTTTTATGCATTCTATAAGAAGCTCGATCATGAACTTTCCAAAGCGGCTTTTGCTAATTTGTCTGCTAATTCATTACCTTCAATTCCGGTATGACCACTGATTTTTCGAAATGTTACCCAGCCAAGATAATCTGCCATAAAAGCTGCATACTGTTTTGTAACATCATTATTCGTTTTCCAGCGTCTTTCAGCCCACTCCGAGATACCAATATAATCATGATAGATGACAATTGATTCTAATTTTTCTTTTTCTGCCCATAAAACAGCTTGTATACTCGCTTCGACTTCACCAGCAACGTTATGAAGTTTTGCAGCTGAGATAGAAGTTCCCAGCCCGTTTGCTGTATGAATCAACTGCCCCTGAAAAAAAACGGCAAATCCCCAACTATAACGGTTATTACGATAAGACCCATCGACATAGATATGATGTTTTTCTTTAAGTTCATTCACAGTGACTTTAGACGGCGGAACAAGGGTTAATTTAGTACCCATATAATTTTGCGCTTCATCCATTGTAGCAAAACCTTTATACAACGCACCAGAATAACTATGGATTTGCTCTTTACATTCTAGCCAAGATGAAAAAATTCCAGTTTTGCGACCATTTTTAACAGCATAATATTTTTTCTTTTCTGGCATAGTATACACTCCTAACCGGAAAATCTTCCGACAAACTATATAAGTTGCTTTAAATATTTTATATGGCAATCGTCAAAGTGGGGTATAGGGCTTCGTGGCGTTACGTAGGAAGCAAACGACCCTTATACCTACCCTATTCTTGGCAACCTAATAGCTAGATGCAATTTCTTTTATGCAACTTATATGAATGCACTGCATTTATCGAATGAGACGAAGCCCCGCTTTTTAGCAGAGCTTCTTTATTTTAAAGCTATTATTTTAACAAATTCATAGCACAACGATTGGCCTCATACATTACACGTTCTTCATCCATCGTTACTAATATGCCTTTATCAAGTACAATTTTTCCATTAATCAATACCGTATCGACCGAACTTGAATTAGCCGAATATGCTAATAAAGATACAATGTCATGACGCGGACACCATTTTGTACCTGACATATCAAATAATGTCAAATCAGCTTTATAACCTTTTTCAATTTTACCTACCTTTGGCAAACCAACTGCTTTGGCACCATATTCGGTTGCCAATTGAATGCCTTTTGCGGCTGGTATTGCCAAAGGATCGTACTGATTCACCTTATGCAGTAAGGTAGTCAACCGCAATTCTTCAAGCAAATCGAGATTATTATTACTCGATGCTCCATCTGTACCAAGACCGACGCAAATCCCTGCATCGAGCATTTTGGTTATCGGTGCAATCCCACTGGCTAATTTCATATTGCTGCCAGGATTATGAGCAACACGAACATCATGCTTTTTCATAATAAGAATATCCTCATCGGATACATGTACGCAATGCGCTGCTAGTACTCCGCAATCAAAAAGTCCTAATTCTTCCATTAAAGCAATCGGTGATTTTTGATATTCTTTTACACAATTTTCAACTTCACCAATGGTTTCCGATAAATGCATATGAATCTCGGCCCCCAGTGATTGGGCTTCTTTTACTACTTTTTTGATATAATCTGGTGGACAAGTATAAGGTGCATGCGGACCAAACATAACGGTAATACGCCCATCGGCACGATTATGATACGTCTGGAAAAGTTCTTTATTTTCTTCTAAAGCCTTATTTCCATTCGGGGCAGACCCAATTAAGCCACGCGATAAAACAGCTCGAATTCCAGTTTCTGCTACAGCTTCACCAACTTTTTCCATGTCGGCATACATGTCGGCAAAAGTTGTTGTACCTGTTTTGATCATTTCGGCAATCGCCAGCATAGCGCCCCAATAAATATCATTTTTACGCATTTTAGCCTCAATTGGCCAAATTTTATTTTGCAGCCAATCCATAAGCTGCATATCATCTGCATAACTGCGCAGTAGTGTCATAGAAGCATGAGTATGGGTATTCACCAAGCCGGGTGTCACCAATTTATTTGTTGCATTAATTTCTCGGTCAATATGCCAATCTGGAGCAATCGTACCGACTTTAGCAATAAGATCATCCTCAATAGCTATATCCGTTTCTTTGACGGTACCATCTGGTAATAAAACGGTTGCTTGTTTTATTAAAATATTCAACGGAGTTTACCTCACTTTCGTTATTGATAAAAAAATCTGAAACAATTCATACTTTTTAGGACTGTGATAAGTAAGACGATTGTGCCACAGATAGTTCATCAATGGAAAGCCCTAAGGATGCCAATTTGATTGCAGCAATTTTTTGGTTAATTTCATTTGGCATTAAGCAAACATGAGCTCCCATATTTTTATGATTGTTTAAAATATGAAGTGCTGAGAAAAATTGGACAGCAAACGATAAATCCATAATTTCAGCTGGATGACCATCACCTGCAGCAAGATTAACCAAACGACCTTCTGCCAATAAATATAGTTTGCGATTATCACTTTGAACAAATTCTTCTATGTTTTTTCTTACCGAACGAGTTGATATGGATACTTCATTTAATTCTACTTTATTGATTTCAACATCAAAATGACCAGCATTCGCCATCATAGCACCATTTTTCATTACAGCAAAATGTTCCTTGCGAATAATATCGTTGCAGCCAGTCAAAGTCAGAAAAATATCACCAACCTTAGCAGCTTCTTGCATTGGCATCACACGAAAACCATCAAAAACAGCTTCAATCGCCTTAACCGGATCAATTTCCGTAATAATAACACTAGCACCGAGGCCCTTAGCACGCATAGCAGCACCTTTACCGCACCATCCATACCCTGCAATTACTACATTTTTTCCTGCAATTACCAGATTTGTGGTGCGCATAATACCATCCCAAGTCGACTGTCCCGTACCATAACGATTATCAAATAAATACTTGCAATACGCATCATTGGCAGCAATCATCGGGAATTTTAATTTACCTTCGGCTTCTAATGCTTTTAAGCGGATTACACCAGTAGTCGTTTCTTCAGAACCACCGATAATATTCGCAGCAAGTTCAGCTCGTTTACTATGTAAAAGGGAAACCAAATCACCGCCATCATCAACAATCATATCAGGTTTTGTATCTAAAGCTTTATTTAAAAAGACATCATATTCTTCGTTTGTGCAATCATACCAGGCGAACACAGTAACTCCGTCCTCTACGAGTGCTGCCGCAACATCATCTTGTGTTGATAATGGATTACTTCCCGTTACCACAACTTCCGCTCCGGCATTTTTAAATACCAGCCCTAAATAAGCCGTTTTCGCTTCCAAATGCATCGTAATGACCATCTTTTTCCCAGCGAATGGTTTTGATTTGGAAAATTCTTCGTTGATCGTACCTAAAACTGGCATGAAATTTTTCACCCAGTTGATTTTATCGTGACCTTGCGGTGCTAAAGAGATATCTCTTATCATTGATTTCATTATCTATTTTCCTCCATTTTGTCTTTTAATTGTTTAATTTCTTCTTGATAATTCGGTTTTAATACACCATATTCGGTAATAATCCCCGTAATATATTGATTCGGTGTTACGTCAAAAGCTGGGTTAAATACAGCAATGCCATCGGGTGCTGATTGTATGCCCTGAAAATGCGTTACTTCAAATTCACCACGTTCTTCAATGGGAATCTGTTCCCCTGTCGCCATTGAAAAATCAAATGTTGAAGCCGGAGCAGCTACATAAAAAGGAATCTGATGCATATGTGACAATAATGCAACACTATATGTACCAATTTTATTAGCAGTATCCCCATTGGCTGCAATACGATCCGCACCAACAATAACAGCATCTACCATTTTGTTTTTCATAACCCATCCGGCCATATTATCGGTAATTAGCGTAACTGGAATATGATCTTGCTGTAATTCAAACGCCGTAAGTCGCGCTCCCTGTAAAAGCGGTCTGGTTTCATCCGCAAAAACACGTTTAATATTGCCTTCTGAAAAAGCTTGACGAATTACGCCTAATGCCGTTCCCCATTCCACAGTAGCTAATGCACCGGCATTGCAATGTGTCAAAATTGAAACAGGCTCTTTAAATAAAGCCGCACCAAATTCAGCCATTGTATGATTGACACGTTTATCCTCCGCAGCAATAAAAAGGGCCTTCTGTTCTAATAAATTCAGTAAGTTGGGAAGCTCAATCCGATCAGACTGTTCTTTTATAACGTTCATCATTTGATCCAAGGCCCAAAACAGATTAACAGCCGTTGGTCTGGTTGAACGTAAATAACCATCAACTGATTCAATATCTTTTAAAAACAGCAAACGGTCTGATTTTGCAGATTGTCTGGCTCCCAAAACAAAAGCAAATGCCGCAGCTGCACCAATCGCTGGTGCACCACGCACTTCAAGCTTCTTAATTGCTTCACCAATCCGTTCATAATCCGTGCATTTTAGATATTCAACTACAGCTGGCAATTTTGTTTGATTCAATAAGGATAAAGACTGTCCATCCCATAACATGCTTTGCACTACTAAATCACCTCGTTTATTTGCTTTGTATTATAATGTAAAACCGCCAAATTCACTTAAGGTTTCCGCACAAGTGCAGTTTGATTCTTCTAAACTCATAAGTTCAATACTTTTCATAATTAAATTTTTTATAGTATCAACATTTGCCGCCATCGTTTCTAAAACTTCACCATGCGTCAAATTGTTTTTAGAAATACCAGCTGCATAATTTGTTACCATGGAAATAGTCGAATAACAAATTTCCGCTTCATGCGCTAAAACTACTTCTGGCACATTCGTCATACCGACTAAATCACCGCCTAATATAGAAAACATTTTAATTTCAGCAGGTGATTCAAAACGCGGTCCTTCTGTACAAACATAAACACCTTGTTTATGGATACTAATTCCTAAAGTATCCGCTGCCGTGTGAATTGTCTTACGTAAATCAGGACAATACGCCTCGGTAACATCTAAATGTACCACACCACGATCGCCGCCCTCATAGAACGAACTGATTCTATTTTTCGTGAAATCAAGAAATTGATCAATCAGAACAAAATCCCCCGGTTTCATCAACGGATTCAACGAGCCAACTGCTGTTGTAGCAATGATTTTCCGTACGCCAATTTTTTTAATAGCCCAAATATTTGCCCGATAATTTATTTTGTGTGGTGGTATTGAATGATGTTTTCCATGTCTCGGAATAAAAGCAATTTTTTTTCCTGCATAGTTACCAACCTTATATGTTACATCACCATAAGGCGTAATCAGGCTTTCTTCACTCACATTATTCAAAATTTTCGGGTCATATACACCCGTTCCACCAATAATAGCAATCTCTATCATTTACATACCACCTTTTTTTCTATATGCCAATTATAGCATAACTAGATATACATTTTCCAACTGACGATGTATTTCCATAAAATTAGGTATAAAGTACTATAGTGTTGCAGGTGCAACAGCATGCTCTCTATAAGGATACTTCTTTTCGCTTTTTTAATCAGCCTCTAGTTTATCTTCTAATGTTTTATAACTGGTTAAATCCAATTGAAGCGGCGTAACTGAAATATAACCTTGTTTGACAGCAAAAATATCCGTCACATCATCGTTTTCGCCATCTGAAATCTCACCGCCCATTTGATAGACTCGATGTTGTTCAACATCAAGTTCACAGTTAAACGCATTAATATACTTCCGTACACCAAGTTTCGTAAACACAAATGTACTCATATTCCCCTTCAAAACCTGAGGAAAGTTCACATTATATAAAAACGGATGCGCCTCTTCCTGAAACCAGGTAAAAATTTGATCTCTTATCAAGGCTGCCGCTTGTGAAAACTGAATGGTAGACTGCGCATCCAGTGAAACAGCAATTGCTGGTATATCATGTATATACGCCTCCATGGCAGCACCAACTGTTCCTGAATACAAGATATCCGTACCTAAATTAGAGCCTTTGTTGATTCCAGAAACAATTAAATCCGGTTTTTCATCGAGCAGGGCCTCCACAGCCAATTTTACACAATCTGCCGGTGTTCCATAAATTTTCCATCCACTTAGCCCTTCCGGGCTCATTTTGTAATCATCTACTCGAATTGTATCATGTACTGTAATAGCTTGAGCCATACCACTTTGTTCCATTGCCGGTGCTGCAACGATCACATCGCAGACTCCTTGTAAGACTTCATATAAAGCTCGAATTCCTGGAGCAAAAATTCCATCATCGTTCACGAGTAAAATCCGCATAAAAGCACCTGCCTAATTGTTTTATTTTATATGTATCAAATCAATTTCTATCTAATAAAAATCTTTAAAGATCTGTTCCATTCTTTTTATGAAATATAAATCAATAAAGTGTTTTATATAAACATGTTCCTCTAATATTAGATGATAATTTAAAATCAGTCAATATTGTATCAATAAAATTACAAAAACTGAAGCATTCCTTATGCATATCTAATAAAATTGTCTAGCACGAAATTTCCTATTAAATAAATGATCTATATACGCCCGTAGATTCCCAACAGAAAAATATCCTTTAATTCATTAAATTTACATGAATTAAAGGTTTTTAAGATGTAAATCACGAAATCTGTATAAATAGTATTTGGAAGGAGGTAATGATTTATGGAAAAATCATTATGGTCTGTTGATTTTCATTCGCATGATCTATCGTTTGGCTCAGGAATTGTAGCTTTTATAGAAAACACAGTTGTTGGCGGAGATTTATCCTTTTATTACGTTGGTACCTATTCTGAAAAAAATGATGAATTGTCGGCCACTGTAACAATAACGCAATTTTCACCAGGTATATCAGTTTTTGGTCAGTTAAAAGAATGTACAGTTATTATTACCGGGAAACGAGAAAATAGTAAAATTTCTTTTTCAGGTTATGTGGATCAACACCCTGAATTAGAAGTTGTAGCTTATATGGAAAAATTGACAAATATATAAAAGCTGTCCAATTTTATAATGCAAAGACCTGATAACAAGGAGTGTTAATATATGAAAAGGATTTCTATCTTAACCTTGGTATTACTATTTTTATTATCGTCTTCTGTGTTGGCGGCAATTCGCTGGCACTGGATTGGGTATAATGTTGGTAACACATTTTATTTCGATACAGCTACAATCCATTATTCTTATTTAGAGAATAATAACACCGTTCAAGATAAAAACATAATTTCTTATTCACTTAAAACAGCCCTAACTGAACAAAGTCGTTTGAATCTTGCGAAATATATGAATAAAGATGAGAAAAATCCTACTATTCCTTGGGAAACTGTTGCGTATATGATTACACAACAAAATATTAATGTAGCCAATAAAACCATAACGAACAACTCGGTTCAATGTTTTGACAAGAATCATGTTCTTTTATTTTCATATAAATTCAAACCAGCTGATGTTCAATTTCAAGAAGTTATGCTAGATACGTTTAATGACCAAATCTATCATCATATTGTGCGTTACGCCGCTAAACACAATGGCGAATTAGAAAATCACATATGATAAAGAACCACTTGAATTATAACGATGAGCGTGTCTTTTTCCTTCATTCAATAATAAACATAATAAAAAAGCAGCCAATATGAGTACATCATTGATGTACCTGTATTGGCTGCTTTAAATCAACACACATTTTATGAATATTTATTGAATTCACTTATCTTCTGCGAAGAGTATTGATAATTTGTTGTTTTTAGATAACAGTATTCTTGCAAAATTTATTTATTATCTTTTATCCACTTAAAAAGTAATTCTGATGTAAGTGGTTGTACTTTATCAGCATCCGTAGCTGTAACCGCAGAATTTGAAATATTTGTGTATGTCATTGATATGCTTGCATTCCCACCTGCAGACCCGTCTGCATTTGTTACAATTGCCAAAGTATCCGCAGTATAGATAAAACTATCAGTGAATACAATCGTATTATGCTGATCTACAGGTACTGGTCCACAACTATTAACCGTATCTCCTATCATTTTATAAACACCTCTATTGGAAGGAGAAAAGAAAAATTTGACACATGATTCAGAACCGTCATTTAAATCTTCTATATTTACCATTTGCAAATAACCTTTTACTGAACTTTCATAGGATAATCCAGCAACTAATTGAAGATAATAACTTTCATCAAGTACGTCAGGTTTACTTTTCTGTCCATTAAGCACATAATACATTTGATACTCTTTTCCTGTATTTTCAATAATTTGAGTATATTCAAACGAAGGAGCACTGTAGCTTGTCGTTACCTTGACATTATTGGATTCACCAATTAATTGACCCGTAAAAATTATAGTGCTACCATATCCAGCGTTAATATCTGTTTCGATATTGCCGATTTTCACACCATTTAGAAAATAATTAGGTTGATATTCATTTTTTATATTACTGAGCATTTGATTATAGGCCTTTAATCCATCTGCAAATGATATTTCACTAAATTCTAACGAATTGAAAATTGTTTTACTCATTATTTATCACCTCATATTATTATTTATGTGCATGATCTCCACATCAAATATTAGAACACACACATATTACACTCTTCTTATAAAACATTCACTGTTTGCAACGCATTGATAAAATTCTTACAAGTGAAATCGCCTAAAGAAAAAGGTTTCCATGCATAAGATAAGATAGCACTTCATAGTTTCTATAAACATTTTTACCGCTTCAACCGAGTAATGTCTTGAAGAATTCGTCTTGCTAATTATAGCATTTGTTACTTATATTCACTAAACAATAATACCCTAATATATATATTTATTTCCACTTATAACTATAATTTTACATTGCTATTCCGCTGTCTATAAGCAATTGCCAGCTATAAAATAGAATAGGACTTTATGCCTTTCATAAAAAAATCTACCATGTAAAATGATAAAAAGCAATGGTCCTGTATCCACTGAAGCTCTTATTAGCGAAGAAGTATCCCTGATAAATCAAGTTCTATTAAAATTAAGTGTTGATCAGTCTATGATTTATATAGTAAGCCACTCATTTTATTTTTTAGCAACTACTTTAGAAGCTTTTTTAGGGGGAAAGCAAATGTGTTTAACCTGCAGAATCGTTAATGGAAAATTTTTCCCAGTTGGCGGAATAATTTATAAAGATAATTATGTTCTTTTGCACCATTGTATTGATTTGCAAATTCCGGGATATTTGATTCTTTCACCGTTACGGCATATCGAGTCTTACAGTGATTTAAGTCAAAATGAGATGTTACATATTGGAATTGTTACAAAGGCAGTAGTAGCCGTTTTAAAACGTATAGATGGTATCGAAAAAGTGTATCTGGCAAGTTTTGGAGAAGAAACGACGCATTTTCATTTTCATATTTTTCCTCGATATAAATGGATGTTAAATCATTCTGCCGAGGAGATACGTACAGATAATATGTTAGATGGAGCAAAACTACTAAGCTTTTGTCGAAAACAATACAAAGTACAACCAACGTTTATAAATAAAGAAGATATTCTTCCTGTAATTGAACAAGTTAAACAAGTATTCGCTAATCCAGATCTGTTAAATATATTTCCAGAATAAAAAAGCCGCCTCCCATTAAGGAGGCGACAACAAAATGTCAACAAATTCACTTTTATATGGTCATAAACCCTTATAAATCAACGTTCTTGACAAAATTACATTTGACCAATCATTTTATGTGTCTGAGGAATGACCCGGACATCTTGCAAAACCTCTAATGCACATTTTTGATACTGCAGCACATCATCTGCCGAACAGGCATTACAGCCATTAACAGGAGTAACTGGTTGTATAATAAAAGGTATCGAAGAATCTATATCTTTTATCAAATCAATTGCTTTATGAAATTCTTCCCAAGTGGTCTCGGCTGAAACAACTAATTTAATATAAAGTTCTTTCTGCCTGGCAAGCATTAAAAAGTCCCGATGCTCATTCCATAGTTCTTTACCGGTAATACTAGGCAGCTTGATATCCATACTGATTATAGCAATATCATCAATTACCTTAGCAAGCTCTCCCACTAATGTCCCATTTGTTTCTAAAAAAAGTTTGCAGTCTAAGTGTGCTGCTAATGCATGAATAAAATCGGCCCTATATAACGGTTCTCCACCCGTAAAGCTTATCGAGTGATGCGGGGTAAGTAATAAATGGTTTATATGCTCCGCCAATAAAGCCACTGGCACCGGATTTTTAAGTTGAATAAATTGTCGCAGCCCCGCATCTTTTTCGGTCATACAATATTTATAAGGTGCGTGTGAAACCAAGGTATCGCAATATTTACATTTCAAATTGCATCCTGAAAAACGAACAAAGACTTGTCGATAACCGACATATTTGCCTTCGCCTTGAATTGATGAAAAAACTTCTACTATATTTGCTTGCACTATCATTCACCCTTACTATATGAAACTGCAGATTTTTGTGATTCCCAAACTTTTACAGTTTTTACTTTAGAATTTGCTTCAAACAATGGACTATTTTCCAATTCATTATAAATATAAATTGCAATGTTTTCTGCTGTAGGATTATTATTTTCTTGAAATATCGGCAACTCATTTAGATATTGATGATCTAAGCGATCCATTATTTTATTAACTTCTTGCTTTAATTCTTTAAAATCAACTAACATCCCAAGTTCATTCAATTTATTTCCTACAACCGACACTTCAATACTCCAATTATGTCCATGAAGTCGATTGCATTTTCCAGGATAGCCAACAATACGATGTGCGGCTTCAAATTCAACAATGACTGTTAATTCAAACATACGATCATATCCCCCTTAAAATTTAATTTAGTAACAAAAAAAAGATGAGCGCATACACTCACCTTTTTTTGTCAGCATTTTTATGCGATTTATTTGCTTGTCTCGCGGTTTGCCAAAGAAGCCTCTTTGGTTGTCCCCATGAGTTCATCATAGCTTAAAGCACGCGTATGTTTCGTGTGACTCCATTCATGGTCATTTCGATGAAAGAAACCAATAAATACAATTGGTATCCAACTATAAATAAACAATGGATACAAAAGTAAATAAAACCACGCTTTCATTTTCACATGAATCTTGAGTAAAATAATAATTGGCAAGATATATTGTCCCAACATAATAAATGTCATCAATTCCGATGGCATAAAATTATAAACATTCGTATAAAACGGTGGGAACAATAATTGCACATAACTAATAATGATAAAAAATGTCGACAAAATTAAAAAATGTGGTTGTAACAAATGAAGACAACCATCTAAAATACGAATATCACGTTTTTGTATTCCGGCTTTAATCATCTTAGGAATAAATCTATGTGCCACATCAAATTGACCCTGTGCCCAACGTTTTCTTTGATTCCAAGACTGCATAAAGGTCAATGGTTTTTCATCATAAACAATGGCATCATGCGCCCATGTTGTCTTAATTCCTTCGGCTAGTGCCTTCATTGTAAATTCCATATCTTCAGTAAGACAAGTGGCACCCCAGCCATGCTTCTTCAAAACTTCTGTCGTTATACACATACCTGTTCCACCAAGAACCGATGATAAGCCTATATTCGTTTTTGCTAAATGCCAAATATGGTCGATAACCCAAAATGAAATAGCAAATGTTCCTGATACCCATGTATCATATGGATTTTTTGCATCTAAATAGCCTTGTACTAATTTATCAC
This sequence comes from Propionispira arboris, assembly GCF_900109225.1. Lineage (GTDB taxonomy): Bacteria > Bacillota > Negativicutes > Selenomonadales > Selenomonadaceae > Propionispira > Propionispira arboris. The sequence goes on from NZ_FNZK01000003.1 coordinate 239,765, forward strand.
CTTTACATAAACGATTATTCATCTCAAATAAAAATTTAGGGTGTACAAGATTATCTGCATCAAAAATCGCTACTGCATCATACTGACGTTCTAACGTGAATAATTTATGAAACATCCACTCAAGAGCAAACCCTTTACCACGGTTTCCCTCACTTGAACGTTCACAAACAATAGCGCCATATTCTTTTGCAATCGAAGCAGTATGATCTTCACAATTATCGGCAATGACATAAATATCATATAATTCTTTCGGATAATCCAATGTTTGCAAATTATCAATAAGCTGCCCAATAACTTGTTCTTCATTGTGTGCCGCTACAATAACTGCAAACGTTTTTTGTGGTGTAAGTATCTTAATTTCTTTTTTTCGCCACATTCCACAAAAACCAATCATAAAATAATACATCGTAAAGAGAAATATAATGATCTGTATTGGAACCATTATATAATCGAAAACATAATTCATGGATTTTTTTCTCCTTTAAAATCCTGATAAATCAGAAAAACTAATTTAGTCCACTCTGTTTAATAAGCATACGAATTAAACATTGCTAGTTTCTTTTTCGCCTGCCATCAATGCAAAGGTTGTATTTAAAATACCAAATACAGCATAACTTAAAAATATGTCAAATAAAACTGCATTCAAAATCGCATCTCTCGAAACAAAAAGCACAGCAAGTGCCAAAATAACGGATAAAGCAATTGGAATGCTATGCATTTTTTCCCCATGACCTTTAAAATCAGGATAATGAACTTTGCTAACCATTAAATAACCAACAATCATAATGGTTATAGGAAAAGCAATGCCAAAAGGTGCAGGTTGTATGCCTAAAACAAGACATAACATAATAAATGTTGCAACCAGACAACCGCCAGCTGGAATAGCCAGCCCCATAAAATAGCCATGAACATTATTCGTGTTAACATTAAACCTAGCCAAACGCAAGGCCCCACAGGTTGTAAACATAATAGCAGCGGCCCAGCCGAAATAACTAAATTGATGAAGATAAAATACATAGGACAGAAATGCTGGTGCTACACCAAAGGATACTAAATCACATAAAGAATCTAATTCCCTGCCAAAATCACCACTTACACCAAAAAATCTTGCAGCCCGTCCATCTAGTCCATCGGCTATCAGTGCCAAAACAATAAAAATTGACCCTGCAAAAAGATTCCCCTGAAAAGTGGAAATAATCGAACACATACCTAATACCAAATTCGATGATGTCAATATATTGGGGATTAAAGTTTTATACATTATTTTCTGATCCTCCCGATAATCGTTTCTCCGCCCACGACCTTATCACCTTTTTTAACTACTATTTCTACATTTTTTGGCATGACAAGTTCCGTACAAGAACCAAACTTAATCAACCCATAACGTTCCCCTTTTTTTAGAACATCATCCAATGTAACCCAAGACACAATACGTCTTGCTAAAATACCAGCAATTTGTGTAACGGTTACGCGTAAATTTTCGTTTTCCAAACCAATCATATGCCGTTCATTTTCAAAGCCAACAGTATCTTTATAGGCTGGTCTAAACCGTCCGCAAGTATATTGTTGACATTTGATTTCCCCTGCAATTGGACTACGATTAATATGAACATTAAACACTGACAAGAAAATAACAACCTTATTACAAGGTTCATTTACAAAATCATCATTTTCCATTTCCAGAATATCCATTACCTTACCATCGGCAGGTGAAACAACTAAAGATGTATCTAAAGGTATGGATCTTTGGGGATTTCTAAAGAAAAACACAAAAAAAGCCGCAAATACACCTGGAACTATTGCCCAATACGGACTAATGGTAAAACCAATAATGAGTGCAATAAGAAGTGCTATTCCAATAAATCCATAGCCTTCTTTTATTACAGGAACTTTTACCATAACAGTCACCTCCATTTTAGTACCATGTATTTTATATACTGATTACTAATTTTAAAATCACAAATAATTATACGAATTATATAAGCCAGTTATTTCTCAAGTAATTATAATCCACGCCTTATGCTTTGTCTACTACTTTTTCTGTGCATAAACTTTGATTACAAAACGTGGCAAAGCCATAAGCCGTCCCATTCGTTTCGGCTGTAAAAGGCCGCGAAACAGCCATTCTAATTTTGCCTTTTGCATCCAAAGCGGTGCTCTTTTCATGACTCCTGCCATAACATCTAAGGTTCCTCCAACACCAATGGATACTGGAACATTTAGTTCCTGTAAGTGTTCATACAGCCATTTTTCTTGTTTAGGTACTCCTAGTGCAGCTAAAAGTAAATCCGGGTGCGCATTTTTGATTTGATCAATAATTTCCTGTTCCTGTTCTTTTTTAAAATATCCATCTCGTACACCGACGATCTGTATACCCGGATATTCGGCTTCGGCTTTAATTTTAGCCTTATCTGCTACACCGGGAGCTGATCCAAAGAAAAAAACCCTTCTATTTGTTTGGGGTGCACGCGCTAATAAATGCTGAGTTAAATCATACCCAGCTACTCGTTCTGGCATCGCAACACCCAAATGACGAGCTGCCCAAACCGTACCGGCACCATCCGGGACAACCAAATCCGCATGATTTAAAATATACTTCAATGATTCGTCTTGATCAGCCATCATAATCATTTCCGCATTCGCTGTAGCAATGAATGCAGGTTTCTGCGCAGCCATCAAATTTTCCACAATATCAATAGCTTCGGTCATTTTTACAGAATCTACATTTATATCTAATATAGCAACTTTCTTTTGTGACACGATGATACTCCTCTACATAAGTTAATAACAAATTCTTTATCTACCCTACATTGTACCACAACATGACAAACTGAGCAATTCGCTGCATTGTTACCATATCAAGAAATAAAACACAAGATATTCTTATAAAATCATATCTTGTGTTTTATTCAATAATTATATCAATTTACTTTTTTTTCGCAACAATTGCCGTACGAATGGAAAGTTCTTTTAATTGTTTTTGGTCAACTTCCGATGGTGCCTGCGTCATGACACAAGATGCACTCTGTGTTTTCGGAAAGGCAATGACATCACGAATAGAACTGCATTTTGCCATAATCATAAGTAAACGATCAAGTCCAAAAGCTAGACCACCATGTGGTGGTGTTCCGTATTCAAAAGCATCTAAGAGATAACCAAATTTTGATTTGGCTTCTTCTTCAGAAAGCCCAATTGCTTTAAAGACAATTTCTTGTAATTCAGCATTATAGATACGAAGGCTGCCGCCACCGATTTCAGTACCATTAAGAACCATGTCATATGCTTTTGCTTTTACTTTTCCTGGGTCCGTGAGCAAATATTGTACATCTTCATCACGTGGAGCCGTAAACGGATGATGCATCGCCGTCCAGCGATTTTCATCTTCATTATATTCAAACATAGGGAAGTCAACAACCCATAAGAATGATAAAGCATCTGGATCAATCAGATTCATTCTGCGGCCCATTTCAAGTCTTAACTCACCTAGAGCTTGAGCAACCGTTGCTGGTTTATCTGCAATAATTAAAAGTAAATCACCGGTTTCAGCTTTTGCAGCTGTTTGAATATTAGCCAATATTTCATCTGAGAAGAATTTTTTTATTGGTGATTTTAAGCCATCTTCTGTATAACAAATCCAAGCTAATCCTTTTGCACCATAATTGCTTACATAATCAACAAGACCATCCAGTTCGCGACGTGCGATACCAGCATGCCCTTTAACATTGATTGCTTTTACCTGACCGCCATTTTGCAGTACAGATTCAAATACTTTAAAATCAGAGCCTTTTACAACATCTGATATATTAACCAATTGCATATCGAAACGAAGATCCGGTTTATCAGAACCATAACGATCCATTGCATCTTCCCACGTTAAACGTTTAAAAGATGGTGGTACTTTTGCCCCGATGGCACGATCAAATAATTCAATAACCATACCTTCCATCATAGTCAAAATAGACTCTTGATCAATAAAGGACATTTCAATATCAAGCTGTGTAAATTCTGGTTGACGATCCGCCCGTAAATCTTCATCACGGAAACAACGAACAATCTGGAAATATTTTTCATAACCAGCAACCATTAAAATTTGTTTAAACAGCTGTGGAGATTGTGGCAGAGCAAAAAACTTACCCGGATTTACACGACTTGGTACCAAATAATCACGCGCACCTTCTGGTGAACTTTTGGTTAGCATTGGTGTTTCAATTTCAAGGAAGTCATTGCGATCAAAATAATCACGCATAATTTTTGTTACACGATGACGAAGTATAATATTTTTTTGCATTTCTGGTCTACGTAAATCAAGATAACGATATTTTAAACGAAGAGTTTCATCTACTTCAATCCCATCTTGAATGTAAAACGGTGGTGTTTTAGCTTTATTTAAAATACGAAGTTCTACGCAATATACTTCAACTTCGCCTGTTTCCATATGTGGATTGGTTGTTTCAGCGGATCTGGCACGAACTTGTCCACGCACAGCAACAACAAATTCAGAACGCAAAGCTTCTGCTTTCTTAAATGAATCCAAACCCATTTCCTTTTCAGAAAATACAACTTGTACAAAACCTGAACGATCCCGTAAATCAACAAAAATCAATCCGCCATGATCACGACGTCTTGCTACCCAACCACATAAAACTATTTCTTGCTTTACTTGCTCTTTACGTAAATCTCCACAATGATGTGATCTTTTTAATCCTTCTAATGTATCCATATTTAATCCTTCACCTCAGCATATAGCTTATTTACTATTTCTTGTATTGCAATTTTTTCCTGATCACTTGTTATCATATCTTTTAAGATAACACATGAGTCATTTACTTCATTTTCACCCAGCATTACTACATAACGAGCCATAGCTTTATTGGCTTGCTTCATTTGAGCTTTTAGGCTTCTGCCAGCAAAATCCATACTTGCTTTAATGGATTTTGCTCGTAAGTCACACAAAAGTTTAAAAGCTGGTTTTTGAGCAGTCACACCAAGCGCAACAACAAAAACATCCGTTGCTTGTGACACTCCAGGCAATAAAGCCTGTTTTTCCAGTGCCAGTAAAACACGTTCCAGACCAACGGCAAAACCAATCGCTGGTGTTGGACTCCCACCACATTCTTCAATAAGACCATCATAACGACCACCGCCAGCTACTGCACTTTGTGCACCGAGTGGAGCATATTGAATTTCAAATGCTGTTTTCGTATAATAATCAAGCCCGCGCACGAGTCTTGGATCTAATTCAAACTCAATACCAGCTTCTGTCAAGAGTGATTTAACTTGTTCAAAATGATCTGTACACTCATCACAAAGACAGTCCGTAATATTTGGAGCCCCCATGGATAATTCTTTACAATGTTCATTTTTACAATCTAAGATGCGCATTGGATTACGATCATAACGAGACTGGCAATCTGAGCATAATACTTCCAATTTATCACGGAAAAATTCCTGTAAACGTTCTCTATATACAGGTCGACAGTTTGGACAGCCTACTGAATTCAGTGCCAATTTCAAGTCATTTAACCCCAAAGTTTTTAAAAACTGTACAGCGAGCATAATTATTTCAGCATCAATAGCAGGATTCAGTGTTCCAAGAGCCTCTACCCCAAATTGATGAAATTCACGATAACGCCCCGCTTGTGGGCGATCATAACGAAACATCGAACCAATATAAAACAACTTATTTACAGCTATATCAGCATATAATTTATGTTCCAAATAAGCACGAACCGTAGCTGCTGTATTTTCTGGGCGCAACGTAAGACTGCGCTTACCACGATCTATAAAAGTGTACATTTCTTTTTCTACAACATCGGTAGTTTCACCGATACCGCGTAAAAACAGTTCTGTATGCTCAAAAATTGGTGTGCGAATTTCCTTATATCCATATAACTCACAAATATCGCGCACTGTCTTTTCAACATATAGCCACTGTCCAATGGTGTCAGGTAAAATATCCTTTGTTCCGCGTGGACCGGTAGTCAACATAAAAAGAATTCCTCCCTAGTTACTAAACGCAGTATTCAATAAAATTGTGCGTTTTTCTATATATTTATCTACATGATTAAGATATGTAGTTAAATCCTTGGCGTTGAAGGATGTCTGCATCCTTTCGGTTATTGGATCGATAACTTTTGTAGTCGCGGCCGGACCGATACCAATAATTGTTTGATGTTCTTCCATAATTTGAATATTATAAAAACCTTCTGACCCACTCTTGCTGCAACCGACATTTTCCAAATTCCCACTCATATAACCTTGTCGATATAAATAATATGGCTCCATTTTTAGTTTTTCAACCGCATCCATAGCAATGGCGAACATAGCTTGCGCTGTTTCATCATCGGGTAGATCTTTACATCCGCCATTCATCTTTAGCTGAGAACCTTTTTTTAAGGCCAAAGCATGCAATGTAATGTCATCCGGATTCAGTGCAACGATTTTTTGCATCGTATCCTTCATATCTTCACAGGTTTCACCTGGAAGACCAATAATCAAATCCATATTGATATGCTGCATTTTAGCCTTACGGAATTTATAAAACATTTCTATTATAGCCTCTGGAGTGTGGTTTCGTCCAATTCGTTTTAAAGTTTTTAGCTGCATAGTCTGCGGATTCACACTAACTCGATTGACAGAATGATTCATCATCGCAGCAATTTTATGATCTGTAATCGTATCCGGCCGACCAGCTTCCACCGTAAATTCGACTGTTTCCACACCATAAAAAGAATCTTTCACTAAATTCAATAGCACCGTGAAGTCCTCATCGGGCAGACTCGTTGGTGTTCCACCACCGATATAGATACTTTGTACAGACAAGCCCTGTTGTATAATCAAAGACTGTGCTGCGACAATATCCTGTTTTAGTTTTACCATAAATTGATCTAAAATTTCTTTCTTCGGTAAAACATAGGATGGAAACGAACAATATAAACATCTCGACAAACAAAATGGGATTCCTATATATATACTGACTAGTTTAGGGTTTGATGTAGCAAGAAAAGAGCGCTGTTTAAACGCAAGTTTTGTTATAAGTTCGGCTTTTGCTGTGCTTACTTCATAATCGTTTTGCAAACGACTTATAATAGCAGGTTTCGTTAACCCCTGGTCAATATAATGATGAACTATTTTAGTTGGTCTGACACCATGTAAGATCCCCCATGGTGCAGTCTCAAATTGAAAATACTTGCGAAATAGATGATATAAATTGAGCTTAATCAAGCGCCGAGAAGATGCAAGTTTACGCTCATCATGCTGCCCCTCAGCTTCTATACAAAAATCATGTTCAATCTTAGATGAGTCAACAAGCCGTATTTTCGTGTTAACTTTTACAATATCATCCAGCATAACCTGGTTATCAATTGCTAAAGACTCATAGGCAAGCGGCTCATTGGTGGCCTCATCAAGATCAATCTTAAATAACGTTAAGATTTCCTTGACGATTTTCACAACAACTTCCTCTTGGCTATTTAGATAAAAATGTTTAATCTTCACGTTTTTTCTGGCACTCCTGACAATAGCCATAGAATTTTACCTGATGATCAATAATCTGGAATTGGCTTTTTTCCGAAATATCCAGTTCTAAAGGTTCTAATAAATCATCCGCAAACTCTTTGACCGTTCCACACTTAAGACAGATTAAATGATGATGCTGATGTTCTTTCGCATCTGTTTCGTTTAATTCATAACGGCTGCGTCCATCACCAAAGTCCATTTTTTGTAATATATTGATATCACTCAATAACTCTAAACTACGATATACGGTAGCTAATCCAATTTCGGACTGATTTTGTCTTAGGATTCCATGTACATCTTCTGCACTTAAATGTTCACCAGCACGCCCCAAAAAAATCTGCAAAACGGTCTGTCTTTGCGGTGTTAGCTTATATTGACGTTCTTGCAGCCTCTTTTTCAAGTCATCCATTGTAATTTTCTTAGCCATTATATAATTCCCCTCTATTAATTTAAGATCACTCTTCAACACAAATCACTAGATTCATTGTCCAAATAAGTCTATTTTACCAAAAATATGCAAAAAACACAAAGAAAAAGATTTTATTGCCTGCTATCTTCAGAAAGGTATGGGTTATCTTTTCTTTCCCAGCCAATTTTTGTTCGTGGTCCATGACCCGGATAAACGACTGTATCATCATCGAGTATCATCAATTTTGTCTTTATATTATATATCAAATCCGTCATAGATCCTCCTGGAAAATCACAACGTCCAACCGATTCAGCAAACAATGAATCGCCGCTAAAGAGAATTTGACGCCCCGCCAAACAAATACCTCCCGGTGAATGTCCTGGTGTGTGTAAAACTATAAGTTTTTCTTCGCCAAAAGATATTTGATCCCCTTCATGTAAAAGCTGTGCCTTTGTATTTGATAAAACTGGCAGACCATGAAAAGCAGATAGGTTTTGTTTCGCATCACCCAGCATTGCCAAATCCCCTTCATGAATTTTAAGTACAGCTTGTGTCGCCTCGACAATTGCATCATTTGCACCGATATGATCCGCATGACCATGCGTATTCACGACATATTTAATATTTAAATGTTCGTCTTCAATATATTGTAAAATACGATCCGGCTCATCACCTGGATCAATAACAATCGCTTCTTTTGTTTTTTCACAAGCAACAATATAACAATTAACACCTAACTCTCCTACTATCAGAGAATGTACTTTCATCTGCATCACTCCTCTTTATTCGACACTAATGTGCGGGATACACTATATACATCTTTTAACCGTCTAAATTTGGTCATAATCTGCTCTACCTGTAATGAACTTTTAACTTCAAGTCCCATTGTTACGGTAGATGTCTTATTGTTTTTGTATGTCCGGGCATTAATTGAACTAATATTTATTTTAGATTCGGATGGAACCGACATAAGATTTGTCAAAACACCGGCTTTGTCATTGCAGGTTATATCAATCGTGACTGTATAGACTTTATCTAATCCAATATCCCAATTGACTTCAATCACACGAGCAAAATCGTTATTTTCATTGATCACATTTGGACAGTCGGATCTATGCACAGATACACCGCGCCCTCTTGTAATATAACCTGTGATCGGATCACCTGGGATTGGATTGCAGCACCTTGCTATACGAACAAGAACCCCCCCTTCGCCTTCCACTAAAATACCATGGCTTGATTTCTTCTTTTCGCCATGCGGTTTGAGCTTCTCCAGCATTTGCGAAATATCTGGAGGGGTGGCTTGTTGCAATTCTTTTTTATAAAGCTCAATCAATTTCCCTAAAATACCATTGATTGTGATTCCGCCATACCCCAAGGTCGCCAACAAATCGTCTTCCGTTAGAATATTGAGCTTTTTGGCGACGTCTTTTAATCTGTCGTTTTTCAAGAGTTCTTTTGGTTCATAACCCAGACGCTTTGCCTCTTTATCAATCAGATCCGATCCGCGCTCAATATTTTCTTCACGTTTTGCTTTTTTAAACCACTGCCTGATTTTATTACGGGTTTCCGTTGACGCCACAATATTAAGCCAGTCACGACTTGGTCCATTGTTTTGTTTATTCGTGATAATCGATAAAATATCACCATTTTTAAGCTTATATTCAAGTGGTACAATTTTTCCGTTTACTTTCGCGCCCACACAATGATGCCCAACATCCGTATGGATTCGATAAGCAAAATCAAGTGGAATCGACCCCTTCGGCAAGTCAATGACATCACCTTTGGGTGTGAAAACAAAGACCTCATCCGAAAACACATCCACTTTAAGTGCTTCCACATATTCACGTGGATCACTAAGTTCCTGCTGCAAATTAACAAGCTGCCTAAGCCATGACATTTTTTGGTCATACTCTTTGCCAGCACCAACACTTTTGCCGCTTTCTTTATATTTCCAATGTGCTGCAACACCATATTCAGAAACCTTATGCATCAAAAAGGTTCGGATTTGAATTTCAAGTGGATAACCTTCAGTCCCAATAACCGTTGTATGAAGTGATTGATACCCATTTGATTTTGGCATAGCTATATAATCCTTAAAACGCCCCGGCAATGGTTTCCAAAGGGTATGAATGATACCTAATACTCCATAACAGTCTTTTACACTGCTGACTAAAACCCGAACAGCGGACAAATCATAAATTTCACTAATATCTTTATTATCACGCTTCATTTTTTTATAAATGCTATAAAAATGTTTGGCCCGGCCTTGGATTTCGGTTTCAATATCTGCTTTTTCCAAATAAATACGCAATTTTTGAATGGACTTATCAATAAATTCCTGCCGTTCTTTTCTTTTTTGTTTTACCTTTTCCACAAGATTATAATACGTTTCCGGTTCTAAGTACCGAAGGCACAAGTCCTCCAGTTCCCATTTAATATTAGAAATTCCCAAACGATTTGCCAGTGGTGCATAAATTTCTATAGTTTCTTTCGCAATTCTTTTTTGCTTATCTTCCCGCATGAATTTTAGTGTACGCATATTATGCAGACGATCGGCCAATTTAATTAAAATCACCCGAATATCTTTGGCCATTGCCAAAAACATTTTACGATAGTTTTCCAGCTGTTGTTCTTCTTTAGATTTATATTCAATTCGACTCAGTTTTGTTACACCATCGATGAGCATAGCAACTTCTTCTCCGAATAAATCTTTCATCTCTTCGATTGTATACGTTGTATCTTCAACAACATCATGCAATAATGCTGCACTGATTGTCAGTGCATCGATCTGAAGTTCTGTCAAAATAGCTGCAACACTCAGTGGATGATAAATATATTCTTCACCAGAAACACGTGTCTGTCCGGCATGCGCTGCATGCGCTAAATCATAAGCCTTGCGAATTAAATCAACCTGCGCATCCGGCTGATAATGAAGTACATCTTGAATGATTGCATCAATTGTAATCGGTATAGTCTCTTTTTCTTTCATTTTATTCAACCCCATTATCACACAGTAAAATTGTTTCAATCTATTATAACATTAATTATCAGGATACAACGGCTTATTTATTGATGTCAATACATTATTCTTTGACATATTCATTATTTCATGTTTGAAGTCGTTAAAGTCTGCTTCTTCATTTATCCCTTCAGCATACGAAGGTGCCTGCATCAAATCCAATTTCATCTCTGGCTGAACTTGAAAAGATATCACATCGCCCTCTGGCAGCGTTTCACGCCAAATTAAATTCAACTCCTCTAAGATTAACAAACATAATTCGACACAAAATTCAGCGATCATTTCATGATAGCGTTGATTAAATGTTACTGCGATTTGTTGACAGGTCATTGCCACACGGCCTTGCGCTGTTTTGTTTTCCTTTAAAATTAAATAAACTTTACCAACCGTCGTTCGTCCCGGAGCCCGCCCAGCTAAAATAAGTTGATTGACCGATACATCTTTTTCACCAAATAAAACGTGAACCGTCCCCACTTCATCATCACGTTCAGCCTTTTCAATATGCTGCTGAAACGATACTTTATGAAAGGGCAGCTCATATTGCACCACATGTCGAATATTGGGCAAACTAAACCGTTCACTACAAGAATTTGTCGTGATAATCGCTTGAATTTTTCCTGTTTGGAACCATTGTTCTATTTTATCACACCAAAGATCGGTCAGTCCGGCATGATAAAAAGCAATGTTTGGATATTGACTTCGCAGCTTGCTCGCAACTTCCCAAGCTTTTTGGCGGCTGTTTACGAAAATAAGCATTTGTTCTTTTTTTTCTAAAATTGACTTTAAATAATTAATTTTAAACTTTTCATTTCTATTATCAATAAATTGCAAATTTCCAACACTATGCTCACCACATAAAACCGTTTCAATGAATAAGCATTTTTTAATGTGCTCCAATTCAGTTGATCTTACCTGTTTCGTAACAGCTAAAACTAAAGGCTTGTTCAATACACGAAGAAACAACTCCATATTTTTATAAAAAGAGTGTCCGTCATTTTGCAAAAGATACTGACATTCAGCAACCACAAAAAAGCCGATTGCTTTGCCTGCCTGCAAAAATGATAAATGAGTTTCTAAAAACTCTGGTGTTACCAATAAAAGGTCAATTGTTTGATTATACAACGCTTCCAGCAAACAGGCTCGTTCATGAATCGGCAACAGTCCCGTTCCTTTATATACAGTCAGATCCAGTTTTGTCATTTGCATTTTAAGTCGATGATACGAATCATTTACGAAAGATCGTAGTGGATAAACAACGATTGTCAGCTTGTGCTGATTGATGGCTTGAAAAGCTGCATAAACTTGAATACTCTCTTGTTGGAGAGTATGTTCCGCTATAAACAAAGTGTTTCTATTGTTTTGCAAGTTATGTAATGTATCACTAATCAAAGCAGGACCATTCGCTGCCCAGGTCAATACATTACGAACTTCGTCCATTGTTATGTTTTTATATTTTGCCGCATCATAATTTTTCAGTTTATACTGAAAGACTAAAACATGAACTACAAGCATTGTGTCTTGCGCCGCATGAATTGCCATAATTTGCGCCTTATACAAAAGTCCTTGCTTGATTGGATTTATAAGTGCTTGGGCAATTTCTGCTCGCAAAAAGCCAATTTTTTGTTTTTCCTGTGTACAAATAAAAACTTGGTTTTGCTCCACGATGACATTAGCAACATCTCCAATCGCCAGTCCACGAATGGCTGTCTGACACGCAACACAAACACTGCCTTCTATTTTTGTAAAAAACTGCTGAACAGGAAGACTTTCTTTGCAGTTTGAAGACGGTTGGGAATTTTCTTCATAAAAGAGGTCCAAGTCCGTACTTTTCTTTTCATACGTCCGTATCGCCTGTGTTTTTAGCTGAATGGATACATGCCCCTGCCATTCATTCAATTCTGGTTGAAAGGCAATATCGGCTGTATTGACTTGTTTTAATCTTTCAGCTTCTTCTCCCATATTCCAGGCAAGAGCCGTTGCCTGAACTTTATCTTGTGTTAGTTTGAACCGGAGATGTGTTCCCTCTTTGCCAATTTGCCTGATATCAAAAAGTTCTACATTGTCACAAGCAAAAGTAGGCCGTGGATTCCCCATTCCATAAGGCTCCAAACATGAAAGTTCATCTAAAAACACACGGTTAACATCACGTACATTTAAATTTTCTTCAATATCCAAAACAGGTATATAATCTTGCTCTGTTAGCCTTTCCGCGGCTAGCTGATTCAATCGCTTGCGTAATTCCGGAATGTTCGCAGGCTTTACAGTAAGGCCAGCCGCTTGCGCATGCCCGCCAAAAGCTTCCAGTAAATCCTGACAGGCAAAAAGTGCCTCATACATATGAAAGCCACGAATACTCCGACAGGAACCTTTACCAACCCCGTCATGGACTCCGATAATCAAAACCGGTTTATAATATTTTTCAACAATCCGTGATGCTACAATGCCGATTACACCAGTATGCCAATTCTCCCCCGAAAGCAATAACACCTTTTCTTGTGTAATATCAATCTGTGTTAAAAGCTGTTCGACTTTTGCCAAAATTTCTTTTTCCACGACTTGCCTTTTTACATTTTCATCATCCAATTGTTTGGCAATATTGTTGACCTGATTTTCATCTTCTGACAGCAGTAATTCGACTCCAATCAACGCACTATCAAGACGCCCCGCTGCATTTAGCCTGGGTGCCAGCATAAATCCAACATGACCGGTGTCAATTTTTTTATCAGATAAATTGCAAATTTGAACTAAAGCCTTAATCCCTATATTTTTTGAATGATTTAGCTCTTCTAGTCCACGTTTTACAATCAGCCTGTTTTCGCCTAATAGCGGTACAATATCCGCCACGGTTCCCAGTGTCACAATATCAAGATCTTCGACAAATGAAATATTTTTTATCGTTTTCCAGAGGGCTTGACATACTTTAAAAGCAACTCCCACACCAGCAAGATTTTTGTCTGGATACTTGCAATCCAATTGTTTGGGGTTGATAATCGCCAAAACCTTTGGTAACTCTGTACCAGGAAGATGATGATCCGTAATGATGATATCGATCTTTCCTTCAACTGTTGCAACTTCTTCCAATGCACTAATGCCACAATCGACTGATATTAAAAGTTTTGTGCCCTCGTCATAAAGCTGTTTTAAAGCTTCGGTATTAAATCCATAGCCTTCTGCCTGACGATCCGGTATATAATAATCGACACTGGCTCCCAGCCTTTTAAGGGTTCGAACCAATAATGCAGTCGCCGTAATTCCGTCCACATCATAATCACCGTACACCGTTATGTGTTCCTGTTGAACAATCGCGCTTTGAATCCGCTTTACCGCGATTGTCATACCTTTTAATAAAAAAGCGTTTTCAAAAGATTGCTTTTCACTATGTAAAAATTCATCGGCCGCCACGGGGTCTGTGATACCACGATGCAATAATACACCTGCAATTGTTTCTGATATCTGTAAACTCGCCGCCAGTTCTCCTCTGATTTTTATATTACTATCCATAAAATTCCATTTTTTTTGCATGCAGGCAGTCCCTTTCACTTTATCTAAAATATAAATTCAACGTATAAACTATCGTTAACTTATAAACATTCGTGATATTTTCCTAAAAATCCTTTTCACCATGAATAAAAATAAAACACAGGCGATAACACCTGTGTTTTATAAAAATCATATTATTTTATTTATTTTGCCGTAGCTTCTTTTTGTTTTGCCCGTTTCGCTTCAGCCCAGCCCCTAAATGTGACCCACAGTGGGCTTGCGATAAAGATAGATGAATATGCCCCGCAGGTAAAACCAATTAAAAGTGCAAAGGCAAAATCTTTCGTTGTATCTCCACCGAAATAATACAATGCTAATGTCGTAAATAGTACTGTACATACGGTATAAATAGAACGCGTCAACGTTTGATAAATGCTTGTATTAGCAAGTTCATCAATATTGCCGCCTTTTCTAAAGTGCAGCTTCAAATTTTCACGAATTCGGTCGAAAATAACAATTGTATCATTAACTGAATAACCAACGATTGTCATAAGTGCCGCTACAAAAGAAGAATCCACTTGTTTTTGCATAAGTGAAAAAACACTCAATACAATCAAAATATCATGTACTAAAGCGAGTACCGCAGCAATCCCAAATCTAAACTCAAACCGATAAGAAATATACAATACAATAAGCAGCCATGAAAGCAGAGTTGCCCATAAAGCCTGTATCATAAGTTCCGACCCCATTGTGGAGCCTACTTTTTCCTCACGCAGCACGTTATAAGTACCCAGAGAATCTTTTAACGAAGCCATAACCGCTTTACGATCATTTTCTTCCAAATCCACCGTTCGTATCATAACATTTTGTGAAACAGCCGCACTGCTGTCTTCACCAGCCAGCTGAATTGTACTATTGTCTAATTTATACGTTTTAAGAACATCGCGCACATCCATAATAGATACAGGTTTATCAAATCTTAAATCGATGATTGTACCACCTGTAAAATCGATCCCCAAATTAAAACCTCGCGTAAACATACAGATGATCCCCGGAATAATAATCACAAGAGAAATGATGTACCACCATTTTCGTTTGCCGATAATATCAATTTTTTGCATTATTATTCACCACCTCAGTTGGACTTGATGCACCATAAATCGTTGGATTCTTAAATAAATTCGCTCCAAATAACAGTTTTAACATATATTGGGTAAAAGTCGTTGCTGTAAATAGACTTAAGACTGTACCAAGACCCAATGTAATAGCAAACCCTTTAACCGTGCCTGTTCCAAAAAAGAACAAAACAGCTGAAGCCAGAATAGTCGTCATATGAGAATCCAAGATTGTCATAAACGCACGCTTAAAACCAGCATCCATTGACATACGCAATGTTTTACCGAAACGATACTCTTCTTTAAAATGTTCAAAAATTAGAACATTTGCATCAACCGCCATCCCAATTGACAGGATAATCCCGGCAACCCCTGGAAGTGTCAGCGTTGCATCCAGCATCTTCAATAAAAAGAGCAGCATAATTACATAGGCCATTAAGCTAATATCGGCAACAAGTCCCGGTAACCGATAAAATAAAACCATAAATAAAATAACTGCACCAATCCCGATCGCAAAAGCAAATTCGCTCTTATCTTTCGAATCTTGTCCAAGTGTCGGACCTACAGTTCTTGTTTCAATGATATTTACTTTAACTGGCAATGAGCCTGAACGAAGCAATATTGCTAAATTCTGTGCTTCTTCCAGTGTTCTAGAACCAGTGATGACGGCTTTACCACCAGTAATTGCTTCCTTAACATTCGGTGCTGTGAGCACTTCTTTATCAAGGAGGATTGCAATTTTCTTACCAATATTCTTGCTTGTCAGATCAGCAAACTTCTCACTGCCTTCAGCACTAAATTCCAGTGAAACCAAATTTTGATTTGATTGATCAATTTGCGCCTGCGCATCTTTTAAATCCGTACCGTTCATGACTGTATTACCAGCTTCATCCTGAAATTCCAGCATAGCTGTTTTTCCCAGAACCTGAATTGCTTTATCTGGATCTTTAATCCCTGGCAATTCAACAATAATACGTTTTTCGCCTTCACGCTGTATTACTGGCTCAGTAAGTCCCAGTTCATTTACACGCTTTTCAATGATTTTGACTACACGCTGCATAGCATCTTCATTTACCTTTGCTTCTGGTGTATCTACAGCTTCGAGAACAACATGTGTTCCGCCCTGTAAGTCAAGACCTTGTCTGATCGAATACGCCAACGGCGATATGTAAAAACTAAATATGCCGATAATCGCAAGAACGACAACCAAAAGCTTAATGAAATTATCTTTCCTCAACTGTTTATCCCTCCAATATTTTTCCAATCTCAACCATACGTTTCTATTATAGACGTCACATTATACGTATGTCAATTCACCAAATGCAGCTATTTATACAGCAGCTTCTGCTTTTTTTATAAAAGCAATGACTTCTTTAAGCACATCCTCTTTACTTAAAGAATCCGTTTGTATATATAAATCGGCATGTGCCTTCGCATCACTTAAGCGTTCGTGCTGAGCTATCAGACGACTTTCATCCCAGTAAACGATGCGGCGTTTTTTGATGGCGGCAAGACTGGCATCGATCATAATCAAAATATCCGGATGATGTTTATTCCAGAATTTTTTAATACAGGAATGTTCTTGCGCCACATTGTACGCATTAAAACCAGCCTCTTTCAAATTTGTAACCAATGTGGTTTTACCTGAAGCGCATACTCCAACCACAGCTATAAGTGACATAATAAAGCATCTCCTAACCTACACTGGATAAGTAATACTTACGTGTCCGATCTTGTTGATCTCTTGTTGATCGCATATCCCCATAACTACTACAGTCATATCATCACCTGGTTTATCGTGGTCCATTCGCAAAGCATACTCTAGAATGCTTTTAGCGATAAAATCAACATCTTCCACAGCATTGTCTTCGATTATTTTCAAAATATAAGATAATTCTGCCTGTGGTCCGCCTCTTTTTCGACCTGCGGCCTGTATACCATCCGTATAAGAAACAATTAACATTCCTGCTGCCAGTGGCAGTTCATAAATTAAAGGTTTCATATGCCGATGTACCCCGATCGGGTTGACATCATCGTCATATACCGTTTGATAATCATCTGTCTTCACAATAACAGGACAATTAGAATTACGGCTGATCACTATTGTTTCCGTTTCCAGATCGGCGCTAAGCACCGTCAAAGTACACGAAACTTTTTTATCTTTCATTGCATACAAATAATCATGAACAGCTCTGGCCACGGCTCCATCACGTGCCCCGTCGGCAATCAAAGATACAGCTTTATGAATTACCCAGCTGCTCGTATGATGCGCTGAAAGGCCGCTTCCCTGTCCATCAGCCAAAATAGCAGATATGCCTCCATGCGGCCGTTCGGCAAATTCACAACCATCACCAGAATAATCCACGGCATATTTCGAAGTTTTTGCGATTGCCATTTTTATTTCCATATCAATCTCCGCCTATCAGAAAGAAGGCAAAATGTAAAATTTACATTTTGCCTTCTTTAGAATTTATCAAACCACTTGCTGTCAATATCGCATCCATTGAACAATCATGTTCTTCAATGGGGACTTTGCTCACGAGTTGACAATCAAATGCAATACCCAAACAAAAAGCTTGTTTTGCCCGCATGATAAAACGGTCATAAAAAGCTGCGCCCATGCCAAGTCTATAGCCATCCGTATCAAACGCAACGCCTGGTATAATCATCAAATCAATATCCGATGGATTAGCAAACTCCATATTGCATGAATTTATCGTTAAGATATCAAAATCACCTTTACTTAATTGATCGACATCAAAAACAAATACCGCGTCCATTAAGCCGTTTTTATCATGAATATAAGGAATGCATATTTGTTTACCATCCTGCAGAGCATAACGCATCATTTGATCGGTTTGTACTTCATCCGGCAGTGCTGCATAAAGCATGATACATTGTGCTTTTTTATAAACCGGTAAACTTATTAATTGCTCAAATACAAGATCACTTTGTCTATGTACAATTGTTTGACTTAACTTACGGCGTTTTTGTAAAATCAATTTCCGCAAATTTTTCTTTTCTAAAGCTATTTTCATTGAATCACAGTTTTCTATGGTATCGTTTTTATTTTTTTTCTTGTGAAACATTGGCATTAATCGATGATCTTGCAACTTCAATTTCAACTTTGTCAGCAATTTTCACAGTGACAATATTATCTTTAATGCTCGTAATCTCACCATAAATACCACCAACTGTCATGATGCGATTACCTTTATTGATATTGTCGAGCATCTCTTTACGACGTTTTTGCTCTTTCTTTTGTGGCTTGTATAAAAGAAAGTAAAAAATAATGACCATGATCACAATTGGACCATAGGATGCAAGCATTCCCATCATTTCAGGATCCATATCTACAAAACTCCTTCCAAATTGGTTTAATTAAATATAGCTATAAAAATTAAATTCGACAAATTTCATATAGTTCCTGTTTAATGACTGTAATTTGCTAAAAATTTATTTTGGAACTCAACAAAATGATCTTCCATAATGGATTCACGCATCTTTCGCATAAAATCCAATAAAAAATACAAATTATGAATTGTCATCAAGCGCAGTCCAAAAATCTCGTTGACACGAACCAGGTGACGAATATAT
Organism: Propionispira arboris; assembly: GCF_900109225.1. Taxonomy (GTDB): domain Bacteria; phylum Bacillota; class Negativicutes; order Selenomonadales; family Selenomonadaceae; genus Propionispira; species Propionispira arboris. The sequence continues at coordinate 258,906 of NZ_FNZK01000003.1, forward strand.
GCCCGCGAATAATTACGGCAGGCATAACAGCCGCAATGCTCATCGATTGGTCTAAAATCACGAGTATATTCCGCATTCTTTATAACAAGGCGCCCCATCCAGGTCATTGCAGTACCATTTCTGGCTACACGAGTTGGGAATACGCAGTCAAACATATCAATGCCCCGCTGGACACCTTCAACTAAGCAGTCTGGCGTCCCGACGCCCATAAGATAGCGTGGTTTATCTTTTGGCAGCTGGCAAACCGTATGTTCCAGTATCTCATACATAAGATCTTTTGGTTCACCAACGCTTAAACCGCCAATTGCATAGCCAGGAAAATCCATCTCTTTTAAATCATTGACGCTCATCGTACGAAGATCTTTATACATGCCGCCTTGCACAATTCCAAAGAGTCCTTGATCGGTACGGGTCAGCGTGTCCTTACAACGTTTCGCCCATCTTGTCGTACGCTGCGTAGATTGTTTTGTGTAGTCGTGGTCAGCTGGATACGGAACACATTCATCAAAAGCCATGATAATATCTGCACCAAGATCCATCTGTATTTTAGTCGCTACTTCCGGTGATAAAAATTTCTTAGAACCATCAATATGCGAACGAAATGTAACGCCATCTTCGGTAATCTTACGAAGATCACCCAAACTAAAAACTTGAAATCCACCACTATCTGTTAAAATAGCTTGATCCCAGTTCATAAATTTGTGCAATCCGCCCGCTTCCTTGACAAGATCTTCACCGGGGCGTAAAAATAAATGATACGTATTGCTTAAAATAACCCCTGCGCCCATATCCTTTAACTCTTCCGGCGATACGCTCTTAACCGATGCCTGTGTACCAACCGGCATAAACATTGGTGTATCAAATGAACCATGCGGTGTATGAATTTTCCCCGCCCGCGCTCCTGTTTTTGAACACTCTTTAATCAATTCATATTTTATTGCTGTCAAAATAAGCCCCCCAACTCAATTTTGCGGTTTACTCGATCATAAAAACGTGCACCCACAATGTTATGTTTAAACGCAATTCTCTGTATTTACTAAAATATAGTGTAAACCATTCCGCTCTTTACTAAAACGAAAAACTTTTTCTATACATAATAGAAAAGTATAACAGTAAGTTGCGTTTTTTTCAATCTTTCCGCGAAAGCAAGCTATAATTCAGTTATTTTTCCATAAACAAAAAATAGTTTGCACAGTTTTCAAAACCTGCACAAACTATTTTTTTCTGCGCATAATGGAAGCAATCCGATCAATGTGCTTAACTTTCCTGCCTTTTATTTTTCAACTACGCGAAGGAATTTCCACTTCAAATGTAGCCGCCACATCCTTTAAATATTTTATAATCTCAATATGCTGCGGACAACTTTTTTTCGCACTTTTTGCAACCAATGCAATCTGAGGCCTTTCCGTTTACTTTTGTATAATTATCATAATATACTCTTTGTATAGAAAAAGCATTGCTCGCAGACTGTTTTTCCGTATTGTATAAGGCAAAATATTTTGGAATAGCTATATGTTTTGGACAACCATCTACACAATACTGACAGGCTGTACAGGGAATAACAATTGATTCATTAATAATTGCAACAGCCCTATTTAAAATATCGTATTCCACTTGTGTAAACGGTTTAAATTCTTGCATATAACCCGTGTTGTCCAACAATTGATCCTGATCAGACATGCCGCTTAACACCATCATAATTCCCTCATGACTGGCCACATAGCGAATAGCCCATGAAGGTATTGAAAGATCTGGCTGATAGTCTTTAAATAATTTTGCTGCTTTTGCCGGTACATTTGCCAGCATCCCGCCCTTTACTGGTTCCATAACAACAATCGGTTTATTATGTTTTCTGGCGACTTCATAGCATCTTCTTGACTGAATGCTTTCATTCTCCCAATCAAGATAATTAATCTGCAATTGGACAAAATCCACTTCAGGATGTGTCGTCAATATTTCATCTAATAAATCGGAATTATCATGAAAAGAGAAGCCAATCTGTCTAATTTTCCCTTCATTCTTCTTCGCTAAAATGAAAGCAAAACTATTAAATTTTTGCGCTGTTGCATAATTTGTCACACCTAAGTTATGCAGCAGATAGTAATCAAAATATTCTACACCACATTTTTCTAACTGTTCAGCAAAAATCCGTTCTTGATCCTCCTGCTTTTTCAAAAACATAGTTGGCAGCTTATCAGCTAAGGTAAAGCTGTCTCTTGGATGACGTTTAACCAAAGCATCCCGAATAGCGATCTCACTTTTTCCGCCATGATACATATAAGCTGTATCAAAATAGGTGAATCCTCTGCTCAAAAAAGTATCGACCATTTTATTTAATACATCCAGATCAACGTTAGTTGGATCTTCCTTACTTTGTACTGGCAGGCGCATGAAACCAAAGCCTAATTTTTTTGTTTGCATACAAACATCCCCTTCAAAATTCTGTTGTTTTAGCGGAGTGCATTACACATTTTTTGTTATCTCCACATGATCAATTTCTTCACCCGATGGTAAAAATGACTGTAATCGCAAAACTTTTTCATCAACCTCTAATGTCATATAATTATCCGTTTCTGGCTGTGGAGCAACTACCTTGTCAAAAGGATGATCTCCCCATAGATTCGGATAACGGACATTCCCCGCGACCCCGGTAAGAATATAAAGTGGTCCACGCTCATCCGGCTGGAAATTATATAAGCGCTCACGACGACGATACGTATGAAGATGTCCCGTAAGTACCACATCAATGTTATATTCATCAAATAATGGCATCCAATCTTTTCCAATATCTGATATACCGGATTGTCTATCACTTTGCCGTGTTTTAAATTTATAAATCAATACATCTTTATGCATTAAAACGACCTTCCATTTTTTCGTGGTCTGCGTAAGATCGTTCACAAACCATTCTTTTTGAATTTCAAATAGTCCCGGCTGAAACTGCTCCATTTCATCAAACTGCGTATTTAAAACAATAAAATGTACCGATCCATAGTCAAAAGAATAAAACTGGTTCTGTCTTTCAGGAAAGCCATTTTGCGGCAAAGAAAAAAGATGGAGATACGCCTCCGGCATCCGAACTTTCCAATCCAGATTATATGTTTCATGATTTCCCAAAAGCGGTACGAGCGGAATTCTATCTATAATACCAGCAACCCCGTCAAACCAAGCCCGCCATTGGGTATGGTCTTCACCATTATCGACCAAATCGCCCATATTAACAAAAAATGCCGCATCAGGATTCGCTTTTTGAGCAAATTGTGCAAGATTTTTCCAATCACTATAATCACTCGACTGTGAATCTGGAAAAATCAAAGCTTTAAAGGCGCGCCCAGCATCGGTTTTTAAAGCATGCCAATCACTACGCTTGTTGTCATCACCAACGCGATATTCGTATTCTTCACCCGGGTTTAAATTATCTAATTCTGCCACGTGTATATAAGTCGTTGTTTTATCATCAGAAAATTCCTCATCCGTTGCGGTACTTGATTTTAGCGCAGCTTCTCCTTTTGTACGATATTCTACAACAGCCGCCTTTTCAGGAAACTCAGACTGCCACATAATTGTCCGTGAAACCGCACTATCCTTTGTAATAATCTGTCGAACCGCGACCGCATCCATCTCCCCCATCGGCAAATAATGACCTGCCATTGTTTTTGCTGATTGAATCGTCTGCTGTGACCAGGATCGAACCTCTGATAAAAATGTATACACCCCAGCAGCTCCTACAAGAATTCCACTCATAAGCTTAACAAATTTACGCCGGGATAATTTGTTGTTTTCTATATTCATAGCTGACTATTCCACCTTAATTTCACTTCCAAACTACGTCGTGGTAATTTATAATGAATTTTTATAAAAATGTGTACATAAGAATTGCGAAACAAAAGATGTCGTATATTTTTTATATCTCTATCCTACCACTTAGAGTTCAGTCTAAGTCAAGAATATTTTTATTATTTGGTCGCTAAAAAATAAAACCCCCTGAACCTCAATAAGAACAGGGGGTTTAACTATTTTTTAATTTTTTGGTTTAGTATTATCATCGCATCACCAAAACTGAAAAATCTATATTTTTCTTTAATGGCTTCTTCATAGGCTTGTAAGATAAATTCCTTATCAGAAAATGCACTAATCAGCATCAATAAGGTTGATTTTGGTAAATGGAAATTTGTAATAATAGCATCGACAATTTTAAATTCATAGCCTGGATAAATAAAGATTTCGGTCCAGCCGCTTTTTGCTTCGATAAAACCTTTGCGTTCACTCGCCGATTCCAAGGTACGTATCGAAGTAGTCCCTACGGCAATGACTCGGTCCCCGCGTGCCTTCGTATCGCATATTAATTTTGCAGTTGCCTCTGGTACACAATAATATTCTTTATGCATAACATGATCTTCTATTTTTTCAACATTAACCGGACGAAATGTCCCAAGACCAACATGTAAGGTAACAAAACCAAGGTTCACGCCCATAGCTTTTAATTCTTCTAGCATTTCGGTCGTAAAATGCAATCCAGCTGTCGGTGCCGCCGCAGAACCTTTTTCTTTAGAATAAACCGTTTGATACCGCTCTTTATCGGCTAATTCCTCATGGATATAGGGCGGCAGCGGTGTTTCACCCAATCGATCCAGAATTTCTTCAAAAATACCTTTATAGTGAAACTTTACAATTCGCCCGCCAAAATCAGTATGACTCATAATTTCACAAGAAAGCTCTGTCCCAAAGGAAATAATATTGCCAGCCAATGCTTTTTTCCCCGGTTTAACCAAAGTCTCCCATTCGTCGCCATTAATACGCCGCAATAGGAAAACTTCAACCTTCCCTCCGGTACTTTCACGATGACCAATGAGCCGTGCTGGCATTACTCTGGTATCATTAAAGATTAAAGTATCGCCGGGAACGAGTTGATCTTTTAAATCATAAAAGTGATGATGTTCAATCGTTTTAGCTGTTTTATCAAGTACCATCAAGCGAGAATGATTTCGCGGTTCGCATGGTGTTTGCGCAATTAATTCTTCTGGTAAATTGTAATCAAAATCTGACAATAACATAGTAATATTTACTCCCTTAATGAACTTTTAATAGATTTTTTTTATTTCTATATTTTTATAATAATGATTTAGTATATCTTTAAAATCACCATTTTTGTTAACAGCAAATTTTTCAGCCATAGCTTTGGCGCCCCATTGTGACATGCCAAGTCCATGTCCCCAGCCAAAGCCTGAAAATGAAATAATTTCGCCGGTTCGTCCATGGATACGACGAATATTTTCGGTATCCGTAATGAAGTTTTTTTCTTGATAAGGCGGTAGATCTACTTTAATTTCTTTTTTATAGTAGTCCCCCAAGGGAACATCAATTTTTTTATCAACAGGTACAATCATACTGATATCAAACCGTGTACTTTTTAAAGAGAATATATTGCGTACCTGATTTCCGGTAAGACGTACAATATCCTTATCACCAATAAAAGACATTGTTTTGATACGACCCGTTGTTGTTCGATCCGCTGCATTTTGTCCTGGTTTTTGCAATGGTGAAAGCTCAATTGCCTGCAAATTTCCAATTGGATGTCCAACGGCAGCTAGTTTTCTCTGAATCTCCAATGGTGTTATATCTAGTTGCCAATGATGATTTGGTGCCTGGGCATCATCATCTAAAACGGAGCGTAAATATGGCAGATAAGTACCCCAAACATCCTCACTATTTTCGGTGTAACCACCTGAAGTTGTATGAAATGGTGCATAAATCGGTTTATTATTATATAACATAACAATACCAGCCGTGTCATCGACTGCTTGGATCGCATTTGTTTTTTCAGCTTTTTTACCAGTATATACTTGGCAGTGTGTCGTGGCGCACAGATCAAAACCATCCTCTTCATGTTTATGTAAACTATATAAAGCAAATGTCCGCGCTGCTACAGCCTGTGCTTTCAAAGCTTCCGCAGACCATGAATCGGGCATCTCACCAGGAACTACACTATATAGGTATTGATCCAGTAAAATTTTATTAATTACCGTCATACCACTTACAGCAGCCCTGATTTCCATGCTTCCGCGATAGCTCTTCTTATTGATTTCAATTCCCTTATCTGCATCAGGATTTTCTAATTCAATCCCTATATTTTTACTTTTAATGGGCTGATCATTTAAAAATAGTTGTTTATTTTTAAATACAATGAACAGTTTTACATTCGCATCATATTTTTTGATAATTTTGTGAGTATCCGAATCTAAAAGAACAAAGGGTGCATCCGCTGATACAAATATGCTCGATTGTTTCTCCCATAAACCAATTTTCACGTCTGGACTTTGCCTCGCACCCTGAACACTAGCTTCTGAGGTTAAAGGCATCCATACCAATATAAAAAGCAAACATATAATAAGTTTCCCTATTTTCATGATAGAATCCCCCACTTTTACGATGTTAAACTTTCTAATTGTTTTTGTTCTTGTTTTTTCTTTTTCCGCCAAGCCTTGCTATAACGTTCTTCTTCACTAAAAATACAGCCACAATAAGGTTGACGATAAAGTTCCATTTGCAAACTTAAATCAACACCCGTTTGCCAGCCAGGACGAAAATCTTCATAAAAAAAAGGAATGTCTTCTTCTATGGCAATGGTCTCCGCTGTTTTTTTCATCACCTCATGCTGTTGATAGGGGCTTACAAACAAAGATGCCGTGAATGCATCATAGCCGTTCGCTTTGGCAAAGTTGGCGGCTTGGCGAAGCCTCCAGGTATAACACATTTGACAACGACCATTCGGCACAGTTTCTGCGGTCAATGCTTTCGTTAAAAATTCCCGCAATTGATAGGTATCATCCACAATAAGGTCCAGGTTAACTTTTTCAGCAAATTCTTTTGCCGTTTCCAAGCGATGCCTGAATTCTTTATAAGGATGTATATTCGGATTAAAAAAATAGCCCGTTAATTCATGTCCCAATTCACGCAACCTCTGTACTGGAAAACACGAACATGGACCACAACACATATGCAGTAATATTTTCATTTTAATCAAACCTCTTTTACGCCATAATTAATCTTTCGGATAAGGAATATTCAAGTGTTCATATGCTGCTATAGTGGCAACACGACCACGCGGGGTCCGATTTATGAACCCTAATTGCAAGAGATATGGTTCATACACATCTTCAATTGTATCGGTTTCTTCACTGATGGCGGCAGCGATTGTATCCAAACCAACGGGTCCGCCAGCAAATTTGTGAATCATCGCATTGAGCAGCATACGATCGGTATGATCAAGCCCCATTTTGTCAACTTCCAACATCACCAAAGCCTTATCGGCTATATCATCCGTTATAATTCCATCTGCAGTAATTTGGGCAAAATCCCGCACTCGTTTCAATAATCGATTTGCAATACGTGGTGTACCACGTGAACGCCTTGCTATTTCAATAGCGCCGCGATCTTCAATTGCAATCTCTAAAATCTCTGCTGCCCGTTTAATAATATGCACAAGGGCATCTGGTTCATAATACTCGAGACGAGAAATAACGCCAAAACGATCGCGCAGCGGCGCTGCCAAAGCACCCGCCTTCGTAGTTGCACCAATTAAAGTAAACGGTGCTATATCAAGTCGTATAGACCTTGCACTCGGTCCTTTACCAATAATAATATCAAGCGCAAAATCTTCCATAGCTGAATATAATACTTCCTCAACATTGCGTGACAAACGATGAATTTCATCAATAAACAAAACATCTTTTTCACCCAGATTTGTCAATAATGCGGCTAAATCTCCCGCTCTTTCAATAGCCGGCCCCGAGGTTACACGGAAATTGACGCCTAATTCATTCGCAATAATGGCGGCTAAGGTAGTTTTGCCAAGACCTGGTGGACCATATAAAAGCACATGATCTAAGGCTTCGCCTCTCGATAAGGCTGCCTGGACAAAAATAGACAGATTTTCTTTTACTTTATCCTGTCCAATATATTCCATAAACTTTTTTGGTCTTAAACTATATTGCCATTGATCGACATTCTGCTCATCGCCCAAAACAATCCGTTCGTCTTTATCTTCCATTGCTACCTCCTGGCAAATTCCTTTAATGCAAATTTAATGACATCTTCTACTGTTTTAAGATCCATTGCTTTACGCAGCAATGGCATTATTTCTGCCTGCGTATACCCTAGTGCCACTAAAGCCTGACTTGCCTCAGAAATGACATCTGTTTCACCATCCCCAGTATCAATCACATCAAACATAACAACATCATCTGCAGTTTGCACTTTATCTTTCAATTCCAAAATTAAACGTTCAGCTGATTTTTTCCCGATTCCAGGAAGTTTCGTTAATACACCAATTTGTTTCTGTTGGATTGCTTTCGAGAGGTTCTCTACTGTAATCGCCGACATCATCCCCAATGCTACTTTTGGACCTATACCAGAAACCGATAAAAGTTTAAGAAACAAATCATATTCTGCCTGTGTATAAAATCCATATAAAAGCATTGCATCTTCACGTACATTCAAATATGTAAATAAAGTAACCGTACTACCCACGGACAGTTTGGCTCTTGTTGAGCCGGCTATAAAAACGCGATACCCGACTCCATTCACGTTTATTAAACAATAATCAATCAATAAATGGCTGATTTTTCCGTTTAAATATCCTATCATATAACATACCGCCTCCTTACCTAGCTGCATCAATCCGACAAAGCACTGTGATTATTATATATCATAATGTGTTTTTTTGCGAATTCTGCATTTTAGCTCTTCTAAAAAAATAGCAACGATAAAACAAATATCATTTGTCCTACCCTTGCATTTTCTGTTATATACTTTACATAATTAAAGTTTATTTCTCCACACAATACTGTTCATGCAATGGGTTGTACAGATAGCGACTGCCAATGCATCGGCAACATCATCGGGATGAGGTGCTTTAGGCAAATTTAAAAGTTTTTGTACCATAAAAATAACCTGATCTTTCGTTGCCCGTCCATAGCCAACAACGGCCTGTTTTACCTGGAGCGGTGTTCGTTCAACCAATTCAATTTCATGTTTTGCTGCCGTCAAGAGTACGACACCACGTGCCTGTCCAACAGGAATCGCCGTGGTTACATTTCGATTGAAAAACAGTTGTTCAACGCCCATGACATCCGGTTTATATTTTAAGATAAGAGCATCTATTTCATTATAGATCTTCAATAAGCGTTCTTCCGGTTTACTTTTAGGACTTGTAAGCACGGCACCATAATCAATTGCCCGTAAATGATTACCCTGCATTTCTACTAAGCCATAGCCGCAAATCGCCGTTCCTGGATCAATACCTAAAACCAACATATTTAAATTCCTATTCCTCAAACTAAATTCTTTTACCTCAATCTAACATTACGCAAAAGTTTAAGACCATATGTTCTATCATATCATATGCAGCGAATTCAAACAACCGAAAACAATAAACCCTCACTTTAATTTTCGAATAAATCAAAGTGAGGGTTTATTGTTATTTATTCTTCTTCATCAATGTCATAATTCGAATAAACATTTTGCACATCATCATGTTCTTCGAGTGCTTCAATAAGATTCATCATTTTTATTGCATCTTTTCCTTCAATTTTCACCGTAGTATCCGGAACCATTGTAACTTCTGCTTCTACCGTTTCAATTTTATTGTCTTCAAGAACTTGCGCAATTGCTTCAAAATCCTCTGGAGCAGCAATGATTTCGAACGAATCATCTTCTGCTTTAAAATCATCGGCACCAGCATCTAAGACCAACAGCATAAGATCCTCTTCATTATCATAGCTTTCTCTATCCACAATGAACACAGCTTTTTTCTTAAACATCCAGCCCACACAGCCTGTTTCACCAAGATTACCACCATTTTTAGAAAACAGATGCCGAATATCTGCTGCTGTACGATTGCGATTGTCTGTCAATATATCTATCATAACAGCCGAACCAGCAGGTCCGTAACCTTCGTAAAATAATTCTTCATAGCTGCTGCCATCAGCGGCACCCATACCTTTTTGAATTGCTCTTTGAATATTTTCTTTGGGAATATTATTTGCTTTCGCTTTTGACAAAGCTAATTTCAATCGCATATTACCAGTAACATCACTACCACCCATTCTTACTGCAACAGTAATTTCACGGCCGATCTTCGTTGTAACTTTACCACGAATCGCATCATTTGCCCCTTTTTTACGTTTAATGTTTGCCCATTTAGAATGTCCTGACATAAAAGTAACCGCTCCTTTTTTTTAAACTAACTTAATTATTCTATCATATATGTTTTATTTTCGCAAAATTTAAGCAATAACCAAACGATAATATTTTTTCTTTCCCTTTTTCACAAGTAAAGATTTTTCGCTAAATAATTCTTTGCTTAAAACAAAATCAACATCGGTTATTTTTTCATCTTGCAGGGATAAACCATTTTGTTGAATTAAACGACGCCCTTCGCTTTTTGAAGCAAAAACACCTTCACGCGCCAAAAGATCGAGTAATTTCAAGCCAAAATCAGCTTCTGAAAGTTCAATAGTTGGTACATTATCTAAATTTCCAGTTCCATTAAAAAGTGCTTCTGCGGCCTGCTGTGCCGACAATGCTTCGGCTTCGCCATGAATGAGTTTTGTAACTTCAAATGCCAAAACCTTTTTTGCATCATTAATGGCTTGATCTTGAAGTGACCCCAAACGTTTCACTTCTTTCATCGGTAAAAATGTCAAAAGTGCTAAACATTTTTCAACATCCGCATCTGTAACATTTCTCCAATACTGATAAAACTCATAAGGCGATGTTTTTGCTGGATCAAGCCATAAAGCACCTTTTTCTGTTTTACCCATTTTTTTACCTTCACTGGTTGTAAGTAAGGTAAATGTCAAACCAAATGCTGCTTTCGCTTCTTTACGACGAATCAGCTCAACCCCAGCGATAATATTAGACCACTGATCATCGCCACCCATTTCTAATTTACAATCATAACGATGATTAAGTTCCATAAAATCATACGCTTGCATGATCATATAATTAAATTCTAAAAAGGTTAACCCCTTTTCCATTCTTTGTTTATAGCATTCTGCCGTAAGCATACGGTTAACGGAAAAGTGTGGTCCAATATCACGAAGCATCTCAATATAATTTAATTTTTTAAGCCAGTCGCCATTATTAACCATAAGTGCTTTTCCATCACTAAAATCAATAAAACGCTGCATTTGTTTTTTAAAGCATTCACAATTATGTGCAATAACCTCATCCGTCATCATTTTGCGCATATCCGTTTTCCCCGAAGGATCGCCTACTGTTGCTGTGCCCCCCCCAATCAAACAAATGGGACGATGTCCAGCTTGCTGCATATGGGCCATGACCATCATACCTAAAAAATGGCCAACATGAAGACTATCTGCCGTTGGATCAAAGCCAATATAAAAACTCACTTTCTCTTTATCAAATAATTCACGAATTTCATTTTCATGCGTTACCTGAGCAATAAAGCCACGTTCTTTTAGCGTATCAAAAACACTCATATTTCTTCCTCCATTATGTATTATTTTTATTTTAAAATAAAAAAACTCGTCCCTCCGAAAAGGGACGAGTAATATTCACTCGTGGTACCACCCAAATTTAATTTGCCAAAGCAAATATAACTTTGCAGCCTATAACGCGACCAGCCGGATCTGCCTACTAAAGTTCAGCTTACAGTTCAAAGGTGTATTTCAATGTATCAGCCTGCTATGTTACACCACACCATAGCTCTCTGCTAAACTAAATACATTTACTCTTCCTCATCATCACATTTTAATATATGACGTTTATTATAACAAATCTACTATAGAGAATCAAGTTCTTTTATTGACATAGAAAAAGCACCTAATAAACGCTATTAAGAATTCATTAAGTGCTTAAGAAAATGGCTCCTTGAGTAGGACTCGAACCTACGACCGATCGGTTAACAGCCGATTGCTCTACCAACTGAGCTATCAAGGAATAAAACTGGCAGTTTTCTATCCTCCCAGGGCGTTTCCACCCAAGTACTTTCGACGTTCAAGTGCTTAACTACTGTGTTCGGTATGGGAACAGGTGGATCCACTTGGCTATCATTACTGGATTTAACTGGCAGTTTTCTATCCTCCCAGGGCGTTTCCACCCAAGTACTTTCGACGTTCAAGTGCTTAACTACTGTGTTCGGTATGGGAACAGGTGGGTCCACTTGGCTATCACTACCAGATATTCTTTTTTTAGATAGTGCGTTCTTAAGCTTTCGCTTTCGTTCGCTTTATCTTAAGAGTTTGTTCTCTCAAAACTATACAGAAGAAAGAAATGTTCGCATTTTAG
>NZ_FNZK01000018.1 GCF_900109225.1 Propionispira arboris
TTGTTCGGTTACGCGTTTTGCTTTAGGGAATGGTTGATTGAAATCTTCGATTGCCAAATACTTGCGCACCGTTTTGCGATCACAAGAAAAGGTTTTTGCAATTTGTGAAATATTGAGACCTTCCTCAAAGAACGCTTTTCTGATATAATCAATTTGGGTCATTGTGAGCATCCTCCAGTCCTCCCCCGTTAGTGTTTTGTCACCTAATAAGGGTAGGTTATTTGGTTCTTGTTCGCAATGGCTTTTTGCATTTTTGAGGAATTCTGTTTTGCATAAGTGGGGATTTTTATTTGCAACTTTGTCCTATTTCATTATGCCATAAACAATCCCCATTGTTTTTCCTTGAAAAATAAGAAATATCTGTTTTTAAAAGCATAGCTAATTCTTTTTTTCGGATGCCTAATTTTGCTATTATCATATCAAGATTTAAAACAGGTGTTTTTTTTGTTGTTAATAATGGAATATCATCACAGAAAAGATAACTTTCAGCGGTAATAGATAGGATGGTATCAAGGTGTTGTTCTAAATTGGATGTTAAAGGGATGGCGTCACAGGTGAAATTGGTGAAAATATCTGTCGTTTGAGTAAGCTGTGGATTTGCCAAATAGTCTTTTATAATAGTCCTTAATGTATAATAACTTAAAGGTGTATAGTTAATGATTGCTCCAGTTTTATTGAATTGGTATAACTTAAAAGGTAAATCCCTTTTCGATGGTAAAGAAAGGGTGCAGCTATGAAGTCTACAGTATAGTGAAAGTCTTGTTTTTATAAGATCGGACAAGTATTGTGAAGTTGATAGGATATTTGCATTGATAAAACTCAATGCAAATATTTGTTCTTCATTTAAACATGGATACAGTAAATATTGTATAGATAAAATCTCATGGTAAATAACGTTAACTTCTTTCAATCGGGAGAGGTGTTTATCACATATGTCTTTGATAGGGATACTAGTAGATACCTTCACTGAATCAAGAGCAGTTAATTCATTTTTGTATTTTAAAACTTTGGAAAGTGCGATGGCATCATTTTGATTTTTGAAAGGCTGCTTTTTTATATTATTTAATAAAGATAATAGTTCTTTAAATTTATTGGTACGATCAGTAAAAACGTTGCATTTTTTATTTTGAATATCTTGATTAATATGGGATAGAAGATCCTTGATTTTATCAGCGTTTTCTTGTATGGTGCTATAGCTTGGATCATCTATAAATAAGGTACTAATTTTATCTAGCTCATTTTGTATGGAGTATAAAGAAGTACTAATAGAGCGTTGAAGCTCAGCAATGTCATTTCTGAAAGAAACTGTAACCTTTGCAAATAGTTTTTTTTGAAACTCTTTATATTTTTCAAGCACTTCTAATTGATGGCATGCCATAATTTCTAAGTCTTCATCTGATAGCATCAAAGCTAAAAATTTTTCTCGCATGGAGTATGGAATAGAAGAATAACCAGACTCTAGATAGTCTTTAAAAATTACGTTAAGATGAAAAAGTTGCTTGTTCATAAGACGCCTCGTTTCTTAGAAATAGTAAGGAATTTGTAAAATCGCAAATAATTATACCTTAATATTGAAAATTTTTATAGATTAAAAAAATATTATGTGGTTTATTCAGAGCTTACCAGTATTTACGCAATAAAATTTGAATATTTTGATAAAAAGATAAAAGTATTGAAAATAAAGGAATTTGAAGAAAAAATAGCATAGAGAATAAAAAAAATTTTAACCATATTATTTGTTATACTTGGTTTCATAGCCGGTTAAATAGTTATGTGAAAGAGAGTTGAAATAAAATGGCAGAGAAAGAGCAAAAAGAAAAGTTGAAGTTTGAATTAGAAACTAATCCCTATACTTGTGCAAAAGCATTGGAACAGATAGCAGATATTATAGCAATAAAGCCTGATTTGTATGAGAATCCCTATGAAAAACCGAAAGAGATAAAAAATGAGTATGTTGATATAGTTGACTATTCTCAAGAAAACGGACTGAAGTTGCATTTTCAAAGCGGAGGATATGGAAAACGGCGAACATCTATGGATTATTCTTTGGGACATAGAGTTGGTGAAAAATTCTATGAAACCTCAAAAGAACTGTGTCTATGGAATGATGGTGATATTCAAAAACTATGCAATTTCAAGATTGAATTACAAGAAAAACAAGTTCATATATATGAAAATTTAGCAGAAGTTGATATGATCAAATTTTCTGTCGTTGGGAAAGCTCATTCATTTATAATAGAGTCGGAAAAAACTGATACTATTTTGGATATGATTCTGAAGAAATATCCGCAATTATGCGTGAATGCTGCTCAAAAACAAAATTCTAAGGCGTATTTCAGAGAATATATAGCAGATTTGTTTTCACAAAAAGAGGTGGAAAAAACAACTAAGATGTATCATTTTGATGGGTGGTATTTAGTTGATGGTGCAATGCAGTATTTGTCAGCATCCATGCCAACCTGTATTTCGGAAACATACATTCCATATATTTCTAAGGAAGATTTTGTATCTGTCTATCAAAAAGGAATATCATTTTTGACAGTTGCGAGACCTATAAAAAATAATGATGGAGAAGTTGACGTAGTATCAACTTTGCAACCCATTTTACCTTTGTTTTTGTATGTGCATTTAGCCCATGCTGCTAAGTTGTTTCAAGATGCTGGGCGAGATCTGCAATTTGTTTTGGCTTGCATCGGTGAATCTGGTTCATTAAAAACATCAGTTGCCAAAACTTTAGTTTTACCGTTTATGAATGATGAGTACTTGAATTTTCAGTCTACACCTAGAGCTATTGAATTGTACAGAAAAAAAGCTAAAAATAAGGTGATGTTGCTAGACGATATTTATTCTAGCCAAGATCGAGGTGCAATAGAGAAGTTTGAAAATGTATTACGCTGTTTTGGCGATGGAGTAGGGAGATCAAAATCAGATGCTACATTTAATCAACTTGAATCGATTAGTGTTTTGGGCGGTTGTGTTATAACTGCGGAACAAGACCTAGGATCACAGCAATCATCGGCGCTCAGATATGTAACCACAAAGGTTAATCGAGACAGTTTTGATTCTAATATCCTATTAGAGTATCAAAAAAATAGTCGGATAGCAAAACGTGATAAAGAAAATTCATGGATGCAAATGTATTTTGGGGCCTGGATTCGTTATTTAGAAGCAAATTATTTAGACTCAGTGGCGTTCATTACAGCATTTGAAGAACCCTTATTAAAGATTAAATTCAAGCGTGCTGAAAGAAACTTTCAATTATTGGCGACAGTTGCAAAACTTGTAATGAACTTTGGGCTAGAAGTGGGAGCCTTATCCAAAGATGAAGTAGAATCTACGTATCAGGTTTGGAGAGAAGTCTTAATTGCAGTAGCCATGTATAATCAGGAGACTGCAGTAATTGCTGAACCGTACCAAATATGGTTGCAGTATTTGGAACAGGGAATTGCCTCTGGGGTAATAACTATTGCTGAAACCAGAAAAAAATATGAGCAAAGTGGTAGCCAACAATACTTTGGCTATTATGACAAAGAACGGTATATGTTTGATCCTGATAAAATTTTTATTGGCGTAAAGACGGCAATACAATTGGCAGGAAAGACCCTGCTTTCTGATAGTACGGGTATTTATAAGAAGCTTTTTGAACTAGGGCTTATTGAAGGCTACATTGCACAAAGAAGTGGACATGGTGCTATTCGAAATCGTTATTTTAAACGCGTCAAGATGAATGGCAGCATGATGAGTGTTTTAGTTGTAAATATTAGTAAGCTAAAACAAACACTAGAGGATTTTTATAAATAATATTATAAAGGCGGGTACTTTTATGAATAATGATATGAAATTTTTAGTTGTCTCTATAAAAAACTTGGCACTTTGCCAGAGCTATAACAATTTGTTCAATGCATTAATGTTTAGGCGTGATTATCCGTGTGTGGTGTATTCATCAGACTCGGTTGAGCTTTTACATTTTTTGGCACGACAAGGGTCATCACGGATGTATTACATGCAGCAGTCAAGTGAGTGCAAAAAATTGGTTGTTCCGCCTGTATCTGCAGGATGTTACGCTATAGAAACAAGAGTAGATAATATGATTAACCCTAAAAATCTTATTTCAGTGGATGGTATCAGCTACGGCACTTGGGCAATAAGTGGCATTAATGGTTTTGCTATTGCTTCTACTATTGAAGAGCTGATAACGGTATTGGCATCGCAGAAGCTTGTTTATGCAATTGCGGTATGGTGTGGTACAGAGGACAAGGCTTTGGCTGTAGCCAGAAGAGAATATGTGCGGCGCTTTTTCCAACGTTATAGTGCAGAAGATGAAGAGCCACCAATTCCGATGATGGTTGTGAGTAGTTTTGTCGACAAGTTTTTCAGCGAACGAGAATTGCGATTGGGAAAATTACCTAATTCACAAAAAAAGCTTCTTGAAAAGTTATATCAGATTGGCTGGTGATTTTTAAATCATTTGCAAAGTAGCTAAATGGACATTGTTACTACTAGAATTTAGATCAATTTATGAAATTTATTATCAAGGAGGAATTGATATGCAACTATTGAAAAAGTGTTTTGTTATTCCGCATAAGCGAAAGACGGAGTTTCCGATAGTAGAGAAACAGATTATCGAATCCATTGATCTTCCGGTTGAAAAAATTATTTTAAAAATCATGTCAAGGATTTATGCCGAGGGAAGAAGGGCTGCCTCATGAGTCTTATTGATCGGTTAAGGAAGGAGGCGCGTGGAGAGCCGCTTAAGGCGGCTCTCTATGCCCGGTTTTCTAGTGATAATCAGCGGAATGAGTCAATCGATGCACAGATTCGATCTATTCAAACTTTTGCGAAGGCACAGGACATTGTGTTGGTTGAAGAATATGTTGATCGCGCTAAATCGGCTACAACTGATGACCGACCGGAGTTTCAGCGAATGGTTAAAGACTCAGCTAAAAGTGCTTTTCAATTGGTATTGGTGCACAAGCTTGATCGCTTTGCTCGTAACCGTAGTGATAGCATGATTTATCGTATGAAACTTCGCAAAAACAGGGTTTCATTGTTAAGCGTGTTGGAGCCGTTAGACGAAGATAGACCAGAATCCATTATATTGGAATCTGTGCTTGAAGGAATGGCTGAATTTTATAGTAAGAACTTGGCACGTGAGGTTCGAAAGGGGTTAAAAGAAAATGCTTTAAAATGCCGACACACAGGAGGGTCACCGCCGTTAGGTTATGATGTGGATAAGGTAACGCGTAAACTCGTGATTAATGAGCAGGAAGCAATTGCGGTAAGGTTGATTTTTCAGATGGTCTTAGATGGTAGCGGATATAATGCAATTCTTTTGAAACTCAAGTGTGATGGCTATAAGACAAAAGCAAAGCGTGATTTTGGAAAAAATTCTTTATACGAGATATTACACAACTTGAAATATAAGGGATGGTATGTTTACAACCGGACGGCTGGTCGTGATCCCTATACAAATAAGAGAAATTCTCATTTGAAAAATTCACCGGAGGATATGATTATCAAACCAGGTGGTGTACCGGCAATTGTATCTGAAGACGATTTTGATCGAGTGCAGCAGTTATTGGAACGTCGTAAACATCACAGTTACGAATCAAAGCGTAATAAAGAAAAATACTTGTTGGCAGGAAAGATTTTTTGTGGAACGTGTGGCTGTGCTTATGTGGGGAATCGAAAAAACTCTGTAGGGAATCGACGACCGAATATTACGTATCGCTGCAATAACCGGGGGAGACGTACAGTTTCAGCCTGTAAGAACCGCGAGGTTAATCGTGACTACGTGGAGTCTTTCGTACTGGAAAAAATTGAGAATGCAATTTTCAATAAGCGCATGGTTGGAATTGTTTTGGATCAGTTCCAAGAGTATATTCGGAAAAAGAACATGGAGAAAAGTGAAACGCTGCATCGTTTGGAAAAAATGATTCAAGATTGTGAGAAAAAGCAGGGTAATCTGTCGGACATTTTGGCTGACGGCGTCGATAAGCTTCAACAAAACCTATTGCTATCAAAGCTTGAGAAAATTGAGCATGATAAACTCGAGTTGCAAGGGCGGCTGGAACAGGAAAAAGCAGCGCTGTGTATTAATATTCCAGATAAGCGAGAGTTAGAAGAATGCTTTATTAAAGCTAGAATGATGTTT
Source organism: Propionispira arboris (assembly GCF_900109225.1). Lineage (GTDB taxonomy): Bacteria > Bacillota > Negativicutes > Selenomonadales > Selenomonadaceae > Propionispira > Propionispira arboris. The sequence continues at coordinate 6,155 of NZ_FNZK01000018.1, forward strand.
AGAAATAAAACTCTTATAGAAATGAAACAATTAATCAATTTATATGTTGAGAAGGTTCTTGTATATGAGGACGAGATTCAGGTAATTCTGAATCTCGTCCCTTCTTTTTATAGGCATGATTTCACGAAAAAGGTTTATACAATTAGCAGAGATGAACTGCGGCATTTTCAAGGACGAAAAAAAGAAAAAATATTATAAAAATCTGAATAATCTGTTTTATTATTCAAACAGGAACTATCTTTAAATAAATGAAAATAAAATTGAGTTTTCTGAATACACTTTTATGCAAAAAAATACGAAGTAATCTGATTTAAAGTAGATTACTTCGTGTTTTTATACCGAAATTACACAAATAAATGTATAATTTTTGTGGTTACTGTTGGTGGAGACGAAGAGGATTGAACTCTCGACCCCCAGATTGCGAACCTGGTGCTCTCCCAGCTGAGCTACGTCCCCGTTGGATAAACTAGAATACTTTTATAGTTTACTCCTGTTTTTGGAAATTTACAAGTTGATTTTGGGAGAAATTTCCGGATTGAAGGCTATTTTTTCTAAGAAAGCAGGGTTATTTGTATAGCAAATAAGTTATGGGGCTTTCATTTTTCCTGTATTTAAATGCTGTCTTGTGATAGGATTTAAATACAATAAAAATCAAAGCCTCCTGCTTCTTATAATAGGTGACTTTTGATGATAGGGTGGAGTATATGTATGAGGTTGATACAAAAAAAGAAATTTATCGGGGCGGTTGTATTGCTTTTGGCTACTGCTTTAGGAATTATTTATTGGCAAATAAAAGAAAAACCAAGTGAACAGCCCAAAATTCAGGAGGAAATTACGATTTTAGGAGAGACAGAAGTGCCGCCGGAAAAAATGATCGCCTATATCAAAAATAAGAATCCAGGAACAAAACTAAATTGTAGTATCGAGGAATTGGTTCGTCTTTATTATGAAGAAGGTAAAACGGAAGGTGTGCGTGCTGATTTGGCACTTTGCCAAGCTATCAAGGAAACTGGCTGTTTTGCCTATGGCAAAGATGTTATTCCCACGCAGAATAATTATTGCGGTTTAGGGACGACCGGTGGCGGAGTACAAGGTGTTTTTTTTGCAACACCCAAAGATGGTATACGGGCTCATATCCAACATCTTTTGGCTTATGCAACAACTCGTTCGCCGCGAAAAAAACTTGTAGATCCTCGGTATATATTAATTAAAGACAAACATCCGGAGATTTTTGGTAAGATAAATACCTGGGTCGGTTTAAATGGTAAATGGGCTGTTCCAGGCAAAAATTATGGCCAGGAAATTTTAAATATATTAGAAGAAGCAAAAAAAATGTAAAAAAATCGGTCTATGCTAGTGAGTTTCATTTTCTGGCATAGACCGATTTTTAATTATTCTTTATCTCAATGATTACAATTTCGGGAGCAGGCCCTATCCGCACCGGAATTCCCCAAAAGCCGTAGCCGTTTGAGACAATTGTTAACATATTGCCAAACATTTTACTGCCGTAATCTAAGTCATATATCTTTTTTGTAATTATGCGATGTGGAAAAAATTGTCCGGCATGGGTATGACCAGCCAAATAAAGATCGTAACCAGCAGCAGCGGCTTCACGAATTCGCCATGGTTCATGATCTACAAGGATATTAAGAATTTTATTATCTTGTAGAGGAACTTTATTTCTAGGATTGAAAATGAAATCATCTAAACCAACAATCTGGATCAAACCTTCAATCAAAACAGATTTATCTTTTAAAAATTGAATAGTAGGAGCTAGAATTTGTTGTTCTTTGTTTATATCGCCGCCATAATAATCGTGGTTGCCATATACAGCATAGGTTCCCAAGGCAGACTTGATTTTTTTTAGATTTTCATAGCTTTTGTCTTTTAGAACGAATTCAAGGTTACCATCAATAATGTCTCCACCTAAAATCACGATATCAGGCTGTATGGTATTGATTTTTCCAGTGAGTTTTTTGCTGAAGTTTTTCCCTAAAATAGTTCCGAGATGTATATCACTAATAAAGGCAATACGGATATTTTTAGGTAAAGGTTTGTTCGTAAGCAGAGTGGCTTTTCGATAAACTGGATGAAAAGCATTCCATGTGCCCAGCGTAATCACGATTACAATGAAGAGAAACGATCCAATAGAAAAATAAGGCGAAACTATTTTCCAATCCATTGCTTGCGGGAACAATAAGCTTACTCCAGAGAAAATAAAATATAGCAGCAAAAAGCCCAACGAATAGTAGCAAAAAATAAACCAAAAACCACCAATGATCGATAATAGTTTCGTTAGTAAACGTGGCAAATGTTTTTCAGCAACGTTTGGCACAACGAAAGTCAAAGGTGCGAGCAAAAAAATAGCGAGTGTCCAGGTCGGCTGTAAAAATGATAACCCTTGTCGGTACATAAACCATTCGCCAAGACCTCCTGCCATGCCAATTATGCCAATAAATATGAAAAAACTAAGACGATGTTTCATGGATAAACGATCACTCCTTAATAACCAAACTACACTCTTATATTATATAAGTTGCATTAACTATTCCTGGCAGCCTTATAAGTTAGTCGTAATTTATTTAATATATATATAATAATACTTTGAGTTAACTCTAATGCAAGCGTTTTTGTAAAAGTTTAACTTTTGAAGATTTGCTGTAAAGGTATATAATTTTCATTCTTTCAAATTTACGCAAATTTAATAAAATAATAACACAAAAATCATTATAAAAATGGTAAGCTTTTTATAATAAATAAGGGGGCCTGGAAAATGCGATATTTTAATATAAAACAAATTGTTTTGCTGGTAGGAACAATTATTCTAATGAGTTTATCAAGTCAAGTCTCTTTTGCCAAGGAACAACCGCAATTTTATCATCTTACCATTATCCATACCAATGATTTTCATGATTATGATCCGTATGCTTTGGCTAGAAAAGCAACGCTTATTAAGCAGATACGAGCTGAGACTGATAATGTTTTGCTTGTAGATGCAGGTGATCTTTATACGCGCGGACCTTATCATAAAATTTTTTATGGTGAGATGGAAATGGCAGCTTATAATGCTATGCATTATGATGCCTGGGAACTTGGCAATAATGAATTTAAAGGCGATCCAGATCCTGTTATTGCGGATCAGAAACTTTATAATTTGGTAAAGCAGGCACAGTTTCCTACCTTATGTTCCAATATTAAAACAGCGGATGATCAATACTTGCCAGGTGTAAAACCTTATACGATAAAACCTATGCAAGGCTTAAACATTGGCATTTTGGGTGTTTCATCAATAAAGGTGAAAAACTATCCACAGGCAGTCAATAAGGTGGTTGAAAATCCAGTAGAAGCAGCTCAAAAATTACTGCCTGAAGTGCAAGCCCAATCAGATATTCAGATTATTTTATCACATGCGGGTTTGTCTGCTGATGTACAGATGGATATGAAGTTAGCGGATCGTGGTGTTGCATTGATTGTTGGTGCAGATGACCATTATGTTATCAGTCAGCCTATTTATCGTACAGGCGGAATTCCTATTGTGCAAGCAGGCGGCGAGGATAATATATATTTGGGACGAGTCGATTTAACCTTCGAAAAGAAAGAAGGAAAATGGGTATTAATTGGGCATAAAGGTCGACTGTATCCAATTACCAAGGATATTTCGCTGGAACCCAATATTAAAGCAATTATTGATCGTTATCTATCCAGTATAAAAAAACAGGCCGCAGCTTAGTCAGAATTTTTTTATAAAGTAAATTTTATGCAAAGATGATACTCAGCTTATGTAAATACTACTTGGAAGATTGCCGATGGAATTAGTATATGTCTAAATATTAGTATATATATTTTTTTTCCACTTTCTAATTTTGGGTCTAAAGTTTTTAAACGGTGCAACAGAATTGATATGAATCCATTTCCACAGCGGCCAATTTGCTTTCGTTACAGTCCATTTTCGCATATTTGGTGTAAAAAGTTCTTCCTCAGTTAAAAGCTCAATCCAATTACACCAAGCGTTTACGCTATTTTTAAATAAAAGACGTAATTCGTCAAGAGAATGTTCTGCATACTTTGTATAAAAAGATTGATAGAGTAATCCAAGCTGATTCCATTTATATTCCGGGGATGGAGTAATAACCAGTTTACCGTCTAGTTCACTTTGTTCCCATTCCATAATTAAATTTAACCAGCCTGTTTGATAGGCAAGCATTTCTTGTGGGGTCTTATCAACTTCTTCAATATGTAAGTTGAATTTTTCTGCAGGGACAGTATCAAATTCTTGATCAAAAAGGTGATAACTCTTTTTTATTTCGACGAGTAATTCTTCTTTGTTTTGATAGTTCACGGTAATACCTCTTTTCGTGTAGTGCAGGTTATTTTAAATCGTTTTTTTATGTTATAAGAAAGATTCGTTAAAATAGAAATAACTCACTAAGGGCAATGCCAGTTTATAAAAGAAATTTTATAATGTCAATGTATTTGTCGCAAAGAGATATGGGAAAGTTGTTCATTATAAGAAGCCATTCATTGTAATTTTTATCTAATTGTGATAAAAAAGAATAAGGTTGAAAATAAAGATCAGAATGTGTATAATGAGGAAAATGTATTGGTATACTTGGCCATGAGAAAAGATATAGTTTATAACTCTGGGCAGAGAATCGGTGATTTGGTGTGAACCGAAGAGAGTTTAAGCTGTTCCGCTTTTTGAGCTATCGATGATGAATCGAAGGGACATGCCCTTTATAGCATGTTTGAGTGGTCAGACTAGATGCTGGCAATTTGGGTGGCAACGCGGACTCCTTCCGTCCCATATAATAAAATTATATGGTCGGGGGGAGTATTTTTTTATAAAAAATAGATAAATTTAGGAGGGAAACACATGATAGATATAAAAATTTTACGAAAAAATCCAGAATTGGTAAAGAACAATATTAAGAAGAAATTTCAATATGATAAATTACAATTGGTTGATGAAATCATTGAATTGGATCGACAATTTCGTGAAGCTAAAGGTCAAGCAGATTTTCTTAGAAGTCAGAGAAATTCTATAAGTCGGGAAATTGGTATCCTTATGGAGCAAAGTCAAAGAACTGTAGTCGAACAAAAAAAAATAAAAGTTGCTGCTGTCACGGAAGAAATGCAACATTTGAAAATACAACAAGAAACACTTTTTGATCAAATTCAGGGTAAAATGTTACAAATCCCCAATATTATTGATTCGTCGGTCCCCATAGGTCGAGATGATAGTGAAAATAAAGAAATTGAACGTTTTGGTGAGCCTGCTGTGCCTGACTTTGAAGTTCCATACCATGTGGATATAATGGAGAAACGGAATGGTATTGATCTTGATAGTGCAAGAAAAGTAAGTGGAACTGGCTTTTATTATCTCTGTGGTGATGTTGCACGGTTACACTCAGCGATTCTTTCTTATGCGAGAGATTTTATGATTGATAGAGGGTTTACCTATTATATTCCGCCATTTATGATACGCAGCAATGTAGTAGCTGGCGTAATGAGCTTTTCTGAAATGGAAAATATGATGTATAAAATTGAAGGTGAAGACTTATATCTGGTTGGTACTAGTGAACATTCCATGATTGGAAAGTTTATGGATACAATTTTAGGTGAAGACCAACTCCCACAGACTTTAACGAGTTATTCTCCTTGCTTTCGAAAAGAAGTTGGTTCTCATGGGATTGAAGAACGTGGTGTATATAGAATTCATCAGTTTGAAAAACAAGAAATGATTGTTGTCTGCAAACCAGAAGAGAGTTTTTGTTGGTTTGAAACACTATATAAAAATACAGTTGATCTTTTTCGATCTTTGGATATCCCAGTACGTACTGTAGAATGTTGTTCTGGTGATTTGGCAGATTTAAAAATAAAAAGTGTTGATGTAGAAGCATGGTCTCCACGGCAACAAAAGTATTTTGAAGTTGGAAGTTGTTCTAATTTAGGTGATGCACAAGCACGCCGGCTTGGTATTCGTATTAAAAACAAGACAAATGAAAAATATTTCCCGCATACTCTGAATAACACGGTTGTGGCACCACCACGTATGTTGATTGCATTTTTGGAAAATAATCTGGCGGCAGATGGGAACATTAAGATACCACAACCTTTAAGAATGTATATGGGAGGAAAATCGAGTATTTAAAAACTCAGGTTTAGGTTTTAAATTCAGTGAATAAAAGAACCGGGTATATTTTAAATTGTTGGGTAGAGGTTTGTTCATAGTAGTATATATACATTAGCTTGAAGGGGAAATGTATTTGCTACAGAACAAAATGTATGGAGATGATAAGATGAATACGGAACAAATTCAACAGGCTGTTAATGAAATATCTGCCTTTCTGGCGGTGAGAGATCTTGATGATTTAGATTATAAAGCTTTAGAAAAGGTCGCTGGCTTAAAAAAAGTCGATGTATTGGTGTTATTAGGAAACTCTATTCCCTATACGATTCAATGTGCAGCAACTGCATATAAAAATAACCTATGTGATCGAATTCTCATTAATGGCGGCATTGGACATTCAACTGAAATATTAAGACAACAGATAAGAAAAAATGAAAAATTTGCTGATATTGAAGTTGCAAATCGAGCCGAAGGCGATATTTTTTTTGACATTATGACTAAAATTTATCATATTCCCGCGAATAAGATTCTAGTAGAAAATAAATCTACGAATTGTGGCGATAATGCATTCAAAGCAATTGCGCTTTTAGATCAATTAAATATAAAATACAGAGCACTCCTTTTAATCCAAGATCCTACGATGCAACTCAGAACCTATGCATCTTTTTTGAAATACACGGAGCATCAACACGTGCAAATTCTAAACTATGCACCCTTTGTTCCTGTTGTAGATCATAACTTAAAACTGATAAATAAAGACATCAATGGGATTTGGAATGAACAAAGATATTTAGAGCTCATTATGGGGGAGATACCAAGATTGAAAGATGATATGAATGGCTATGGTCCTTGTGGAAAAAATTACATTGCCCATGTCGATGTGCCGCAGCAAATAGAAGCGCAGTATCATAAGTTGAAATCATTTTTCAATGAGGATCTATCTGAGCGGAGTATATTCTAGGTTTCGTGATATTTTGATTGATGTGATTTGATTTTTATATAAAATAAAAAACGTAAAAATGTGATATAGATTGGCAATCAAAAGCCATACCTATATCATTTTTTTTTACTTGAAATAAGAGCATTAAAGGGTTATAATTGTATAAAATTTAATTATTTTTGTATAAGATGTAAATATGTAAGTTTTGCTGCTTGCTAATATTGCGATAGCAAATCATAGCGATGATTTAAGTGTGCAAATGTTAGAAGCTTTATAAGGCGACTGGACTAACTTATATTGTTGGTTTTAGCCGTCTGTTTTTGTGCAACAAAAAATGTAAATATTTATAAAAACCCATAGAGATGAATTATGTGCGAAGTCGCTGATTCGAGAGACGTCTTATATCGATGAATAAAAGGGGACTAATTATACCTTTAGAGATATGGTTCATTCATGTATCAGGAATCTTTTAACAGTGCAGTATCATGCGATACATATTGATTAAATTAAGAGCTTTGTGAAATGCTGAAAAGAAACAGCAACTTAAAAAATAATGAAAGAGGTGACACTATGAAACGTATGGATAAAATTTATCAATATATACAAGAACGATCTAAGTCTTATTCAAGCGAAGAGATCCAAGGCAGGATTGGTGTTGAAGCTGCTGAGATTTCGCAAGCGTTGCAGATTATGCGAAGTAATGTCAGTCGTGAACTGAATAACTTGTATCGAGATGGGAAAATCCTTAAGTTTTCTGGACGTCCTGTTTTATATTTTGATAGAGAAATATTTGAACAGACCAAGGGCGTGACATTACCTCTTGAAATTGAAGAATTAGCTACAGTTGAAAGTGGTGTAACCTCTGCTAAAAAACTTACCATACAAAAAAGTGGATTTGATTGTTTAATTGGTTCGGATGGCAGCTTGAAAAAACAAATTGAACAAGCTAAGGCAGCGATTTTGTATCCGCCTCATGGTTTACATACGCTGATTGTCGGACAGACAGGTGTGGGGAAAACCTTGTTTGCCCATATGATGTATGAGTATGGTAAAACAATCGGGAAATTCAGTGAGCAATCTCCGTTTATTATTTTTAACTGTGCGGATTATTATAACAACCCTCAGTTGTTAATTTCACATATCTTTGGTCATATCAAAGGAGCCTTTACCGGTGCTGACAGTGCGAAACCTGGTTTGGTGGAATCCGCAGATAATGGAATATTATTTCTTGACGAAATTCATCGTTTACCTCCTGAGGGGCAGGAAATGCTGTTTTATTTTATGGATACAGGAACTTTTAATCGATTGGGCGAAACAACGCGAAGTCGTCAAGCAACAGTCCTCATTATTGGAGCGACAACAGAAAATCCTGATTCTGTTCTTACCAAAACATTTATCCGTCGTATCCCCAGCATTATAAAAATCCAGCCTTTAGCAGATCGGTCAATGGAGGAAAAACTTGATATCATTAAATTGTTGCTGGCAAATGAGGTTCATTCGATTCAAAAACCCGTAAAGATTAGCGTGGAAGCATTAAAAGCGTTGATTGGTAATATAGGAGTCGGTAATGTTGGACAGATGAAGTCCAATATCAAATTATTATGTGCGCAAGCTTTTTTGAATGGTATTGATAATCCCAATTATATAGAAATTGACTTTAAACTTCTTCCGGCTTCTGTAAAATCTGGTTTATTAGCACTTAGCTCCAATCGACGAGAATTGGCTCTTGTGAGCCAATATATTAACGAAGCGTTGTTTATCTCGCCAAATGACCAAAAACTTCCGATGGAAGAAACAGAAGATACATCCTTTAATTTATACCATCTCGTCGATAAAAAAATAAAGACGCTTAAAAGTGAAAACATTCAAAGTGCAGTTATTAAACAGATTATTGCCGCAGATGTTAATGCTTATATAAAATCATTTTGCAATCAACAAGATGATTTTAATATGTCTGTGCAGGACCGTTTGCTAAAAATCATTGATTATGATTTAATCGATTTTACCGAAGAGATTGCTACGATTGTTCAAAAACACTTAAAGATAAGTTCACTGGATCGTTTTCTTTATGCTTTTAGCCTTCACTTAAGCGTGTTTTTTAAGCGAATCAAATCACAGCAACCGCTTTCGAGTCATGCAATTGAAGGTACCGTAAGTAAGGATACTGAAGAATTTCATTTGGCGATGGAAATTAAACAAAAAATTGAAGAATACTATCATATAATAGTCCCTCCGGCAGAAATAGAATACTTTGCAATGCTGCTTAATTCATTAAAAGAAGAAGATGATGATGAAAAAATCATTATCATTGTGGTTATGCATGGGGTTCATACGGCTACTTCTATGACGGATGTGGCACAGAAGCTTTTGAACGTGCAGTTGAAAAATTTAATTGTTTTTGATATGCCAATCGAGGTACAGCCGCAGGTGATATTTAGTAAAATAATGGAACGTCTCCAAACTATGAATTGCCATAAGGGAATTTTATTATTAGCCGATATGGGGTCAATTATTAATTTTGGTCCGATGATCACAGAACAACTTAAAATTCCCGTTAAAATGCTGGATATGGTTTCTACGCCGTTAGTATTAGAAGCTATACGTAAAGCTGATGTAGCGGGGATTAGTTTGAATGCGGTTTATGACTCGCTGAACAATTTCAAAGGCTATGAAAGCAGTGCTGAAGATTTGCCCGCAGAACACGTTAAACATCCTGAGGTCATTGTTACGATTTGCGCATCAGGCAAAGGAACAGCCGAAAAACTGCAAAAAATTCTAGAAAATATCTTGCCGACTATTACGCCGCGCCCAATCAAGGTACTACCAGTCGGACTTTATAAAGTACAGGAATCTATAGCAGAAATATCGAAAGAATATCGAATCATCGCAGTTGTTGGTGTTGCAAATCCAAAATGTGATATTCCATTTATACCATTAGAACAGGTAATTGATGGTGAAGTTGAAAATATTTTACGAACTTTAATTGGTATTGGAGGTTCACGAAAGGCACCACCTAAAAACTTGGTTTTACGTAGTTTTTGTGAAGAAAGTTTAGTGGAAATGCTCACCTATTTAAATCCGGCTAAAATTCTTGACACACTATTAAAATTTGATAGTTTGTTAGAATCTCACCTTGGCTATCAATTGACAAATCCACAGCGAATTCGTCTGTTGGTTCATTGCGGGTGTGCTTTAGAAAGAATGATCATGAAAACGGGTCTGGTCTACGATGAACAAGAATATCCACCGATTAACACGCAAAAATTACAGTGTGTCAATATGGCAGCAACAGTATTCGAAAAAACAATTAAGATTGTTTTAACCAGAGATGAAAAGGCATTTATTGCTTCTATGATATAAAATTATTATTTTTCATAGAGATAAGTCAAGATTATCCGTTTAGGCTATTTTTAGTATGTTGTAATCCCGTTTATAGAATGTCACGATTGAATTTAGTGTGTCATTTTTATGGATAGGATAGTAAGATAACATGCTAAAAATAGCCTTTTTTGATGTGACACACAAGTTGGCATGCTACTTGCGACAATAAATAGTGTACGTTATTTTAAAGCTTTCATAACAAATCAAAGTTTGTCTTGAAAGGTGTATAGGAGGCTGCTTTATGCTGGCAATCATTATAGGAACACACGGATATTTTGCTGAAGAACTTTTAAAAACGGCTGAAATGATTTTTGGCCCAGCAAGTAATATCAAAGCCATCCATCTTATTCCGGGAAAAGGGGTGGAAGATTTAGTCAAAGAATACAAACAGGCTATTGTTGAAATGGATACGACAGATGGAGTCATTTTTCTAAATGATCTGTTTGGCGGCAGTCCGTATAACGCAGCTTGTCGTGTTGCAATGGAATCCGATGATTATGGTATTGCGGCAGGAGTGAATCTTCCCATGCTGATTGATATGCTGAGTTTGCAATCCTTGGCTGAAAAAACATCAATCTTGGAAGTCACAAATCGAGCAATCGCGGCCGGACATTCCGGTTTGAATTTTTTTCATCGTACATTATTAGCTGAGCAGGTTGAAGATGAACTGTAAATTAAGATAATCAAAAAGCAGCCCCAAAAATTTCATGTGGAATTTTAAGTAAGATTTTTAATCGGAGGTCAAAAAAATGAAAATCAGTTTTGTTAGAATCGATGATCGTTTGATTCATGGACAAGTTGCTACGGTATGGGTAAAAGCGTATGACTGTAATCGTATTATGTGCTGTAGTGATGAAGTAGCTAAAGATGAACTAAGAAAGCAACTTGTATTACAAGTTACACCGCCCGGGCTTAAGGCATATATTCTTCCTATTCAAAAAGCAATTGAAGCTTTTAACAATCCGAAATATGATAGTTTCAATACATTTTTTCTGTTTACAAATCCAACCGATGTATTGCGTATGGTTGAAGCTGGTATTCCTTTTGAGAGTGTAAATCTTGGCGGTATGCGGTATGTTGATGGAAAAACACAGATATCACAAGCCGTTTCTGTTAATGAACAGGATATCGCAGCTTTGAAAAAGCTTGATGAAAAAGGCGTTAAACTCGAACTGCGCCAACTCGCTAAAGACCCTAAAATAAATGTCATAGAAAAATTAAAATCTATGAATTTATGATATTTAAACAAAAGAAGGAGCGATTTTCATGACAACTGGAACTCTTATTTTATTAATTATTGTTGCTGCAATTTCTGGTATGGGAAGCGTGCTGGATGAGGCACAGACTCATCGCCCGCTCATATCTTGCACATTGGTAGGTCTTGTCCTTGGTGATATAACAACTGGTATTATTTTAGGTGGTACTTTGGAAATGTTAGCGCTTGGCTGGATGAATGTTGGTGCCGCCATGGCTCCTGATGCAGCATTAGCTAGTGTTATATCGGCTATTCTTGTCATTGTTGGGCATCAATCCATTGGTGCTGGTATTGCTGTTGCTATACCACTCGCAGCAGCTGGTCAGGTATTAACTATTTTTGTTCGAACCATTACCGTATTTTTTCAACATCTTGCTGATAAATATGCAGCGGAAGGTAGTACTCGCGGCATTGAAATGTGTCATTTTATGGGACTTTTACTGCAGGGAATCCGTGTTGCAGTACCAGCTGCACTTGTTGGTATGGTAGCAGGAACGGATACAGTTAATGCACTTTTGGCATCGATTCCTGAAGTAATCACGCGTGGATTGCAAGTATCTGGTGGGTTTATCGTTGTAGTCGGATATGCAATGGTTATCAATATGATGAATGCTAAATCGTTGATGCCATTTTTCTTTTTAGGTTTCTTACTAGCCGTTTTTACAAACATCAATTTAATCGGATTTGGAGCCGTTGGTTTAATTTGTGCTTATTTCCATGTAAAGTCACTGGCTCGTGAGTTAAACTCGGGTACAGGCGGCGACAATACAATCGATGACTCAGATTTAATGTAATTATTTAAGGAGGATGTATCATGGCTGAAAAAAAATTAACTAAAAGTGATTTAGTTGCTATATTTATTCGTTCCAACTTTTTATTGGGTTCCTTCAATTTTGAAAGAATGCAGGCTATCGGGTTTTGTGTTTCAATGATCCCGGCATTGAAAAAACTTTATAAAGGCGAAGAATTAAAGTCTGCATTAAAACGTCATCTTGAATTTTTTAACACACAGCCATTTCTGGCAACACCAATTATGGGGATTATCGCTGCGATGGAAGAGCAAAAAGCAAATGGTGCCGACATTAGTGAAGGCGCTATTAGTGGCGTGAAGATCGGCCTGATTGGACCGCTTGCTGGTGTTGGTGATCCTATTTTTTGGGGTACACTTCGTCCAGTACTCGCAGCACTGGGAGCTGGTATTGCACTTACAGGTAGTTTGCTCGGACCACTGGTTTTCTTTATCGCTTTTAACGTAATCCGTTTAGCCACAAACTGGTATGGTGTTATGTATGGTTATTCCAAAGGCACACAACTCGTTACAGATATGGGTGGTAATAAACTTAGATATTTAACAGAAGGATCTTCGGTTCTCGGACTTTTAGTTATGGGGGCACTTGTTGCCAAATGGACGACTGTAAATATGCCTTTTGTTTTATCAACCTATGTTGCCAGTGATGGCAAACAAGTTGTGACCACGATTCAAACGGTACTTGACAGCTTAATGCCTAGCATTGTTCCGCTCTTAATGACATTTATCTGCATGTACCTTCTTAAAAAAGGATTGAATCCGCTTGTAATTATTTTAGGATTATTTGTTATCGGTATTGCAGGTTATGCTGTTGGTCTATTCGCATAATTGATTATTACTTACTAAAAAATGCATCTTTACCTTATTGGTAAAGATGCATTTTTTGTAAGAACTTTTAAAAATTTTATAGTACAAATTCTTATTTTTAAATTGTTAATTCGCCATTTCACTACGAATACGAGCGAATTCTTTACCTGCTTTCTTTCCGTATAGAACATAGTATAGAACAATGCAAGCTAAAGCAATGATAGCTGTTAGCATATATATTCCAGGAAAACCGATCATAGGTCTTAAAAAGCCCAAGAGAAATGGACCTACACCCAAACCAAAATCAAGAGCCACAAAATAAGTTGATGTAGCAATACCCATGCGGTGGGCTGGCGATAACTTGACACAGACTGCCTGTCCGTTCGACATGAAAGTACCATAACCCAGACCGACAAAAGCACCTGAAAGTAACATTAAAAAACTGCTTTGTGCCTGACTTAACATATATAAACCAATCGCTAAAAAAATATAGCATGGATACAAAACGAAATTTTCACCTTTTCTGTCAAATAAAATACCGGTAAATGGTCGTGAAACCGTAATGACGAGAGCATAAACAACAAAGTAAAATGTACCGGCTCCTACAAGATTTATTTCTTGGGAATAAGCTGCTAAAAAGCTCAAAACGCTGGAATAACAAAGTCCCATAAATACACCGACGCTCGCAATAGACAAAACATTTAACTCGATAAAATTACTAATTTTATACTCGTGCATTTGTGCCGCTTGCTGCGGTGTAAGTTTAATTTCGGTAATATCCAGAAAGAAGCATACCAGAACGCAAAGACCCAATAAAACGGCACAAAAAATGAAAATGGACGTAAAATCAAAATGCTGATTGAGAAACATCCCTAAAAATGGTCCCATCGCGGCGGCTATACTTGTACTTAAGCCATAATAATTAATTCCTTCACCACGACGTTCTGTAGGAATAATATTCGCGATGATTGTACTTGTTGCCGTAGAAGCAATACCATAGCCGATGCCGCTGAAAAAACGAATAACATATAAAATCATTAAGCTGTTGGCACCAAAATAAAAAAGTGTAGTCAGAAAATAAAAAAACATGCCAGCATAAAGCATTTTTTTTCGACCAACCGTTTCAATCGATCGTCCTGCTAATAAACGAGCTAAAAGAGTTCCTAGGATAAAAATACCGGAAGCCAATCCAGCTTCACTGAGGGAAGCATGTAAATTATTCGTTGCAAATACTGTTATAATAACCATTAATAAATAATATACCAAATAAATGAAAAAATTAACAATTGTATCAATCAGAAAATTTTTTGTCCACAAACTAGCTTTAACCATTTTTAAAATCACCCTTATATAAATTTTTCAACAATATGCTTGAATGGGTTCGCTTTTGTTTGAACCTTATCGGGCATTAGAGAATCCATATAATCTAGTGTCTTCTCTATAGGCATTTACTATATACCAAATTTATGCCTTTGTATAACAAAATAAATAGATAACTGTTATAAGTAAAACTAATCTATCCACACTTATAGCAGTTATCTATTTATAGTATTTTTATATGCTGAAACATAATTATATGGTTTTTGTTGAAAACTTAACAAAAGTCGCGATTTAAATTAATAATATAATCAATGAATACCTGCATTGTTTTACTTTTGGGATTTTCTTTTTTATATAAAAGATAAGCTTTTAATTGCAAAGGCGATTCCATTTCATAATAACCGTCTTCAATTTGCAACGCTCGTAAGAGCCTTTTCGGCAGTAAAGCACCAGCCGGATTTTGTTGACAGTAATGAACAATAGCATATGGTGTAGCTAAACGTGCAGCAGCTGGCAATATTTTACGGCTGTGCTGAAAATATTTTTCAATAATCCCATTCATAAAAGAGTGTGATGGGTATTGCACCAGCGGTAAAGTTTCCATTTGCTGCAAGCTCACGGTATTTTTTATTTTTGGAATATTAGGTGCATAGTAAACTACGTCATCAAGGCGAAATAAAACTTTTTCATAATTTTTTACAGTAAGATCTGTTCGCAAAAACGTAGAAACAATATCAATACGATCATCAGTTAAGGACGTCAGAAGATCTTCTTCTTCCATATTATAAACGGTAATTAATATATTTGAATTATTCTCATGAAAATATGAAATATGTTGATTCATCAGTACATCACCGAGTGATGTCAATACACCGATCTTTAATTCCAAAGGTTTTCCACCATTTAAGTGTTGGACATCGTAGATTGCTTCTGCCAGCATTGGCATTATCTGGCTGAGCTTTTTAAAAAAGAATTCACCTTCTGGTGTTAATTTGCTGCCGCGATTGGAACGACTGATCAAATTTACGTTAAGCATGGTCTCTAGATTTTTCATCTGAAAACTAAATGCTGATTGTGTAATATTCGCTTGTTTAGCCGCCAATGTAAAATTACCCACGCGACCATAAATCATAAAATTTTCTAATTGTTGACTACTTGGAATATTACTCATTTTTAAATCTCCATCATCTATATAAATCGATTGGCAACGGTATGTAATTATTATTATTTTACACACGAACAGGTATGATACATAATACTGTATCATACCTATTAAAAAATGAAAAGCTTAATGCAGTGAGAGGGCGATAGTTGTTATTGATAAAATTAATGTAATTCATTTATTTATTTTATTATACATTTTTTTTACTCCTTGCTATACTATTGTTATACCATTAATAAAAAACACCAAAAAATCTTGTAGGTGCAGACGGATGGTAAGCTGTGCTTTAATCAAAAATCAGTTTGGAAATGAAGAAAGAAGTGGACCTGTATGTTTAAGAAAGCAACATTAAAAACTCTTTTTAAATTGTGGGACAAAGGTAGTTTTTCTGTCGTATTTTGGGATGGAGAAGAAGTGTGTTATGGTAGTGAAAAACCTGTATTTAAAATAATATTTCATCAAGCACCAAAATTAAATGATGTGAAAAAAAACCTTATACTTACGTTGGGCGAAGCCTATATGGATGGAGTTATTGATTTTGAAGGATCGCTTGACGATGTCATTGCAACGATGTTCAAAAATAACGGGAATGAAGCGAAAGCGGATTTTCATCTAAAAGACTTGGCGCGTCAGTTAAAAGAAATTGACGAAGCAATAGAAAGTAAAAATATACATAAGCACTATGATTTAGGAAACGATTTTTTTGCCTTATGGCTTGATAAAACGATGTCTTACTCCTGTGCTTATTTTAAGACTGAAAAAGATACACTCGAGCAGGCACAACTGCAAAAAATTGATCATAGCTTAAAAAAATTAAATTTAAACTCAAATGAACATCTTTTAGATATTGGCTGTGGCTGGGGTTGGCTTGCTATTCGTGCAGCTCAACAATATAAAGTTCACGCAACTGGCATTACGCTCAGTAAAGAACAATACGAAGGTGCTCGGTCTCGTGTGCATGAACTTGGGTTAGAGGAACTGGTTGATATTCGTTTAGCAAATTACATGGATATGGATCCGAAGCAAGAACAGTTTGACAAAATCGTCAGCATTGGTATGTTTGAACATGTAGGAAAAAAATATTTACCACTTTATTTTTCTAAAGTGAATGCATTGCTCAAAGATAAGGGCACATTCCTTTTGCATTCCATTATGGCAAATTTTGAATCGCCGACAAATTCATGGATAAAAACATATATTTTCCCAGGCGGCTATGTGCCAACCTTGCGTGAAACCATGCAACTTTTTCCGGAGTTTGATTTTCATGTGCTGCACGCGGAAAGTTTGCGTCTTCATTACGCAAAAACATTGGATTTTTGGAATGCTAATTTCCAGAAAAAAATTCCGCAAGTGCGAAAACTATATGATGAACGCTTCATTCGTATGTGGGAACTTTATTTATCCGGCTGTGCTTCAGCTTTTCGTACGGGGGGAATCGATATTTATCAATGTCTCTTAACAAAAGGGATTGATAATAATATTCCTATGACGGCTGACTATATGTATAAATGAACGAAAAATTTAACTAAGTTTATCAATTTGTCACAAAGAGGACTATATAAGGGCATCGTTTGCTTTTTGCGTAACGTTGCTCAAGAATATAGTCCTCTTTCTTAGTTGTATTATAACATACTTATGGCATGTTACTTCATAAGTAAAGGCGGGAGATTTGAATAAATTCGTTTGTTATTTCGATTAAATCCAAATTTATTTAAAATGGAGGAGTACGAGATGGAACGTTTAGGAGCTTTAAGTGCAAAATATGAAAGTAATGATAATCCTGCGGCGGTGTCGCAGTCGAATGGAGATGGCGGCGGGTGGTCTTATGGAATATATCAGTTTGCCAGTGCTGCAGGAGTTGTGCAGAATTTTATATATTGGTTATGCCAGCATGACGTACCGTATGACGAATATGGCAGACAACTAGCTTCAGCTGGAGATCCGTGCAGTGATCAGTCTTTCGTAGATAAGTGGGAAGATATTGGAAATACGGATGCAGATGGCTTTGTGATGCTGCAGGATGAATATGTAAAACCGCAGTATTATGATGCTGGTGCAGAAAAATTGATCGAATGGTATAATTTTGATATTAGTCAGCACAGTAATGCATTGCAACAAGTTTTATTTAGTAATTGCATCCAGCATGGTAATTACTATGGAGCTCAAGTATTTGGTGATGCCGCAAAATTCGTTGAGAAGGACTTAAATAGTATGAATGAAGCGGATATTATCAACTTTATTTATGAAGTGAAATTAACAGACATGTCTTGGTCAAGTGGCAGTCCTCAATTGCGATCAGGTCTCTTTGCTCGGTGGAAGAATGAGAGAGAAGATGCTCTAGATTTATTAAAAAAGCAAACAGAGTCAGATATTTTTGTTGGATCAGGCTGTAAATAATTGTGCTAGGAAATAAGCTGCTCCGGCAGCGATACCGCCAATTAACGTCGTTTGCAGAGCACTGAGCCAAGGTTTATTCCCGATAAACTGTCCTTTGCAATAGCCGAAGAAAAATAACGTCAATAATGTAATAACAACAGAAAGGCGAAGTGCATCATGACTACTGGAAATCATCATGTAAGGCAATAAAGGGATAATACCGCTGGCGGCATATGCACCTGCAATTGTTGCCGCGCTTTTTAAAGCTCGTTTAGGGTCGGGTTTTTCTAATCCAAGTTCAAATTTCATCATAAAATCAACCATGATTTCAGGGTTTTTCTTCAAAGCGTCAACAATGGGGCGACTTGTTTCTTGCGAAATATGATAGGAATTAAAAATATCAATAATTTCTTGTTCTTCATCTGCAAGGCGGGAGTGCAGTTCACACTGTTCCCGCTTTCTTTCGCTAATATAATGTTCAATTTCACTCCGGGCTGCCAAAAAACCGCCGAGTCCCATAGAAATAGAACCAGCCGCAATTTCAGCAAGTCCGGCTGTGACGACAATACCTGTTCCCGCAACGGCACCAGATAGTCCTGCTGCAAGGGCAAAAGGGACTGTTAAGCCATCTGACATGCCAATGACAAGATCTTTGACTATGTCAGATGCCATAAAATGATTTTCTTTATGAATCGTTTGCAATGTTAGTCACTCCTTTCAAAAGCCAAAGGAAGGGATTTTCCTTATTGTTTTAATGATACTCTTTTTTTCATAATGTTAACAGATGCGTATTTGAAATAAACTCGTAATACGAAGCTTGGCAGGTTTTAGGGTTGCTTTTATACTCTGGCGGTTTTGATAGTCACATGTACTTCTTACACCGTATGATTGTTAAGATATTTTTACATACAATTAACAATTAATTAATAATGATCGGCTTATATCATGCTATACTTTTAAGAGTTTACAAGAATAAGTTTTGCAAGACGTTGAGATATGAGATACATTCATCGTATTGCAAAAGCAAGCTTAATTCTAAAGACTATAGTTAGGTGCAAGCTTTACGTATTATAAAAAAACGGAAGGTGTGATATTTATGTTTAAATTTCAAAAAAACCTACTAATAACAACGGTGATGCTCATTATGGTGATGTTCACAAGCTCTATGGCAAGTGCTGCCGGGCAAGTATTAACGCAAGGAAAATGGGCTCCTGCTACACGGACAGCTATGCAAAAATTTATTGATACGTATGGTACGAAGAGTTCAAATTATAACGCAGCAAAAAAACCTTACGTAGTGTTTGACTGGGATAATACTTCCATTATGAATGATACGGAAGAGGCCTTATTTATGTATCAGATTCAAAACTTGGTCTTTAAATTAAAACCAGAAGAATTTGGCAAGATTGTTACAAAAAACGTTCCGCAAGGTTCATTTAATAAAGAGTACAATAATATGGCAGGGCAAGCCGTAACGCTTGAAGCAGTGAATAATGATTTAATAAGAGATTACACTTTTATTTATAATAATTATGCTGGCATGCAGGGGAAAATGAGTTTGGAAGATATCCAAAAGACAGATCAATTCATGGATTTTCGTGCTAAAATGTGGTATATCTATCAAGCGATTGATGATAAATATACCAGTAAAATAAGTTATACATGGGTGCTCTATTTCTTTAAAAATATGACAACGGATGAAGTAAGCGCTCTCACTGAAAAATCAAATGATTATAATTTAGGACAGGCTATTCGTAAGGAAACTTGGCTGAGTCCTGATACTTTACCTGGCGAAGCTGGTGTGGTGGGCGTTTCCCATACAACGGGTCTTCGTTTAACGGAAGAAATTGGGGATTTAATGAGTACGTTGCGCTCGAATGGTTTTGACGTTTATGTATGTACCGCATCATTGGAAGATGTGGTAGCTGTGTTTGCCACCAATCCGAAATATGGTTATAATGTGGCACGGGAAAATGTAATTGGCATGCAGCTGGAAAAGATCAATAATGTATATCAAGATTCCTACAAAAAAGGGTTAGTACCAACCGGCGAACATGGAAAGACTCTTGGTATCCAACGTGTAGTAGCTGATAAACGCGGTTATGGACCAATCATGGTTGCCGGTGACAGCTCAGGGGATTATAATATGATGACTGAATTTCCTGATACCAAACGCGTATTGCTGGTGAATCGTCTAAAAAGCGGCAGCTTTGGCAAACTTTGTGCCGAAGCAGCAGCTACAATGGGAAATCCTAATGCTAAATTTGTTCTGCAGGGGCGCAATGAAAATTTAGGCCTATGGAACCCGAGTGAAGAAGTTATCAAATTGGGCAAAAATACAGGAGCATTACTTGCTAAATAAATCTTATAACATTTACAAAATTATTACAGTAAAAAGTCTGCAAAGATTCCAACCTGAATCTGCAGGCTTTTTTTTTATTCAAGCAGCAAGCATAGCGAATCGGGTGGATGGGAATTTTGAAAGTCGATTTGACTTTGGGTACATAAAGCTGTAATCTATATTTGAAAATTTATTTGCAAAAAAAGTACTATATATTAACGCATTAAAGAAATTACATCCAGCCTATCAGTCTGCCAGAAATGGGGTGTAGGGCATCGTTTACTTCCTACGTAACGCCACCCCTATACCCCATGCTTGACGGTTGCCATATAAAATGTTTAATGCGTTCTATATAGTTTACTAAATTTTTAGAACGATAGTATGGATATTTTAATATACTAAAATACATTGAGTCGATTTACTGTGAAACTGGAGGCATAAGGTTTGCGAAATAAAGAAGAGAAAACGATGCTGGAGGTTATTGAACCAGACTATATGGCAGAGTTTTCTTGTATTGGGCTGCTTTGCCCGGATACCTGTTGCAGAGGCTGGGATATTGTGATAGATGAAGCCACCTGCGAGCGCTATGAAAAAAGTCATAATGCGGAGTTTAAAGCGATGATCTCGCGTGCAATTGTACACCGTAAAGAAGAGACGGATGAAGGTGAAAAAGATATTGCCTGTATTCGCATGGGCAAGGGAAAGCGATGTCTGTTTTTGTGTAACGATGGTCTATGCATGATTCAGCGAAAAACAGAAGAAACAAATTTATCAGAAACCTGTCGTACATACCCGCGTGTGATTTATATCTGGAATGAAGAATATGCGGAGCGGTCTCTGTGTGTATCATGTCCTGCGGTCGCACGATTGATTTTGGAACGCAAAGAGCCGTTGCGTTTCGTAACCAAAAAAATTGCTGCTTCTGAACTCGATGGATTGCGTATCACAGACAAAAATCAGCGGCTGGAAACGGATTGTCTGCCTTTGCGACGTTTCCTGATCCAAGTTTTGCAGGATCGAAAGTTGTCGCTGGAAAGACGAATAGAACTTGCAAATGAATTTTTTTGGAAGGCAGGTGGTCTTTCAGGACATCATGCAGAAAAGAAATTTAATCATTTGGTCGACTTTTATCAACAAAAGTTAAAAATAGCTGAAACAATACGATCGCAGGACGTGTCTGCTGTGATCAACAATACTTTAATTGTGCACCAGCTTGATGGTATACGACAGTTATTTTTCCAGCGTTTGCAAAATCCGGAACTTCGCCCGTCTTTTCGCCAGCAGTTGAAAACAGTTTTATCACATTGGCAGCTTAACGA
This sequence comes from Propionispira arboris, assembly GCF_900109225.1. Lineage (GTDB taxonomy): Bacteria > Bacillota > Negativicutes > Selenomonadales > Selenomonadaceae > Propionispira > Propionispira arboris. Next base: position 27,994 of record NZ_FNZK01000018.1, read on the forward strand.
AGAATCACAGATTTCTCAAAACAGTGTGCAGCAATACATAGAAGATAAAGAGTTTTACCGACTGTTTTTCCTGCCCCAATATAGTGGCCTTTTGGAAAACTATCTGGTGAATGAAGTGTTTAAAAACATTTTTATTACAGAAGAAGGCGCTCCGTTTTATGTTGAATGGTTCCGGCTGCTTATCCAGTTTGTTATTGTGAGGGCACTGCTAATATCAGCCTTGCCAGAAGATCCGGAGGCTCTGGTGCAGGAACACATTATCGAGTGTATACGGCAGACGAGCCGCGTTATTGGTCACGATGGACTTTATTTGCAGCAAGTGATGAGCCAACTATTTGCGAATCAATTGGAGGAAGCAGCGGCACTGCAAGATTTTTGCAATCGATTGTTAGGTGGAAATAACTTGGAAATAAAAGAAATTTAAAACTGAACGCTTTTGGAGAAAACGCTTTAAAAGATCCGGTGCAGTCGAAATGCTGTTCCGGATCTTTTGGATTGAATTTTAATTTGTAAAATTTTGACGAATAGGCTTGACTATAACATTGATGTTATACTTTATACTAAGAATCAGCCAGAAAAGAGGGGGCATATCTTGTATATTAAAGAATTAGCTAAAAATACCGGTGCCAGTATAAGGTCGCTGCGGCATTATGAAGAGGTTGGTCTGCTCACGGCCGGACGTATGCCGAATGGTTATCGAATATACGATGAAACAGCAATTGATACGGTGAAAAAAATTCAACTGTATTTAAACGTGGGGCTGGGGACCGCTCAAATTAAGGGGATTATGGACTGTCCGACCCTAAAACATTTAGACCGACCGCTTTGTATGGAAGCATATGTCTTGTACCAAAAAAAACTGGCAGAAGTGCAAAAACAAATTGATCTTTTGCAAGCGGTAGCCTATCGTTTACAAGAGAAACTGGATGAGTTTGAACAGAAAAGTTGAGAATAAGGTAGTGATGAAATGATAATTGACAGTCATGCACATGTAGTTTTGCCGAATGAACGGCAAATTGAATGGATGGATGAGGCGGGAATTGATAAGACGGTGCTGTTTACGAGTGTAGTTCATCCCGAAAACGCATCAAGTCTTTTTGAGTTTAAAAAAGAAATGGGAACGTTGTACGATATAATAAACGGAATAAAAAATCCCTTAGAAGAAAGGTTAAAAGCAATAGAGGAACTAAAGTCGGCGATCAAAGAAAACCCTCACCGATATGTGGGGTTTGGTTCCATACCGATGGGTTTATCCTATGAAGAAAATTTAATTTGGATAGAAAAATATATTGTGAAAAATAGCTTTTATGGAATTGGTGAATTGACACCGAACAGCGGGCAAGTCGAATTGCTTGAACCCTTATTTCAGGCATCTGGGAGTACAGGAAACCTGCCGCTTTGGGTACATACCTTTTTTCCCCTGATAGCGCAAGATATCAAAACTTTATTAGATTTGGCTAAACGATATCCAAGTGTGTCGCTGATTTTAGGGCATATGGGAGGTATTCATTGGCTTGACACTTTAGTAGCCTGTAAGGAATTATCTAACGTTTATATTGATTTGTCGGCAACATTTACGACGCTGGCATTAGAATTTGCTATACGTGAATTTCCTGAAAGAGTGTTGTTTAGCTCAGATGCACCATATACTTCACCACTATCAGCAAAAATCAATATAGAAACTCTGATAAAAGATAAAGGACTGTGCCAACAGGTCTTGGGCGGGAATATAGCAAATCTCTTACAGATATGTTAGAGATTTGTGTAAGTACCGCCAGCAACAGGCAAGGGAAAAGTGAGGAAAGTCCCATTACCTAAATATGACAAAGGATGTTATAATATTGTACTAGATTCGGTATTGATTTCTGTTGTTAAATTCAGCGTATCTAAAAGAGGAGGTTTTGACATGAATAGAATGAACATTATTTGCTTAGGTGTAAGAAATATGGAAACGTCAATTAAATTTTATCGTGATGGTCTTGGTTTTAAAACAAATGAAAAAAGCAACAATCCCGAAGTGATTTTTTTTGATGCATCTGGAACAAAACTTGAATTATATCCATTGACATTGTTAGCAAAGGATATTAATGAAAAGACTCCACCTGAAATAGTGAATGGTTTTGCCGGAATTACTCTTGCATATAACGCTAAAAGTAAAACAGAAGTTTGTGAAATTGTTGAATTAGCAAGAAGATCAGGAGCAAAAATTGTAAAAGAGCCACAAGATGTTTTTTGGGGTGGTTACCATGCCTATTTTTCTGATCCGGATGGATACTATTGGGAAGTTGCATGGGGACCAGACTTTACCTTTGATGAAAATGATATGTTGAAATTTTAACATCGTATATTCAAGTAATCAGTATCAAACAAAATAGTTTTTCAGGGCTTTGGTATTTTGCTGAAGCCTTTTTATATGTATATAAAGAAAATAATGAGATAATAGCATTTAACTAGAAAGGTAGTATTTGCATTTAATTCCAGCGGAAAATGTCTTGTCAATTTCCGCGAGTCTGACAGCTACTTTGCAGGTATCGGGACATGTTTGTCGTATACTATCTTTAGAGATAAAGATAGTGAAGGGACATTAACTGGAACGTATTTTGTTTGAATGTGCATTAGCGAAAGGGAGTTGTTTATTTTGGATCAGACAGATAAGATGCTTCATATCAAATATGTCGATGCGTTAAAAATGATAGCTGCGTTAGAAGTCAATGTAATTCCAGGGGGGGCCGTGTTTCTTTTTATAGAAGGGCGGACGATAAAATGGAAATCTGCTTCCAAAACATTTGACCTGCCGATTTTCAGCGTGGGTTCAGATTTGAAGGAGACAAGTATTGCAGTCAGAGCGATGAATGAACGACGGGTTTTAAGTGAAAAAGTACCGAGATCGGCATATGGAATGCGTTTGACTACCGTTGCTATTCCATTAGTAGATGATGCGGAAACTATAGTAGGGGCTTTTTCAGTCGTTTTACCACGCCTGCATCCGATAGCGAGTGGGTTTTCTGAATTTGCTCCGATCATTGTTGAATTGTTCCCTGAGGGTGCATTTTTATATATGTCAGACTTAACAAAAATTGCTTACATTCAATCATCTCGAAAATTTACATTATCGGGGATGGCAGTTGGATACGAATTGAAGGAAACAGATATTGCTTATAAAACGATTCATTCTGGGACTATACAAATAGTAGAATTGGGTTCGGAACGTTATGGTGTACCAGTTTATATTGCAAATTATCCGGTATATGATGAAGAAAATGGGAACGTAATTGTGGCTACACTAGGCGTTGTTATACCAAAAGCACATGCAGCAAATTTAAAGGATATGTCAGGGAACTTATCGAATAACTTAGCTGGCATATCCACAGCAATTGAACATTTGGCAAAAAGTGCTGCCACGATCAATGAAAATGAACAGGACTTGTATAAATATGTTCAATATGTTACAACAGCTATTGATAAAATAAATACGATTACGGAATTTATTTCATCCGTATCAAATCAGTCTAATATGTTGGGGCTCAATGCTGCAATTGAGGCTGCCCGTGCCGGTGAAATGGGACGAGGCTTTGCCGTTGTAGCCGAGGAAATTAGAAAATTAGCGACACAATCAGGCGAAACAGTATCACAGATTAAAGCACTAACACGAGACATTAAGAAAAATGTAAGCGAAGTGGACAAAAGGAGCAGTACTTCTTTAACGACCAGTCAGGAACAGGCAGCGGCGACACAAGAGATTTCTGCCAGCATTGAAGAGTTGATTCATCTAGCGGAACGATTGAATACACTGGCACAGGAATTATAGGGAAATGCATTCTTTATAGTAGATTCATATCTATTATAGAGGATGCATTTTTGTATTTATCAGTTTTAAAATAGAAATCAAAGACGAACAGTTAAAGGCGATTCGTCCCCTTCTTTTCGCTGATTCTAGCCAGTCTAAAAAATATCAGGTAGTACTTTTTTAGACTGGCAGTAGTTAAAAAGCAGGAATGTTTAAAAAAAATATCGAAATTATTATGTATAATAAAAGTGCTCATATAAAAAATTCAATAGGCATGGAAATTTGCTTAACTGCTGTTCACAAAGTATTAATATGCCATGACGAAAAAATTTTGGCTGAGGTCAAGGCTGGTGAAGGCGCTGCCTTTTGTTTTTCTCCAGGCAAAAGAAAGGTGAGTAAACATGGGATTAAGAACTATTCTATATGTCAATGCGAGCCATCTGAATGGCTTATATTTTTTACTAATTCTAAGAATAACCTTAAATTTTAACAAAATAACAGGGAATGTGATTCTTTTTTTTAGTAAAAGAAAAAACTTTGTTAACGTTTATGAATTTGCTGCGAATAAATGTGTCATAAAACAAGTTGGAATATTTCGAGGGTCCGATCATGAAGAAGACTGACAAGAAATGTAAATTAAAAATACTTTGCTTGGAAGAGTCTCTGCTCAATGCTGATTTGATACAAAAATACTTAAACGAAAATTCAGACTATTCTATCCAAATGGATATGGTTATTAAGGAGAAAGAATTTGTTGACGCAATATCAACGAAAAAATATGATCTCATCCTTTCTGATTTCATGTTGCTTGGGTTTAATGGGTTTATTGCACTAAAACATGTTAAAGCTATATGCCCAGCTACCCCCTTCATATGTGTATCTGGGCTCATTGGAGCCGGTATAGCAGTGGAACTTTTAAAACAAGGTGCTACAGATTATGTTTTTAAAGACAAACTGGGACGATTGATTTTTGTTATAGAAAGAGCATTAAAAGAAAATGAAGAAAAAGAGAAATTGGCTGCAGAGCTAGTTATTGCGAATAAAGAGAAAGCAGATCGAGCCGCAGAATTAGTCATTGCGAATAAAGAGCTTGTTTTTCAAAATGAAGAAAAAGAAAAACGAGCCGTAGAATTATTTATTGCGAATAAGGAGCTTGTTTTTCAAAATGGAGAAAAAGAAAAACGAGCCGCAGAACTGGTCATCGCGAATGCAGAGCTTGTCTTCCAAAATGAAGAGAAAGAAAAACGAGCCGCAGAGTTAGTTATTGCAAATAAAGAACTTGTCTTTCAAAATGGAGAAAAAGAAAAACGAGCTGCTGAGTTGGTTATTGCGAATGAAGAGCTTGTCTTTCAAAATAGGGAGAAAGAAAAACGGGCAGCAGAGCTAGTTCTTGCAAATAAAGAGAAAGTAGACCGATCCATAGAATTAGTCGTTGCAAATAAAGAAAAAGCAGACAGGGCTGCAGAGCTGGTCATTGTCAATAAAGATTTGATTTTTCAAAATAAAAAAAATTCATATTTAGGTTTTCATGACCAACTTACTGGACTCTATAATCGTAGATTTTACGAAGAAGAGTTAAAGAGACTTGATACAAAAAGCAACCTTCCACTGACCATTGCCATGGGGGATGTGAATGGGTTAAAACTTGTCAACGATTCCTTCGGACATGCCATGGGTGATGAACTACTTAGGAAAGTGACAAAAGCGATTGAGAACAGCTGCCGGGCGGATGATATTATTGCCAGACTGGGTGGAGATGAATTTGTTATTATATTACCTAAAACAACTGGTTTTGAAGCAAAGATGGTTATTAAACGCATTTGGGAACGGGCCGCAAAAGAAAAAGTAAGTTCTCTTAATGTTTCTATTTCATTTGGTTATGCAACAAAGATGAATGAGAAAGAAAACATTCAAGAGATATTCAAAAAAGCTGAAGACCACATGTATAAACACAAAGTTTATGAAAGTTCAAGTACGAGGAGTACGACAGTAGACCTTATAATAAATACGCTGTATGAAAAAAATAATAGAGAGATGCTGCATTCGAATCGAGTCAGTAAGCTTTGTGAAGACATCGCAACTAAAATGAATTTTGATAAAGACGATATCAATAAAATTAGAACAGCCGGACTTATGCATGATATCGGTAAAATAGGAATTACGGAAAGTATTCTTAACAAGTCTCAAAAATTAACGAATGATGAATGGACTGAAATGAAAAGACATCCTGAAATAGGGTATCGTATATTAAGTTCTGTCCATGAGTTTTCCGAGATAGCGGATTATGTTCTTGAACATCAAGAAAGATGGGATGGAAAAGGGTATCCTCGGGGCCTTAAAGGTGCAAAAATCTCAATACAGGCTAGGATTATTGCCATCGCTGATTCTTTTGATGCCATGACTACTCATAGGGCTTATGGCACAATTTTAAGTGAAGAAGAGGCCATAGACGAAATAAAAAGATGTTCCAGCGCACAATTTGATCCTACAATTGCAAGAATATTTATTGAAAAAGTTTTGGGAAAAGAGTGGAAGTAATTTTTTTGCTTATTAATGGAGCGATATCAACGATAAATATAGTGACGGATCAAAAATAATAATAAATGGAGTTATTAAAAGGAGATATATTTTTATGGGGAGTATTAGTGGAATCGGCACCACGGGTGGTGCTATGTGGGATAATGACAACAAGAGCACCACAACTTCGAGTGATAATAAATGGGCGAAGGAACTTCAGAAGATTATTGATGGCACTTCTACCAGTAGTGGCAGTAGTAGTAACAGCGATGGCAGCAAGACGACAATTCAACGTACTGTAGTTATGGGACCCGATGGGTCTATGACGGTTACTCTTACACAAATAACTACAGCAGCAAACGGAACTCAATCTTCAAAAGTGCTCAGTACAACAAAAACAGGTGGGTCCGCTGCTTATGTTGCAAGTGAAAAATCTGGCAAGGATGCTTTAGCTAACAATACACAAGCGCAGGGAAGCATGTGTGCAATATCAAATAGTGATCGCAATGAATATGATAAAAATAGTGATATCGGTGCGTATCTTTCAGGTGCGGTTTTAAAAAATAACTAATGGATTTAAAAAGAAAGTTTCCGATTTTCTAGAATCTAAATACTAGTTTATAATGAAATCTTATAAAAAAGATATTGCTCAAAAACCCTCAAGTGTAGAATAATAAATCTATACTTGAGGGTTTTCACATGTCTGGAAAGAAAGATATAGTAGACTAAATGGTTTTAAAGGCATTTGCTATATGGGGAAGTTTTGTGAAATAGTTAGTTTCTTTCATAAATCATCATGTTTTGGTAATAACATTTTGTGCTTTAATGCATAGTCAACCAGTTCGCTTTTTTGTTTGCAGTTGAGCTTTAGCATCAGTCTGGTCTTATAGGTACTGACTGTCTTGATGCTCAAATACAGCATATTTGCTATTACACCTAAGGAGTAGCCGTGAACGAGCAGTTCAAAAACTTCCTTTTCGCGTTTGCTTAAAAAAACGGTTGCTCATCGAGTAGATCTACTGGATTATTAAAGAGCTTATCGAGCAGAATTTGAGTATCTTGTTCACTCAAATAGCGTGCCCCCCTTGCAACAGTCCGTAAAGCTTCAAAGAGTTCTGTGTCAATTGAATTTTTCGCCAAATAGCCACCGGCTCCCAGCTGCATTGCTTCTTTTATATAATGATCATCCTGGTACATCGTCAACACGAGAACTTTAATAGGAAGCTGCAATTTTTTTATTTCTTTTAAGCATTCTAGACCGCTCATAACTGGCATGGACAGATCCAAAATCAAGACATCAGCTTCTGTATGCTCTAATATAGCAAGAACCTCCTGCCCGTTTGCCGCCTCACCAACAACCGTGAAATCTGCTTCGTTATCCAGTAGGAGTTTCAATCCCGTACGCAGCACTGCATGATCATCGGCTAATATAATTCTTAACTTTTTCAACATTCTTCACTTCCAATCGGTAATATAACAGTAATTCTAGTCCCGTTACCAGGCGTAGAGTCAATGTTTAGAACGCCATCAAGCAATTCTGCCCGCTCCTGCATGCCAAATAACCCCAAACGATTCTTACCACGGGCAATTTCCACGGCATTTTCGCCCATGCCCTGACCATCATCTTGAATCTGCATATAGATACTGCTGTCAACCTTTTTTATCATAATATATACATTGTGTGCGTTGGCATGCATAACAATATTTGTCATGCTTTCTTGCAGAATACGATATAATGATACCGCTGTATTATTTGACATATTCAACTTCTCCAAGGGCGGAGTAAATTCGACATTTAGCGAATTTTGATTATTAAAATTTATGATATATTTTTCCATAGCTGCTACAAGACCGAGATAATCTAGTTCTGGTGGTCGCAATTCCACTGCCATTATTCTGATTCGTTCCAGAACATTTACCGTGACGGTGCGAGCATCAGCCAACAGCTTTTTTGTTCTGCGGTGGTCATTTTTGAATGCAGGACCTTTATATAAGCCAGCAATGAAACCATACACTGTCCGGTTTCATCATGCAGTTCTCGCGATAAACGTCGCTGCTCATCTTCCTGAACCGTAAAAAGATTCCGTATCAAAGATACCCGCATTTCTTCTTTGGCCTGTACCTCTTTTAGCAGACGATAATTTTCCCGATTCTTTTTCCGCAGGCTGTGTGCCATGGCGTTAAAAGCCCGTGCCAGATTGCCGATTTCATCGGCATTTTGACCCTTTATCCGCACATTATAATCACCTTGCTGTATTCGGTGGGATGATTCCAGCAGCACGCGCAGCGGCTTCACGATCAAGTAAGAAAGGCGCGTCGCACCAATCGCCGCCAAAAGGCTAACGAATAATACAGTTAAAATAATTTCCTTGATATTTTCTGCCAGCAGTCCCTGCATAATCTTTTCCGACAAACCGATTCGAACAAAACCGATATTCCCCTCTTCAATTGGAAATAAAATTTCTCGAATCTCACCTTCATTACTCTGTAGGTTCTTAATCCAAAGTTCATTGCCATACTGAACGGACAGTTCTTCGGCTACGGGTAAACGAACGTTTGCGAGTCCTTTTGGCAGGCTGTTTCTCAAAGTACTGGCGAGAATTCTGCCGGATGAATCCGTAATAAGTATATAACGGACCTCGGCATTATTGTTCTTGGTTTTATTTAGTCGATCAGAGATATCAAAATAATTTTCAATCAAAATGTCATTACTGCTTAGAGCTGCAATAGAGTTACCAATGTCAATGCCACGCTTGTCAAGCTGTGTTCCCAAAAGATGCGAAGTAGCATTTAGCATTATTATGCTAATTACAATACCCGATAACACAATCATTCCAATGACCAAAATATTAATTTTGTAATATAAACTAAAACTATTGATTTTTTCTCTAAACTTAGCGATTTTTATTTTCATAACTATATAGTAGTCCGATCATAAATTTTCTTCAATGGAATATAGCGTTCTGGCTGCGGTGAAATAAAGCGGTCTATCATCAGCTTTTTCATTGCCTGTGCGGTATCAGGATCTTGATTCATTTCTAAAAATATTTGTCTCAGCTGTTCAATTTGCTCCTGCGGAAGATCCTTGCGTACAACGACAGGTCCAGTCGGAGCCGCATCAAGCACTGAAATAATTCGAATATTATTTGTAATTTCCGGGTGCTTAATTTTGGCATAGTCGTAGATTTGACTATCAATGCTTGCTGCATCAGCTACATGATGAGCAACGGCCCAAATGGATTTATCATGATTATAGGTATAAAAATATCGCTTGAAATATCGTTCGGGGTTTGTTCCCTGTGAATGAAGCATATCTTCAATGATCAAATGCCCGGAAAAACTTAATGGATCAGTGAAGGCAAAGGTCCTACCAGCCAAATCCTCCACAGAATATATATTGCTGTCTTTGTTAACAATTATATAAGGACGGTATACAATTTCATCATCCAGTGCTGCCATAGCTAGTATATCAATGTCATAGAAACCATGGTAAGACACATAGGAGCCCGTTGAAAGAAAGGCCATATCTGCTTCTCCGTTTGACAAAAGTTTATTCACTTCCATATATGTTTTGCGCTGAATTAACACAGTCGGATGACCGGTAACCGTTGAGATTCGCTGCGCAAGGATTCGATAACAATCTATTGTCTCTTGTGGTGAAATCACAGCTGCCAGTGCAATAACCAAAGGTCGCTGCTCATTTTTCACAGTTATATCATCTTGTACCATTGGTTGGCTTTTATTAAAATCAATATAATCTTCAGACTGCGTCCTATTACATCCCGATAAACTAAATAAACACAGAAAACTGATTAAAAGGAGGGGAAATTGCCGATATATCATATTCTTAAAAATTCCTTTCATAACATTACTATGCGAAATCTGAGTAACTAGTATAACCCGATAACATAGGATTAGGCTTATTATAACAAAAATACCCTGTAAAAGCATCTGCTTGCTTTTGTTTTGACGTTTTCATCACTAATTTTGCCCGTGAAATACTGGGAAACACGAAAAATCGATAGGTACACATTTTTTAATAGTTTCTTAACATACAAAAAACGGTCAGCTTTCGCTGTCCGCTTTTTGTATAAAATGGATGATTTATATGATTTCTTTTGGTTTGGCATTCCATACCAATAATGCCAGTATGCAGGAAAGAACCGCGGCTCCAACCCAGAATTCACCAGCTGTAGTGAAGTCATAAATTTTTTGACCATCAACAATTGTCATATTTGCATTGATTAAGTAACCGCTGACGCCTTCTTGGATTGCGGCACCAGCATAACTGAGCAGGCCAATCATTCCCATGGCGGCACCAGTAGCACGTTTCGGTACGATGTCAACAGCCATTAAACCGCCGAGGTAGCAAACCAGTGCGCCCATTACCCAGCCATATAAAGAAAGGCTGAACATATCCATGGCAAAGCTTGGTGGAGCCCAAAGGAAAAGCATAACCGCTACTGTATATAAAATACCATAGATTAAAGCTGGTTTGTTGCGTTTGTGGTTAAAAAATTTATCCGATACCAAGCCACAAGTCATAGCACCAAAGATACCGGCAACCTGCATAACCCCGAGAACACTACCAGCACCAACGGTCGAATAGCCTTTTTCTGCTGTCAGGTAGATGATGCCCCAGCTTTCAATTGCATAACGAGTGATATAGCAGCAAAGGCTGGAGAGTCCAAGAATCCAAACTGCCGGATTTTTAACAACTTCCCATTGGAGTTGAGCAACCGTTTTATCAGTTTTGATTTCTTCTGGAGCGATATCACCTTTATATATTTCAACATTCGGCAGTCCATTTGTTTCTGGACGATCATGCATGCAAAGAAGAATTATTAATGAACCAATCATACATACAATTCCTGGAATGATAAATCCCATCTGCCAGCTATACGAAGTTACCAAAACTGCTGTAACGATATATGTAAAGGCTGCTCCTATATTATGGCTCGTAAACCAAATACCATAATATGTGCCTCGTTCTTTATTGGTAAACCATTGGTTTAAAGCCACGATACAAGGACCGGCACCGAACGACTGGAACCAGCCGTTTATCCCCCAGAGAACAACGAGTGGTGTAAAACTGTTGCAAAAACCCATCGCCGTGCTGGCTACGGAAGACATCAATAATCCGAAAGCAAAGAAACGTTTGTTATTGAAACGATCCGCCAAAAAACTGTTGGTAAACTTACCAAGACCATACGTAATAAATAAGGCGGAACCCATAATACCGAGCTGCTGTGCATCGAGAATACCTAAAGTAAGCAACTGTTTTTTGATTACTGAAAAATTAAGACGAAGTACATAGAATAGACCATATCCGATTGTAATTGAGCCGAATACCTGCCACCGCATTTTGTTAAACTTTGTTTTGATTTCGTTTGGATCTTTGATTGGTGCAATATTTGCGCCAGTTTTAAAGAAATCCCAAATAGCTCCTAACATGTAAAAACCTCTTTTCTATTTTTTCTTTTTGGCATAGCAGACGTGTTTGGTGTCTGCTAATCTGCCGTTAAGCATAATAAGTCTTCGTATATATTATCCTTATTTCAAAAAAATAAGGATAGCGGATATAGTCTGATTTTTGTAGGAAAAACACCTACATTAATAAAGTGTTAAATTCCTACAAAAAATAGAGCTTTTCTGCTACAGAAAAAATCAGTCAAATGTTATAATTCTTTCAGTCAATTTGTAACAGTTGAATATAAACATGAACCTTAAAAATAAGAGGAGGACGAAATAAATATGGAAAAGGCGACCGTAATTGTAATTGGTGGCGGGGCCACTGGGGTAGGAATACTTCGCGACTTGGCAATGCGCGGCGTAGATGTAATGCTGCTTGAAATGCGTGATATGGTGAACGGCTCAAGCTCTCGTTATCATGGCTTGCTGCATAGTGGCGGACGGTATGCCGTAAAGGATGCGGAAGCAGGGCGTGAATGTATTGAGGAGAACAGGATTCTGCGTAAGATTGGTAAACATTGTGTTGAAGCGACAGAAGGTTTCTTTGTACGCTTGCCGGAAGATGATCCTGCTTATGAAAAAGAATGGGTAGAGGCTTGTAAGAATATCAATTTGCCGGCAATCCAAATTGACCCGATAGAAGCCTGGCACTTGGAACCGAATTTAACACAGCGTGCACAGGCTGTATACCGTGTACCGGATGCTGCTATCGATGGATTTCGTATGGCTTGGCAGAATGTTGAATCTGCAAAACGCTACGGTGGCCGGGTTAAAACGTATACGGAAGTTATTCGTGTGAATTCTTCCAACGGTCAGGTAACCAGTGTTACGGTACAGGACTATTTTACAAAACAAAAATATGATATCGAATGTGATTTTGTCGTGAATGCTGCCGGTCCTTGGGCCGGGAAAGTTGCTGGATTTACTAATATTCCAGTCAATGTACAGCCAGACCGTGGCACTTTGATCGCTTTTAACCACCGCATTACAAACCGAATTGTCAACCGTTTACATAAATCATCTGATGGTGATATTTTTGTACCGCATGGTTCAATTACAATTCTTGGAACGACATCTAAGTCCGTTGAGTCGCCAGAAGATACACAGGTAACAACTGCTGAAGTTGAATACTTGATGCGTATCGGCGAACTTACATTTGAAAATCTACGTGGCTTTCGTATTTTGCGTGCGTTTTGTGGTTCTAGACCACTTTATACGGCGGATGCTGGAGCGAAAGGTCGTGGTGTATCGCGTGGATTTGTCATCCTTGACCATGAACATGATGGACTTAGAGGCTTTGCTAGTATTTGTGGTGGTAAGTTTACGACTTATCGCTTAATGGCTGAAAAAATGGCGGATCTCGTCTGTGGATATATCCATAACACGATGGTCTGTCGTACAGCAGAAGAAGAACTCGTGCCAGATATCGATATAGCTGATATCAAAGAAGCACGCAAATATTTCCCATCCTTTGGCGTTAAGCTTGCCGCTTCCCGTTTAGGCGGGCAGAGCTTTAAAAATGTTATAAAACGTATGGAAACGGAGCCTCTGAAGCGAGAAATCGTTTGTGAATGCGAAAATGTAACGATGGCTGAAATCGAAGAAGTGGCAAAGAATGCGGATACGGCTTCTAGCTATACACTCAGCGATATTCGGCGTAAGACGAGAATGGGAATGGGGACTTGTCAGGGCGCATTCTGTACATTCCGCAGTATGGGAATGCTTGCGCAGAACAATCTTGTGAAAGATCATGATACAATCGCAGAAATGAAAGATTTTTTGCAGGCTCGTTATAAAGGCATTTCCCCTGTTATGTGGGGGAATACGGTTCGTGAAGTAGAACTTATGCGTGGTATCTATGACGGCGTATTAAATATTGATGGAGGAATAGATTGATGAAAGCATGTGATGTAGTTGTAATTGGTGGTGGTATCTCTGGGATACTGTCGGCAATTGTTGCAGCAAAAAAAGGGAAATCGGTAACGATGTTTCGCTACGGTTACGGTGCTTTTGAAATTGGTGGTGGCTTAATAGATATCATGGCCTATCCGGACAATAAAAAAGAAAGCAGTTCCTTAAAAAATTGTATAGGTACACTGCCTGGTGATCATCCATACAGTAAGCTTGGATTAAAGCGAGTCGAAGCAGCCGTGAAATTCCTGCTTGAGCTTACGAAAGAGGAAGGCTATGCCTATCAAGGCAGCGTGGATGAACTTCACTGGGTTCCGACAGCTATCGGAACGATGAAACCAACGGGACTTTATCCGAAGTCATTTGATTCACAAATTTTAAAAAACGCCGATACGATTTATCTCGTTAATTTCAAAGGCTTGAAGGATTATTATGCTGAATTGACGGAAAAAATGCTGAAAAAGACGATTGGCAAAGATAAAAAATATGAAATCGTAACAGTAGATCCGCGGATGGAAGAAGCCATCGGTGGTCGTGATGTTATGATTATGGATATTGCTCGCTGGCTCGATAAAAAGGAAGGTCAAAAAGACTGTGCTAATCAGCTGCAAGCTCTTGTGAAGCCTGGTGCTGCCGTTGTATTTCCCCAGGTTCTTGGAACCGTGCCAAGTTATGATGTTTATGACAAAATGAAATCTGCGTTGCACTGTGATATTACCGAAGCTCTGTGTATTCCACCAGCGGCGGCAGGCATGCGTTTGTCAAAACTTCTTCACAATGCTGCTAGAAAATACGGCGTAAGAATTATTGAAAAAGCCAGAGTGAAATCGGCTATCGTAACAGATGATGTATGTGAAGCTGTTGTAGTCAGCGGGGTCGGCAAAGAACATACATATGCCGCTAAAAGTTTTATTTTAGCTACAGGTGGTTATTATAGTGGTGGCCTTGAAGTTCTCGACAACAACAAGGTTCTTGAACCAATCTTTAATTTACCGATAAAAGTTATGTCCCAAAAAGAATACGAATGGGCAAACGTCGAACTTTTTTCTAATCAAAAACAACCGTTTGCTTTGGCTGGTGTTACGGTTAATCATGAGATGTGCCCAGTTGATGAAAATGGTGAAAAGGTATTGAAAAATCTCTTTGTCACTGGACGTAATCTCTGCGGGTATGATTTCTGTTTTGAAAAATCGGGAAATGGTGTAGCACTTGCATCTGCCTATCAGGCTGCTATGTCGGCGATGGAGGTATAATGAAATGGATGAAAAGAAAATAAATTTGCCGGATTGCTGTATCTCTTGTACAGCCTGTATAACGGCTTGTCCGGTAACGGCAGCAACGCATAAATTCCGTGGGCCCAAAATGGTTGGCCCAGCACAGTCGAGACTTTATTTTGCGGATAATGAAATGGATTCGACCCTGTATTTATGTTCCAACTGTAAAAATTGTGATATCGCCTGTCCTTCGAGCGTGCCAATTTCAACAATGAATATGATGGCTCGGGCCAAATATTATGAAACACATAAACACCCGCAGCGAGATGCAATGATCGGACATCCGGAAAAGATGGGTCGATTGCTAGAGGATATTCCGTTGGGAGCTTTTTTTGCTAACATTGGTGCCAGTATTGGTACATCCATTGGGATGGTCAAGGCTATGGGGCTTGCTGATGAGAGACCGTTGCCGAAATTTGCTTCGGAAACCTTTGCTTCGATGCTCAAACGTAAAAAACAGTTGTCTTCAGATAAAAAAGTAGTGTTTTTTCCGGGCTGCGTCATCAACTACAATGAACCACAAGTCGGCATGGACTTTGTTGAAGTAATGAATCAGAACGGCTATGAAGTTCTTTTAGAAGAAGATTTCGTCTGTTGCGGCTCGCCGCTTGTCACTACTGGCTATATGGCAGAAGTTAAAATAAATGCAACGAAAAACTCGCATTTGATCAAAAAATGCATAGACAAAGGATATCCAATTCTTACGATCTGCACGAGTTGCAGTCTAATGATTAAGCAAGAATACCATGAATTATTTCAAGATGAAATTCCGGATGTTGAAGAAAATGCAAAGCATATTTTTGATGCTTCTGAATTTCTTATGGATATCGCACAGCAAGATCAGCTCAACACGAATTTCGGTGCGATAAACCATAAATTTGCCTATCATGCGCCGTGTCATTTGCGTGCACAGGGTATCGGTCTGCCGTCACTCGATCTTTTGCGACTTATTCCCGGGTTACAGATTGATGATCTCGATGCTGGCTGCTGTGGTATTTCCGGGAACTATGGTTACAAAGCCGAAAACTATGAACGCTCGATGAAGATTGGTGAAAACCTATTCAATGCAGTAAAAGAAAGTTGTGTAGATACAGTTCTTACGGACTGCGGTACTTGCCGCAATCAAATTTCTCATGGGGCGCAAGTCAAATCTAAGCACCCAATGACAATTTTGGCTGAATCTTATAAAAATAGCTAAATAGGAATAAACAAAAAAACTTATGCCAGTCAGAGGAACTAGCTACTGATAATTTTTCACTAGAAAAAAACTACTTCCAAGAAAATAAATATGAAAAAATTTATGGACTGATTGATCCAAAATTGTTATACTGATATTTGGGGGATGAAAAAAATGGCAAGACCCAAAGAATTTGAAAGAAAAGAAGCCTTGACTCAAGCTATGAAGATTTTTTGGCTAAAGGGTTATGAAGCTACGAGTCTTCCCGATTTAATAGCAGCAATGGCAATCAGTCGGTCTAGTTTGTATGATACTTTTGGCGATAAAAGGCAACTGTTTTGTGAGGCCATCGAGTATTACGGCACGATGGTCAGGCAACGGCGTAGTGAGATATTGACATCGGCACCTTCTTTGCGAGAAGGCATAGCTTGTTTTTTGCAAGAAATAATAGATATAGCTGTACATGAAGATTATCCAGGTGGTTGTTTTTTTACCAATACGGCTACGGCATTGGTTACAGCTGACCAAGAGATTCGTGAGATAATACGGGGCAGCACCGAAAAGATGGAAGACGAGCTGGCAGCTTTTATTGCACAGTGGCAAGAACGTGGTGAACTTGCTGCTGGGCGGGATGTTCGCTCTTTGGCCAGGTTCTTCGTGGCTTTGGCTACTGGAATGAATGTAGACGCCAGACGGCGTTGTAACCGTGGCGTTTTGGAAGATATGGCCAGGGAGGCGTTAACAGTTTTGAACTGAGGCGTGATATATAGGCATCGGTTTTTTATGTCGATGCCTATATATATAATTATTCTGGACTAAACAGTACGAAAAGGAGACAGTGATATGGAGATAAAAATTTTGAAAGAAATCCGTCGATTCGTAGCGACAAGTCTGGGAAATCAGCATGAGGAAACGGGGGTGATATATTTTTCGGAACCTCTGGTGGGGTATGCATCTTGGGATGATCCATTGTTCCAGGCATACAAGAATAGTATTGGCGAATTTCATCTTACGCCACGTGAAATATTTGCAGCTGCTTTTGATAATCAAAGGGTAGCTGGCGGAACCGTAATATGTTGGATTTTGCCTATTAGTGAACGAGCAAGACAAAGTAACCGTTTGCAGGAGCAGTGGCCTGGACGGGAGTGGGCTCTAACTCGATATTTTGGTGAAGAGTTTAATTGTGAACTTCGTCGTCATATGGTTGAGTATATTACTGGACTTGGTCATCAGGCTGTGGCGCCTACACTGTCAGATATATTTCAATCTTTTTCAGAAACACCGGTAGGCTTTGCTTCTAATTGGTCGGAGCGACATGCAGCCTATGCGGCAGGGTTGGGAACTTTTAGTATGAATGATGCATTTATCTCAGAAGCTGGTATAGCTGTGCGGATGGGATCGGTCATCACGGACCTAAAACTGTTACCAACTTTACGAAAAGAACAGAATTACCAAGCTAATTGTTTAAATTGTAATGCCTGCATTTCTCGTTGTCCCGTAGGGGCGATTACGACGAATGGTCATGACAAGATAAAGTGCCGGACTTATTTATTTAGCGAAGAGTCCGTGCAGTTGGCTGAAAAATATGGTGGGCAAAAAACAGCGGGTTGTGGTCTTTGTCAAACTCGTGTGCCCTGTGAATTCAAAAATCCAAGGAGAAAAACCGAAGCAAGCTAGATAACACTACTAAAGTAAGCGTTGAAAAATGCCATTACCAAAGACTTGTCATCAAGGTAACGGCATTTTTTATGGTCTATTCTTTAGATGATATGTGCAAAATTTCATAGATTTTAATGTTTTCCATAACATAAACTTCATCAGGGATGTCTTCGTAAAAATAAAATTGACTATATGCCCATTTATCAGGATTGTAAATTAAAAACTCTCCGATGGATTTTTCCGATAAATTATTTTGTGGAAGATTGAAGACAGCGGAATTTAATTTTTGAGTTTCTTGAATGCAGCCAGTACATTCTATAGCAAATTTACTTTTAAGTAAGTTTGCATCGGTTTTTACGTTTAAAGGGATGCCGATATTGATTTTTTGCCAACCGAAGGATTTTAATATATTATCGTAAAATCCGTTGAAAATGAATTGATTCATACCTTCTGTTTTATCCCATAAATATAGTGGGGCGTAAGAATTATAGATATTTTTGTATTTATCTTTTTCTGTTATCAGATAGAATTTAAAAAGCAAACCAGGAAAGAAATCTGTTTTAGAACCATTTTTAAGGACTCTGTCGCGAATACTGTTCATATCATAAGTTTTAGGGACTATGATTTTATATTGCATACCAACCATTAGCATCACGCTCTTTTCTTTTTTGATAGGTTCAGTATATTCTTTTCTTGCAGCATTGTAAAAAAGGTATAAATTATATTTGCCATCATTTATAATGATGAATATAGAGGTGAGAAAATGGAATTTAACGATCTGCGCATATTTAGAACCGTTGCCCGATTAGAATCTATAACGAAAGCAGCAAACGAACTTGGTTATGTACAGCCGAATGTTTCAGAACGCATTAAAGTACTGGAAAATGAATTGGGTGTTTCTTTACTTAAACGCAATAATAAAGGTGTTCGCTTGTTACGAGCGGGGGAAGTTTTATTACTGTATTCTGATAAAATAATGGATATTCTCGATGATCTGAAACGAAATATTACGTCTGAAAATGAAGTGTATAAAATTGCTACGACGCAATCTATCGCAAAAACTTACATTGAAGAAAAGTTGATGAAATTCAAATCGTATTGCTCACTGTATATAGAACAAAATCGTTCATTAGAAGCTTTGCTGAAAAGTGGGGATGTAGATATAATTGTCACACATTCCACTATCAGCAATCCTTTATTCAAACGCGTAGGGGGTTATGAGGAAACGGTTCTTTTATTTACAGAGAAAAATAAAAAGATCACGGCGTTATCTGATGAAACATTTTTTATCAATCGAGATAAAAGTTGTCCTTTTAGGCAAATTTCTTTGGCTTTTGCCAGTGAACATAACATTAAAATAAGTCAGCTATTAGAGATTGATTCTTATGAAATGATCAAATCAATGATTTTGGTACAACGAGGAATTGCTTTCCTTCCATCTCGTACGCATGCAAAAAATTTATCAACGATTCCACTTAAAGATACAAATCGCATAAAGATAAATTTTTATATAAGACACGATAGTCATAAATTTGTTCCAGACTTTTTAATTCAGCAAGGCTGACATTAAAAAAATGAGAATAGCAGTTGTTCGCTCAAGGCAAATCACAGCTCATCCTTCCTAAGTATGTACTGTGTTACGATATTTGTAATCATTATTTATAAACTCAAAATAATGATTACAAATGAAATTTGATTTTATAAGGCGCAATGGACTACCGTGTTATAATATAGAAACTTATTGGTATATATGGAGCATGCAGAACTGTATTTGTTATGTGTTACCGGGTCTGGGGTGGAATTGATCGTTTGCAAAGAAAAATGCTATAGCAAAAACTAAAATGTTTTTACTATAGCACTACATTAGTAAAGTGAGGGATTGATATTCAGATTATAAAATAGGGTTATTAGTTTCTAGTTTAGGTCTTAAAAGAACTTTAGAAATATCATTAGGGTTATTTAGTAATTTTAGAATTGCCTTTGCACATTCTTGTCCGGCAATATAATTAGGTAAATGACTAAATATAAAGTTTTCTCCACTATTAGCAAACAGATCTATTTGGGCAAGTGATAAAACAGGTATTTTCAATCCTTTAGTTAATAATAATTTAGACACTATTTCTGTCATATAAACCCAGCTGCATATAATTGCGTAATCAGTCGATTTATTATCTATAATAGAATTAACTAGATTATAAAATTCAGTTCTCCAAATTGACTTATTATTTTTTTTTGAAAATAGTAAGTCAATTTCATTAAAATATGGAAAGTTGATATTGTGTATAGTAAGGTTAATATCTGTAGATTCTTTACATGCCGTATGGACCCCTTCTTCTCTTTGCGTTTCCTGATTAATGTTTATGTTTGGTCTAAAATATATTAAATTTTTATAACCCTTATTAATTAAATGATTCGTACCATCATAAGCACCATAAAAATAATCAATATTTACATCTGGAATAGTATCATTTTGAGTATCATAGCCAAAAACAACTAAAGGTATTTGATTTTTTATAATGTAGTCCATACTTTCAGGTTCAATTGAAAGCCCATCAGCACCAATATAAATAATAGCATCTGTACGTTGTTGAAGATAACTGTTTAAATAGTTAGGAAAAATACTTAAATACTTTTTATTACTACATAACATAATGTTGTAGTTGGCATTTTCTAAAATTGATCTAATCCCTTCAACAAGTTCACTATATCTAGGAGTCATAAGATTCTTATTGATAGCAACACTAATGCAAGATGTTTTATTGTTTTTAAGAGTTCTTGCGGCAATATTAGGAATATAATTAAGTTCTTTTGCAGCATTAAGAATTTTTTGCTTGGTTTCTTCGGATATGCTTTGTTTTTGATTATTATTTAATACATAAGAAACAGTAGCCTGCGATACCTTGGCTAATTCAGCTACGTCTTTACTGGTTATTCCTGTTTTCATAATTTTTATCTTATCCTTATTAAACGTTATTTTATTTATGATTAAATATATATTAAATACAAATTATTGTCAATAAATTAGAAAGGAGGGACCCAGTAATTGAGGTATATATTGTACATAAATCAGAAAGTTTATTGACAATAATTTGTAAGGTGCTATAATTAATTTAGCTTTTACGTATAAGTATATGCATAGCTTTTACTTATACGTAAACAGAAAAAATTTTTGCATATCGCTTATACGTATAAGTTATGTGCAAAATTTTTACTATCAATTAATAAAGGAGGTAAGAAATATTTTGAAAGAAGCTGTAATATTTGATTTGGATGGGGTTATAGTTAGCACAGATGAATATCATTATAAGGCTTGGAAAAAACTTGCCGATGAAGAGGACATTTATTTTGATACACAGATTAATCAAAAACTAAGAGGTGTAAGCCGACTTGAAAGTTTAGAAATAATTTTAAAAAAGACAAATAAAACGTATACAGAGGAAGAAAAAGAAAATTTAGCGCAAAGAAAGAACAACTATTATCGCGAGCTGTTAAAAAGTTTAAATCATGAGGATATTCTCCCCGGTGTACTTAACGTATTGGATGCTTTAAAAGAGAAACGAATTAAAATAGCCATAGGGTCCTCTAGTAAAAACACTGGAACTATATTAAAAAAAATAGGTTTAGATAAAATATTTAATGCAGTAGTTGATGGAAATCAAATAAAGAATAGTAAGCCTGATCCAGAAGTGTTTTTATTAGCGGCAAAAGCATTAGGTGTAGAACCGTTAAAATGCGTTGTGATAGAAGATGCAGATGCCGGAATAAAGGCAGCTTTAGCAGCAGAAATGAAAGCTGTTGCTGTGGGAGATGCTCAGAGTAACATGAATTCTTCATATAGATTGAGTGATTTAACTAAGATCGATATAAATAAATTATTAGAAGATGGTTAGGGGGATATAAATGATTAATTTAAAAGAAATTCCGTTTTATCTATCTGATGACGATATTGAATGGGTTAATCATACAATGTCTAAAATGACTTTAGAAGAAAAAATAGGTCAACTTTTTGTTCTTGTCTCTAGGCATGGAACTAAGGAAGAATTAGAACAAATTTACAAGGTTTTAAATCCTGCAGGAATCATGTATAGACCTATGCCAATAGAGAAAGCTTTGGATTTAACAAATGCTATTCAAAAAACAAGTAAAATACCTATGCTTATAGCTGCAAATTTAGAAAAAGGTGGAAATGGGATTCTTGATGAGGGAACAATTTTTGGCTCTCCACTAGAAATAGCAGCTACAGATAATGTAGATATGGCTAAAAAGTTGGGACTTTCGTGTGGTAGAGAAGGGGCTGCGGTTGGTGCCAATTGGGCTTTTGCGCCTATAGTAGATATAGATTATAATTTCCGCAATCCTATTACAAATACGCGTACTTTTGGTTCGGAACCAACAAGAGTAAAGGAAATGGGACTTGCTTACGTTAATGCAATACAAGAATGTGGATTAGCGGCATCTATCAAGCATTTTCCCGGAGATGGAATGGATGAAAGAGACCAACATTTAGTAATGAGTGTTAACTCTATGTCAACTGATGATTGGGATAAAACTTATGGCAGTATTTATAAAACATGTATAGATGCTGGTGCAAAAACTTGCATGATAGGACATATTATGCTTCCAGAATATTCGAAAAAATTAAATCCTTCATTAAGAGATGAAGACATTTTGCCAGCTACTTTATCGTCAGAATTAATGAATGATCTTCTCCGAGATAAGTTGGGATTTAATGGACTGATTGTTACAGATGCTACTACGATGGCAGGTTTTACAATACCATTACCCCGTTCGCAAGCGGTACCACGAGCAATTGCTTCAGGAGCAGATTTGTTTTTATTTACTAAAAATCTTGAAGAAGATTATCAATATATGGTAGAAGGAATTAACTCAGGTATTGTATCAAAAGAAAGACTAGATGAAGCAGTTTTAAGAACATTGGCTTTAAAAGCATCACTAAAACTGCATACTAAAAAAGAAAAATTTACAATTGAAAAAGCTTCTAAGATTTTAGGTTGTGAAGAACATTTATTATGGGCAAAAGAATGTGCAGATCAGTCTGTAACACTGGTAAAGGAAGAAAAAAATGTTTTACCATTGTCAGTTCAAAAATATAAGAAAATATTATTTTACCCTATAGAAAGTGAACAAGGGATATCATATTCTGTTAAGGCTGGAGTGTGTGCACAATTTAAAGAATTATTAGAAAAGGAAGGCTTTATAGTTGATTATTTCGTTCCGCCACAAGGATATGAAGGAAACGTATCTCCAGCAAGAGATGTTTTAGATAATTATGATTTAATAGTTTATCTTGCAAATATGTCTACTAAAAGCAATCAAACTAGTGTTCGAATTGAATGGGCACAGCCTATGGGAGCAAATTGCCCTCATTTTCAAGCAAGTATTCCTACAATATTTATATCTGTTGAAAACCCATACCATTTACTAGATGTACCAAGGATTAAAACGTTTATAAACGCATATAACTCAAATGATTTTGTATTAGAAGCTTTAATTGAGAAGCTAATGGGAAAAAGTGAATTTAAAGGGAAAAGCCCTGTTGATCCATTCTGTGGAAAATGGGATACGAAACTTTAAATATATGTTTTCAAAGGAGTTTAAGTATAATGAAAATACTATTATTAGATTTAGATACTTTAAGACCAGATCACTTAGGATGTTACGGTTATTCAAGAAACACATCTCCCAATATTGATAAAATAGCAGAACAAGGGATGAGGTTTAATAATTACTATTGTTCGGATGCACCTTGTTTACCGTCAAGAGCTTCATTGATGACAGGTAGATTTGGTATTCATACAGGCGTTGTAGGTCACGGCGGAACTGCAGCAGACCAAAGACTAGAAGGGGAAGGAAGGGTAATGCAAGATGCAAATGCCAGGGATAATTTACCTTCTTTAATTAGAAAATATGGTTATCATACAGCTTTAGTTAGTAGTTTTGCAGAAAGGCATGCCGCTTGGTGGTTTTATGCAGGGTTTAATGAAGTTCATAATGTTGGAAAAAGAGGTATGGAATCAGCTGAAGAAATTACACCTGAAGTGCTTAAATGGATTGAGGCTAATAAGGATAAGAAAAATTGGTTCTTGCACGTAAACTATTGGGATGCGCATACGCCATATAGAGCTCCAAAAGAATTTGGCAATCCATTTGAAAATGAACCTCTGCCAGAATGTGATTGGATTACAGATGAAGTTCTTGATAAGCACAAAAAGAAAATTGGACCACATTCAGCTAGTGAATTATCTATGTATGATAATGAAGTACCTATTAGATTTCCTAGAATGCTTGGAGAAATTACCAATCAAAAAGAATTAAGAGAAACAATGGATGAATATGATTGTGGCATAAAATATATGGATGGACATATAGGTCAGATTTTAAAAGCATTAGAAGATAATAATATGACAGAAGATCTTGCAATTATTGTTACTGCAGATCATGGTGAAAATATGGGCGAACTTGGAATTTATGAAGAACATGCTACTGCAGATCTTCCAAATTGTCATATTCCAATGATAATTAAATGGCCAAATTCTCAAGGAGGCAGAGAAGATAATGCTTTTCATTATAATTTAGATTTAATTCCTACATTGCAAGATCTCTTGGGTGAACCACCAAATCAAAGGATTAATGCTAAAATAACAGGAAAAGTAACTCCGCCAGAATGGGATGGAATTAGTTATGCAAAAACAGTGGTAAGTGGAGAAGCAGAAGGAAGAGATTATTTAGTCATAAGTCAATGTGCTCATACTTGCCAAAGAGGAGTTCGTTTTGGTAAATGGTTATATATTCATACATACCACGATGGATATCATTTATTCGATGATGAAATGTTGTTTGATATTGAAACGGATCCTCAAGAGCAATTTAATATTGCAGAAAAACATCCCCAAATATGTTATGAGGCAGTATATAAACTGCATAAATGGCATAAGGATATGATGTTATCTATGGATTCGCAAATTGATCCATTATGGACAGTAATTGCTGAAGGTGGGCCATTCCACGCTAAGGGTCATTTAAAAGAGTATTGCAAAAGATTGAAAGAAACTGGACGTGGTTACGGGATAGAAGAACTTAAAAGAAGACATCCAAGAGAATTCGAGTGAATTTCATAAAAGAATGTGTAAATAAAACTATTTGATTAAACATGGATATAATAAATACATGTCAAGTATAGTATTTTGTTAACTCGAATGAATTATGCAAAAATACTAGACTTGGCATGTGTAAAATGATACGAATAGATTCGTACCTGCAAGGTGGAGATGTAAATAGTACATAGAATTCTCAATTAAATACAGAAGATAAATGGTAGAAATAACTAAAAAGAATTTTAAGAAAATTACGTGAATTATAACAGATCAATATAGTACAAACAGAAGTATACCCAGACACTATATGCAGATGTTGGTAGAAATATCAATTCCAATAAATACCATTGTGTTTTGTGAAGGATTCCATAGGATTACCAGTAATGCATTTTTAATTTTTTCTTATGTCATGCCAATTAAAAATGCTTATATATTTGTATTTAGTAAAAATTTATTCATTATCAGTAAACTTTTAATTTTAATTTAAAAGTTAAGTATAAATAAATTGAGGGAGAATTATGTTATGATTAAAACAAGTAATGATATTGAGCTTTCTAAAAGAAAATTTGGTATGAGAGATAAGATCGGGTACTTGCTGGGTGATATTGGAAGCGAACTTTTCTTTGACATATCAACAGCATTTCTAATGGTTTATTACACCGATGTATTTGGGTTAAACCCAATGATAGTAGGTACTATCTTTGTACTTGCTAGATTATGGGATGCATTTATGGATGTTGCAGCGGGACGGTTTATAGACGCAAGACACCCAACTAAAGAGGGTAAATTTAAACCTTGGCTTTTACGATTTTGCCCAGTATATGCAGTAACCGGAATTCTGATGTTTACCAAAATACCTGGACTATCAGACAACGAGTATTTACTTTATGCGGTTGTTACATATATTGCATGGGGAACAGCTTTTAGTTTTGTTAATGTGCCGTTTGGGTCAATGGCATCCGTTATAACAGTAGATTCAAATGAACGAACGGCTCTTTCCACTTTCAGAAGTATAGGCGCATACATCGCACAAATGGCAATAAAAACACTTGTTCCTGCGATAGCTTTTCTAGATAATAAGCCTGATGCAGATCGATTCTTTTTGGTCGCAGTTATATCAGGTGTAATGGGAATAATTACTTACTTTGCATTTTATAAATTAAGTACAGAGCGTATAATAATAGATAAGTCTTCTGAAAAGAAAGGAAATTTATTGAATTCATTGAAAGCACTAGCAAAGAACCGGCCGTTGCATGCACTATTAGCTGGAGCGCTTGTATTTTTAGTGGCATTGATGGCTACATCATCCTTAAATGCTTATTTATTTAAAGATTATTTTAAAAACACAAGTGCTTTATCCTTAAGCGGTTTTGTTATTGTACTTAACGTAATATTGGTAGCACCAACAGTGGGGCCATTGGTTAAAAAATTTGGTAAAAAAGAAGCTGCTTCTGTAGCAATTATGTTCACCACTATTGCATATTTTCTACTATACCTTATCCCAATAACGAATGGATATATTTTTGTTGGATGTAAGTGGATTGCAGATATAGGGGTTACTTTTTTCAACTTTATCATTTGGGCATTTATTATAGATGCAATAGACTATCAAGAGTTAATTAGTGGAAGAAGAGAAGATGGTACTGTCTTTTCTATTTATACATTTGCTAGAAAATTAGGACAATCATTTTCAGGTGGTATTGCTGGTTTAGTTCTTGGGATAGCTGGTTATATAAAAGCACCACAACAGACTATGGAGGTAGCAGAAAAAATTAGAGACCTTTCATTACTGATTCCGGGAGTTTTATACTTTATAGTATTTCTATGTATTACTTTCTGGTACCCGATGAATAAGGAAAAAGTTGCACAAGTGGCAAAGGAGCTAGCTGAAAAGCGTAGTTTAACGTAAAATTAAGGTAAATACACGCAGGTTGCTTATACGTATAAGCAACCTGCATGTATTAAGAGGGATAAAAATAATGATTTTAGTCTATTTGTTAGTAGCTTTAGGTGCAACCATAATAGGTGCTATGGCAGGCCTTGGTGGAGGGGTTATAATTAAACCGGTGTTAGATTTCATTGGTGATTATAATGTTTCAACTATAGGTGTAATATCAGCATGTACTGTATTTACTATGGCAGTTGTATCTATAATTAAACAATTTAAGTATAAATTTAAGATAGAAATTAAAAAAACAGTATTTATAGGAGTCGGTTCGGTTATTGGCGGCGCCTGGGGCGAAAAACTTTTAAAAGATGTGCTTGATGTATTTCCTCATAATATTGTGACAGTATCACAAAATGCTATATTAGCAATTTTTTTAATTATGATATTTCTATACATGAGAAATAAAGAAAAAGTTAAAAGTTTTAAAGTTGAAAATAGCATAGCATGTTTATTCATTGGACTTTTTCTAGGTGTAATGTCTTCATTTTTGAGCATAGGTGGCGGCCCGATAAATATATGTATTCTTACTATATTTTTTTCTATGGAGCCTAAAGAAGCTGCTGTAAATTCTATTATAACTATTCTATTTTCGCAAGGAGCACAACTTTTTGCAATAGCAAGTACTCGAGGTATAGAAGCCTTTTTATTACCAATATTACCTGTAATGATGATAGGTGGTATTCTGGGGGGGCTTATTGGATCTAAATTTAATAAAATATATGATAGTAAAGTTATAGCAAAGGTACTGGATGTTGTACTTGTGATGCTGATTCTACTTAATATATATAATGTAATTCATGCACTGGATAGGCTATATTTATCCTAGATCAGAGTTGCGGGGTGTTTAAACAGCTGATAAAATGATTAAAACAAGAGCGATTGGGATAAGTGTTGACAAGTTACTATTATAATTGGAGGGAAAACTGTGAAGCGAAACTTAAGTGTAATGCTAAAACCGTCATCCAGTAAATGCAATTTAAATTGCAAATATTGTTTTTACCATTCTATTGCTAATGCAAGAGAGGTTGAAGATTATGGATTTATGAAAAAAGAAACTTTAGAGGAAATTATTGAAAAAATAAAAATTTATTGTAATGGTGGACAATGTACAATAGGGGTTCAGGGGGGAGAACCTTTATTAAGAGAAATTGATTTTTATAGGGATTTATTGAAATATGTAAATGAAAGTGGTAATAATGGTACTACCTTCAGATACTCTATACAAACAAATGGAACTCTAATAACAGAAGAATGGGCAAGGTTTTTTAAAAAAAATAATATTTTAGTGGGAATATCGTTAGATGGATCTAAAGATATTCATAATTTAAACAGATTAGATTACAGCGGAAAAGGAAGCTTTATTGATGTTGTTAAAGGAATAAAATTGCTTCAAAAATATGATGTGGAGTTTAATATTTTAGTAGTAGTTACTCCAATTGTTGTTAGGAAAATTGAAAGTTGTTATAATTTTTTCAAGAAAAATGGTTTGAGATATCTTCAATTTATTCCCTGTTTAGATTCTTTTGAAAGTAAAGAAGATGGAATAGAAAATAAATTTTCCTTAACGTCGAAAGAATATACAGTTTTTTTAATAAAATTATTTGATTTATGGTATGCAGATGTAGTTAATGATGATTTTGTAAGTATAAGATATTTTGATAATATATTAGGACTTTTTTTAGGACATAACTATGAAGCGTGTGATATGAATGGGAGGTGTTCTTGTCAACATATTATAGAAAGTGATGGTTCAGTTTATCCTTGTGATTTTTATACATATGAAAAACATTCTATAGGAAACGTTTTAAATGAAACATTTGATAATATGCATAACAAAGAATGTACAAAAAATTTTATATTAGAATCATTTAATATTAGTAAAAAATGCAGGCAATGCAAATTCTACTCTGTCTGCAGAGGTGGATGTAAAAGATATAGAGAAAATCAAAAAGATAATTTAAATTATTTATGTGATTCCTATTATCAATTTTTTGATTATTCTTTAGATAAATTTAAAAAAATTACATCTATGATAAATGTATATAATAAAAACAGAGCAGATTGAGAAATTCAACCTGCTCTGTTGATTGATAGGATTGTTCATATGCATTTATCAATGGGAGTATCGAGAAATCACCCATATCAAACAGAAAATTTATGTAAAATTTCTCTGAGCTGCTCCGCCATTTTTGCTAGTGCTTCACTTGCTGTAGCAATTTCTTCCATAGAAGTGGACTGTTCCTCAGTAGTGGATGACACTGTTTTAGTATAACTCGCTGCATTTTGACTGAACTGATCAATTAACTGTACTAGCGATACAGCTTTTTCGCTTCCGTTTGCCATTTGTTGAATAGAGTCTGAAATGTGCCTTACTTGATCGGACATAGTTTGAATGGACGAAGCAATATTGGCAAACGTCGTACCTGTGATTTCTACCACTTCAATGCCGTCACTTACTCCAGCTTTTCTTTCATTCATGGCGGTTACAGCTTTATTCATATTTAATTCATTTTCATGAATTAACCCAGCGATTTTTTGGGCAGCTTCCTGAGACTGCTCGGCAAGTTTTCTCACTTCCTCAGCTACTACGGCAAATCCTTTTCCCTGTTCTCCAGCCCGCGCTGCTTCAATTGCCGCATTTAATGCCAATAGATTGGTTTGACTAGCTAAGTTTCCTATCACATCTACAATCCCAATAATTTCTTTGGAACTGGTAGACAACTGATTAATTGCCTGTTGCACCATTTCTGTTCCTGAAGCAATAAGATGCATTTGTTCTGTTACTTTGTCAATCGCTTGTTTTCCATCTTGTGTTACACCTGTTGTTTTTTCTGACATGGTAGTAATTTCATTCGTGACAGCCGTAATGCCTTTAATTTCTGTTGACATGGCATTCACAGCATTACTGGCGGAACCAGCGGCACTTCTCTGCTCAGCGGCACCTTCTGCTACTTTAGTGATGGTTTCAGCTATCAAAGTTGCTGCATGGGCTGACTGTTCAGCACTTGATGTAAGTTCTTGTGAAGAAGCAGCCACTTGTTCAGAATGAACGCCGATTTGTCTCACTACATCGCTAATTTCATGTTTCATTTTATTAAGAGCTGCAGCCAATTGACCTATTTCATTCGTCGATTGAACGCTTACATCAGCTGTTTTTAGATTACCATTTGCCACCTCGGTTAACGCGCCTGTCACAGTTTGGATCGGCGCGCTTATTAACTTTGCAATCCACAGACCGATGACAATCAATATAAGCAAAGACAAGCTAGCAGTTCCTATAATAATGGCACTAGACATGATAGCTTCTCTCTGATTTTGTTCATTAAGCTGCGCAACCTTATCAAGACGCTTATTAGCTAATTTCCACATATCATTAATAATTTTGTTGGTTTCAGGCAAGAAGTTTGAATTAGTAATAATAGTGGCAGCTTCCTGCTTTTTTCCAGATAATACTAAATCAAATATTTGTTGACTCAAAATTTGATTGTTATTCCAACTATCTTTTACGGAAACCAATACGTCACGTTCTTCTGGAGCCTTCGCATCATTTACTAATTGATTTAAATATTTCTCTAGAGCGCTTGTTCGATCTTTCCGCTCTTCCAGGAGCTTACGTACATCCTCGACATTCTTCATGTTAAGTACGATAAAAACGTCAGACTGGGTTCCACGCAAGATGGCCCGACAGTTGTTAAGCTTAACAATTGGTAACAGCTCATCATTATAGACCAGATTAAGAGTAGATGTTACCATTTTATTGAAATAGTACCCAGTAGAACCGATAATGGCAATAAAGACTGTTGCTATGGCCACTAAGCTGATAATTTGAAATCTAACTCTAAGATTTTTAAACCAAGACATAAGAAAATACCTCCTCAATTTTATTAAAATAAATTTTGTAATATTAGATAAATTTTGATATCATTAGCACTAGGATACCGTCTAAATAAAAAAGTTAAGAACAAGCTTTGCTTATACGTATAAGCAAAGCTTATAAACACCATAACTAAAACCAATTTGATTATAGCATCTTAAATTTTATTGTCAACAACTTTTGGACAATTATAGGATTAATTACCCGAAAGCTGTTGACGGATTCCATACAATTAGATTTCTTGCTTCGCATCTCTAAAGGGACTACTGTTCGGAAAGTGACAACTATTTTGGCGTGTTTAGAATTGATGTAATTAATTTCTAGAAAAAATTATAAACTGAAAAACACCTGAAAATGCTCTTAAATACTATTTAAACGCAGATTTTAAACTTTATTCAAACTTTTTTGCGGTGTTTTATTTGTTATTGAAATTGCAATCTATAGCGATAATAAATATGTTTTTAATTAAAAATTTTATTGACAATAAAATTAGCGATGCTATAATTAGGTTAACTTTTACGTATAAGTTGACACATGTTTTTTATTTATATATAAAATTTCCTTCATAACTTATACGTATAAGTTATGAAGGAAAGAATTAAACTTACTATTTTTAAAATTTATGAATTTATAAGAATGGGAGGGAAATGTTTATCAGTGAATTGTTCTGGAGGTACATAATTGTGAATAGGAATCATCGAAAAATTTAAAAGTTAATTATAAGAATATTGAGAATAAATAGACTGTTACAATAATGCTAAATATTTGAGCCCTGTATAATACAAGATTTATTTTATATTATTTGATGAATCAAATTGTATAAAATTGTGACTCAGTTCAAACAGACCGTATTGTTAATGTTTTTTTATGATCGAAGCGATGTTCAGGATGGTTGACTTGGAGGACAGTAGTATCAGTTATAAGGGGTGGAAAGATGAAGGGTAAAGTGAAAAAAAGACTTGTAAGACAGTTAACACTAGTAGGTATGGTTTTTGCGACTTCCGTAAACATGATGGCTCCAGCTACGGCAGCAACTAATGATAATAAACCAATTATTCAGCCAAATTTTAATACTCAAAAAGGTCAGAAAACTCAGCAAACTAAGACCAATGTAATATATATCGTATTGGATGACATGGGATTTTCTGATTTAGGCACTTATGGATCAGAAATAAAAACACCAAATATTGATAAACTAGCAGCGAATGGATTACGTTATAATAATTTTACTACTTGTCCTGTCTGTTCGCCTACGCGGGCATCCCTATTAACCGGAAGAGATAATAATGCCGTTGGTATGGGGAATTTAGCTGATATCGATTTTGGCGAAACCGTTCCAAGTATACGCGGGCGTATTACCGATAGAGCTGCAACAGTAGCGCAAATTCTTAAAACTAGTGGTTATAGTACTTTGGCAGTTGGAAAGTGGCATGTTGCACCTACCCATCAGATTACGCCTGCAGGTCCGTTTGATTACTGGCCGCTAGCTAAAGGATTTGAACGTTTCTATGGATATTTGAATGGAGAAACCGATCAGAATGATCCTCAACTAACCTATGACAATCATTTTATTTCGACACCAAATAAAAAAGGGTATCAACTTACAGCAAATCTTGTAGATATGGCCGAACAGTTTGTAACAGATCAGGTTTCGGTTACACCAGATAAACCGTTCTTTTTGTATGTAGCCTTCTCTGCTACCCATTCTCCACTACAGGCACCTAAGAAATTTATTGATATGTACAATGGAGTATATGACAAAGGCTGGGATGAGATACGTGAGGAACGTTTTAACCGACAGAAAAAACTGGGGATTATTCCTGCTAACGCAGAACTGACGGCACGTGATCCAAATGTGAAACCATGGGATAATTTGTTGCCAAATGAAAAGAAAGTATGTACCCGTTTTGAACAAGTATTTGCGGGCTACTTAACTTACACCGATAATCAGATTGGTCGCTTAACGGATTATCTCAAAGCCATTGGTCAATTTGACAATACTATGATTGTCTTGATCTCCGATAATGGGGCTACTGGTTATGGCGGTAATGAAGGATCTGATTATGAATTGAAATTGTCTCGGTCAAATGGTCAATCCCATGTGGCTGAGTATCTAAAAAAAATAAACGATATAGGTGGACCGGACTTTGAAGCTTTTTATCCAAGAGGCTGGGCTATGGTTAGTAATACACCCTTTAAAGGGTTCAAGGGTGCGGTTTATGGTGGAGGTACGCGTGAACCGTTGATTATTCATTGGCCTGCGGGAATTAAAGAAAAAGGAGAAGTGCGTGACCAAGCAGTATATGTTACGGATATTACGCCGACCGTACTCAATGTGATGAATATTGAGACTCCTAAGGTTTTCCAAGGTATAGATCAAATGCCGATGCATGGTGTAAGTTTTGCTAATACATTTGATAATGGGGCTGCTCCAACCGAACATGCCGTCCATTATGATTTGATCAAAGGTAGATTGAATTTACAAGCTGGAGGCGGTAATCGTTCGATAACGCAAGATGGCTGGAAGGCTATCAGCAGTGAACGTGATGCATGGCTGCTCGCGAAAAGGACTACAGAACCAAATTGGGAACTATATAATCTGAGCGAAGATTATTCTGAAAACCATGATTTAGCGAAAGTATATCCGGATAAACTGAATGAAATGAAAGCTTTGTGGACTACTGAAGCAGAAAAATACGGTGCAGCATTAAAACCCGTGAAACCAGGTAAAACGGATGCGGTTAATAATCGTAATACTTATAAATATTTACCAGGTATGGGAGTCATAGAAAATGGTGCTGTCCCGAAATTAGTTAACAGGTCTTATACAATTACTGTGCCGATTAATCGGAGCAAAGAATCACAAGAGGGGGTTCTAGTGGCTCAGGGGGATGAGTTTGCAGGCTATACGCTCTACGTAAAAAATAATCAATTGATATATGAATTGAATTGTCTTGGCAATATAACCCGGGTTGTATCAACAGAAAAAATTCCTTTGGGTTCTACTGTTCTTAAATTTCAGCTTGCGAAAACAGGTAAGAATAAAGGAATTGCTCAGATCTATATCAATGGTAAAGTAGTTGGTGAAAAGGTGATACCAAATACTGAATGGCTTTCCCTTGAAGGACTTAGTGTTGGACGAGACAGCCATTCTCCCGTTAGCTCCAGTTACAAAAATAAAGGCGAGTTTGCTTTTGAAGGCAAGTATGATTATGTGTTGTACGAGTTGTTAAATGATTAAAAGCTAATAACATTATTCGCTAAGTCGAGATGATGAGACGCAAAAGAAGCAATAAAGTATAAGGTGATGAGAATGTGAGCCGTACTAAAGGAATCCATATATTGGCAAAACCGGTTGGACCGCTTTGCAACTTGAATTGTAAATATTGCTTTTATACGGAAAAGGCGGCAATGTATGCCTCCAAAAAAAACTTTCGTATGTCGGATGATGTCATGGAAACTTATATCCATAAATATATTAGTGCCCAGCCTGTACCTGAAGTGTCATTTGTCTGGCAGGGTGGTGAACCGACACTTTTAGGATTGGAATTTTTTCAAAGGGTAGTAGAATTGCAACAAAAATATTCCAGTGGAAAGAAAATTATAAATTCACTGCAGACGAATGGTACGTTGCTTGATGATCAATGGGGTAGATTTTTAAAAACGAATGATTTCTTTGTCGGGTTAAGTTTGGACGGGCCAGAAAACATCCATAATCGTTACCGTTTAACCTGCCCTGGTCAGCCGACATTTGACAAAGTTATGCAGGGTCTTGCTTTATTACAAAAATACGGAATTCCTGTAAATGTACTGAGTTGTGTGACGAAAGAGTCGGCGTATAAACCTTTAGAGATTTATCAATTTTTTAAGGAAATTGGTGTTGGTTTTATACAGTTTATTCCTATTGTGGAGCGACGACCGGATGAAGTCGCAAAAAAATTAGGTCTCAGGCTTGCGACACCAGCGTCGCTTAATCTAGATGAAAAAACGGAAGTTACAGCATGGTCGGTGGAACCAGAAGTATATGGAGATTTCTTAATAACTATTTTTGATGAATGGGTAAAAAATGATGTCGGATCTATTCATGTAATGAATTTTGAATGGGCGCTGGAGGCATGGCTTGGATTGCCTGCAACGGTTTGTGTGTTTGCCGAGCAGTGTGGTGAATCAGTCATTCTAGAGCATGATGGGGGAATTTTTTCCTGTGATCATTATGTATATCCGGAATTTTATTTAGGCAGTATTTTGACATCGGACCCCTATACAATGGTTGATTCCGAAAAGCAATGCCAATTTAGCAAAAATAAAGGGGCAGTGCCTCGATATTGTCAAACGTGTGAGGTAGAGTTTGCTTGCCATGGTGAATGTCCGAAGCATCGTTTTGCTATGACACCAGATGGTAAGATAGGGCTTAATTACTTATGCGCAGGCTACCAAAAGTATTTTCGCCATATCCATCCGTACATGAAAGTCATGTGTCAGTTAATTGAAAACAATTTACCCGCAGCAAAGATAAGGGATGTCATCAAGGGACCGTTAGTTGTTAAACGAACTAAATGATAACTAACTGAAGACGAGAAATCAAAAAACAATGATATTGTCATTTATAATACTTATTTTAGTTTTTAATAAATTTCCATGATAATTTTCCTGAGTAAAAATACGAAAGATATTAGGAGGACAAAAAATGAGAAAAATTTTATTATTTGTTGTAGTGTTGGTATTATTAATAAGTTTAATCGGTACAGCTTTGGCAGCTTCTTCTCTTGATGATGTGCCAGCCAATCATTGGGCTTATACAGCAATTCGAGATCTTGCGAAGGCAAAGGTGATTGATATCAATCTTGATGAATCACCTGAAAGTAATAAACTAATGTCACGATACGAATGTGCTGTTCTTGTAGCAAAAGCTATGCAAAATATGGACAAGGCTAATGATGCGCAAAAAATAATTATTAACTCGCTCAAAATGGAATTTGATCCTGAAATCAAAGATATTAACATGAGTGTAACTAAAAAAGAAAAGAATTATCCCATTGTAAAGATTGGAGGCGATATTCGTTATCGCTTTTACAGCAATCTTGGTGGTACAGGCACCAATAAGGGGGGGAAGAGCACGAGCGTGAGTCAAGATCGTTTCCGTATTGGTATGACTGCACAGCTTGATGAACGATGGACGGTCAATGCTAGGATTGGTTCGCAGTTTGTTTCTAACAGGACTAATTACGGTTCGACTAGCGGCTCCAATGGTTCTTCTTCAGGGGAAACTCAAATGGATCAAGCAGAACTTGTTTATCAGATGGATCCTAATTGGTCGGCTACAGTAGGTCGTTCGTCAATGTTTCTTGGTACGACTGGTGCGATATCAGATTGTACGTCTTGGGATGGATTTACGCTCAAGTATAGCGACAATAAATTTACCGGAA
The DNA here is from genome assembly GCF_900109225.1 of Propionispira arboris. Lineage (GTDB taxonomy): Bacteria > Bacillota > Negativicutes > Selenomonadales > Selenomonadaceae > Propionispira > Propionispira arboris. Next base: position 64,154 of record NZ_FNZK01000018.1, read on the forward strand.
GATTTTTAGCATATGATATTTCCCAAGCACTGCAGGGGTATGTCCAAATGACTACCACTACAAATACTAAGACTGATGCGCAAAATATAAAGGGGCTTGATTTAGTCTATAAATTTAATCCGAAAATAACTGTTACAGCAGATTATCTAATTAGTGATAACCAAAAAACAAATACAAGTAATAATTCTCTCCCTTGGAATATATTGGCTGTTGGTGCTAAAGTTAAAATTGCGCCGGATTATACCCTTAAGACAGAAGTAATAAGCAATAGAGCTTCTCATGCAACGTCAGTAGCGCCGAAAGAAGGGAATGGTTTTTATACAGGACTATTTTATAAGGAAACCAATAGTAATAAACCTGGTACTTATTCAATTGGCGTTCATTATCAAGCCTTTGGTAAAGACGCGATTAATAATATGTTGATGGGCGGTTTAACTACGTCTAACAATACATATGGTGTTAAGGGATGGGGAGTATCTTACGATTATATAATTACTAAAAACTTTCAAGCAAATCTAAAATGTGACTGGGTTACTCCTTATGACACGAGTGTAAATAACTTTAAATATAAACCACAAATTGTTGGGGTATTTCTTGCGAAATTCTAGTTCATTTTCGGGGTAAATAAAGATCGAATTAAGAAGGTATATAAAACATAAGTGTCAAGTTACACGTTTAGCTTTTCCTTTGAAGATAAATTTTTATATAAGACATGATTATAGTATCCAAATATCAGATTTATTTAGAGGAAAATACGTTATTGAATCTATTAATAATGAGTAGTGCGATAAGTTTAGTTTATTTTCATATATTCAGGGAATCACCCCCATATTACAACATGCAATACTAAGAGAAATCAAAAAGGTGCTTACAGAACAAAGACTGTAGCACCTTTTTATGATATTGATGGAGCTGTCGCATTAAGCATTTTTTTTGATTGATTTCAGTGAGAGAATATTTCTCGCTAAAAAAGAGTACACGAATCTAAGCGGTATTAAACCCTCAAAAATTCGCGTACTTTTTTTTGCTGTTTTAGATAGTGGGTGCAAAGATTGTCCACAACGTTCCGGCAGTATCTTGGATGCCGGCATGGAGTGCTTTATCATAGGCTCGTCGGGGCTGCTTAATCTGCATGAATATTTGAATATTGCGTATGACATTATGATGCAGGGTTTTAGGCAGAGTTTAGCCACTGACAAATAATAAGAAGAAACGCACAGCCATGGAAATGAAAAATTTTTCATGGCTGTATATTTTTATGTTTGGTTGTTTTATTGCATGCAGGCGGTAAGCGCTTTCGGCTCATACGCTTTATGTATTGAAAGTATTTTACGAAATCTGTAGTTTGGGAATAGGATGTTATTTATCAGAACAACGAGCAAAAAAAGAATTTTATATGAACATAACAGAAAGAAATATAACAGAAAGATAACATAAAAATAACGTAATAAGAGTTGTATCGTGAGATTGGATAGCTTACAATAAAAACATAATTTAGTAAGGGAGATTTTTAAAAATTAGAGCTAACAGATTATGTTAACTGATTTAATAAATTTTCTAAATAAATGACAATCCAAATGCGATTGTACAAAAATTTCATGTTTAGGTAGAGATTAAAGAGATCCTAAATACATGGAACGTTTTTTTTAGTAAAATAAATTTCAATTTATTTTACTACTATTGTTCTGTGTTATAAGAGGACTCTTTTTTTTGTGCAAAGGAGGGGGCAGGGAATCGGGGATAGCAGGACATATATTTAATTTTACGTTACTTGGAACATTTACTAAATCAATGAGGAGGATTTATTTATGAAAAAATTAAAAGCCTTGGTAATTGCCATGACGGTGCTATCTCTCACTACGTTTATAGGAGGTTGTGGGCAATCTGGAGAAAAAAAGGAAGCAAATAGCAATAAGGATAAAGTTGTAATTGAATATTGGCATATTAATGGGGATTCTCTTGGTGGTCGAGCCAATGATCAAATGATTAAGGCGTTTAACGCATCTCAGGATAAAATTGAAGTGGTAGGTCGTTTTATACCAGACACTTATAAAGGTTTGATGCAAAATTTACAGGCAGAGGCTGCTGCAGGCAAAGCTCCGGCTATTGTTCAGGTAGGCTGGGCTTATAAAGAATACTTTGGGAATAATTTCAAATATATTCAACCAGAAGAATTAATCAATAAATACTTTCCGGATGACAAACAATGGTTTGAAAATAAATTTACCAAACCTGTAAGAGCATTGGCGATGAATCAGAAAAATCAACAGGTTGGTTTACCTTATGGATTAAGTACGCCTATTCTATATCTAAATTTGGATATTCTTCAACAGGCAGGAGTAGACCCACAAACCCTTACTACTTGGACGGCTATACGAGATGCATCCAAGAAAATAAAAGACACGAGTGGAAAATATGGTTTATATATTGCCGAAAATGCATATACTTGGGAAATTCAACAATTATTAGAAAGTAATGGGACGAAATATATTCAAGATGGGAAAGCCGCATTTGCATCTGCTGAAGGAATTGAGGCTTATCAATTAATGGCTGACATGATACTTAAGGATAAAAGTGCTTTACATATCGATGGAAAGCAAGGGGTACAAAGTTTTATACAAGGCGATGTGGGGATGCATTTCAATACAGTAGCTTACAGTAGGATGATTAAAGACGGAACGAAAGCTAACATAACAGCAATACCAGCACCAGGATGGGATGGTAAACAAGCAAGTTATAGTGTTCCTGCAGGGGGGAATTTGTTAGCAATCACAGCTCAAACAGAAGCACAACAGAAAGCAGCCTGGGAATTTCTCAAATATTTATATCAACCAGATAATATTGGTATTTGGCTCAATGACACTGGTTATATTCCACCGACAGCTGATGCAATTGAGAATGAAACCGTAAAAAAATTAGTTACAGAAGATCCATTTATTAAAGTAGCATATGATTCTTCGAAATATATTGATTCATGGGTGGCTTTCCCGGGAAGTAAAGGGTTACAGGCAGAGCAGATTCTTATAGATCTTCGGGATAAAGTGTTAGGTGGAACTGTAACCGTATCAGAGGGACTTAAAAAAACTCAAGATGAAATTAATGTATTGATTAGTAAATAAGTTTCTAAAATTTAAAATATTTTTTTGAGGTGATGCTTTATAAAACAGATTCTTGGAAAGTTAAAAACATTCCCTATTATAGCAGCTGTCCGTTCGGTAAATGATATGAAGGAAGCCTTATCATCGGATTGTGAAGTGATATTTTTGATGGAAGGCGATATTTTGAGCTTAATTCATTGTGTGGAAGAAACAAAAAAACAGAATAAACATATTTTTATTCACCTTGATTTAATGAAAGGGCTTGCAAAAGATAAAGAAGGGGTAAAATATTTGGCGCATATGGTAAAGCTTGATGGGATTGTAACGACGAAAAAGAGTCTTATTCCAATTATTAAAAAGATGGGACTCATTTCTGTCTTACAGTTATTTATGATTGATACACAAGCCTTGGAGTCTGGTATTGCAAGCATAAAGTCCATCCAACCGGATGCTGTAGAAATGATGCCCGCATTAATGCCGCGCGTGATAAAAGATGTAACCAGTCGGGTTGATGTCCCGCTTATTTTGGGGGGCTTGATAAAAACCCCAGCAGAGGCTGAAGAAGCAATTGCATCAGGAGGAGTTGGATTATCTGTAGGATGTAAAAAACTTTGGTTGAATAATTTGGGGTGGAGCAATGAGCACAGCTTATGAGAATGTATCTTGTTTTATTTTTGATTTAGATGGATGTATATATGCAGGTGATGATTTGTATGATGGAGCAAAAGAGTGTATAGCTCTTTTACAGTTAAAAAATAAAAGGGTTTTGTTTTTGACTAACAATTCCGCTGATTCCGCTGCATATATTTCGGAGAAACTGAATACTATGGGAATTCCCTCAGTACCTGCAGATATTATTACTGCATTGGATTTGGTTGGGTTTTATCTGTATAATCGCTATGGTTTTATACGTGCAGCTGTCGTGGGGACAGCTGCATTGGAAGAATCTTTAGCAAAATGTGGACACCAAGTTGTTGCATTGGGAACGCAGGCCGATTGTGACTTTGTTGTAGTTGGTTTGGATTCACAATTTAACTATGAAAAAATATTCCAAAGTGTACAGCATCTTCAACGTGGTGCAAAATTGATTGCGGCAAATATGGATTTTAATCGTCCAGGTCAAAACTTTAAAGTTTTTCCAGAAACGGGTTCATTGTATTATGCGATTAAAAAAGCTGCCAATATTCAAAAGATCGAGTATGCAGGAAAACCAAATCCATTTGCCTTTCAGTATATTATAGATACCTTTAATCTTTTGCCAATACAATGTATGATGATTGGCGACAACCCGTATACAGACATTGTGGGGGCACAAGAAGTTGGGTTTAAGACAGTGTGGCTGTCGCATCACCAGATGTATCCTGTAGAACTAATAGAAAATCCCGATGTAATTATGAAAGATATTTCAGTATTATATGATCAATTAAACCAGTTTTATGGAGAGCGCTTATAATGAATATTGCCGAAAAAAAGGATTTTATGAAGTCGTGACTCTTACTGCTGCCTTCAATCGTTTTAATTTTTATATTTCTTTTTTTACCATTAATGTACACGTTATATCTTAGTTTTTTCGATTGGAATATGATTCGTCCCGATAAAGAGTTTGTAGGTCTGAAAAATTATATTGATCTATTTATGAATCCAGTATTTTATAAAGTATTAAAGAACACCTTTCTATATATTCTGATTTTAGCAATCGTTAATTGTGCTATTCCGTATATATTTGCGTTTGTTTGTCACTTTGTTTTTGAAAGATTTAAAGAATTTTATAAGATCGCAATCTTTATGCCGGCTTTTATTTCATTGGTGGTTGGCTCCATGATATTTATGTGGATATTGAATCCACTTTCTGGACCAGTGGCACTCCTGCTACGAAATTTTTCTATAACATTACCTGTTTGGAATATTACGGAAGGACTGGCCATTGTTGTAATTAGCCTGATTACGTCTTGGCGGGTATTTGGCTATAATTTCATTATTTTATATGCAGCAGTAAGTGGTATAGCTCCTGATGTTATTGAAGCAGCGAAGTTAGACAATGTTCCTTTATACAAGGTATTTAAAGATATTGTTATGCCAATGAGCAGCGCCACAGGGCTCTATATATTTGTTATAACTACTGTGATGGGGCTTCAATATATTTATACGCCTATCAGCGTTTTAACCAAAGGCGGTCCGAATGATGGCAGTTCTAATTTGCTTTACTTATCATATCATGAAGCTTTTGTGGTGTTCAATTCAGGGAATTCGGCCGCAATATCAATGGTTACTATTATACTATTTGCAATTTTCATTGTAATTTTGTTTAAGTTTGTAGAAAGCAGGGTTCATTATGAAAACGAATAAATTAGTGCAGTTATTATGGCACGTTGCTTTTATAATAACCGTGCTCATTTTGCTTTACCCTATATTGTTTGCTATAGCTAATTCGTTTAAAACGAATGCAGCGGCGTTCGCTGCTATTCTTAGATTATTTCCAGTCGAGCCTGTAGTGGATAATTATTTGGCTTTGTTTGATAAAATCCCCTTGGTTCATATTATTACGAATACGTTTACGGTTGCTGCGATTATAACAATGGTAAAATTAATAACTGCATTTTGTGCGGCTTATGCGTTAGTTTTTATTCCAGTGCGAGGCAGTAAAGTATTGTATTTTTTATTTTTACTTTCAATGTTTGTTCCTTTTACAGCTACGATGATTCCAAATTATTTGACGGTTTCAGCTATGAATCTAAACGATACTTTGATGGGCGTTATACTGCCTCAACTGGTAACTGGATCCGGAATATTTTTATTGCATCAAACAATGAAAACGATACCGATCGCCATTATTGATGCGGTAAAACTAGATGATATTGGTCATTTTAAGATTATGAAAGATATTGTATTACCACTTTTGAAACCACAAATCATCTCTACTGGAATTTGGCTATTCATTGGTGCCTGGAATGAATATGTTTGGCCGCAATTAATCTTGAAAACGAAAGAAAACTATACATTGCCGTTGGCTTTACAATTATTTGTTAGCGAAGAAAAGGGATCAAATTTTGCCCTGATAATGGCTATGTCGGTTGTTACCATGATTATACCATTGCTGTTATATTTGATTTTCCAACGTCAAATCATAGGGACATTTACTTCGTCAGGTATAAAATAAAGGAGAAATTATGGGAAAAGAAATCGTATTTGATAATGTAAGAAAGAAATACAAGGATATAGAGATTATTCCTAATATGAATTTTCGTGTAGAACCAGGAGAACGACTGATTTTATTGGGTCCGTCCGGTTGCGGGAAATCAACAATATTGAGAATGATTGCGGGTTTTGAATTTGTAACAGAAGGTGAAATTCGCCTGGATGGTCAAGTTGTAAACGATGTTCCTAGTGGTAAACGGAATATAGCGATGGTCTTTCAAAACTATGCGTTGTACCCTCATATGACGGTTCTTCAAAATATTACATATGGGCTAAAAGCAAATAAAGTTCCTTTGACTGAGATTGAAAATCGTGTAGATCTTGCCCTGGATATTGTAGAGTTAAAGGGATATGAGAACCGAAAACCCCATGAATTATCAGGCGGACAGCGTCAAAGGGTGGCTTTGGCTAGAGCTATCGTAAAAAAATGTGAATATTTACTACTGGATGAACCATTATCTAATTTAGATGCAAAGCTTCGGGTGTCGGCACGAAAACATTTATTAAATATTCATGAGAAATTTGGACAGACGTTCATTTATGTAACGCACGATCAGATTGAGGCAATGACCTTGGGACAAAAAATTGTCCTTATTAATGAAGGTGAAATTCAGATGTTTGATACGCCTGAACATATTTATAATAGGCCGGCTAACGTATTTACTGCTCAGTTTATTGGTTCACCTCCGATGAGTGTTATTGAGGCAAGATATGAAAATGGAAAAATGTATTTTGGAAATCAGGAATATCAATTGGATCAGCAGTGGGTCGATTTTCTAAAAAATTATACAAAAAAGACAATACTCTTTGGTATTCGTCCGGAGCATTTGGAAATAAGCGTAAGTTATATGGACAATAGTTTGGTTGGAGTTGTGAATTACATTGAAACGCAAGGAAAAGATTATGGTGTTTATCTACAACTTAATAATCATGAAGTTGTAGCTTTGAGTGAACGAAAAAATTGGACTGTTGGAGGGGAAAAATATATACGACCAATGCAGACAGAACTGCATTTATTCGACCCGGATAGTCGGCTTAATTTAGGCTATCCAGAAACGATGACAAGTCGATATGATCGTTAAAGTTATATAGAATATAAATTTGGAGGGAAAGATAAAATGAAAATAGCTTTGATTGGGGATTTACATTATCCTAGTAAAAATGGTGTGACAAAACCGATAGAACAAAAAATATTACAAGCAAGAGATGAGTTCTTTCCTTATTTTTTGAATCAGTTTTTTTCAGAACAGGTAGATTTTCATATTGCTTTAGGTGATTTAACTAATTTTGGGAAAGCTGATGAATACAAAGAAGTTTATCAATTCATAAGGCAGTATGATTCGAATTTTGTTCATGTAATTGGCAATCATGACCTATATCAAATGGGATATGATGCTGTACAAGATTTTACAAAGCAGAAACCATATGATTTTATGGAAAAAGATGGTGCTATTTATGTAAGACTAGCCACGGCAAGAGAATTATCGCCTGATAACTATGGCGGCAGCCTTGATGATCAGCAGCTATTATGGTTAGAAAAAATTATTCATCAATCCAGAACGAAACCGGTTATCATTTTTGCTCATCATCCGCTTGTAGACACAACTAAATTTTCGAATCGTGATATGTATTCTATTGACCCAGCTATCGATATGTGGTCGATATTATCACAAAAAAAAGGAAAGGGATTCTATCTTAATGGACATACTCATGTAAATGACATTAGAAAAAAAGAACAGTGGAATTTCTGCCAATGTTGTGCCGTAATGGATTTTCCTTCTATACGTATTTTAACAATCGAAGCGGGACAGATATCATTTTCTACGAAAGAAATTTTACTCTCAGAGAGAATGAAAGAAAATCTGTTGATTTTGAAAAATGGTGTGGAAGCGTTTGTTTCAGAGCCCAATGCTTCTGAAATAACTTCAATTAGAGAACTTACCGTGTGTTTTTAATAGAAACACATAAAGAAAAAAATACTAAAAAGAAACAGCCATGGAAAAAGAGTTTTTCCATGGCTGTTCCTTTTTGTGTGCCTATATACTGTTTTCAAGCTCCGTATGTCATAATATTTTATTAGTTAGATTCAATTTTTATAAAGTGTAAGTTGTCAGATTAGAATCTATAGCGAAAGCAGCGGATGCACTTGGTTATATACACCGAATTTGGCACAACAGTATCAATTATCCCACTGATGATGATGGTGATGATGATGCGGAGGAGGCGGCGGTGGCCCATCAGGCCCATCAGGAGGAATTGGAGGAGGTGGAGGCGGACCATCAGGCCCGGCAGGAGGCGGTGGTCCATCAGGTCCACCTGACCCCCTATCATAAAATTGAACTTGGGCTGGACTATTATCTGCATGAAATGGAGAAGCTTCTGTAATACCAGCTACAAAACCAACTTGAATTACAGCTATAAGCGTAAGTAAGGTGATTTTTTTTGCTAAACTTTTCATAATTAACGCCACCTTAAACTTTTTGCGGAAGATAAATAAAATCATATACCTTCTCTACGCATAATAATATATCTTTAAAATTTGAATATGATTTGGAAGGTATTTGAATAAAATTTGAAAATTATTTGAATTAGCTTTTTTACTGACAGGTAAACAGTATAGTAGCAGCAATAATTATCGATAGTAAGTATATACATAGTAAACAAAGGTAATCTGTTCTTTTTATCCGCTTGTATGTAAGTTGTATTTTTCTGCTTTTTACTTGAAATCATAGGATGCAAGGTTTATACTTGTATAAAAATTAATTATTTTTTGATAAATTTAGACATGGAAATTGGTATAGATAGGAGGTATCAATACCAATATGAAGGCAGAGTTTCACGCCATTGATATGGAAACATGGCCAAGAGCGCAAACATATAATTATTTTACGGAAATGGTTACAACGACTACATATTCTATTACGGTAACGTTGGATGTTACAATACTTAGACATATATTGAAAAGTAAAAAAATTAAATTTTTCCCTACATATCTTTATCTAATAACACGATCTATAGGAAAACAACAGGAATTTCGGATGGCACTTCAAGATGGTGTATTAGGGTATTGGGACTATTTGACGCCGTATTATCCAGTGCTTCATGATGATAAAACAATCACATTTATTTGTACCGAATATAATGAAGATTTCAGAATTTTTTATAAAAATTGTGTTGCAGATATGGAACATTATCAAAAAAGTCATGGTATTATGTCCGTAAAAGCGGCATCTAATAATTATATTATAGCTTCTATTCCATGGTTTAGTTTCAATAGTTTATCTATGCATTTGCAAAATGCTAACAACTATTATGCACCAATTTTTGAATCAGGAGGCTTTACGGAAAAAGATGGTGAAACTACGATGCCTTTATCTATTACCGTTAATCATGCTGCGATTGATGGCTATCATATAAAGGTATTTTTAGAAGAATTAAAGAACACATTGAATCATCCTGAAAAATGGCTGTAATCAGATATTATAATTATCAGAGACAGAACACTAAGCATAATAATCTTTATAATTAAAAAAAACGACTGTTTTTTAGTAGTCGGGTTCACGTCATTCTATGTGTTTGTGCGTGAATTTTCCAAGAGATGAAAAGACGATATACATTAGGTACTCACAAGCCTAATGTATATCGTCTTTTTTGTACAGTTTATTTTTTTGCATTCCTTTGTAGTTGAATAGGATTCACTTTAAAGAGCGGTATTAAATTATTATAGCATGGTATAACTCGACGAAAAATATAAAAGGATAATTCTATCTTCGTTCTTTAATTTCACTTTTACCTACAAGATAATCAATGGATACGTCAAAATAATCAGCTATAAAAAGAAGCAGTTTAAAATTTGGTGTTGAGGCATTTATTTCATAGTTTTGATAAGAGCGTTCATTTATATTCAGTATTTTTGCAATTTCTTTTTGTGTAAGTTTTTTGTTGTTTCGTAATAACTTAAGACGATCAGCAAATGTTGCCATAAAAAACACTCCTAAATATAATATTCCATATTGACACGAAAATAAATTGCGTGTATTATATATTTATACGAAAATTATTTTCGCGAAAAGTAAAAATTACACGATAGAAATAGGGGAGAGTACTTATTTACTCAGTTAGAGTGATGCAATTTTAATAAGGAATAGCGAGTTTTGAATTATAGGTATAGGTACGCGATTATTATTAAATTATTATATCATTATATCATGGAGCCATCATAGTGAGAATAAAAGATGAAGAAATTTAGTAGGGATGCTTTGAAAATTTATCGGTGATTATAACGGACTACATTTATTTATGATTTTTTATCCCGTGTTTATGGAGCACATAGTCTTTGATGATATCCAGCTCTTCTTTGACGGGGTCCGGTAGATAATCAAGTTCGCTTTCCGCACAGGTTGTGATGGAAGGTTCAGTATCTGTAAAAAATTCAGCTAACGATATATTGAGACCCTCACAAATTTTATAAATCGTAACGACTTGGGGATTACGGCTTTTTCCGTTCACGATGCTATCAAGGGTAGATTGAGTTAGACCCGATAAATCAGCTAATTTATTAATCGTAAGGCCTTTTTCTTTGCAGAGTTCCATAATTCGTGCGGCAATTTTAGCGGTGATATCCATAATCTCTATCTCCTTTTTAACGTGTTATCGTTATTTTAACATAAATAAATTTAAATAGTTACCGACATAGCATTGACTTATAAACGCCATATCGTTATAATGACATTTGAGGGGGGAATGAAAATGACCTTTGGACAAAATTTACGAGGAATTCGGCAGGCAAAAAAGTTTTCGCAAACCAAGCTTTTTCAGAAAACAGGATTTCCACAAACTACAATCAGCGATTGGGAAAATGATAAATATTTCCCGAATATTATCGAGGCACAGAAACTTGCTCGTGCCCTGCATGTAAAAATTTCTACGTTGTTAAAGGATACCTTTCAATTCCCAAAAAATGAGGTGGCTTAAGGAGGGGATGCAGCCATTTTATCTTCGTATTTTACTTAAGTATAACAATAATATTCAGGAAATTCAGATTTTTGTAAATTAAAAGATCCATTTTACGTGCTGAGGCAACTGGCATGAGAAAACCAAAACATTGGGGTGAAAAAATGATACGGGAATTGGTACTTTATATAAAAAGTGAACGTATGGCACAAAGTCTTACCATGGGAGAATTGGCTTTGAAAAGCGGTGTTAGTCAAAAGCATATATCCAATATTGAAAATAAAAAAGTGATGCCGACGATTGAAACTTTACAAAAACTGGCGCGGGCTTTAGGTTTTGATATTGCCTTGCAGGTAAAAGTCCGCAAATATTCCAAGAAGAAGGATGGATAATACCACATGGCTTTGTGGGATGAAATGAAAAATAAAATCGGAAAATTCTGTCAAATTAAATGAGTGCTTACTGGTTGTACTGAAATTTGAGGAGGTGATGTGCAAACGGTGACTCTTCATAAAAAATCAAAGGAAGGAGGAGCGTTGAGAAACGATTTTTGCAGGTAAATTTAATCAATTGGAGGGATTTTATTTATGTTATCAGCAATTTTGGTAGCAATTATTGCTACCATGAGTACTTGGTGGGTAAGCCATGTTATAACGAGGACTTGGTTATATCCTTTGTGGGCAGGTTTTCTTGTGGCACTAGCGATGGGGCAGCCGGTTGAAGGTATGAAGGCGGCGGCTTATATTCAGCTTACGTATTTGGGATGGATTACGGCAGGTGGGACGATGCCAGGGAATCTTATGGTTGCAGGTGTTTTCGGGACAGCTTTGACGCTTGTTTCGGGGGCCGATCCAAGTCTTGCCCCAACGTTTGCGGTACCGTTTAGTTTGTTGGGGATTTTATCGTTTCAAGCTTATATGACCATCAATAGTATTTGGATTCACAAAGCCGATAAATATGCTCTTGAAGGAGACTTAACAAAACTTCGGTTTATGAATTATGTACCATCGGGGATTTTGAGTTTTATCTTAAATGGTATTCCGGCCTTTATTTTAGTTTATTATGGCGGTGATGTGACAACCAGGGCTTTGGCGGCGATTCCAACGTCTATTATTACAGCGTTTTCTGTAGTCGGAGCTTTAATGCCGGCACTTGGGATTGCGATGCTGCTGAGTTATCTGAGTAAAAAGAAGATTGTTGGATTTTTCTTTGCGGGTTATTTTCTGACGGTTTATCTTCATTTGGATACAATGGCAATTACGATTTTTGCCGCGATTATTGGTGTTCTTATTTATTTCTTTACGACGGATAAGAAAACGGGGGTGGCTGAATAATGGCAGATTCGCAAATAGAAAACATGAATGTACAGCCTAAAGTGAAGCTGACAAAACGAGATTTGATTAAGCACTGGCTGCTCGGTTATTCGAGTGAAACTTGTTACAATTTTGAAAGATTACAGGCTTTGGGTACAGCCAATGCAATGATTCCGATTATTAAAAAGCTTTATAAAACGAAAGCAGAACGAGCGAAAGCAATTCAGAAGTATATGGTCTTTTTCAATACAGAACCATCTTACATTGGGACGGTCATTCATGGGATTGCGGCATCGATGGAAGAACAGGCGGCAAATGGTGTGGAAATCACAGATGAGGACATTAATTCAGTACGGACTGGCTTGATGGGGCCGATGGCGGGGATTGGCGATACGGTTTCACAGGGGATTGTGTATCCGATTCTGGCAGGGATCAGTTGTAGTTTGGCACTGGCAGGTAATATTTTCGGGCCGATTTTTTTTGAAGTCGGTTATAAAGTCATCATGCTTAGCACGGGTTATAGTATGTATATGCTTGGGTATAAGAAAGGGAAGACCGCTGTTTTGAGTTTTTTGAAGGCGGGTACGTTGAATCGTATTACGGAAATTTTTAGTGTAGTCGGGCTTATGGTTATCGGGTCTTTGGCGGCAACTCGGATTGGTATTGTTACACCAATTGAGTTTAGTGTTGGTGAAGTGGGCATCAATTTGCAGAAGGTTTTAGATTCGTTACTGCCAAGCATGCTTCCATTAGCGGCAACCTTAGGTGTGTGGAAATTGATCTCCAATCGTATGAGTCCAACAGCTATTATTGCGATTTTATTTGTTGTTGGGATTGTCGCATCCTTATTGGGGATTTTAGCACCGTTAGCACAATAAAAGTTGTAGCGGCGAAATGAATTTTAAAGTTAAGATGAGGTGAATGAAATGGTTGGTGTATTGTTGACAAGCCATGGAGAGCTATGTAAACAGCTCATGGAAAGTTCGGCAATGATTGCCGGAACGGCAATGCAGATGCGGGCGGTTCCTTTGGAAAAAGGTGAAAATCCGGAAGCCTATAAGGAACGGGTGAGAGCGGCTTTGCTTGAACTGGATACGGGAGCAGGGGTGATCGTTCTCGTGGATGTGCTCGGGGGAACACCTTATAATACGGTGGGCTTTTTGAGCAGGACAGCAGATATTCAAATCATTACAGGGATGAATTTACCCATGGTGCTTTCGCTGACTTTGGAACGAGATGAAAGTTCAGAGATTTGTGATCTGGTTGAGCAGGTGAGTGCAGGAGCCAGGGATGGTATCAAAGTACTTTGCCGAAAAAATAAAGAGGAGTGATTTCATGGAAAACATAGTATTGGCGAGAATTGATGATCGGTTGATTCACGGACAGGTAATGACCGCTTGGATGAAAACGCGTCCGGCAAAACGGATTCTGGTTATTGATGATAAGGTGGCAGCGGATGCTTTTATGATTGAAGTCATCGAACTTGCCGCACCGACAGGGGTTAAAGTGGATGTGTATTCTTGTGATCAGGCGATTGAAGCCTTGAAGAATGGCATAGATACACCGACAATCCTTTTGGCAAAAGTTCCGGACACGTATAAACGCTTGATGGATGGGGGCATTGCTCTTGGTGAAATCAATTTGGGCGGTATGGGAATGGCGCCCGGCAGAAAGACACTGTATAAGAATATTGCCGCTTCGGAGGTTGAACGCAGTGTCATGAAGGGGTTTCTGGCACAGGGGATCGATATTAAGATACAAATTATTCCATCAGAAAATTGTATTGAAATCGGCAGGCTGTTGTAAGCAGCTGTCACAATATAGCAGGGCAAAAGTTAAAATAGGGGGAACGTTGCATGAAAGCGATGCGTTTGCATAAAATCAATGAATTCACCTTGGATGATAAGGTGAAACCGATACCAAAGGGGGATGAAATCTTACTAAAAATCAGTGCTTGTGGTATCTGCGGCTCAGATATTCCAAGAGTGTATCAACTAGGAACGAAGGTTTATCCCGTGACGCTTGGTCATGAATTTTCAGGAATTGTCAGTGAAGTGGGGGATCGTAAAAACGAGGGTTTACTAGGGAAAACAGCGGTTGCTTTTCCACTTATTCCCTGTATGAAATGTGAAAATTGCAAGACCGGACATTATGCTGAATGTATAGCCTATCAGTATTTAGGTTCAAGAAATGATGGTGGATTTGCGCAGTATTGTTTAGTTCCAAGCAAATGGAATCTCGTGTTTTCACAAAATCCGCAGGTGAAACCGGAAACGTTCGCTTTGACAGAACCTTTAACGGTTGCACAGCATGCGATCCGTAAAGCAAAACTTACTGCTGGTGAGTCGGTTGTTATCGTGGGAGCAGGCCCGATTGGTATTATGGCGGCTCGCTGGGCAAAGATTTTTGGTGCGAGAAAGATTATTTTACTGGAAATATCGGACGAGAAGATCTCTTTTGGAAAGCAGCGAGGCTTGCAGGTTCTTAATGTCAAAGATGAAAAGCTTGCCCGGAATATTTCGAGCCTAACGAACGGACGTGGTGTCGATGTAGTAATTGAAGGAACTGGTACGACGGGAGGTTTGAATACGGCGATTGAATTGAGCCGCACCTTTGGCAGAATTGTTCTTTTGGGAAATCCACAGAAAGATACGATACTTGAGTTAAAAAATCACAGCAGCATTTTAAGAAAAGAATTGCAGCTTTTGGGGATTTGGAATTCGTATTATATGAGCATGCCGTTAAATGAGTGGGAATATACGGTTCATATGCTCGATGTGGGCCAGATGGAAGTGGATGATTTAATTACGCATCAGAGTTCCTTGTCTGATCTGAAACATTTATTTGATCAGATTTACCATAAAGAAATTTCGATTTGCAAAGCAATCTATAATGCAAAACTCGACGGCAATGAACTTATGGAAGGGAAGACTGTGCAATGAAAATTAAATTTGCCCCGTCTTTGATGTGTATGGATCTTATGCGAGTTCAAGAACAGGTGTCTATCTTGAATGAACGTTGCGATTTGTACCATGTGGATATCATGGATGGACATTTTGTCAAAAACTTATCTTTATCGGTGGATTTTGTCAAAGGATTGCGCCAAATCACGAATTTACCGATTGATTGCCATTTAATGGTCACGAATCCTGAGCAGTATATCGATCCTTTGATAAAAGCCGGTGCCGATTTTATTTCTTTGCACTCCGAAACTATTAGTGGTCAGGCATTTCGCTTATTTAATAAAATAAAACAGGCCGATTGTAAATGCGGGGTTGTCCTTAACCCTGAAACGAGTCTGGAGGCGGTCAAACCGTATCTGAATTATCTGGATCTGCTTACGTTTATGACGGTGGATCCAGGGTTTGCCGGACAAAACTTTATTGCTGAGACAATAAAATCCATCAATGAAGCTGCCTTGTGGAAAGTCCGAAATACTTATTCTTATATACTGGCAGTTGATGGTGCCTGTAATAAGCATACTTTTTTAGAACTGGCAGATGCCGGAACCGAGTGCTTTATCGTAGGCTCATCGGGGCTGTTTAATTTGGATGAAGATTTGAATATTGCCTATGACATTATGATGCAGGATTTTAGGCAGAGTTTAGCCGCTAAAAAATAATAAGAAGAAATGCACAGCCATGAAAATGAAAAATTTTTCATGGCTGTGCATTTTTGGGTTTGATTTTTTCCTTTCAGGCAGACAAGGGTGCAGGAGCATATACAAAAAAATCAAGAAAATTTTAAATGTAAAATAATAGCAGGAATTAAAGAATTTATATAGAATACTAAAATAATTAATATGAAAAAGTCTTTATAAATAGGCAATCATACGAGGAGGATTAATCATGAAAAAAATATGTTTATTGACAATGGGTTTAGCTCTTATGACCGTAACGGCTTTTGCGGCACCTCAAACTGATATTCAACAAGGAAAAACAGCGGTGGATTTAGGAGTTTTCAATTCTAAAACAGCTATTAATGGTGATGATTTTGATACGAACACGAAACTTGATGCGGGTATTACAACAGGTCTTTCTGATAAATATGCAATTCAATATAAGTATCATGCATTAGGGTCAGGTAATATCGAAAGAGGTAATATTAAGTCAGATATAAATACACAAGAATTTAATGTGCTTTATAAACTGACACCAACTACCGATGCTTTTGTTGGTCTGCATAGAATTGATGGCAGCATTGGTTCTGTCGATATCGATGCAAAAAATAAAGTACAGGTTGGTATTACATCCACTGTGCCGTTGAGCAGTGCTGTTAGTGCATGGGGAACTTTGGCTGCTGGATCTGATTTGGTTACTTTGGAAGCCGGTCTTAGCCATCCATTGTCGCAGAGTGCCGATTTAAATGTATACTACCGTTATACAAAAGATAATGATTTGAGAGTTAATGGAAATAAATTTGATTTTGAAAACAATGGTTTTGGTTTAGGCGTAACAATGAAATTTTAAAAAAATGTATGAATTGACTATATAAAGAGACACTCTTCCATATTGATGTGAAACCTAAAAAAGCACCCGAAAGGGTGCTTTTTTATATAACATGATTTAGTTGTCTGCTCAGGCAAATGGATTTTCTGTCGGATAAAGCATGCTTTTTGGTTGATTGAAGGCAATATCTTTGATACCGAGGTATTGGAAGATTGAGAATAGTACTTTGCCGTAATGACCGAAGGCTACCGCACCGTGATGTGGATATTGTTTTGCAATAAGGACATGACGATAGAAACGACCCATTTCCGGAATAGCAAAGATGCCGATACCGCCGAAGGATTGTGTCGCTACCGGGAGTACTTCACCTTGGGCAATGTAGGAACGAAGCTCTGCACCGGCAGTGCTTTGGAGGCGGAAGAACGTGATGTCTCCGGCAGAGATGTCGCCTTCTAATGTACCACGGGTGATATCTGGTGTGCCGCCATCTTCGAGCAGGCGGTTTTGTATCAATTGATATTTTACAGCACCTTTGGATAATTTACATAATGGGGTGTTCCCACAATGGAAGCCCATGAAGGTGTCTTTTAAATCGTATTTATATTTGTTTTGAATGTTTTGAGCGAATAAATCTTGTGGTACTGAGTTGTTGATGTCGAGCAGCGTTACCGCATCACCACTTACGCAGGTTCCGATATATTCGCTGAGAGCACCATAGATATCGACTTCACAGGCTACTGGAATGCCGCGAGAAACAAGGCGACTGTTCACATAACATGGTTCAAAGCCAAATTCGGTCGGGAAAGCCGGCCAGCACTTATTGGCAAATGCTATGTATTTGCTGGCGCCTTTATGTTTGTCGGCCCAGTCGAGTAAAGTCAGTTCATATTGTGCCATGCGTGGTAAGAGTTCCGGGTAAGGGTTGCCATCTGGTCCAAGTTCATTAGACATTTCTTTTATAACGGATGAAATGCGCGGGTCATCTTTATGGGCTCGATAAGAGACGAGTAAGTCAAGTTCGGAGTTTTCTTCTATTTCAATGCCGAGATCATAGAGCGGTTTGATAGGGGCATTGCAGGCAAAGAAATCCTGTGGACGGGGTCCGAAGGAAATAATTTTAAGGCTGGAAAGTCCGATAATCGTGCGGGCTATTGGTTGAAATTCAGCGATCATTACGGCTAATTCTTCGGCTGTACCAACTGGATATTCTGGAATGAAAGCTTTGATCTTGCGTAGACCAAGATTATAAGAACAGTTCAAAACACCGCAATACGCATCGCCGCGGCCATTGATTAGGTTTTTGCCGGATTCTTCAGCAGCAGCTATATACATCACGGGTCCATCGAAATTTTTGGCGATTAAAGTTTCTGGTGTTTCTGGGCCGAAGTTACCGAGAAATACGACTAAAGCATTACAGTCAGCGGCTTTAACTTCATCTAAGGCTGTGAGCATGTCAGTTTCATTTTCTACAGTGGTTTTTGCTTCGTAGATCGATCCGTATTTTTTATTATAGACGGTTGAGATAGCCTTTCTTCTGTTTTCTGATAAGGAGATAATGAAACAGTCACGGCTTACAGAAATAATACCGCATTTTACCTGTGGAATATTAGTCATTGTCATAATGAAACGCTCCTTTTGTTTTGTTAATTTCTGATATTGCTTTATGTGCTTGAGCACTTTGATGATTTTATTAAAATATAGCACTTGGTAAAAGACGTGTCAACCATTTTTTCACATTGTTTAGAATTTTTAAATAATATGAAATTTAAATAAAAGAACTTGGATTTCGTATTTAAACAGTCTGCGTGGCGTGAAAAATGGCTATTGAGTTCCTGCTTATTCATTAAAAGGACATAAATCAAACTAAAACAAATATTACAAATTTTCAAATAATATATTGACGGTTTCAAGAAATGGTGCTATATTAATTCTTGTAAATGTGCTTGCGCACACTATGGAGAGAATTGAACTTTTCGACTTATTATATTACATAGTAAAAATGACCCCGTTATCGAAAGTATTTTGCCGAGTGCAGATTTTGCTTTGGAAAGAACTGCTAATATTTTCCTGATTTAAAGTAATTTGTTTTGGATATCCTTTTGTGGCTGGAAGCTTACAAGGAGGCGAAAAAACGGTAGAAATGTGTTAGCAGACGATATGAGGCAGACTGTTCTTGGTATTTACTAGATAAAAATGTGCTTGAGCACTATAAGAAGGAGCAGAGCGTAATGAGTATTAAAAAAATACTGGTGTTTTGTTTAGCGGCAATGGTAGCGGTTGTGATGACTGGTTGTGGTGGTCAAAAAGATACGAGCAGTAGTTCCGGAGGATCTGATAAGCAGATTAAAGTCGGAGTTTCGATGCCGACAAAATCTTTACAGCGCTGGAATCAGGATGGATCTAATATGGAAGCGAAACTGAAAGAAAAAGGCTACGATGTGGATTTACAGTTTGCGGAAAACAAAGTAGAAATGCAGGTATCGCAAATTGAAAATATGATCACCAAAGGTGCAAAGGTTATTATTGTTGGCGCTATTGATGGTGGTGCATTATCTTCAGTACTTGATGAAGCCAAAAGTGCTGGTGTCCAAGTTATTGCTTATGATCGTCTGATTATGAATACGGATGCTGTCAGCTATTATGCAACATTTGATAATTATGGGGTTGGCAAAATTCAAGGAGAATATATAGAAACGAAGCTGGGACTTAAAGAAGGCAAAGGGCCTTATAATTTTGAAATAGCTACGGGACCGTTGGATGACAACAATGTCGTATTTTTCTTTAAGGGTGCCATGGATATTTTACAACCGTATATCGATCAGGGAAAATTGGTTGTAAAATCCGGTCAGAAAACACGTGAACAATGCGCAACACCAAATTGGGATGAAGCAAAAGCACAGGAACGTATGGATAATATAATCACATCCCATTATACTTCGGATAAAATTGATGCTGTTTTATGTTCGAATGATTCGGTTTCTTTAGGGGTACAGTCAGCTTTAAAATCGGCAGGTTATGGAGCTGGTAAAGCAATGCCGGTTATAACCGGACAGGATGCCAATATTTCCAATGTGAAAGCTATTTTGGCAGGGGAACAATCTATGTCGGTATTTAAAGATACGCGGGCTTTGGCGGATCAGGTAGTAAAAATGGTAGAAGCTATTGTCAATGGGAAAGAACCAGAAGTAAATGATACGAAAACATATAACAATGGTAAAAAAGTAGTTCCGTCTTATTTGCTTCAACCGCAGTTTGTCGATATGTCAAACTA
Source organism: Propionispira arboris (assembly GCF_900109225.1). Lineage (GTDB taxonomy): Bacteria > Bacillota > Negativicutes > Selenomonadales > Selenomonadaceae > Propionispira > Propionispira arboris. The sequence continues at coordinate 84,432 of NZ_FNZK01000018.1, forward strand.
CAAAAAATTATTAATTGAATCCGGTTATTATAAAGAAAGTGATTTATAGAAATACGTTATAATGTGACAGATATGCAGTGATTTTATATTATTGCATATCTGTTTCAATTAAAGTGCAGAATGGAAGGTGAAAGCATGCCGAACATTTTATTGGAAATGCAGGATATTGTCAAAGAGTTTGCGGGTGGTGTACGTGCTCTGGATCAGGTCAATATTCAGGTGAAGGAAAAGAGTATTCATGCCTTAGTTGGTGAAAACGGGGCGGGAAAATCTACGCTGATGAATGTGCTGAGTGGTGTTTATCCGTATGGAACATACAAGGGGATGATTCGATATCATGGCGAAGAATGTAAATTTAAAACCATTCGGAATAGTGAGGACAAGGGTATTGTTATTATTCATCAAGAATTGGCACTGATACCGTATTTGTCGATTATGGAAAATATATTTTTGGGTAATGAATGCCAAAGTAAGGGAGTTGTTAACTGGGGTAAGTGCCGTTTTGAAGCGATGAAACTTATGGAAACGGTAGGCCTGCACGATTTACCAGATACGCCGGTTAATAAAATCGGTGTTGGTAAGCAACAGTTAGTTGAAATAGCCAAGGCACTTTCGAAAGATGTGAAATTACTGATTTTGGATGAGCCGACGGCAGCATTGAACGATGAAGAAAGTGAAAAATTATTGGAGCTGCTGTTGATGCTGCGAGAAAAATGGGGCATGACAGCAATTATGATTTCACATAAGTTGAATGAAATAACCAAGGTTGCTGATGAGATTACAATCATACGTGATGGCAAAACAATTGAAACATTAAATAAGAATACAGATGAATTTAGTGAAGATAGAATTATTAAAGGCATGGTAGGTCGAGAAATCACCAATCGTTATCCGCAGCGAACGGATTGCAAAATTGGTGATGTTTGTCTGGAAATAAAAAACTGGAACGTATATTCTCCTGATATTGCCAATAAAGTAATTGTTAATAATGTGAATTTAAATGTACGCCGAGGTGAAGTCGTCGGCATCGCCGGATTGATGGGAGCGGGGCGGACGGAATTGGCAATGAGCATATTTGGCAGGGCTTATGGAGCACATATATCGGGTGAAATTATTAAAGATGGGAAAACAGTCAAAATAACAACTGTTTCCGATGCTATAAAAAATGGTATTGCTTATGTAACTGAAGACCGTAAAGGACAGGGGCTTATTTTGATCGATGACATCAGGGTGAATACAACCTTACCTAGTTTAAAAAAATTGTCACTGCGCGGCGTTGTGAATGCACAAAAGGAAATAAAAGTTGCTGAATCATATTTGGAACGTTTGCACATCAAAGCACAGGGCATCCATCAGTTCACGAAAAATCTTTCGGGTGGGAATCAGCAAAAAGTTATGCTGGCCCGTTGGATTTATGCCGATCCGGATGTGCTGATTCTTGACGAGCCGACTCGCGGTATTGATGTTGGGGCCAAATATGAAATATATTGTGTCATTAACGAACTGGCTCGTCTGGGAAAATCAGTGATTGTGATTTCGTCGGAACTGCCAGAAGTTTTGGGGATCAGTGATCGTATCTATGTGATGAATGAAGGCTGCTTTGTCGGAGAACTGTCTCAGGCAGAGGCCTCACAGGAAAGCGTCATGCAGTGCATTATGCGGTGCAATAAAAATAAGCAAGTAGTCTGAGCGTTTGAAAAGGAGGATAATGTAAGATGAATAATTTTTTGAAGGGCAAGGCGATTCCTGTGGATGAGAGTTGTAAAGCAGAACCAGCGGGTGAACCAATAAAACAATTATCCAGGGAAAATATATTCAGTATTATTATAAATAAATATGCCATGTTTGTTGCCCTGATTGTGATTGCAATTTTTTTCCAATGGCAGACGGATGGTGTGCTGCTGGTACCGATGAATATTTCTAAATTGATTATGCAAAACAGCTATATTTTGATTCTGGCCATCGGCATGCTGCCTTGTATTTTGACGGGGGATATTGATCTTTCAGTAGGGTCAGTTGTCGCAGTTATCGGAGCTATTGCAGGTACGATGATTGTGTCGATGGATATGCCGGTCGGACTAACCATTATCACTTGTTTGGTAGCAGGGCTTCTGATCGGAGCCTGGCAGGGATTCTGGGTGGCTTTTGTTAAAGTACCAGCGTTTATTGTAACGCTGGCGGGGATGCTGCTGTTTCGTGGAATGACAATGGTAATACTCAATGGGAATACATTGGCACCATTTCCAGAATCTTACCAATTTGTGGCACAGCGCTTTTTGCAGGATATACCGCTAGTTGGCGCAATTCCTTATAGCACGATGATTATTGGACTCATTCTTGCTGTCTGTGGTGTTTATGCAGAATGGAACGATCATCAGCAAAAAATTCAATATGGTATCCCGGTTAGCGGGAAAAGTTGGCTTTTTACAAAATTTGGCTTGATCGTTTTTGTCAGCCTCTTTTCCACTTATTGGCTGACACAGTTTAAAGGGTTACCTATTATTTTAATTTTGCTGGCAGGTTTGATTTTTATGTATTCCTTTATTTGCCACAAAACTGTTATTGGTAGGCATATTTATGCTTTGGGTGGTAATGAACGGGCTACGCAGTTATCAGGAATTAAGACGAAATGGGTTCGTTTTATTGTTTTTGTTAATATGGGCCTGATGGCAGCGGTTGCCGGACTTGTTTTTTCAGCTCGTTTGAACTGTGCCGCGCCTTCGGCTGGAACTTCGTTTGAACTCGATGCCATTGCTGCTTGCTATATTGGTGGGGCTTCGGCAACTGGCGGGGTAGGTACGATTATTGGTGCTGTGGTCGGCGGGCTGGTTATGGGAGTTTTAAATAACGGCATGTCGATTCTGGGGATTGGTATTGATTGGCAGCAAGGAATAAAAGGAATGGTGCTCTTGCTAGCTGTGGCGTTTGATATTTACAATCAAAATAAAAAAGCTTGAGCAAAAGAGTTAGGCAATACAACAAAAAGAAGCTGTGCGTATATTCGCATAGGCTGAGGGGAGCAAATACAATGAAACAGGTAACTGATAAAGCTTTTACAAAATACGGCCGGGTGTTAGAACTGGATTGTCGGGAGATTTCTACGGTCATGGAAACATCTACACCGCTGCCGGATGATGTAGTTTATACACCATCAGAGTCACGTCTTGAAAAATTGTCGGCGTTTAAGGTCTTGGAAGAAGAAATATATGGTGGAATGCCGATTCAATTCGGTTATTGTAATGGTGATAATCATTTGCTTAATGCAGTTGAATACCATCGTAGTTCAGAAGTTGATATTGCTATTACGGATTTGATTTTGATTCTGGGATGGCAGCCGGATGTTGATCTTAAAGACTATTCCTATGATACAGGCAAAATGGAAATGTTTTTTGTGCCAGCGGGAACAACCGTTGAGCTTTATGCGACAACATTGCATTATGCGCCTTGTAGTGCTGCTGGGGGTAAGTTCCGCTGTGGCATCGTATTGCCGAAGGGAACCAATGAAGAATTAAAAGTTAGACTAGAAAAGAAGGGCGAAAATAAACTTTTGTTTGCAGTTAATAAATGGCTGATTGCACATAAAGAAAGTGGGCTGGAAACAGTGGGCGCATTTATTGGATTGACTGGAAAAAATTTAAAGGCGTAAAAGGTTAACGCTATATGTTGAATTACGGAGAGAGCAGGGAGAAAACAATGCGATATTTATTAGGAATTGATGTAGGAACTTCAGCGACAAAGACAGTGCTGTTTGATGAAAATTGCCAGGCAATTGCTTCGGCATCCGAAGAATACCCGCTATATCAACCGCAAAATGGTTGGGCAGAGCAGCACCCGGAAGATTGGCATCAGGCGACGGTACATACCATTCAAGCTGTTTTGACAAAGTCCAAGGTGCCAGCCGCAGATGTCAAAGGGATTGGATTATCAGGGCAAATGCATGGATTAGTTATGCTGGATGAAGCCAATCAGGTTATAAGACCAGCAATTATATGGTGTGATCAACGAACAGCAAAAGAGTGTGAGGAAATTACGCAAAAGGTTGGTGCGAATCGTTTGATGGAAATCACGGCCAATCCAGCATTGACTGGCTTCACAGCATCAAAGATTCTTTGGGTACGCAATCATGAACCGGAAAATTATGCGAAATGCCGTCATATACTGCTGCCGAAAGATTACGTGCGTTTTTGCCTGACTGGTGAATATGCTACAGAAGTGTCGGATGCTAGTGGTATGCAGCTTTTGGATATACCGAATCGTTGCTGGTCAGATGAAATTTTGGAAAAACTGGAAATTGATCGGGCTTTGCTGGGTAAGGTTTATGAATCACCGGAAGTTACGGGGACTTTGACTGCGCAGAGCGCAAAGCTGCTGGGACTTACAACAGCAACGGTTGTTGCCGGTGGTGCCGGAGATAATGCAGCAGCGGCTGTTGGAACTGGCACGGTTAGAGATGGGCGGGCTTTTACGACAATTGGCACAAGTGGTGTGGTTTTTGCACATAGTTCCAAAATTACGATTGATCCAAAAGGGCGTGTCCATACTTTTTGCTGCGCTGTGCCAAATTGTTGGCATGTTATGGGGGTTACACAGGCGGCAGGGCTGTCACTTAGCTGGTATCTGGACAATTTTTGCACGAATTACAAAGAAAAAGCAAAGCTTGCGAATGTCAGCTTTTATGATTATATCAATAAAGAAGCTGAATCTGTACCAATGGGCAGTAATAAGCTCCTGTATTTGCCGTATCTGATGGGAGAGCGGACACCTCATCTTGATCCAAATTGCCGTGGCGTATTCTTCGGCTTGTCAGCAATTCATAAACAGGCTGATTTGCTGCGGGCTGTAATGGAAGGTGTTTCGTATTCATTGAAAGATTGTCAATCCATTTTAAAGGAAATGGGCTTAGAAGTTGAGCAGATGATGGCTTGTGGCGGCGGCAGTAAATCAGGCCTTTGGCGCCAGATCCTTGCCGATATGTTTGGTTGTTCGGTAAAAACTGCGGCTTCCCAGGAGGGGGCGGTCCTTGGTGTGGCTATTCTGGCTGGTGTGGCAGCAGGGGTTTTCACGGATGTACCAACGGCTTGCGATCAATTCATTGCACAGGATGAATCTTGTCAGCCAATCGCAGCGCATCAAGATTATTATTCTAAAGGCCATGTGCTTTATCAACAGCTTTATGAGCAGCTTCAAAATCAGTATCGTTTGCTGACAAATTTATAATTGAGAAGCTTTTGAGGGGAGTGCAAATACTCAGGGTGGCGGAGTCTTTATTGACGGGTCATTGTCTGCATGCTATTCTGAATAAAAAGAATTTGGCAATGAGAAGGAATGTGACACATGTCGATAACGATTAAAAAAATAGCAGAAATATGCAATGTTTCGCGGGGGACAGTTGACCGTGTTTTAAATAATCGCGGAAAGGTAAAGCCGGAAACAGAAAGTTTCGTGCGAAAGATTGCTGAACAGATGGGATATGAACCAAACCCGGCGGGTAAGGCCTTGGCCGCAAAAAAGAAAAATATAGTAGTTGGGGTTGTACTCATTTCTGAGGGGAATCCATTTTTTGATGAAGTGATTCGCGGCATTCGCGAAGCAGAAAAGGAATATACAGCATATGGTGTACGAGTTTTAATTCAAACAATGCATGGATATGATGTGGAGGAACAATGCCGCCTTATGGAAGAAGTTGGCTCACAGGTCAATGCTCTTATTTTGAATCCGATTAGTGATCTTAAAATACAACATAAAATTGATCAGCTGGTGGAGCGGGGCGTATTTGTTGTAACGGTCAATACTGATATTGAAAACAGCAAGCGCAGCTGCTATGTGGGGAGTGATTATATAAATGGCGGCGAAACGGCTTGTGGTATTATGGGCGTATTGACAGGCGGCCGAGCTAAGGTTGGTGTTGTAACGGGGTCATTCAAAGTAGCTGGACATAACCAAAGAATTGCCGGTTTTAAAAAAGTTATGGAGAAGAAATATTCGCAGATCGAGATCTTGGAAATCGTAGAATCTGAAGATGACGATATCCTTGCGTTTGAGGTGACAAACCGTTTATTGCAGGCCTATCCACAGTTGGATGCATTGTTTATTACAGCTGGTGGTGTATATGGGGCCTGTCGCGCGGTTTTATCACAGGCCAGGCAGCAGCATATAAAGATTGTTTCTTTTGATAGTGCACCAAATACGGTGGAAATGTTAAAACAACAGGTGATTGATGTGACGATTTACCAACATCCTTATACACAAGGCAGAAAGGCAATGCAAATTGTTTTTTCTTATCTGGTTAATGGATTAGAAATCAAAAAAGAAAAACATATTTTGAAAAATGAAATAAAAGTTCTGGAGAATTTGTGAGACACATCAGGGCAGATTTTCTATGGATTGAAATGATTTTGTGCTAAATCGTGTAGGAAGTAAAAGCAAGATGAATGAGGGTTGTCGGCTCAACTGAAAAGGATGAATCGCTAAGGGGTTCTTATTCTTTTTAGCTGCCTAAATTTTAAATTTAAGCGGAAGAGGATGATTATTACGGAATCACAAGCTATAACGGAAGGCGATTTAAAACTTCAGGAAAAAATTGGCTATTCTATGGGAGATCTGGCGTGCAATTTAATTTACACTACAGTTTGTACCTATTTACTTTTCTTTTATACCAATGTTTACGGGCTGAGTGCGGAAGTGGCCGCGACAATGTTCCTTATCGTCCGTGTCATGGATGCTGTTGTAGATCCAATCGTGGGGACTTTTGTTGATAAACATACCTTTAAACAAGGGAAATTCCGTCCGTATTTGTTATATGGAGCCATTCCTTTTGCTATACTTGGAATATTGTGTTTTACCACACCAGACTTCGGTGATGGTTTAAAAATAATTTATGCGTATGCTACCTATATTGGTTTGTCGTTGATTTACACGACGATCAATATTCCTTATGGTGCATTAACTGCGGCAATGACACGCAATAATAAAACGGTAGTCAGTATGACTTCAATTCGAATGTTGTGTGCTAATTTTGGCGGACTGCTAGTCGCTTTTGGTGTACCAGTTATTGTAACTATGATTTCTGGCAGTTATACGGGCGAGGATGCAAGGTTCGGCTGGCAACTGACTATGGGCGTATATAGTGTTGTCGGAGCATTACTCTTATTGTATTGTTATTCAAAGACAACAGAGCGCGTTAGATTGGACGCACAAAATGACAAAAATGTAAAATTCAAGGATTTGTTTCATCAATTTAAAGTAAATAGACCCTTAGTGGTTTTGAGTTTGTTTTTTATCATTCTCTTTGGTATGAATGCAGTTTCTAATTCAATCGGTGTTTATTTTATTACTTATAATTGTGCTCGTCCGGATTTGGCTCAATGGTATGGTCTATTGGGAACGCTGCCGGCATTCTTTTTGCTGCCGTTAGTTCCGAAACTTAACAAACTGTTGGGGAAGGTAAGGCTGCTTGAAATATCACTTTTTTTAGGTATTGTGGGGGCAGCAATGTTATACATTGTTTCCGCAGATAATATTACGATGATTTTTATTGCCCGGTTTATTTCTGCGTGCGGAATGATCGTGGCTGGAGGCTTTATGTGGGCGTTGATTCCTGAAACCATTGAATATGGAGAATACAAAACTGGCAAGAGACTTAGCGGGATGATCTATGCGATTATTGGATTCTTCTTTAAATTTGGCTTGGCTCTTGGTGGGATTATTCCCGGGTTTATGCTGGCGCACTTTGGTTATGTGGCGAATCAAGTACAAACACCAGAAGCTTTAAGTGGTATTTTGATTACGACGACTCTTATCCCTATTGTTTTTTTGGTTGTGGCAATTGTGGATATTTCTTTTTATAATTTAGATGATAAAAAATATAAAGAAATTATTCAGGTTATAGAAAATCGTAAAACTGAAGTAAATCAGGTTGGTCCGGTGGACGTTAGTCATGTTTGAAAGATTAACTATTAAATTTTAGATAAAGTGTTCTTTGCTTGTGAGTTATTCATATTTAAGGGAGGCTGTTTGTTGTGTTTATTGAAAATCCAGTATTAAAAGGGTTTAATCCCGATCCGAGCATTTGCCGGGTGGGCGATGATTATTACATTGCTACTTCGACGTTTGAATGGTTTCCAGGCGTGCAGATTCATCATTCGAAAGATTTAGTAAATTGGCATTTGATTACACATCCATTGAATAAAAGCAGTTATTTGGATATGAAAGGCAATCCGGATTCCGGTGGAATTTGGGCACCGGATCTTAGTTATGCAGATGGTAAGTTTTGGTTAATTTATACGGATGTTAAAGTTGTTGATGGTATGTGGAAAGACTGCCACAATTATCTGACTACCTGTGAGCATATAGATGGTGTGTGGAGTGAACCGGTGCGGCTAAATGGCTCCGGGTTTGATGCATCCTTGTTTCATGATCCGAACGGGAAAAAGTATTTGGTGAATATGTATTGGGATCAACGTGTCTACCACCATAATTTTTATGGAATAGTTTTACAAGAATACTCTACGGAATTGAAAAAGCTTATCGGAAAATCATCCATTATTTATAAGGGGACGGACATTAAGTATACAGAGGGTCCGCATCTGTATTATATTGATGGTATGTATTATCTGCTTACGGCAGAAGGTGGTACAAAGTATCAGCATTCTGAAACGGTTGCTCGTTGCAAGACTCTTATGGGCGAATATGAAATTCAACCGGATTATCCGCTCTTGACAGCATGGCAGGCACCACGTAATGAATTGCAAAAATGCGGACATGCATCGCTTGTTCAAACGCAAACTGGGGAGTGGTATCTGGCCCATTTGACAGGACGTCCGCTGCCGACAGGCGATCAGCCAATACTGGAACGAGAACAGCACGCTTATTGTCCATTGGGAAGAGAAACAGCAATTCAGAAAATTGAATGGATCAATGGCTGGCCAAAGGTTATTGGCGGTAAACAGGGCTCTGTTAAGGTTGCGGCCCCACAGCTGCCACAAAGAAAGTGGGAGCCAACCTGCCCAATAAAAGATGATTTTACAGAACCAAAACTCAACTTGAACTTTCAATCACTGCGGATTCCTCTGACAGAGGATATTGCTTCTTTGACTGCGAGAAAAGGGTATTTGCGGCTTTATGGGAAGGAATCACTACTTTCAAAATTCACACAGGCGTTTGTAGCTCGCCGGTGGCAGGCATTTTCTTTTGACGCAGCGACGGCTGTAGAATTTTATCCCGAATCTTTTCAACAGATGGCAGGCCTGACCTGCTATTACAATACGGAAAACTGGTCTAGTGTTTATATAACATGGAAGGAAGGCAAGGGGAGAGTCATCGACGTTGCAGTGGCGGATAATTTTGTGTTTTCCATGCCGCTAGAAAATGCTGAAATTCCGATACCGGATAACATAACAATAGTTCATTTTAAGGTGTCGGTTCGTGTTGATCACTATCAGTATTTTTATTCGTTTGATGGAGAAACGTATCATGCAATTCCCGTTGTATTTAAATCGTATCGCTTGTCAGATGATTATGTAAGCGGCGGTGGCTTTTTTACTGGAGCGTTTGTGGGGATGAACTGCATCGATATTACAGGTGACAATAAAGCAGCAGATTTTGATTATTTTTTGTATAAAGAATTAGAAAAACAATAAAAAATAACGCAGAGCCGGAAGCTGAGCTTCTGGTCCTGCGTTATTTTTTATTGTTAACATCCAAGAGTTAGGTTCATAATTAATGCCTTTTAAATCATGCATGAATGCTTCGAGTGGAGTCATGGTATAGGTTGCTGTGGAAAAAGTTGCTGTTTCAAGCATAGAACCTGTTTTGAAGTCATAAACGGTTTGACTCAACGTAATATAATATATATTACGTTCCCGTTGTAATTTTGTAACAGATATTTCAGGGACAATTACCCATCTGTAATTAGCCGAGACGGGAAGGTTTTTCCACTCAATAGGATTTTTTTCTGCGGCGATAGAAATCCCGGGTAAGTTGTTACGATACTCGTCCTTCATTGCTTCATGCATATACCAAAACTCTTTTGACAAAGCTTCAGGCAGATTGTTTTTTAATGGGGCAACATAGGCACCTGTTCCAACTGCGTTTTTCGGTACGTCGGATTTTAGTAATTGAGGTTCATTTTGTAAGAGTTGGTCGTGTTTATCATAATAATTTTTTATAGATGCATCGACATATTCTGTTATGTTATGAGGTTGATCCCGATCTTTTGAACTTTTAAAACGTAGTTCTTTACCAAATTGTCTGTAGCCACCAACCAAGGTTTGCAGGATGCCTGTTACAGGGTCGCCTGATACGATAACACGTGTTAAATTGAGACTTTTATCGTATTTAGCAGCAAAAGCGGCATTACCAACAGCGGGGGCTCCGAAAGTAATGACTTTGATTTGCTCGGGACTGACTCCCATGTTGAGAAGACTAGCTCCGGCCAGCGTGGCGGCAGCACCGCCTAAACTGTGTCCAGTTAGATAAACTTTGCTATCTTTATTCGCTAAAAGCATCTCTACGAGAGATAGACCATCTTTGCCGTTAGTTGTAGCCTTTAGACCGGATTCGATAAAATCAAGAAAGCCTCGATGTACTTTGGGCAATGTGTCGGGGACATCTTTTTTTTCGGCGTTTTCTGTAAATGAATCTAAGGAATTGCCATCAAAATAGACTTTTTTGTATTGTAGGTCGAAACTTACATCTCCTTTTGTTTCTGTGCCGACAAAGGCTAAGAGATAGATTGGTTTTCCATCCCCAAAATCTTTCTTTGCTAAAAGGAAGCGAGCGCCATCTTGTCCTTGTTTTTGGACATAGCTGTCAATTTTCCAACCGTCTTGTTCTAGATAACTTTTTGTTACTTTACCAATTCTATCACTATAAGAAGCTGTGCAGGCTCCAGCTGTTATAAAGACATCATGCGCCTCATTATAATCTTCAAGTACACTCGCCTGACCGACTAATGGTGTGAGCCATATCATTATTATGGTCCATACAATTGATAAGAAATATTTCATCACATCACCTACAAAAATTTTAACTTAAATTTAAGTTTTAATATTTTAAATTATACTTTATTTTTAACTGCAATACAAAATTTTTTACTTTGTATAAGTAAACCTCGTAATATATATTTTGTTATCATCATTGATAACAATAGTTGGATTTATCGATTACTGTTTTTTAAACAATAATTCTTGATTCCTCTGTCCAACTAATACCCATTTACCTTTGATATCAAATTTAAAGCGATCTAAACTATCAGTGCTAACTAACATTAAAACGTGGTTTTCTTTAATAAGATCTTCTTCAGGGAAAAAAGGCATTACATTTTTACTGTTCCAACTCATGGCTTTTGGAATTAATTTATCTATATTTTGAGCTTTTTCTATACGGTAAATTTTTGCTCCACTATAAAAAACGGCTGATGTATGGTATTCTCCATAACTGCCCACAATGGCATCTGATTTTTTAGAAGCGGCAACGATTACACCTGCGTCCTTTGCCGAATATTTCTGGCAATATGGAATTGCTACAAAAAACGTCAAAAGCGTATAAAACACAAGATTAAATAGTAGCATCTTTTTAAGCAGAGTTTTGCGTTCTGTCAAAAAACGAGCAACTAAAATCGCAATGGGTAAAAAAGCTGGAAATGTATACGTTGTATATTTCGTTGCCACAATCTGATAAAAAACAAATACAACCAAAATCCAAATAACTAAAAATCCTGTTGTCTCATCAATTTTTTGACAAGCTCGCTTTGTCCACATTTTCTTTAAAACCAGAGGTAAGGTGAAGACCCATGGGAAAAACCCAATGATAAACATAACCAAATAATAATACCACACATTATCTTTTGGATGTTCAGAAACCGTAGCTCGTAAAAAATTGTGAACCCCTAAAAAAGTTTCCAGAAATATTGTGCCATGAATCGAATACATAATATAATACCAGCTACCACCAACAAAAGTTAAAATCAAGGTTCCTACGGCGCATTTCATATGTTTTAATTCAGTACTATTACGTTGCCATAACATAAAAACCACAATAATAAAAGCTGGCAATAAAAAACCTATGGGACCTTTTGTCAAAGTAGCCAGTCCGGCAAATAAGTAAGCACCATAGTAATATTGTTTTTTTTCACTACGATACGCTAAATAGAAACATACTAAAACCGCGTTGGAAAATACAAATAGCGACATATCGGTAATAACTGCTTTAGAAATTAACCAATATTCAAAAGAGGTTCCTAATATTAGGGATGCAATGAAAGCAATTTTTGCATTATACAAATGCCGTGTAAATGCATAGGTCAATAAAAGACCGATAAGTCCCATTATTGCTGGCCAAAACCTGGCGGAAAATTCATTTATACCAAAAATAGTAAAGGCGGATGCAAGCTGCCAATAAAAAAGAATAGGTTTATCATACCAATACATACCATAAATTTGTGGAGAAATATAATCTCCTGACTGTACCATTTCACTTGCCGTTAAAGCATAATTGGATTCAACAGGATCTGTAATATAAATTCCTTGATTTCCAAGGAAGAATAAATAAATTCCGATTGATAGAATAATAGCAATGTGTTTTTTCGTAGACAAATGTTATATACCTCCAATTGAAGTTTAAAATTATTTCGTGATTACATCCATGTTACTCTGCCAGTGTTGATTGTTTAGGCAGGGTAACATGGATATAGACTTATATTTTAGTGGTTCATAGTGTTGTTTCTTTCAAGTGATTGTAGGAGATTTTTATCAAAATTTATGCTTGGAATTCATTATATACCAGACAGCATACATGACGGGCAGAACCAAAAGCGTTAATATTGTTGCAAAAAATAATCCGGAACCGATTGCAACGGCCATTGGTCCCCAAAACAAATTGGAAACGAGTGGAATCATTGCTAAAATAGCAGCTGCGGCTGTGAGCAAAATCGGGCGCAGTCGGGTTAATGTAGCATTTGTGATCGCATCCCAAAGGTTTTCACCAGCGGCAATATGCTGGTCAATCTGGTCAATTAGAATAATTGAGTTCCGCATAATAATGCCGGATAAAGCCAGCATGCCGAGCTGGACGGCAAAACCAATCGGTTTTCCCGTTACAAAGAGGCCAATTGCAACTCCGATCATGCCAAGGGGTGCAGTAAGCAGGGCTAAAATCATTTTTGATATGTTTTGCAATTGCAGCATTAAGAGAATCATAATGGTGATAATCATTGCTGGGATAGGTGCTAAAAGCATTTTTGTAGCTTTTGCACTTTCTTCCGTAGCACCGTCATATTTGATGCTATAGCCGGCTGGAAGACCTTCACGAACGCTGCGGAGATTTTTATATACCTGTTGCGTGATTTCAGCACCGCTTGCGCCAGGTTTTATTTCGGCGCGAACCGTGACAGTGGGTTTTAAGTTGCGACGGTAAATCAAATTGTCTTCCGTGGCGAATTTGATAGTGGCGATTTGGTCAAGCGGCACATATTTTCCATTGCCGATGTGGATTGAAAGATCCTTGATGACGGAGGGATCATTTCTCGATTTAGTATCAAAACGAAAAATCATCGGAATGGTTCTATCTTTTTCACGGAACTCCGTAATGCTTGTTCCTGATAGTTCAGTTTGCAGAGTCGATGCTAAAGCCTCTGAGGTGATACCTAGTATGCGGGCTTTATCTTGATCAACGTTTAGCTGCATGATTTTACTTTTTTCATTCCAGTTCATGCTGACATTTTTTGTGCATGGATTATCGATCATAGTTGTCTCTACTTGTTTAGCTATGGCACGTACTTTGTCATGATCATAGCCTTCGACACGAAGCATGACAGGATAGTCAGCAGAGGTTCCTGTACTGATTACTTTTGTATGGACTTGTACATTGGGAAAGTCGTTTGCTAATAGTTTGCCAAGCTTTGTATTTAATTTACTGCGAGCATCGGTATCCTTGGCAACAATAACAAATTCGGCAAAATTAGTTTTATTTAATGTAGGGTCAAAAGTCAAGACAAATCTAGGAGCTCCTTCACCAACGTGATAGGTATAATAATCAATTAGAGGGTCATCTTGTAATTGTTGAGCAAATTCATTTGCAACGGTTTCGGTATTTTTTAGAGAAGCACCTTCCTGCAGCTTAAGTTGAACAATTAATTCAGAACGAGTAGATGCAGGAAAAAATTCTTCTTTTATCATCCCGAATAAACTAAGTGAAGCGATAAACACAATTACAGTCGTAGTTAATACAATTTTTTGATGTGTCAGACACCAGGAAAGTGCTTGCCTGAATAACGCATAAATTTTCAAATTGTAGACAGTATGTTCCTTTTTTGTAGTTTCTTTGTGTGGCGGTTTTATGAGTAAATAACCGAATAGTGGTGTTACCATAGCGGCGACAATCCAGGAGGCGATTAAAGCAATTGTAATAACGGTAAAAATAGATGAACAAAATTCGGAGGCACTGCCCTGCGCAAAGCCAACCGGGATAAAACCGGCACAAGTAATGAGTGTTCCTGTCAGCATCGGAAAAGCAGTAACGCTGTATGCATGGGATGCTGCACCAATCCGATCCATGCCTTGTTCGAGTTTTACTGCCATCATTTCAATTACGATCATGGCATCGTCAACAAGTAATCCAAGCGCAATAATCAAAGCTCCTAATGAAACACGCTGGAGTTCGATATTCATCATATACATGACCGTAAAGACGATTGCTAAAACAAGAGGTATACATAGGGCAACGACGAGTCCGGAGCGTATGCCCAGACTAATAAAGCTTACAATAAAAATAATAAGAATGGCTTCAGCTAATGATTTTACAAATTCACTGATTGATGATTCTACGATATGGGGTTGGTTCACTGTTTGGTGGATTTCGAATCCGGCTGGCAATTCTTTTTTTATTTGAGACATTGTTGTTTCTAAATTTTTCCCAAGCTTTAGAATATTTTCGCCAGGTTCCATGGCTACTGTGATACCGATGGCTGGTTGACCATTGTAAAAGAATTTTGGGTCGGTCGGTTCAGCGTAAGAACGGGTGACTTTGGCAATGTCTTTTATTCGCAAGGTTCGTCCATTTGCCGTAATGGGAAGCGTTAGAATATCATCGGCTCGTTCGAACATTCCGGACAAACGAAGGTATACATCATCCGTTTTTGTTTGCAGCATGCCAGTAGGGGCCATTGCGTTTTGCGCTTGAATCGTATTGGTAATCAGAGCCGGGTCTATGCCCAACTGAGCCATTTTACTATTTTCGATTTCAATGTAAATATTTTCAGTTTGTGTTCCGATGAGTTGAACTCTTCTTACCGTGGGAACGTCCAGGATGATTCGCCGTATTTTTTCGGATGCCTCCCGCATTTCTTCATAGGTATAGCCATCACTGGTAAGAGCATAAACGATACCATATACTTCATCAATATGGTCATTGAACTGTGGCGGTTGAACTCCAGTCGGTAATGTGGAAGCCATGTCATTGACCATATTGCGAGCTTCTAACCATTTGGAACGAATTTCTTTCTTTGGAACGGCATCTTTCAGGTTAACATAAATTACCGATTGGCCTGGATTTGAGTAACTTTGTACATAATCAAGACCAGGTAAATCTTGTAATTTTTTCTCTATTTTGTCGGTTACCTGTTCTTCCATTTGAAGTGCAGTAGCTCCTGGCCAGCTTACACTTACAACCATTTGTTTAATCGTGAAATCAGGATCTTCCATTCGCCCTAAATTTATATACGTGAATATTCCCGTGGTAAAAAAGAGTGCAATGAAAAAATAAATAAATTGTTTATGTTTCAGAGCCCATGCGGCCAAATTGAAATTTTTCATAAAGTATCACCACCTATGTTCACTTTTTGCCCCTCATGTAATTTATGGACGCCAGCTGTTACAATACAGTCACCAAGTTGAAGCCCGCTTAGTACTTCGACGGTTTCGCTGCCGAAGTTACCGATTGTAACGGGCTGAAGTATGAGGTGGTTATTTTTTACCACCCAAACAGAAGTCGGTGTATTTCCATCCTGATAGATAGCTGCTAATGGAATTGTCATGGTTTGCAGCGCAGTTTGCGCGTTGATTTGAACGGAAGCTGTCATGCCTAGCTTTATTTGCTCTGGTGGATTCATTAAGTGAATGCGTACTTTAAATGTCCTTGTTGTTTGATCTGCCATGGGAGCTACTTCTCTTATTTGACCATTGATTGTTATACCGGGAAGGGCCCAAAAAGTTGTTTGGATTTGTTCAGTTTTACGAAGGTACTCCATTTGATTTTCGGGGACATTTATTTCGATCTCAAGTTCACCAGTTGGAACGATCGTAACGACGGTCTGACCAGCACTAATTACTTGTCCGGTTTCAGCATTGATCGTTGATACAACACCAGTTTTATCAGCATGAAGAAGACTATATCCCATTTGATTGGCACCTTGCGCATATTGGGCAGAAGCTTGCTGCAGAGCGGCAACGGCTACGTTATATGCATTGACATATTGATCATATTGAGCCTGACTGATGGCGGTTTGATCCAATAATTGTCTGTAACGATTTAGATTGCTTTCGGCCAGTTTTACTTGTGATTGAGCTGAAGCCACTTGTGCTGCATTATTATTTACGGTTTGCTGAATATCTTTGGCATCAATTTCCATTAATACATCACCTGCATTTACCAATGTACCAAGTTCTACGTAGCGTTTAATAATTTTTCCGCTGACTTGGAAGGCAAGCTGACTTTCATAGCGACCACGTACTTCGCCTGAATAGGTGGAACCTTGTTTGTCTGTCGTATTACCAATTGTAATGGTACGAACCTTAACAATGTCTTCAGAAATAGGCTGTACGTTGTTGTGCTCCTGAATCATAAATCCTGTGATGCTGAATAAAATTATAATTCCTGCGATAACGAAGCAGCGCTTTTTGTTAAAGAGGGCTGTTAATCTTGCTGGTAGTTTCATGATGTGTGTACTCCTTCTATTGAATATTCTTGTTTTCTGGCAGTTAGAAATATTAATTGAATATCGTTCAGTTAATACTTCTAAAAAAACCGCTCATCCAAAACGAGTTTGGATGGCGGACTCCTACTGATTTTTAGAGTAGGATATGGATCGTATTGTCTTTGCAGTCAAGGGCTTTTTCTACTAACGATTCTGCCATTTGTAATCGAAATGCTAAAATATCAGCGGTAGTTTTTTGATAAAGTGCTTCACTTAAAAATTCTAGAATAACCAGAATATAACTAACGGTAGTTGGTGCATGTTTTGTGTGAAACACTTGTCGAGAGAGACCATCTTCAATGATTTTTAGCAGCCATGGTGAAAGTGTTAATTCCAGTTGGCGAAATAATTGCACCTTAAGATTTAGATTTTGGTTGTCATATAGAAGGTTTAGTAATAATCCATCTTTATATGTTGCTTTGCGTAATACATTGCTTAATGTTAAAGAAATTTTTTCGGTGGGAGAGCTATTTAAGTCAATGATCGTTTTGATTTCGTTCATCAAGGAATCGGCATGCCGATCGAGCATCTTTTCTAATATTTCTTCTTTCGATTTGAAATAGTAATAAAGCATTCCTTGTGCGACACCCATTTTTTTTGTTATATCGTTGATGGTTGTTGCATCATAACCTTTGGTGAAAAACAGATAATCAGCCACATCTAAAATTTCATTCATTCTGATACTGGGGTCCTGTGGAGTTCTAGGCATCTATCATACACCTCCATAATTTGAACTATATTCAAATTATAAGTCATAGATGGAAATGATGTCAAGAATATTTTTGTGTCTGTTAAACAGAGCTCATTTTTTAATTCGTTATACAAACAATTAGGCATAGTAAAAATGAATTTTATTTTTCAAATAAATAAAAAAGACAAAATATTCTGAAAAAAGTGTTGCGAAATAAAATTGGCTATGGTATATTAAATGTAACAGAAGAGCTGTTCGAAAGATACCAAATGGGTATCAAGATTTTAAGAGGATATTCGGATAGTTCCTCTGCAAAAACTACCAGAGCCATCCTAAATTAGTCTAAAAAACTAAAACACTAGTGGCAGGTATGTTTCCAGGCATCTATAGTGTAATGATTTGGCGACCCGAGAAGGAAAATCCTTTTTAAGAAGTTAAGAGATCATCGCAAGATGAAATTTAACCACAATTTTAGCCAGATCAAAAAGGAAGTGCCGCGATGACCTGTAGGAGAGCAATCTTCTGCGGGTCATTTTTATGAAATAGCATACGTGAATTCTAAAACCAATCCAAGACTTTTCAAAGTCTTGGATTGGTTTTTTTGCAGCAAAAAGGGAGTGCCGCGCTAATTTTCAATTGTTTTATTTCGAGTCTATTGATGAAAATAATTTTTCCAAAGAGGGAAGGGAGCTGATTATAAATCGCGAATTTTAATATAAAGTAACCAGATAATAAATAAGCGGAGGGATTGTATGGGACATTTGGGGAAAGTCAGTTTACTCATTGTCTTCCTTATAAGTTGTTTGACTGGACTCGCAGCATTATTTATAAATATGCAAAAAATATCAGATGTAAAAATGGAGACCGAAAAAAATAGTTACGGAATTTTACCGGTGAATACTATGAAACAGGATACTTTGTATGATATGGCACGAAAAAATATTTTGGTACTTAATTCATATCATGCAGATATGCTATGGGTTCAATCAGAGGAAAAAGGTATTCGATCAATTCTGGGAAATGACACTAAAATACGCTTATATTTTGATTATATGGATACAAAGCGAAATATAAGTACTGAATATATGGAAAAATTTTACGAACTTTATTTGGAAAAATGTAAAAATACTCATTTTGATGCGGTGATTGTTACAGATGATGCTGCCTATCGATTTGTTTTGGAACATCAACAAGAATTATTTCCTGATATTCCAATTGTTTTTTGTGGTATTAATTTTTTTGAGAATCGTGAAATACAACGAAATCCATGGGTTACTGGCGTTGCAGAAGTGACGGACATGAAGAGAACGGTCGATGCAGCATTGGAACTTCACCCGAACGTCAAGAAAATTGTATTTATCAATGATGAAAGTGATGCAGGGAAAGTCAACCATCAGCTTTTGTTGAAAATAATGCCGGAATTTATCGATCGCGTAGAGTTTACATTATTTGAGAAGATGACCATGCCAGCGCTTTTGAAAAAAGTTTCTGCGTTAGATAATGATAGTCTAATTATTCTTATGACTTTTAATGTAGATGAGGATCAAAAGATTTTTAGCTATGAAGAAAGTGCGGATTTGATTGCAGCAAAAAGTAAGGTTCCGATCTATTGTACTTGGGATTTTTATTTGGGACATGGTGTTGTTGGTGGGATGATGACAAGTGGTTATACACAAGGGGAAAAGGCCGCACAGTTAATGCAAAAGATTCTTTATGAAGGACGTTTCCCAGCAGATATTCCTTTTGTGCTAGAAAGTATTAACCATTATATGTTTGATTATAATGAAATGAAAAAATTTGGTATACAGCAATCCATGCTGCCCGCTGGAAGTATTGTTGTTAATAAACCCGTTACATTTTATGAAACCTATAAAAACTTGGTATGGGCTGTGGCAACGGTTGTTTTGGTCTTGTTATTTATGGTTATCGTGTTAGTTATGAATATAAGGTATCGCAGGCGGGGGGAAGAAGAGATCCGTCAATTAAATGCAGCATTGGAATCACGTGTTTTGGCAAGAACCCATGATTTACAGGAAACAAATAATAAGTTGACAGCTACTTTGGTCGATTTGAAACAGATGCGAACACATCTAATTGAGGCTGAAAAAATGGCGTCTCTCGGGGAATTGGTGGCAGGGGTTGCACATGAAATTAATACTCCGGTGGGAAATAGCATTACAGCAATTTCTCATTTGGAAACCAATAATAGTGATTTTGACAATAAATTTTCAATGGGAACCATGAAAAAATCTGATTTAGAAAATTATTTAGCGGTAGTTCACAGTGTAGTGAAAATTGTTTTTACAAACTTGACTCGGGCGGCAGAGTTAATTCGCAGTTTTAAAAAAGTAGCGGTAGATCAATCTTTGGAAGAACGGCGAATTTTTTGTCTGGACGAATATATGAATGATATATTGATCAGTTTGAAGCCTCAACTAAAAAAAACACGGCATAAAATGATCTTTCATTGTCCGGCAGATATTACTGTGTATTGGGACCCGGGTGCCTTGTGGCAAATAATGGCGAATTTATTGAGTAATTCATTGTTGCATGCTTATGAGGAAGATTCAGAAGGGATAATTGCGATTGATGTTTATAAGGATGGAGAATATATACTTATAAAGTATGCTGATGATGGTAAAGGAATGCCGCCGGAAGTTCAAAAAAAGATTTTTGAACCGTTTTTTACAACGAAAAGAGGATCTGGCGGGTCAGGACTCGGAATGAACATTGTATATAATCTGGTTGTTTTTAAAATGAATGGAACGATTGAGTGTAACAGCAATCTCGAGGTTGGAACAGAGTTCATTATTAGGATTAGGAATACGGAGCAAGATAAGGGGTGATGTTATGCAGGATGACACTATAATATTTGCGGAAGAAAATGATATAGAAAATTACGAAATTCAAGATGTTTGGAAAGTATTGATTGTCGATGATGAGCCAGAGGTACACTCTGTTACAAGGCTGGTATTGGAGAACTTCGTTTTCGAAGAGAAGAAAATTGAGTTAATCAGCGTATATTCGGCAGAAGAAGCAAAAAAAATACTTAAAGAACAGGATGATATTGCTCTTATCTTGTTGGATGTGGTAATGGAACGAGCTGATGCAGGGCTCCAGTTGGTGCGCTGGATCCGTGAAGAGATTGCCAATAAAATGGTTAGAATTATATTAAGAACAGGTCAGCCTGGGGCAGCCCCGGAAGCCAGAGTTATTGTTGAATATGATATCAATGATTACAAAGAAAAAACGGAATTGACGGCACAAAAATTATTGACTACGGTGATAGCAGCATTGCGTTCGTATCGTGATCTATTGATTATTGAAATGAATAAAAATGGGTTGGAAAAAATAATTCAAGCCTCTCCTGAAATTTTTCGTATGCAGTCTATGCAGAATTTTGCCGCTGGTGTATTAATGCAACTGACTGCAATGCTGAAATTAAGCGAAAATAGCCTATATTTAAAGGTGTCAAGTTTTGCGGCTACATGTACCAAAACGGGAGCCATTGATATATTAGCAGCTACGGGGGCTTTTTCTGGAAAAATAGATGCCGACATAAATATATCGGATGATATAAAAAATAAGCTCGATATCGTATTAAATGCTCAAAAAAGCATGTTCTTTACTGGGTATTTTGTTCTGTATTGGCGCAGTATAGCAGATAATTTTTATTTGATTTATATGGAAGGGACCCCGAAGATTAGTGATTTGGATAAACGGTTATTAGATATTTTTTGCTTGAATATTTCAGCAGCCTTTGAAAATTTAAAATTACATGTGGAAATGTATGATGTGCAAAGAGAAGTTTTTTTTCGGCTGGCAGAAGTAGCAGAAAGTAGATCAAAAGAAACGGGAAATCATGTAAGACGAGTCGCCGAATATGTAAGTTTATTAGGAAAAGCGTATGGATTATCAGCGCAAGAAGTCGATATGATTCATTTGGCGGCACCGATGCATGACATTGGAAAATTAGGGATACCGGATGAGATTTTAAATAAACCAGGTAAGTTAACGGATGCAGAATTTGAAATTATAAAAAAACATACGCAAATAGGGTATGATATGCTCGATGGTTCAGAACTGGAAATGCTTAAAGTTGCAGCCATTATTGCACAACAGCATCATGAACGTTATGACGGGACTGGGTATGGACGTGGATTAACAGGAAAAGATATTCATATTTATGCTAGAATAACGGCTGTTGCCGATGTTTTTGATGCGTTGGGGAGCAATCGAGTATATAAGAAAGCATGGCCGTTGGACAAAATCATTCATTATTTTGAACAAGGGCGTGGCAGCCAGTTTGATCCTGAAATTGTGGATCTACTTTTTGGGCATTTAGAGCAGGTACTTAAAATTCGTAATACCTTTGCCGAATGATGAAAATAAAAGAGACTGTCACATTAAGCATATAATCTTAATAAATATGCTTAGTACGACAGTCTCTTTTTTGGGAAGTTATTCTCTAGAATCGTTGTTGTACGGACAATTCTGATAGTTTCCATTGCCGCGTTGATTGCAGCCCCCGCGGAATGAATTTGGGTCTTGATTGTTATTGTTGGCAGCGGCAAACACTGGTACAGCAAATAAAACAGCCAACGCCGTTGCAAGTAAAATTTTCTTTGTCATAAAATTACCTCCTGTTTTTTGTATAATGTAAAATTATGTTTATTTTGTAGGAGCATCATCGTTGTTGTAAGGGCAATTTTGATAATTTCCAGTTCCATTGTCACGTTGATAACAGCCACCGCGGAATGAATCTCGGTCTTGATTGTTGTTATTTGCAGCTGCGAATACTGGTACAGCAAATAAAATAGCCAGAGCCGTTGTGAGTAAAATTTTCTTTGTCATAAAAATACCCCCTGTTTTTATATAATACATAAACTATATTTATTCTATTTCTTTTTTTATCGTTTGATATTCTTCACTCGTAAGTTCACCTTTTGCATAACGTGATTTTAGTGTTTCTAATGCATTTGAGGGCATATTTGTTGATTTATGAGGTGGGAACACCGCCTTAAACATCCAAATGACTGCCAAAAGAATTATTGCAATAAAGGCGAGGTGAGTAATCATTCCGAGCTCGAACCCAAACCAGCCAAAGCCTCCACTGGCTCCATATCCCATCATTTTGTTGCACCTCCTTTGTTCTTGAGTTCATTATACCGCATAACTATGGAGATATTATGGAGAAACTATGTGTTTTTAATGTATATTGAATGGCAAAGTTAAGCGGAAAATGCTGCCTTCATTTATTTCACTTTGAACAGAAATATTACCTTTATGAGTTAAAGCCATTTGTTGGACCAATGCCAGTCCCAAACCGGTTCCACCACTTTGTTTTGTTCGGGATAAATCGACTCGATAAAAATAGTCAAAGATATAGGGAAGATCCTCTTGGTTTATCCCAATTCCTGTGTCGATAACTTCGATAATCGTACTTGTCGAATTCTGTGTGGCGATGACTTGAATGCTGCCTGTATTGGTATAACGGATTGCATTGATAATCAAGTTGTAAATAATTTGTTGAACCATTGTAATATCCGCTTTTATTGGTGCTAACTGTCTTTTAATAGTACAGGTAAGGGATAAGTTTTTGTCGACCGCTAAAGGCTGGCTTTTTTGAACAATTTGATATAATATACTGCCAATATCTATTTCTTGAAATTCGGGTTTTAGTTGACCCGCTTCCAAAAAAGATAAATCTCGAAGTTCTTCGACTAATTTTGTCAAACGGTCGACTTCTTCGGTTAAAGAAGCCATTTGTTCTTTATCGGGGGTGATAACGCCATCGGCAATACCTTCCAGATTGGCTTTTAAAATGGTTAGTGGTGTGCGCAGCTCGTGAGCAATGCCAGCGAAAAAGCGTTGCCGCAGGATGGTGGTAGATTTGAGCTTTTTCGTCATTTCATTAAAAGCGGTTGCCAATTGTCCAAATTCATCTTTTCGCTGAATGGTAACACGGACATCAAGGCTGCCTGCTGCTACGGATTTTACAGCCTTGTTTAAAGTAAATATTGGACCTGTAATGCTGCGAGCTAAATAATAACTAATTATAGCGCCAAATCCTAACATTATGCTGCCAACAAGGAAAAGGGAATGTTTTAAAGAGCGTAAAAATTCTTGTTCGGGCAACCCCATTGAAGGGGGCTTTGTCATACCATGCTGCATCATACCATGCATTTCGCCGTGCATACCGCTCATGGTTAAATATGAAGTAAAGTTTTCGGCTATTTCATGATTTACAACGACAATAAGTGCCAGGAGGACAGCTCCTGTTGTAATAAAAACGGTAAGTGTTACGCGTATTAGTAATTTATGCATTTTGTTCACCGGTCAATTTATAGCCAACACCATAAATGGTTTTAATGTAATAGGGGTCTTCTGGTAATGCTTTTAATTTTTTACGTAAATTTTTAATATGGGAGTCAACGGTTCGTTCATAGCCTTCAAAGGCGTAACCTTGTATTTTTTCGATAAGCTGGAGTCGGGAAAACATTTGACCGGGATGGCTTAAACATAATTCGAGAATTTTATATTCTGTTGGCGTCAATTCGATGGGGGTGTTCGCCAGAAAGACACTATGGTTTTTCTTGTGGAAAGTGAGCTTTCCCATCTGTAAGGGTACTTCAGTGGCAATTAGAGGTTCAGACGGGTTTATACGCCGTTGGATAGCCCGGATACGGGCTATAACTTCTTTGGGGCTGAAAGGTTTGATTACATAATCATCAGCACCTAATTCCAGCCCGATAATACGATCACTTTCAGCATCACGGGCGGTGAGCATTAAGATTGGTATATTACTGCTGCGTCGTATTTCTTTGCAGACACCAAAGCCGTCAAGTTTGGGCAGC
Source organism: Propionispira arboris (assembly GCF_900109225.1). Taxonomy (GTDB): domain Bacteria; phylum Bacillota; class Negativicutes; order Selenomonadales; family Selenomonadaceae; genus Propionispira; species Propionispira arboris. The sequence continues at coordinate 108,949 of NZ_FNZK01000018.1, forward strand.
ATGAGATCAAGCAGAATGATATCAGGATTTAAGTGCAGTGCCTTGTCAACAGCCGCTACTCCATCATTGGCAGTTATTACGCTATAGCCATCTTTTTCTAAATAGGCTGTTAATACTTTTACGATTTTTATATCATCATCAACAACTAGGACTTTCATGTAGTTCACCTCATGATTTTTATAGTTGGGGAATTGTTATATTATTATATAATATTGATTTTATAATGTATATGTTGTGGCAGGGCGAAAACTAAAAATACAGCCAGCATCATCGACGCTGGCTGTATTTCGGAACCGCAGAGTTTAAATTTCTTCATATTCGGTGTAGTGGCACACCGGGCATGGAGGAAGAACATCATCGGGGTCATCCAATGTAAGCAGTTCACCACATTCGAGACACTTGTAAGTTCCGATGCCTGGCTTTTCACCAGCTTTAAACATAGATATCACCTCCAGTGTTTTTATGAAAAATCTTGTTGATTAAGTTGGAAATTCGCGAAAAAACAATAAATACCTGCAAGCTTTATGGAAGATTCTTTAACGGATCGATAAATTTTAAAAGTGAAAAAATTTTAAATATGGTATACTATTTATGTGATTTAAAGTGTATTTTTGAACAATCCATAGAAAAGAAAGAAGGGTGTTTATGGAAGAAGACAAGATCGTTACGAAGCAGGCTTTGCTTACAATTTCAGCGGGTAAAAGACTCATTGCAAAAGCAGTCAGCTCGCTTGCTCAGATACAAAAAGCTTTAGAAAATCATACAATTATTATTGTTGCTGGGACGACCAATGGGTATGTTGCGGAAGAGCTATTGAACCAGATTGATCAGTTGGGTGATTTTTCGCGAGATACATTTTTTCGTGGTGTGACAATAAAGCCGGGAAAGAATGTAGTGAAGGGGGCTTATTTTGCCAAAGATATTGTACTTAAAAAAGGAAAATGGATCAAAGGGGAGAACGTTTTTACGTCGGCACCTCAACTGGGACCGGGAGATATTATACTAAAAGGCGGCAATGCGGTGGATGCAGCCCATAAAGAGGTTGGAATCCTGATCGGACATCCTGAAATAGGAACCAGTGCACCTATATTGCAGGCGGTTATTGGCAGAAGAGCTGAATTGATACTGCCAATTGGTCTTGAGAAAAGAGTTTTTGGGGACATTGGGACAATTGCAGCTAAACTCAATGCAACAAATGCCAGTGGTGTGAGAATGCTTGCTGTCAGCGGTACGATTGTAACGGAATTGGACGCACTGGAACATTTAACCGGAGTGTCTGCTGAGCTTGTTGCATCGGGAGGCATTTATGGTGCGGAGGGCAGTTGCTGGCTTACAGTTACTGGCCGTGAAGATCAAGTAGGGCAGGCATTGGAGATTATGAAATCTATTGCAGGAGAGCCTGCATTTGGGGCGTAAGTTTTGATTTTTGTTAAAAAATAGGGAGACGATGTAAATGAGAATTGCTATGGCAAATGACCATGCGGGGCATGCGTTAAAAGAAGAAATAAAAGATTATTTACAATCTGAAGGACATGAAATAGTCGATTTTGGTACATATAATGAAGAATCTTGTGATTTATCAGATTTTGTTTATCCGGCGGCAGTGGCTGTGGGGAAAGGTTCTGTTGAACGGGGAATTTTTGTTGATGGCGTTGGTTATGGCAGTGCGATGATTGCAAATAAGATCCATGGTGTTTACGCCGCGGTTTGTCAGGATCCCTTTTGTGCGCAATTAGCACGGCAGCATACAGATTCTAATGCTTTATGTATTGGTGGTAAAATTATCGGTAGTGTTTTGGCAATGGAAATTGTAAAAACATGGATGCATACAGAACACCAGGGGGATGTTGAAAAATATGCTAGACGAGTACAAAAGGTAAAAGATATAAATGATAAACACCTCAAGCCCTTAGACTAAATGGGCTGGGGTTCTATATGATGCCTGTAAGAATTAGTTTTTTTATAATATAACAAACTAACAAATAGTTAATATTTATTTGTATATAGAAAAAATAAGAAGAAATTATTTGCAAAAAACCTATATTTGTTTTACAATAGAGAAAGAGAATTTAAAAATAAAATTGGAGGGCTTGACAATGGCACAAGAAAGAAAATTTTATGTTTGTAAACTATGTGGGAATATCGTTGGTATGATTCATGTTGGCGGAGGAACTTTATCTTGCTGTGGACAGCCAATGCAGGAATTAGTGGCAAATACTTCAGATGGTGCTGCGGAAAAACATGTTCCGGTTATAGAAGCACAGGGGAGCAAAATTACTGTTAAAGTTGGTAGTGTAAACCATCCAATGTTACCAGAACATTGGATTCAATGGATTTATCTGCAAACTGAAAAAGGTGGACAACGTGTTGACCTTAATCCAGGTGAAGAACCTATAGCACATTTTGTTTTGGCAGAAGGCGATAAAGTCGTTGCTGCTTATGAATATTGTAATTTACATGGATTATGGAAAGCATAAACGCTTTTGTTTTGTTGATTCGTTTCTAATATACATAAAAAGAAGCCGTCTCGGAATTACTTCGAGCGGCTTCTTTTTTTATTGTATATTTCCGTTAAGATCCATGGTGACTATGCGAAGGGGAATGTCTTTGCCACTACTTTTAATGGCTTCTTTAACGGCGTATTCAATTCCGCCGCAGCATGGTACAATCATGCGCGTTACGGTTATGCTGTTTATGGTGTTTAGACGCAAGATTTCAGTGAGCTTTTCACTATAGTCTATCATATCGAGTTTTGGACAGCCGATGACAATGGAGTGATTTTTTATGAAGTCATTGTGAAAATTGCCATAGGCAAAAGCTGTACAGTCGGCAGCAACGAGTAAATCACTATCTGCAAAAAAAGGTGCATTAGGTGCGACAAGTTTGATTTGTACTGGCCACTGGTTTAGTTGAGATGATGAAGCTGGAGCAGCCGGGGCCGAACAAACTGCTGCTTTTTGGCGGCGTTGGTTTTCTTTTACGGCAGCATCATCATATGCTAATGCTTCGCGTTCCTCGAAGGAAATCGCATCGGTGGGACAGGCTGGGAGGCAGTTACCCAGTCCGTCACAATAATCATCACGAATCAGCTTTGCTTTGCCGTTGACAATGGCAATTGCACTTTCGTGGCAAGCCGTTGCACAAAGTCCGCAGCCGTTACATTTATCAGTATCAATGGTTATTATTTTTCGTATCATAGTAGATTGTATCTCCTTTAAAATTTTATTTGGTATGAGTCTTTCTTTTTGTTAATTCATATAGTATCATACATATAGAGTTCTATACAGTTGCAAATGCAACGTAGTGATATTTGTCTTAAAATAAATTTTTAAATATATAAGTATAGGAGGAAAAATTATGCGTGGTGTTTTTGATATTATCGGGCCGATTATGATTGGCCCGTCTAGTTCACATACAGCCGGGGCTGTGCGGCTGGGGTTGATTGCCAGAAGAATTCTTGGTGAGGAACCTGTGAAAGTAGAGATTAATCTGCATGGGTCTTTTGCGCGTACGTATAAAGGACATGGTACAGATAAAGCATTGATCGCGGGTATTTTAGGTTTTGCCACAGATGATGAACGGATAAAAGATGCATTGCTATTGGCCAGTGAAAAAGGCATAATATACCAGTTTAAGAAAGTTGATTTAGGTGCAGTCCATCCCAATACTGCTGTTATTTATTTGACAGGTATCAATGGTCGGACAACACGTATTATTGGGGCTTCAGTCGGGGGGGGCAATATTTTAATTACGAATATTGATGGGTATGATGTGGAACTTACAGGGCAATATCCGGCACTTATTACAATTCACCATGATTGTCCAGGTGTTATTACGAAAGTGACAAGTATCTTAGCAAAATATGCAATCAATGTTGCTTTTATGCGTGTTTCAAGGCAAAGCCGTGGTGCGGAAGCTTTGATGATTCTTGAGGTTGATGATGTACTGACAGAGGCCGTTGTGGCTGAATGCCAGATGGTAGATGAGCTGGAAAATGCTTTTTGCATTCCAGCAATTTAGAGGAGAATAGTATGATGAATTTTAAATGTATAGAAGATTTAGTACAGCAGTCTGAGCTGAAAAAACTGCCGATTTATGAATTGATTTTACAGTATGAAAGCGAAAAATCACAAATGGAGCGAGCTGATATCTTGTCCGCTATGAAAAAGAATTGGCAGGTTATGAAAGCCTCTGCTGAAAAAGGAATTGCAAATCAGGAGAAATCAAATAGTGGATTGGTCGGTGGTGATGCAAAAAAAGTAAGTGAGTATTTAGAACAAGGTTATATGGGGAAGACCGTTCTAAAAGCAGCGGCTTATGCAATTGGTATCAGTGAAGTCAACGCTGTAATGGGGAAAATCGTAGCATGTCCTACTGCCGGATCATGCGGTATTTTACCGGCTGCGATCTTAGCCGTGGCGGAGCAAAAAAAATTTACGGAGGAGCAGATTCTTAATGCTTTATTTACAGCAGCTGGAATTGGCATGGTTATCGCGCAAAATGCCTCAATTTCAGGTGCAGAAGGTGGCTGCCAGGCAGAATGCGGATCAGCAGCAGCAATGACCGCAGCTGCTTTAGTTGAACTGGCTGGCGGGTCACCAGAGCAAGTTGCGCAAAGTGTGGCATTGGCTTTGAAGAACTTGCTGGGGCTGGTTTGTGATCCGGTGGCTGGGCTTGTGGAAGTACCTTGCGTAAAACGCAATGGATTTGCCAGCATTTATGCGATGCTGGCTGCAGACATGGCGATGGCTGGTGTGCAGTCGATGATTCCGGTGGATGAGGTTATTGATGCGATGTATCAGATTGGTAATGTTTTGCCTAAGTCGCTTCGAGAAACAGCTGAGGCGGGGCTTGCGGCATCTCCAACGGCTCGTCGATTGGAAAATACGTTGTATGGGAAAACTGAATTATAAAGAATTGGAACATTTTTGGTGAAGTTGGAGGATGTTATGAAGAGTTATAGTGATTTTTTAGTTGATGTGGCTTTGTTTGCGAACATAGAAAAAGACAAGATAGATGGTATGCTGGATTGTTTGGGCACTATTAAACGAAGTTATAAAAAAGGAGAAACGATTTTTCTATCGGGTGATCCTGTCTTGGGTGTGGGAATTCTTATGAGTGGCAGCGTACAGATTAGTCAGGAAGATATATTGGGCAATCAGACAATACTCGGACAAGTGCTCGCCGGACAGATTTTTGCGGAGACGATTGTTTGTGCGGGTGTTGAGCATTCACCTGTTACAACGATGGCACTTCTTGATTGTGAGATTTTATTCTTGCAATTCAAGCGACTCGTAACAACTTGTACTTCTGCTTGTCAATTTCACTCACAACTTATTGAAAATATGCTGCAAATTTTGGCTCAGAAAAATTTAATTATGAATAGAAAAAACAGGTTGTTATCACAACGAAGCATCCATGAAAAATTGAATCAATTTTTTATGGATATGATTGAGCAACATGGTACTTACAAATTTAAAATTTCTTTTTCTCGAAATCAATTGGCGGATTATTTGTGCGTAGATCGTAGTGCTTTATCAAGAGCACTGAGCAAAATGCAGCAAAATGGTAAGCTCAATTTCAAGAAAAATGAATTCGAAATAATAAATTTATAAAAAGTATTGTAAAAGTATTGACAGGAGAAACATAAGATTGTATTATAAACATCGTTGCCGTTGACGAAACATTCGCAGCGTACAACGAGCGTACGTGTTGACAAGAGGATGTCCTTCTGTTAATATAATAGAGTTGGTTCTAGACAATCAACGGCGTTCTTTGAAAACTAAACAATGTAGAAAACAAAAAGATATATGTACACCAACATGTATCAAGCCAGATGTGCGGTTTTCGAACGCTTGCGTTTGAAAACAACAACTAACAATTTCTTTTAACAAAAAAGATAATTTAGATTTTTAAAGAGCCTGTCAAGGTTCTCTAATATAATTTATTGGAGAGTTTGATCCTGGCTCAGGACGAACGCTGGCGGCGTGCTTAACACATGCAAGTCGAACGGAACTAAGCTTAACACCGAATCTTTTAAAGTAGAGATGTTAAGCCGGAATGCGAGTGGAT
>NZ_FNZK01000002.1 GCF_900109225.1 Propionispira arboris
AAGAATCCAATTTTGGTTGTTCGGTTACGCGTTTTGCTTTAGGGAATGGTTGATTGAAATCTTCGATTGCCAAATACTTGCGCACCGTTTTGCGATCACAAGAAAAGGTTTTTGCAATTTGTGAAATATTGAGACCTTCCTCAAAGAACGCTTTTCTGATATAATCAATTTGGGTCATTGTGAGCATCCTCCAGTCCTCCCCCGTTAGTGTTTTGTCACCTAATAAGGGTAGGTTATTTGGTTCTTGTTCGCAATGGCTTTTTGCATTTTTGAGGAATTCTGTTTTGCATAAGTGGGGATTTTTATTTGCAACTTTGTCCTATTTCATTATGCCATAAACAGATGCTCAGTTACGTTTCTTCAAGCTAAGAGAATCCTTTTCGATATACAAAGAATTATTAGGTTATGAACCGATAAAAAGTTATATTGAATGGATGAAAAAAGGAGGAAGACCTCCACTTGAAGGTGTTATTGCAGACGGTTTATTTAGTTTTATACGAAATTTATTATTACATTTCCCTGTTTTTAATACTTGGGATGAAGTATATATAAATAAAAATCTGGCTACATGGAGTAAAATAGGGCAAATTGATAAATTTTTACATAAGTGTACTCAAATAAAGATTGATGGTAAAGGAAATCTCAAATATAGGATATGGGATGTCAAGAAGGAAAAAATGATATATTTTTCTATAAATTTTCCCGAAAAATATGATAAGGATAATATCTATTTAAAAGACATAATTTCTGAAGAAGTGGGAATGAAGTTTTGTATTGCACTAATGAGAGAAATTTTAGATACACAAGTTGAAAATGCCAATGAACCTGACATTAAAATTATGTCTCAAGTATATTTACCTATTAAAAGGGAATAACTTTTTAAACAGCTTCCCGTTATTCCGAGATGATTTAGCTATGCCTTATTGGTATACGACAGTTCTACATTATTGTTTTGGTCCAATGGGCATTCCTGTTGCGAATAAAAATATATTGGTAAGCGACGGAGAAGTTTTACACTGGAACGTTTATGCGGACGTTAGAAGCCGGCTTTCGAGGTTTTAGGAGAAGGATATAAAGGTATCGGCGGTTTCGCGTCCAGCAAGAATTATTCTCAGGGGCTTTAAATATCTAAGGTTCTGTAGGCAGCTCATTTTTGGTCTGTGTCCGTAACGTATCATCAACAGCTTTTTGGGGCACATGCTGTATAAATTGTTTTTCAGAAAAACATATTGGAAAGTAGTTAAATCTAATCGCGAGTCTGATGAGTCAAAATCAGAATAACAGTCGGAGTGGGCATTATGCTTACTCTGGTTGTTTTCGATATTTGATCAAACAGCAAATCACAGGGGTTCGCTTACTAAGGCGATCCCTTGATTTTTTTATCATGGAAAAGCAGTCGACGTGCAGACGGATACAAAACACGACTAGCATATAGAAACCATGAAACTTATTATTGATTCGAGGTGAATATTAAGAGTATTTAGAAAAAGTGATATTGATTTTTAAAATAGTATTGTATAATTGTTTTGTGTAGAAAAATAGTCCTTATTCTGCAGAATATAATTTGATTATGGAATAGGGGAGTATTTATAAAATCTGCAGTTAGTAAACATTAGTAAAAAAATAAATATTTACCTTAATAGACTTAGATGAATGTTTCAATAAAACACCGATGGATAAATTTTCTTCAATAAATATTAGGAGGAGTAATACTATGGCAAGATGTACGGCACCAGTTCATGGTCATCGCACGGCAAGTGGAAGGGCAAACTGCCCAGCATGTGGTGGTAGTAGTTATGGAGGTTACAATTCTTATTCCTATTCCTCATATCCTTCATATTCTTCATCATCAAGCAGTTCTACCAGTAGTGGGAGTAATAGTGGTAGTGGACAAACCAAGGTGAAAGCACGGTGGTCTCCAGCTAGTTCTACTATTTTATATACTCCTGCGGAAATAAGAACACTTACTCCTGTGCGTCAAAATGTTGAGACGCGTTTAAAATTACCAGATTTGCGAGATGTTTTTCTTTGTCACGCATGGGATGATCGTAAAAGTGAAGCTAAAGAACTACACGATTTACTTGAATCAAAAGGTGTAACTGTTTGGTTTAGCGAAAAGGATGTTTTGTAGACAAGGAATAGAAGTTTACTGTTAATAAGCAAATTTCTGTGTTAGTGTTTATGGAGATTTATTTTCATACGTCGTGGGGTACTGCCATTTATTCGGTGATATAATAAATGTTGGGGTAAGCAAATAAAATGCTTACTTCAACATTTATTATTTTTTGCTACAACTTTTCTAGATTTGAAAAATATTTCACTTTTTAATTTTCCCCAGGATTATGTTTGCATTCCCATCATACGAGGAGGTTTAAAATGTCTTGTGTTTGCTGCTTTTTTGATAATGAAAATCAAAAAAAAATTAAAGAAAGCTGCTTTGGAGAGAAATTTTTTGAAGAAAAACTTCAACTTTATAAATCAATTTATATATCAGAATTTAAAAAGATGGATGTACTATCAAAGTGTGCATGTGATTTTGCAATGCAAAATTTAAAAAATAATATATATGTTAAATTTTGTGATGATATGTTGAACGATTATAAAGGAAAGATAGAATTAATTGAGGAATTTTTTGATGTACTAATTGAAATATATAATTTATGCGAAAATAATCATAGAGAAGAGGCTTTTATTAAGCTGCAAAAGTTTTTTCAAAAGTACTGCACAAATTATTCATCAATTAATGCTATTCAAATGTGTGATATATTATTTCGTGGACGTGAAGTTGGTACTTATGATTTAGCTAATATTCATGAGTATTATCATATCCCATTTAATATAAAAGAGAAAATAGGCAATCAGCGTTTTAGCGTTAAGGGAAAGCCAATGTTGTATTTAGCAAAATCAATACCTATTGCAAGTCAAGAATTAAAACTGGATTTTGAGAAAATAAATTTTGCACTATATTTTCCAAAATATAGTTGGGTTTATGAACGTGCCATGTATGATTTTTCCAACACAATAGATGTGACTATAAATCGATCATTTCCTTCGTTAATGAACGATGGATCAAAGATTGAATATGATAATTCGACTTTTACGTTTTCGAAAAAAAATTCAAATAAAATCTTGGGGGATAATTTATTATTTCAAATATTAACTTTCCCTGTGGAAAATAAAGAGGATGTTTGCAAAGAGTATTTACTTCCTCAATTGTGTACTGAATATTTCGACAGAAAGGGTTACTTAGGAATTGTGTATCATTCAACTAAATCTACAGACATATTTCAAGAAACTGTAAAATATTCACAACGTGATTGCAATTATTGTTTGTTTGTACCTGAAGAAACAATAAATAATTATAATGAAGACTTGTTGAGTTGCTTTCATACTGTATGTATTGGAGAGTGTGAAAGAGGAAAAAAATTTCCAGATGTTGTTCAGGTGCTAAAAGATTTGAAGGCTAACTTGAAAGAACAGAATAAAGTTTATAATATGAGCGATTATATTCATCTTATGCATCAGATTGAATCTCACATTGAATATATGGAGCAGACAAAGGTTGGACAAAAAGACTACTATGATTCCGAACAAGGGTATGTTGAAATTGATTTGATTTACAAATTGCTTAGTAATGTAAGGAAAATTGTTAACAATCCAGCCGATCATGGTATTGTACGGAACAATACACTTTCAAAGATTACAAATTGATCAACATACCCTGGTGAAATCAATGATAATTGAATGGGAATTACTATAATCGCGTGATATGAGCATCTGGGCAGGAGGAAAATATTAATATGAATACAATAGACAAAATTGAAATCGTTCATGGAAATATAGTAGATATTGTAAGAAAACATGATGTAGAAATGATAGTTAACGCAGCTAAACGTACTTTGATGGGAGGGAGTGGTGTAGATGGTGCTATCCACCAAGCTATTGACGATTTGAACAATAAAACAGGTTTCTTCAAAGAAATGATTAAAGACGAATTAGATGGTAATAACCCTAAGAAGGATGAATTTAATAGATGTGATTATGGAAAAGCAATTGTAACTAAGGGGTATAAATTGGTGGATTATGTTATTCATGCAGTTGGTCCGAAATGGGATGGTAATTATAATAAAAACGGTGGTAGCTGCAGCAAAAGTTGCATTGATAAATTGAAAGGATGTTATGAATCAGTATTGGATTGCATGATGGAATATGGATGCAATACTATTGCAATACCAGTTATAAGCTCGGGCTCATACCGATTCCCTTTTGAAAAAGCTGCCAAAATACAATTTGTATCCATATGTAATTTTTTGACTCGATTGAAGAAAAAAGATCCTGAGCGGTTTGGAATGATTAATAAAATATATATAGTGGTGTTTAGTCAAGATGATATAAAGTGTTTTGAAAATATAAAAAATGAGTATGCTGGTTGTGTGAATAAAGGAAAACAATTGTTATATCTATCTACTGAAGAATCATATAAAGCGTATTTAAAGGATATCAATGACTATGATTCTGAAAGACGCAACTATTTTGGAACAATAAAATTTTTGCGTAAAGTACTGATGATGTCCGAAAAGTTTTTCTACTGCACTTATTTTTTGAAAAGGTGCTTTGCAGATAAAACATGGGAGGGAAGACGGATTTTTATTGAAAGCCAAACTATAATTAAAGCTTTAATTCCGCTCTTTTTCCTTGTTTTTACAAGTTTAGACATAAGCCCATATGTAAATTCGGATACATCGATATGGATTCGCAATATTTTCACGGGAGTCTCTATATATTTAATGTCTGAAACATTGATTTATGTTGCTAAATTATTGTTTTTGTCAGATATACTAAACCCATCGGCTAATAGCATTAGATCGATTTTTTTTCTCTTTATAAATTATCTTGATATAAACTTCACTTTTGCATTTTTATATAGTCTATATGGTGACTTTAAGGAAAAAGGAGGGGTTGCATCTTTATATGAAGCCTTTGAACATTCTTCTCAAGTACCAGGATCACAATTAGGAATGACTTTGGTCATTTTGCAAAACTGTATTACTCTTTATTTAATAGGAATAGTCTTTACTTATTTTGTAAATAGCTTTCGAACAAGAAAGTTTAATTCTATATAGAAAGGAGAAATAATATGGGATTGGTAAAAGCACAAATGATGAGGGAAATGGAAAGAGGATATGGTTCCTCTGATCAAGTCGTTTGTCATAATTGTGTAGGAGATTATTATTTAAAAGAGTATATAAATAATAATGGAGAGCAAAGTAGATGTAATTACTGCAATTCTAATAGTGTGTGCATTCCTTTAGAAAATCTCATGGAAGCAATTATGAACGGTATTTTGCAAGAATATGAGTATGCGAATGATAGCATGGGTTATTGTGGTAAGGAAGGTGGTTTTATAGGAGCGGAGACTTTTGATTCTTATGACTTAATTCGAAATGAGATTGGAATGGAATTAGACTTTCAGTGTAGTGAACTGTATGATGATGTAAGTGACTTAATGAATGATGATGTATGGTGTCAAAAAGATCCATATGGAAGTTTGCGATATGATGAGGATTTTTACACGTGGGAGATGTATGCAGAACGTTTGAAGAAAGCAGATGAACTTACAGAAATGGAAATGGAGCCAGATGATGAAATAAGACTTTATACATCTCCTGACGAAATTTTGATGCGTATTAGTGAAGGTGTAAAGAAATTAGAATTAATTGAAGAAATACCTTCAAATACAGCTTTGTGGAGGGCGAGAGCCCATAATGAATCTGACGTTATTAATTCAGCGGCGACATTGGGAGCTCCAAGGGAAGAACAAGCTGGATGTAATAGAATGAATCCAGCTAAAGTATCAACATTTTATGGAGCATTTGATAAATATACAGCACTAGCTGAAATTGCAGGAAAAGAAGAACCGATAAGAACGGTGGGTGTATTTTATAATCAAGTACCTCTTAAAGTTATTAATCTTGGTAAAATAAGGGGACTTTCTATGCCGAGTTTGTTTGATGTTGATAATAGCGATCGAAGAATTCTTTTAATGTTTCTCAAGCGATTCAATAGAGAAATTTCTAAGCCGATAGAAGAGGGAAAGGAGAAGGAATATTTACCAACTCAAAAGCTTATTGAATATCTAAGTGATGAATTATCAGATGCCAATGCTTCAAAAATTAACGGTGCTATATATACGAGTTCTCGCCTTGTAGAGGGATTGTGTTGTTCGCTATTTATTGGATGGGAACAATGCTCTGATAACAAGGACAAGATACTATGGCTTGATGATAAAAGTCTAGAGCGCATAGTGCTATAACCAATAACATACTCTGGATAAATTTTTTGAGCCGTTTATCAATAGCTTTTACTTGCGATCATCTACTACAAACTTCAACTTGCTGTTTGAGGAAGTGGTGGATATAATAATTGTAACAAGGTCGAGGATACTATGTCGTGGGGCACTGCCATTTATTCTGAAAAGGGCAAAAATGGCTAACTCGCCGACATAGACAAAAACGACCTTGCATTAAAGCTTTTCGAAGCTTATGCAGGGTCGTTTTTTTATCCTCAACCCGCGTAAATACAGGGATTTCTGCTTGCGAAAAAGAGCGTTCACCATGGAGTGGCGGGCATAACTGGCAAAGCCAGAGAGAATAAAGAAAAATGCCCTTTACAGAATAAACGGCAGTGCCCCGCGACAAAAAAAATAAGAGAAAACCACAACTCCTTTATTTAAAAAGGGTTGTGGTTTTTTGTTTTAGACTTTTTAGATGAAGATAAGGAACACTTGGAAAATATGCTGGCTGTATCTGAAAAATTAAGCTAGGCATATCATTTAAAAGAATTAGTGATATGATATAAAACAATTAAACAAATTAATGAAGACAGTGATCAAATGGAAAAATAAAATTATTACAGCAATTTCAACGGGTTATAGTAATGGATATGTAGAATGTAACAAACGAACAAATGTACAAAAACACACTGGTTATGGCATACAAAAATTTCAACGAATGAGAAATTGGATACTTTATATGGCTGCATAAAAATAAAAAATAGCGAGGAGAAATAAAATACCCTCGCTAAAAATTCACTTTATATTTTTACCCTAACACTTGAGAAAGAACCTAAAAAAAGCGCACAGAACAATAATCTGTGCGATCTAATAGGGAATAGATTTTGAAACTTAGGAGTTGTAATACTTGAGATTAATCTGTGGAGGAGTAATCCCTAAAAATAGGATACCTCATTTTTATGACAATCTTGTGACAAATTAAACGTATTGTTCTATGAAATTTCATGGTGTAAATTTTTTTTGCAGTCTCCACAATATCCATAAAGTTCTAATTTATGATCTGAAATTAAAAAATTTGTTTTTGTTTCTAACGATTTTTCAAATTTTTCTAAAGGGCAATGATCAATATAAATAATTTTTTTGCAATTTAAACAAATTAAATGGTGCTGATGAGATAATCGTTTGAGCTCAAAAACACTCGTTGTATTTTCAAGAAAGTTTGATTTTTGGATAATTTGTTTTTTTGTGAATAAATCTAAGATACGATAAATCGTCGATAAATTCATGGTATTATCTTCTTGGAGCACTTTTAGATATAGAGTATCCGCTGTTAATAGTTCGTTGCTCTGATTGAGAAGTTTCAAAAGTAAATTTCGTTGTTTGGTACTTTTGATGCCATGCTGGTTTAAAAATGCTTTGTATTCGAAACTTTCTTCTTCCATCAGAATCCCTCTTTTCGTTTGCAGTCATATTGTTTATTTTAGCCATATTTTTGAAATTTAGCAAATGTATATTGAATGGAAAATGATGGTTTTGAAAAAATAATACGAAAGCCAAAACGAAGACAGACATTATCGCAATAACTCCTCCTGGTGCAGCATCAATCCAATAGGAAATCGTAATACCACTTATTATATCAATGAAACTGAATAAAATACCAAAGAGTAATGTCGTTTTAAAACCTTTTCTAAGTTGCAGAGCAGTTGCAATGGGTAATGCAATTAAAGAACTAATGACTAAAATGCCTACGATTCGAATCGATACTGAAATTGTTGCAGCGACTAAAACTGCAAAGGTATAATTAATGAATTTGATATTGATGCCAGAAATTTTGGCACCTTCTTCATCAAAAATCATGAACATTAAAGAGTGGTATAGCCGAGAAATGATAATCAAAGATAGGATACTTAAAAGCAAAACTATATAAAAATCTTCTCGTGTAACCGTTAAAATACTGCCAAATAAAAAGGAATCGATATTTGCATGTACAAGACCGGAACTAATGAGTGTAATGGCAATTCCGACAGATAGCGATAAGATAACAACTAAAATTAATTCAGCATAATTTTTAAAATGTCTTCGTAAGATTTCAATCAATACACCAAATATAGAAGTTAAACAAAATGCACTTAAAATAGGATGTATATGAACCATCAATCCGGCGGCTACACCAGCGAATGAGGCATGGGATAGGGTATCACCCATCATAGAATAGCGCTTTAATACAAGAAACATGCCAATTAAAGGGCATAAAATTGAGATTAAAATGGCAATCATAAAAGCGTTTTGCATAAAATTATATTGAAACATAATTTTCAACTCCTGTATTTTCAATGAGATATTCACGAATATAATTTTGTGGGTTGCAGATATGACCAACTCCTTGTGCAATATGATATAAAAGAGTGGAGTTTTTAATCGCAGCTTTTAGATTATGTTCTACACAAATAACTGTAATTTTTTTTTCTTGGTTTAGATTTTTTATCAATTGATAAATTTCATTTTGACTTTTTATATCAACCCCATTTGAAGGCTCATCTAAGATCAATAAATCCGGGTTTCCCATGAGTGCGCGGGCAATAAAAATTTTTTGGCATTGCCCGCCTGATAAAGTTCCGACGAGGGCTTTTTTATAATCCTGCATTTTAACGAGAGAAAGACTATCATCAATAATTTTTTTACCAGGAATATGACGCGCTTTTTGATAGCAAGTTAAAATTTCCTCAATTGTGATAGGGAATTGTGTATTGAGGCTTTCAAATCGCTGCGGCACATAGGCTGTTCTTGTGAATGTATTTTCTATATGACCACTAGTTGGTATGAGTAAGTTTAATAAAAGTTTGATGAAGGTGCTTTTTCCTGAACCGTTTTCACCTAAAATTGAAATATAGGAGCCGTCTTGAATTGAAAAGTTTAAATTTTTCAATATATATGAGCTTTGCCCATATGAAAAATACATGTTTTTGATATGAATCATTATATCCTCCGTAAATTTGTCACTTGACATCTTTTTAATATCATTATATCCTATTTTTAGATGCAAATGCAAATTATTCGCATCTAAAAATAAAATTTGGAGTGATATTATGAAAAAATCAGGTTTTTACTGTTTGTTGTTCATTCTTCTGTTGGGCATTTTTGCGGGCTGTGGAGCACCGAAAAACTCGGAACCAACTAAACAGGAAGATAATGGTAAGATAAAAGTGATGGTTTCCTTTAATGCCATGAGAGAAATCGTGGAGGCAGTTGGTAAAGAGAAAGTAGAGGTACAAACGATTATACCAGATGGAACAGAACCACATGATTTTGAACCAAAAGCCAGTGATTTAGAAGGGTTACATAGTGCTAAAGTCTTTGTTTACAATGGCTTTGATATGGAAAAATCATGGGTTGATAAAGCTTTAGAGGCTGCAGACAATAAAAATTTGATTGTGGTTGAAGCGGCAAAAGGAGCTGAACCACTGCCAGCGACTGGAGCGGAAGAAATTGAATCAGGTGCACAAAATGATCCTCATTTGTGGTTAAGTTTAAAAGGTGCTGAAATAGAAGCAAAAAATGTACAAGATGCTTTAATTAAGGCTGATCCAGCGAATAAAGACTTTTATGAAGCGAACTATAAAATCTTTTATGATCAACTTGAAACACTTTATCAAGAATATAATCAAAAGTTCCAATCTGTAGCAAATAAGAATTTTGTTACAGGACATGCTGCTTTTGCCTACCTGTCACGTGATTTTGGTTTAAAGCAAAACAGTGTTGAAGACGTTTTTGCTGAAGGGGAACCGAGTGCAAAAAAACTGAAAGAGCTAACAGATTATTGTAAGACAAATCATATTAAAACTATTTTTGTAGAAGATATGGTTAGTCCAAAAGTTTCGGAGACTTTGGCTAATGAAGTTGGAGCAAAAGCTGAAAAAATTTATACGTTGGAAAGTAAAGAAGATAACAAGGACTATCTTCAAAGTATGCGCGATAACTTGGAAAAAATATATCAGAGTTTAAAATAAAAAGTGCAATTTAGTGTTTAGAAGCAGACGAAGTTATATTGTAAGACGCTTCAAAATGGGTAAGATTTTACAGAAATGTTGAATTTTTGGGGAAGGCGGGAATTTATACGCCTTCCCTTTTTTTATGCAAAAAAAATCATGGTGCCTATATTTTGCTTTTTTATATAAATTTAGTATAATTATCAAATAGTAATATTACTAATAAATAAAATAATTAAGAGGTGGCTTTTGAAATGAAAAATAAATGTCTATTTTACGCAATGATGATAGTATTCTGCTTGTTTATTTTATCGTCTGTCGCAGGTGCACAGCCGGAAACCCCTGACGTGCAATACGAAAAAGGAATTGTGCTTTCCGTTCAACCTATAGAACAAGATTCCTCTTCAAAAATGAAGTTTGGCAAACAAGAACTGATTAAGCTGCAAATAACCTCTGGTGTTGATACAGATCAGGAAATTACGATAGTCAATTATCAACCAGAACGGTCGGCATTCGGAGTCATGGAACTTCACGAAGGGGATCATCTTATTCTCGAAGCCGTAAATCAAATGGGTAAGTTAGAATATCATATCAGTGATTTTCAACGCGATAATTATATCTATTTGCTTATTGGGTTATTTGTTATTTGTTTATTGATTTTCGGCAGAGCTATTGGATTCAAGTCGGTCCTTGTTATTGGCTGTTCCTGTTTCTTAATTGTGGCGGTTTTTATTAATCAAATTTTAAAAGAAAATCACTTGGAAATTGGATTCATGGTTTTTTTGTTGTGTACAATTATTTCAATAATTTCTCAAACATTAATTAGTGGGTGGAATAAGAAAACCTTTGCTGCTATTTTAGGTACGTTGGGCGGTGTTGCAATTGCAGGGCTTTTATCTAAGATATCAATTTATTTTATGCATTTAAATGGATTAGCAAATGAAGAGGCGATTATGTTGAAGGCAACTGCTCTACCCAATGTGGATTTCCAAGGCATTTTATTTGCTGGTATGGTAATTGGTGCATTAGGTGCTGTAATGGATGTAGCAATATCAATAGCATCATCCATTCATGAAGTTAAACAACATTCAAATGAAATTCATTTTAAACCATTATTTAAGGCGGGGATGAATATAGGGCGTGATGTCATGGGAACCATGTCAAATACGTTGATTTTAGCTTACGTTGGCTCATCTTTACCTTTGATTTTATTATTATCCGTACAAAAAGATCTTTCTTTAATTAAAATCATGAATTTTAATTTAATTGCCACAGAAATAGTAAGAGCTTTGACAGGCAGTATAGGATTGGTTTGTGCAATCCCTTTAACGGCATGCATTTCTGCGTATTTATTTTGTGACAAACGCAATAGATCCAGAAAAAAACGGCTTGCTAATTCGTAATTCAATTTTCATAAACTGATAACATTTGTTATAAATTTCAGCTTTCCTTCATAATCAGTGGTTAACATACCTATAGTGTAATGTAATCAGTAATATTACTAATTAGGGGATGCATGCTTTAGTGGGGAAGTCGCAACGGAATTTTTATATGGGTTTTTTAGTGCTTATTTTAATTTGCATTATTTTTTAGTCAGCAGGGCATTCCTGTTTTGAATTATCATCAAATCAATAATCAAGATCATAATGCTTTAACGTTAAGTACAAGTGAATTTGCTGCACAAATGAAAGATTTAGCTGAAGAAGGATATACAACGATCACGCCAGATCAATTGCTGGATCAGTTTACATTTTCCTGCCTTTATGAATTATATACAGACTGAAAAAGTCAATTTTTCGTTATTACACATATAAATTGCAGTATCTTATATATGTTTTTTGTAAGGAGAACTTTTTGATGAATCGCCGAAAATTTTTAATATATACGTTTTATATTTTTAGTTTTTTTTATTTGTTCCCAGAAATTATAGCTAGTACGAAAAGCTTTGCTGGGGTAAGAAAAATAAATAACAAATCTCCTTTTATTAAAGAAACTTATCTTAAATTCGCCAGTCCTTTAGTGGATCGTTCTGAAACCAATATGATTATTATTCATCATATTGGCGGCACAGATCGTGATGTTTCTGCAGCGGAAGTGCATCAATGGCATCTGGATAATGGCTGGGCTGGTATTGGATATCATTATATTATTCGAAAAAACGGAACAATTGAGCGCGGCCGTCCACAAAATGTAATTGGTGCTCATTGTTATCACTATAATCGTACGTCTATAGGCATCAATTTGGTGGGCGATTTTGAAAAGTCTAAACCTACGGAGGAACAAATACAATCCGCTTTAGAATTAACCACATTTTTATGTAAAACTTATAATCTTAGTCCTACAAACAAAACAATCTTGGGGCATCGTGATCTTAGTTCAACATTATGTCCGGGGAAAAATCTTTATGCACAACTTGGTGCCTTTCGACAGTGTATTGTTGATTCTTTAGCGTGATGTGGAAATTTCAAGCTTGGTAATACATATTGCCCTGCAAGGGGAATCGCAGACGTGAATTTTGAAATTTACGCATAGACAGGAGACTATTTCATGTGGCAGTCATTGTTAAATTTTAAAATGATCTTTTTCAGTATTTTAATTGATGCTTTACCTTTCATTTTAATTAGTGTTATTGTTTCTTCTTTCTTATATAATTTTATTTCTGAAACATTAATTCAAAAAATGTTACCAGCTAATAAAATTTATAGTATTTTATTAGCCTGCTTTTTAGGTGCTATTTTTCCTATTTGTGACTGTGGGATGGTACCCATTGTTAAAAAACTTATACAAAAAGGTGTACCAGCTTATTCAGCGATTGCTTTTATGTTAGCTGCACCGATCATGAATCCTTTAACAATATTTTCTACTTTTTATGCATTTAATAGTTGGGAAATTGCTCTTGTGCGTGTTACGACTGCTTTATTTGTTGCTTATAATGCGGCATGGATTATAAGCAAAAGTTTTAAGCAAACAGTCCTGAAAAATGCGTTGACCATATCACAACACGATAGTTCATGTTGTTGTCATATGCATACAGTATTGCCGACAACTTTAATTGGTAAAGTTTTAGTTTTTGTTTATGATGCATCAAATGAGTTTTTTGAAATGGGAAGATTCCTAGTATTGGGGTCTTTTCTAAGTACGATTGCCCAACTCTGTATTCCGCATGCAACATTATTAAATATAGGACATAATCCATTTTTTTCCGTTATTGTGATGATCTTATTTGCATTTCTGATTTCTGTTTGCTCGTCTGCAGATGCTTTTATAGCAGCTTCGTTTATAAGTAGCTTTAGTACAGAAGCTCTTATTGCCTTTACAGTTTTTGGTCCTATGATTGATATAAAAAATACATTGATGTTATTACATACATTTCGTACAAAGTTTGTAGTTTTTTTAATTACTATAGTTTTTATTTTGACTTTTTTAGGAAGTTATATTATGACAAATTTATTTTAAAAAGGAGTTTTGTATGAAATGACATATCATGTAAAAGATAACTGTGTGAAAACTTTAATATTATTATGCATGGTAAGTCTTCTTTCTTGGATTATTATAATGAATCAAGTGATTTTTTATGTTCATCCACGTTTTACTATTTTACTACAAATATCAGATATAATATTATTTATTATGCTGCTTGCACAATGTATGCATTTAAAAAATAGTCTAAACCAAAATATTTTGCGTCAAGAAGATTCAAATATTAAAAGTTATCATGTTGAAAAAGAAAAGTATAAACTTTTTTTCTATTATGTAACTTTTGTTTTTTCTTTAGCAGTTGCCTTATTTATTCCTAGCACGTCACTTGATTCAAAATTAATTGAACATAAAGGGTTAAATAATACTATATCGGATAAAGTAAAAAGTGGTATGAGTGTCCCGATAGATAATTTTCAAGATACAAAATTTATTAAAATATCAGATAAAAATTATGTTGACGTGATACAAAATTTATATTGCCATCCGGCAGATTATGTTGGTAAAAACGTAGAAATAACAGGATTTGCTTATATAGATCCAACGACACAACGTGTTTCTATTGCTCGTTATGTTATTAGTTGCTGTATTGCGGATGCTTCAGCAGTTGGATTGGCAATCGATTCAGATGATAAAAATAATATTGTTGCTGGACATTGGTATGAGATACAAGGGACAATCCATACACTTGTTTGCAAAAAAGATGCTTCTCCTGTGTTAAAAATTACTTGGTCTAATGAAATCAAAAAACCTTTATTCACATATATATTCGTACAAACCACTTGAAAATTTTTGTGGAAAGGAAAGCAACCTTATTTTTTCGCTCTACTTTATTTTCATAGTTATAGTGGTATCAAAATTAAAAGTTTTAATGATGAAAAAAGGATTTCCCCTATAGTCCTGTCGAAATAAATATCAGACTGTAACATAGTGGATTCTTAAGATCCAAGCCTTTAGTGTGTAATCTATTCGGTGTAAAAAAGTCAAATTAGTATGAGCACTGTTTGAAAAACATATGGATGTTATTTATGGATAAACAGTTGTGAATTGTAAAATTTTCTTGTGCTACAGTTATTATAGATGGTTTTAAGAAAGCAGGTGAAGTATGAAAAAAATTCGTATTATCATTGCTGATGACCATGCCGTACTACGAGCCGGATTGAAGGCCTTATTGCATTGCTATTCAGAATTTGAAGTCATTGGAGAGGCAGGAACTGGTGTTGAAGCGGTTAGCCTTGTTAGTAAGCTGGATCCAGATGTACTGATTTTAGATTTATCAATGCCAGACATGAATGGGTTTGAATGTATTAAAGAGCTTCGTTCTCGAAATTTGGCATGTTCAATTCTAGTTTTAACGATGTATGATGATGATGAATTTGTTAAAGAGGTCATGAGTTCTGGAGCAAATGGATATGTGTTAAAACGTTCAGCAGATACGGAGCTGATGGAAGCTATTAAAAGGATTTCTGACGGGAAAAAATATCTAAACGAAAGCATCTCACAAAAACTTATTGAGACATTGCTTAAAAAACCAAATAAAGAGTGTGATACCAAGGACCCTTATACGATGTTAAGTGGTCGCGAACGGGAAGTTTTGCGTTCTTTAGCACAGGGGTATACCAACACGGAAATCGCGGAAAAACTTTTTATAAGTCCCAAAACCGTTGACACGTATCGTTCCCGAATTATGAAAAAATTAAGTATTCGTAAAAAATCAGAGCTGGTAAATTATGCGATTAAATATAAAATGATGGGAACCTAGGCAGTTAAACATAAAACAACGCTCATTGATGAAATACATGGATGAGCGTTGTTTTATGTTTAATAGTTTTTTTTGTAAGGAATTATCCTACGGGCTGAATAAGACAAATCCTTACACTTTTTTACAGGGTATACCGGATTTACGAGTTTGCAAATTCGTGTAAAAATGAGACTATAGATTTTATATAAGGAGCATAAATTATGCAAACATTATATATGCAGGAATTCCAGAAAATTGTTGGAGCAGAGAATGTCCTTACGGGGCAGGAAGACTTATTTTGTTATTCCTATGATGCTACACCTGGATATTCACATTTGCCAGAGGCTGTTATAATTCCAGAGAATGTTCAACAGGTATCTGCCATATTGAGGCTTGCTAATCAGCATGAAATTCCTGTTTACCCGAGGGGTTCAGGGACTAATTTGAGTGCGGGCTGTGTACCATTAAAAGGTGGAATCGTGTTGCTGATGAATCGTTTTGACCACATTATCGATGTCGATTTGGAAAATCTTGTAGTGGTAACAGAACCGGGGGTAATTGTAGCTGATCTGAATAATATAGCAGCTAAGCATGGATTGATTTATCCACCAGATCCAGGTACAGTTGCTACAGCGACACTTGGTGGTACGATTGCTGAAAATGCGGGAGGCCTGCGGGGCTTGAAATATGGAGTTTCTAAGCATTATGTTATGGGGCTGGAAGTTGTCCTGGCGAATGGAGATATCTTGCATACGGGAGGGCGAAATGTTAAAGATGTTTCTGGATATGATCTGACAAAATTGTTTACTGGTTCGGAAGGTACGTTAGGCGTTATCACGCAAGCAACTTTGAAATTAGTACCAGCACCGGAATGTAAAAAAAGCATTATGGCAGTATTTAAAAATTTAGACAATGCTGGAAAAACGGTAGCGGGAATTATTGCGGCTAAGATTACGCCAGCTACGTTGGAAATTATGGATAATGCTACGATTCGTACGGTAGAAGATTATGCCCATGTTGGGTTACCACTAGACGCTGAGGCGGTATTATTAATTGAAGTCGATGGTATGCCTGAAGTGGTGGCAAAAGAAGCCAATGAAGTTTTGCGTGTACTGAAAACCAATCATGCGGATGATATTCAAGTGGCACAAAATGACGCAGAAAGAGATAAACTGTGGGCAGCACGCCGGGCAGCGCTGCCTGCACTAGCGAAACTAAGACCAACTACTTATGTGGAAGATGCAACTGTTCCGAGAAGTAAGGTGCCTGAATTTTTGCGCGAAGTTAGTAGAATAGCAAAAGAATTTAACGTAACAATTGGTACGTTTGGGCATGCTGGAGATGGCAATATGCACCCAACGATTGTTTGCGATAGTCGTGATTTAAAAGAAATGGAATCTGTTAAAAAAGCAATGAATGAAATATTTTTGTCAGCCATTAAACTAGGTGGTACATTGAGTGGTGAACATGGAATTGGCTTGGGAAAATTGCCATGGATGGAGCAACAACATGGCAGTAAAGTTATGGATGCCATGAAATCTATTAAACGAGCACTCGATCCTAATCTTATTTTGAATCCTGGTAAATTAGTGGGTGAGTGTTAGAATGGACTATGTTGCAATAAAAGAGATACAAAATAAAGATCAATGGCTGCTTGCTGATATCCGTGATGCCTTGGCAAAGTGTATGAAATGTGGCAATTGCATGGCGGTGTGCCCAATTTACAAAGAAACCAAAAATGAAGCATCTGTAGCCAGAGGGAAATTATCACTCATTGAAGGAATATTAAGTGGTGAAAATGAAATTTCGGCAGACCTTGACCATATTTTGTCAAAATGTTTATGCTGTAAGGCCTGTGCGGCTAACTGCCCATGTGGAGTGAAGGCTGACGAACTGATTATTCGTGGGCGTCAAGCTGTCGTAAAGGCACGCGGACTTCATCCTGTAAAAAAACTAGTATTCAAATTGCTGTCAAATCGCAAACTGTTTGATATTGCATTAAAAGCAGCTGGTCTATTTGGTCCTTTGAGTTTTAAGCGACTTCCAAGAAAAATGGCTGCTGTTGCCAGGTTTCCTATGCCGGGTATTGATAAAAAAAGAATTACAGCACCGTTTGCTTCAGTTCCTTTACGAAGTCGGTATCCAGAGGTAGTAAAGGTCGCGAATGCTAAGTATAAGGTTGGCTTTTTTACAGGTTGTATGATTAATTATATTTACACCGATGTAGGAGATGCCGTAATCCATGTGCTAAATCATAATGATATTGAAGTTGTGATACCGTCAGCACAGCACTGTTGCGGTACACCGGTATATGTTTCAGGCGATAAAGAATTGGCAAAGAGTTTTGCAAGACATATTATCAATGTTTTTGAAAGTTATGATGTTGATTATGTTATCGCAGCGTGCGGATCTTGTGCAGAAGCTTTGAAAATAGAATATCTTCATATGTTTCAAGATGACCCGGTCATGTATGAACGGGCAAAAGTGTTGGCAAACAAGACTTACGAAATTAGCGAATTTTTAGTTGACATTGTTCCATTTCGTCGAGATGATTTGGGACAAATTTTGCAAACGGTTACCATGCATGATCCTTGCCATATGGCAAGGGGGATTAAAGTGACAAAACAGCCGCGAGAAATTCTGCAGGCTATTCCAGGACTTACCTTCGTGGAAATGAAAGATGCTGATCGCTGCTGTGGATCGGGCGGTTCGTTTAGTGTGGCAAATTATCCATTATCACGTAAAATTAATGATAGAAAGATTAAAAATATTAAAGAATCTTCGGCAGAAATTGTGGCAACAAGTTGTGGTACTTGTCGGATGCATCTGGCTGATGGATTGGAACAAAATAAAGTATATATAGAGGCTGTACATGTTATTCAACTTTTGGATCAATCGTATCAGGCGGGAAAAATTTAAATATCCATATTATACCAAAATAACGGTATCTGTAATCATCAGATACCGTTATTTTGGTATAATATGGATAAACTCGTTTATAACGTAAGTGGTTTACGGTTTATTGGAACTTCTATTTTGAGGCAGGTTCCGTGATTTATCGTGGAGTGAATGGAAAAATCGCCATCTAATCCCGCAATACGTTCTTTCATTCCATATAAGCCAAGGCAGGCATGATTGCGATGCTTGTAAACCTTTTGGCTATGAAAGCCGATGCCATTATCAAGAATTGTAAAGGATAATACAGAGGTTTTCTTTACTAAACTGACCTGAACTTCTGTTGCTTGTGCATGCTTAATAATATTAGTTAGGGCTTCTTGTAAAATGCGATAGAGATTGATTTCTAATTCGGGAGAGAACCGTTGCCGCAATAACTGTGGGTCAATTTTCGCGGTTACTTGGATCTTATATTTTTTGGAATAATCCTCGATATATTTTTGCGTGGCACTCACTAAACCCAGATCATCAAGGACTACCGGACGAAGCTGTACTGCCAGGCGGTGGACCGCATCAAGCGTATTGACTGCCAAATCGCGCATTTGTAATAATTCGGCTTTTTTAGCCGGCGTTGTTTCTGCCAGTACTCTGAGACCAACGATAATAGATGTTAAGGCCTGGCTTGTTTCATCATGAAGTTCACGGGAAATTTTTCGCCGTTCTTCTTCTTGAATATTAATAATTTTTTTTATATAGTGCTGATGGAGGGCTTGTTTTTCTTGCAGTGCGTTTACTAGTTTTTCTTGACGGAGATTGGCATTAAGTGCAGCTTCAACAAAATGGGCGGCTAAACGAGCGTAAGACGCAGATTCTTCAGAATTTCCAGTAACACCAATCAAGCCGACACATTCACTTTCAAGCCAAATTGGGACGTTAAATCCGGTGCGTACGCCGGAAAAATGTTGCTGATCATGTTCTGTGACAGAAAACTCATGAGCTTGTCCCGAATTTAGCATTATAGTACTTGCTTCATGACGCTGTCCAATTCGTTCCTTGCTTAACGAAGCAATAATGATGCCCTTTTTATCGACAATATTGACATTTTTATTTAATTCTGCTGCAATAATGTCTACAAGGGATTGGGCGAATTTAGGGTCTAGAGGTTGTGTGTTCATTCTCGTATTATTCCTCCCAATAAATTCGATTCTAAATAAAAAGTATAAATTACGAACGATTTTTAATTTTCATCCATCCAGTTAAATATGTTGTCATATATTTTGCTTTGAACAGAATTGCTGCTAACGGTACTTTTAGTTTCTTTATTGATTGTAAGCATTAGATTATTATTGGCATCAAAAAAACGCACGTTTTTTGTTAGCAGGGTTTTATCTGTTCGATTGTAAATGTTATAGGAAGTGCAATAGTTAATTCTGAACCAGCTGGTAGTATCGTATTGATTTTTATAGGCATCAATTAATTCTTGCAGCAATGTTGATGATAATACAGTCTTCATTTTGACACCAATTATATTATCATCCTCATCAGTAGCAGTATCAACCGTGGTAATGGCGGCGGCGATAGAAGATGTAGCAGATGTAGTAGCCGTAGTAGCTGCAGTAGTATCCGTTGTATTGACTGTAGCATCGTCATCAGCGGGATCGTCATCGATGTGCGTTGTTTCAATGGTATGCAGCGTATTTGTGTCAAAATAAAAAATAGCACCGTTATCTTTATAAGCAAATTGCCAGTTTGGTGGCAGTTTCGTCGCAGATGCAACACTTGAAAATAGGACAAGTGCTAATACAATTCCGGTATAAAAAAATTTATGTTTCATGAATGATATGCTCCTTATCGTATAATACATTTTTAAACCTTGTGTTTATAAAAAAGACCGCATCAGATGGTGCTGATACAGTCTTTTGCTTAGAAAAATATATTGTTTAATTATAGCATGTATAAGAAGATCCTGTAAATAAAAAAGAATCGCATGGACCAGCAAGCCAGTGCGATTCTTTTTAGGACTTTTTATGAAAAAACTCAAATCACCAATGACTCTAAACATCAATGATTCTATGATTTATCATATACTATGATTGTGACAAAATTATGACACAATTATAGTATATGTCAATTAAACTGAATTATCAGGACGATTTAAAAACGCCATATTTCGGTTTAGCTAAGGATTTAGGTATTACAATTATTGGGCATGTACGAAATGATTCCTTTTATATCTACACACATCCGGAGCGAGTAGTTTTTTTATAAAAAAAGGTATAGGGAAAATCTTCTCGAAGAATATAAATTAGATATAAGTTTTCAATGCAATGAGGAGATGTTTATTTTATATGAGTATGGAAGTCAAGATTGTTAACACCGCTTTGCATAATGTGAGTAGCAATAAAACAGTGGGAAAGAAGCAAACGGAAAATGCTCAGACTACCTCAACGGAAATGTTAAATGAAGATGATCAAATGATGTATGATGAGCTCGAACATGCGGGAGTAGATTTAGTTAAAACTCCCTTGTCGTGGCAGAAACAGCATGTTAAATCTTTAGCTTTCCCTCCTTTTACTGCACCGGCTGCTGTGAAAAGGACATGGGTTGCAAAAATGGATCAACTTTCAGCTGATCAAAAAAAACAGATACAACATGATTCTTCGACTTTGTGGCTTAATGCACTTAGAACAAATCAGTCACTCGAAACAGATGTACAGAAAACTGGATT
This sequence comes from Propionispira arboris, assembly GCF_900109225.1. Lineage (GTDB taxonomy): Bacteria > Bacillota > Negativicutes > Selenomonadales > Selenomonadaceae > Propionispira > Propionispira arboris. Next base: position 21,120 of record NZ_FNZK01000002.1, read on the forward strand.
TTCTTATGATGAATTTATGACGAAAATGATTCATAATGCAGAAAAAGTATCACATACTCTTTCAGATGCTGGAAGTACCATTGGATTTTTGCGTGAATTCCAAAAAGCATTGCAGGCATGAACGAATAAATTTTACAAAAAAATAATGGAATTGGAATCATAAAGGGGATACGAAAAGCAAGAGCACAGAGCTCTTTTGCTTTTCGTATCCCCTTTGTGTGTGGTGACAAGGCATTATATTTTGAAATAATAATTTTTATAACAAATATAAATTAAAGACAAATCAAAAGAAATTCAAAGCTAAATCTAACATAAATTAAAGAACTCTTTGTTACTGTAGAATATATAGAAAAATATTGAATATTTCTATAGGTAAAGTTTTAAATTTAGCAAGAAAAGGTGATTTGTATGAATAAACGATATCAGTCAGTCAAACAATATACACAGCTCGAACAATTTTGCATGTATGCAAGTACTGTGAAAATGGGGGCAGCTCAGCTGAAAGAGTTTTTGAAAAATGAAAATTCAGAAAACAAGCTGGAAAATATTAAAAGAATCAAGGGCTTTTTTGATGACACCAATCGTTTCTATACAACATTTTATACATTAATTAATCAACTGATTGTAAGCTGTAAATACTTAAAACATACAGATTTTCGCTTATACAATTACAAGAATGTAATATATAATATGGAAGAATTTATTCGCGGCTATAATGCAATGCATTCTTTTTTTAAAGAAAATGGTTTGGTCTTAGCGGATATTGTGGTATTCAGTCGTTTCTTTTCAACAAAAAAATATGATAATAGTGCATTTTTGTCTATAGGAATCTCAGTAGCGACGAATGGTGAACTTTTACTTGATCCTGAAAAGGTACAATCTGCATTGTTAAAAGATGGACATATCCTACATATTTTACTTGGACGTACGGGGGTTTCAAATCAAATTCTCAATACTACTGTACAGATTCGCAATGAATCCGATCGTTTTTTATTAGCAATGCCAAAAGAAATTTGGCAAAAGCATGTCGGTCAGCCGATGACTGGAGCCATTTTGAATCTATCTGCCTAAAGAAAATATAGAAAATAGGATAAACTTCTTGATTTTCATTACAATTTGGAACTAATAATTATTATCATTGATATTTCTCTGGAAAGTGGTAAAATATGAATTAGATGAATAAGTAAATGTAAATTTTTGGCTGTTTACTTATATATATAATTTATAATACGAGGAGGAATTTCTATGGAAAAATCATTGGATAGAGTTTATAAACTTTTAATTGGTGGCGAATGGGTTGAAGCCGAGGGGGGGAAAACTTTTGAGGCAGTTTGTCCAGCTACTGGAGAAGTATTAGCCAGCTGTGCTTTAGCATCTAAACAGGATGTTGATAAAGCAGTTAAAGCGGCCTGGAAAGCATTTTCCAGCTGGAAAAAGACAAGTCCAGCGGAAAGAGCAGCATTTTTGTTGAAAATTGCCGATTTAGTAGATGAAAATGCAGACCGTTTAGCGATGATTGAAACAATGGATAACGGGAAGCCGATTCGTGAAACACGCAATATTGATGTTCCTTTAGCAAGTGATCATTTTCGTTATTTTGCCAGCGCAATTCGAACGGAAGAAGGCGCAGCAACTTTAATCGATAAAGATACGCTGAGTATTATTTTGGATGAACCTATTGGTGTCGTCGGACAGATTGTCCCTTGGAATTTCCCGCTTGTAATGGCAGTCTGGAAGTTAGCACCGGCACTTGCCGCAGGTGATTGTTTAGTTATCAAGCCTTCGAGTGAAACTTCTTTAAGTGTTTTAGAATTGGCGAAATTAATGCAGCAAGTTCTGCCACCAGGTGTTATTAATGTGATTACCGGTAAAGGTTCAACCGCAGGTAATTATATTTTACAGCATCCTGATATTAGAAAATTGGCATTTACTGGATCAACCGAAGTGGGGTATGATGTGGCCGATGCAGCAGCGAAAAAATTAATTCCGGCTACTTTGGAGCTTGGTGGAAAATCGGCGAATATATTCTTTGATGATATGCCATGGGACAAAGCAGTCGAAGGTGTATGTATGGGGATTTTGTTTAATCAAGGGCAGGTTTGCTGTGCGGGATCACGCGTATATGTTCAGGATACGGTCTATGATAAATTTATGGAAGCTGTCAAAATAAAATTTGAGGCAGTAAAAGTTGGTTTGCCTTGGGAAAAAGATACGATGATGGGCAGCCAGGTTAATCAGAAACAATTAGATAAAATTCTTGGTTATGTTGAAATTGCCCAAAAAGAAGGTGCTCGAATTTTGACTGGTGGTGCCAGAGCTATTGGAGCTGGACTAGAAAAAGGTGCATTTATGCAGCCGACTATTTTGGCTGATGTGACGAATTCAATGCGTGTCGCACAGGAAGAAATTTTTGGACCAGTTGTATGTTTCTTGAAATTCCATACAGAAGAAGAAGTCATTGCTCTGGCGAATGATAGTGATTTTGGTCTAGGTGGTGGTGTTTGGACTAAAGATATCAATCGGGCTTTTCGTGTGGCACAAGGCGTGGAAACTGGGCGTATGTGGGTTAATAACTATAATAATTTGCCAGCTCATGCTCCATTTGGCGGCTACAAGAAATCTGGTATTGGCCGAGAAACACATAAAATGATTTTGAAGAACTATTCGCAGACTAAAAATATTTTTATTAGTTTAAGTGAAGCACCATTAGGCTTATATTAAGTTTAGCGGCGAAACAAATAGCGTTAGTATAAAATATCGTAGCGGGTGATCTAGTCAGACTATCACCTGCTGCGATATTTTTTTTAGTTGATTTATATGATTTGAATTAAATAATTTTAATGAAAATTATCGGATCGATCATTTAAGCAAGTTATGGAATATAAATAGACAGAATAAACCAAAATTTATCTATACTATTTTATTTGGATACGGTACAATGTATACAGTATAAATTAAAAGCGTATATTGTATTTTTATTAAGACTATAATACAATGTTCTTTGTGCTTAAAGCAAAGAAAGACGTCTGATGATATAAATATAGCTTTTCTTTGTATAGTTCGTATTGAGTATTCATAAAATACTTAAACGTCGTTAGGGGGATTTTTTAGTATGGGACAAAGTAAGAAAAAAATGGGTCTGAGTACACAGATTCTTTTGGGCTTAGTTATTGGTGCCCTCTTTGGTTATTTCTTTCCTGAAATAGGTGCCAAAATGAAACCATTGGGTGATGCTTTTGTACGTATGATCAAAATGATTGTTGTGCCTTTGATTTTCAGTACATTGGTTATCGGGATTGCCGGAACAGGAGATTTTAAAAAGCTGGGGCGTTTAGGTGGTAAAGCCATTATTTGGTTTGAAGCAGCGACTACCGTTGCCCTTGCTGTCGGTTTGATTGTAGTAAATTTTGTTCAGCCGGGTATAGGTGTTGATATGCCGATTCCAGCAGATGCTAGTGCGCAAGCAGCTGCAACTGCCAAAAAAACAATTGATATGGGTGAATACCTTTTACATATTATTCCAACGAATATTGTTGATGCCTGTGCACGCAATGATATGTTACAAATAATTTTCTTTACTTGTTTTTTTGGTGTGGGTGTTGCTCATATTGGTAAAGATGGTGAAACTATTGTCAATATGTGCCGCAGTATTGCCGAAACCATGTTTAAAGTAACGCATTATGTTATGAAATTAGCGCCTATCGGTATTTTTGCAATGATTTCTTATACAGTAGGCAGCTTTGGTGTTGCGATGCTGATTCCACTCGGAAAATTAATTCTATCACTTGTTGGGGCTGCTATTATCTTTTTAGCTATTTTACTTACTTGTGCATCGTTGATTACAGGTATAAATTTCCTGCATGTAGTTACAGGCGTAAAAGAAGCCTTATTACTGGCTTTTTCGACTGCAAGCAGTGAAGCCGCCTTGCCGATTGCGATGCAGCGATTAGAACAACTGGGTGTGCCAAAAAATATTGTAACTTTTGTTATGCCGACTGGATATTCTTTTAATTTAGATGGGTCGACATTATATAGTTCTTTAACGGTTATTTTTATTGCGCAGATTTATGGAATTGAACTTTCCTTAGGTGAACAGCTGCTCATGATGCTGACGCTGATGCTATCGACGAAAGGTATTGCTGGTGTTCCGGGAGCTGGGTTCATCGTTGTGGCAGCTACAGCAACCGCATTTGGTCTGCCAGCGGATGGAGTAGCAATTGTTCTTGGTGTAGATAGAATCTTAGATATGATTCGTACATTTTGTAATGTCTTTGGAAACTGTGTAGCAACGGTTGTAGTTGCTCATTGGGAAAAAGATTTGACCAAAGAAAGTTTTAACGAAGCTTATCAAAAGAATTTCAATAGTTAATATATATAAGTTACATTAAAAAATTACAGCTAGCTTATTAGTTTGCCATATAAAATATTTAATGCAGAAAATTTTTTATAGAACAAAAAAACACGCTGGAAATCCAATCATGGATTTTTAGCGTGCTTTTTTTGTTATGTGTTATGAATCGGATTTTAAGATTCGTTCGAGAATTAAAAATTCTTCCATATCATTTAAAAACTGGTATAAAATGCTGCGATTTTCGAATTCTTGCCGATCTTTCGGCAAATCCATTTCGGTGAAGCTGCTGCGAAGCTTTGTGAGTTTTTCAAACTCTTTTTCAGCTGATTTATGTACTTGGATGGATTCAGCAACTTGCGTTGTAAAGGCGGCAATCAAAATGGTTTGTTTATAAGTTACGGATAATCGGATAAAATGTTTGCGCATTTTAAATAAACAAGCTGCCTGTTGCTGGCGGATATTCATATATTGTACATAGACATTGGTCGTAGAAGAAAAATGATTGTCGACATTTTTATTGGTTAGGACTTGTCCTTTTTTTATTTCAGCTTTCAACTGCTGAAATAATTCTTCTTCTTTGATCGAAACGAAACGATTACGTAATGAATCAGCCATGCCTAATAATATTTTACGCAGCAGTTGATCAATATAGATATTTTCTTTGCGAATTTCATTTTCAAAACTTGGCATGTATAAATTTAAAAATAGTGCAATGGATATCCCAATTCCCATTAAGGATAATTGATTCAATATAAAAGCAATACTAATGTTGTTTTCTATCAGTATATGTGTAATAAGGACAGAACTAACAACGATCCCTTCCTGAATATGCAGCTTCGCTGACAGGGGAATAAAAAACAACAAGAAAAACCCAAAGACCCATGGAGCAAAACCAAACAAGAAAAATGAGATTACTGCTAGCAGCAATGCTAAAAAAAATGCAGCAATCATTTTCGAGGCAAATTGCCATGATTGTCTTCGGGTACTTTGCAGGCAAAGAATGGTAATGATTCCAGCTGCTGTAGCATAAGACAAATTCAGCGTCTGAGCAAAATAAATCGAAATGACTACGCCAACGACAGTTTTTAGGGTACGATAGCCAATGAAATTCATAAACTACCTCCATTCGCATATGATAATTTATTTTAACATAAATCTATAACAAATCAACTTTGTGTTCTATTCTTGAAAACAGCTGTAGATGCATTGTGTTGATGGTAACTTGCTGGATTTTTAAAATCAAATTCATTTGGAAATCTTTTTCCAAAGGAGTTCGTCTAGATTTGTCAAATTACACAAGTACATGATGAAAGTATGGTCGTGTAATAGTATGAATGTATTTTCCGAATGATCGTGAATCTTGTATGGATTGAAATGTTTGGAGGGAAGCCTATGAAAAAAGTATTGATAGTGGACGATGCAGCTTTTGTTCGATTCGCAATGAAAAACATGTTAGAGAAAAATGGTTATGAAGTCGTCGGTGAAGCCCCAGATGGTTCAACGGCAATCTTGCAGTATAAAGAACTTCAACCTGATTTTGTGACAATGGATATTACAATGCCAGGGATGAATGGTATAGAAACATTGAAGGAAATTAAAAAATTTGATCCGAATGCTGTCATCGTAATGGTTTCAGCGATGGGACATGAAAATTTCGTCAAAGAAGCGGTACTAAATGGAGCAGTTTATTTTTTAGTTAAGCCGATTAAGGAGGAAAATTTAATTGAAGTATTGAGTAAAATCATTGAATCATAATTGAATACGAAGGGACTTGATGATGCTGTGGATTCTATGTTGGAAATGTTCATTTTTGAAACGAATCAGAATTTAGAACAATTGGAGCAAATTACGATTCAAAGTGAAAAAAATGGTGCTTTCAGCGGAGAAGAAATCAATGATATTTTTCGTATCATGCATACCATAAAAGGGTCTTCAGCTATGATGGAAGCCTTGGAAGTGACCGCGCTGGCCCATGCCGTTGAAGATATATTTTTTTATGTACGCGAAAAAAAACCGGAAAAACTGGATTGTTCTATATTGACCGATCTTGTTTTAAATGCTGCTGATTTTATTAAGACGGAAATTGATAAAATGGAAGCTGGTGAAAAAACAGATGCAATTGCTGCGGATTTGATTGAGTCAACCAGTGCGTTTTTGCTGCAGTTAAAACAAATAAATGGAGAACAACCAGCAAAAATAACCTTGCCAGTCAAACCAAAACCAATTCAGGCATCAACTCAAAAGCTCAGTTCCTATATTGATTTAGATGAACCGGTGAATGTTTTTCAAGCTAAGATTACGTATAAAGATCATTGTGAAATGGAAAATATTCGAGCGTATACTTTGATTAATAATGTAAAAGGTATTGTTGGCGAACTGCATTATCTGCCGGATAATATTTTAGAAGATGATGAAAGTGCCAATATAATTCGTAAAAATGGGTTTAACATATGCTTTACCACTAGTAAGGAATATGATGAAATTAGTGTTTTGTTGAATCGAACTATATTTTTGAAAGAGCTCGAGCTTGAGCAATTAACGGATGTTACAGAATGCAGCTATTGGCCGAAAAAAGAAATGCTGCCAAAAAAAGCTTTGCCAGAACAAATCATAGCCAAAGGAGAAGAGCGAGAAATAAATCATCCCAGTATGATCAGTGTCAATGTCACGAAACTGGATATTTTAATGGATCTGGTTGGTGAGCTCGTTATTTCGGAAGCGATGGTTACGGAAAATCCGGATTTGCAAGGTTTGGATTTGGATAATTTTTATAAAGCGGCACGGCAGCTTAAAAAAATCAGTACGGAGCTGCAAGATGGAGTCATGTCAATTCGGATGGTACCGCTTAGTGGAACGTTCCAGAAAATGAACCGAATTGTTCGTGATATGTCGAAGAAGCTTAATAAACAAGCCGAACTGGTTTTAGTTGGCGAAGAAACAGAAGTGGATAAAAATGTAATCGAACATATTTCAGACCCTTTGATGCATTTGATTCGAAATTCGCTTGATCATGGAATTGAATTACCAGAAGATCGGAAGAAAGCAGGTAAAAACCCCGTCGGAAAAATTACCCTTGAAGCTAAGAATGCCGGCAATGAAGTTATTATTAATATTGTTGATGATGGACAAGGGCTAAATAAAGAAAAAATTTTAAAAAAAGCGAAAGAAAATCAGCTGCTTTATAAAAATGAAAGTGATTTTACGGATAAAGAAATTTATTCTTTTATTTTTTCTCCAGGGCTTTCCACAAATGAAAAAGTGACAGAATTTTCTGGTCGAGGCGTCGGTATGGATGTTGTTATGAAAAATATCAATGCCGTTGGTGGTAATATTATTGTGAATAGTGAACCGGGAAAAGGCAGTATGATTACTTTGAAAATCCCGTTGACTCTGGCAATTATTACTGGTATGACCATAAAAGTAGGGCAGTCACGCTATACGATTCCAATTATGTCGATTCGTGAATCTTTTAAACCATCGCTGGATAATATTCTTGTCGATCCAAATGGCAATGAAATGATTATGGTACGGGGAAAGTGTTATTCTATCATGCGGCTGCACCAGCTATACAATATCGTTGGTGCTGTAACTGACTTTAATGATGGAATTATGATCATGATTGAGACCGAAAAAACGACAATCGGCCTTTTTGCCGATCAATTAATCGGGCAGCAGCAAATTGTTGTGAAGCCGATTCCGGCTTACATCAAAAATATCAGTAAAACGCAGGGCGTAACAGGGTGCACCTTGCTTGGCGATGGAAATATCAGTTTGATTCTTGACGCAGTAGGAATTGTAAACCGTGTTTAGCATGCATAGGCCAATAGCGAAAAAGGAGATGAGTGTAGTGGCTGAAGAGGTAATGGAACTTGATGAAGATACACAAAAAGATAAATATTTGACTTTTTTTATTGGCAAAGAAATTTATGGAATCGATATCCGTTTAGTTACTGAGATTATTGGTATTCAGCCGATTACGGAAATTCCGGAAGTTCCAGTATATGTTAAGGGAATCATAAATTTAAGGGGGAAGATCATTCCGGTTATGGATGTACGTTTACGGTTCAAAAAAGAATTTTTAGCATACAATGATCGGACCTGTGTTATTGTTATTGAAGCACATGAGATTGCTCTGGGATTGATTGTGGACGGGGTAGCCGAAGTGCTGCGAATCGGTGAAGAAAACATCGTACCACCACCGGAAATTAGAGCAGCACAGAATAAATATATTAAAGGCATTGGTAAGACCGGCAACGAAGTCAATTTATTGCTTGATTGTGATAAGCTTTTGACGGACCAAGATGAAGCGGCAATTGTTGATTTATAAAAATTGGAGGGATTAACGTGAAATGGTTTAAAGATATGAACGTAGGGAAAAAAGTAACAGGAGCTTTTTTAATTCTATCTTTTATCGTAACAATTCTCAGCGTTATGGTTGTCTATAATATTTATAAAATTGATAGCCGCTATAGTGATCTCTATTCTAATAATGGTCTGGCAACGGGCTATATTGGTGAAATGGGAATGTTTTTCAATGATTCTAGAGTGACTTACTATAGTATTGTGATTGAAAAAGACTATAATACGAATATGCAAAACATCGCCAAATTAAAAGATATTGATACTAAAATTAATGATGTATATAATTTGTTAGTGTCGAAATCACAAACGGATCAGACGAAAGAAGAACTTCGACAATTTAAAGATACATTAGATAAATACCGAACCCTTAGGCAGGGCAGTATTGATTTGGCACTGCAAAATAAAAATGAGGAAGCCTTGATGACGTTTCGTCAGGCCGGAGCAAGACAACTATCGGAAGATCTGAACAATCAATTAATGGATCTATTCAAGGTAATGGAAAGTACTGGAATGAAGCAATCCGATACGCTCACAGAGCAAGCTTATGTTATGATCTATACAATGCTGGCGGTAGCAATTGTCGTCATTATACTATCTTTGCTATTAGGAAATTTTATTGCCAGTTATATTCGTAAGGCCATTCATGCACTAATGGAAGCTGCAGAAAAAATTGCGAGTGGTGACTTGGATGTCCAAATACCGATTGACAGTCGTGATGAATTAGGGCATCTGGCGCAGGCTTTTGACAAAATGTCAAACAATGTAAATACAGCAATGGAAAATATAAATGCTGCATCGGAACAGGTAGCAGCGGGTTCAAAAAATGTTTCGGAAGCGAGTATTTCGTTATCCCAGGGAGCAACAGAACAAGCAAGTTCTGTCGAAGAATTATCTTCTTCATTGGAAGAAATTTCTGCACAAACAAAATTAAATGCCAATAATGCAGATAAAGCAAACTCACTGACTAATACAGCTAAAACAAATGCAGGGACTGGTAATGCATATATGCATGATATGCTGCGGGCCATGACTGAAATTAATGCTTCCTCAACAGGCATTTCCAAGATTATTAAAGTCATTGATGAAATTGCCTTTCAAACAAATATTCTAGCACTGAATGCAGCCGTGGAAGCTGCGCGGGCCGGGCAGCATGGCAAGGGCTTTGCGGTAGTGGCAGAAGAAGTTCGTAATTTGGCAGCTCGTTCAGCCAAAGCAGCGAAGGAAACAACAGATATGATTGAAGGCTCGATTGGTAAGGTGAATGAAGGAACAAAAATTGCCAATCAAACGGCAGAAGCTTTAACACAAATTGTCCAGATTGTAACAGAAGTAGCCGAATTAGTAGAGAAAATTGCGAGTGCCTCAAATGAGCAGAGTATTGCCCTCGAGCAAATCAATCAAGGCGTAATCCAAGTTTCTGAAGTCGTACAGTCCAATTCCTCGACCGCTGAGGAAAGTGCATCAGCCAGTGAACAGCTTAATGCACAGGCTGAACTTTTGAAAGAAACCGTCAGCCAATTTAAATTGCGGGTGAATACACAGGCGAAACAAAATTTTTATTCAAATAAAGATGATGTTACGCAACCGCCAAGAATAACAAAAGGCAAACATAGTAAAAAAATTCCGAGTCAGATTGCTTTAAGTGATGATGAATTTGGTAAATATTAGATTCTGAGATAATGGCAGGTGAGGCTTATGCTTTCTATGACGGATGCTGAATTTATTGAGTTAGCTGCCTATATTAAAAAAAAATTTGGTGTGAATCTAGGGCTGGAAAAAAGGAATTTAGTTCATGGTCGATTGCAGAAAATTATAAGTGAGCATGGCTTTTTGACACTGCGGGAATATTATGAATATCTGCTAGCGGATATATCTGGGGCTGCCAATGTAGAATTGGTCAATGCGATTACGACAAATCATACTTTTTTTATGCGGGAGCCAAGTCACTTTGATTTTTTTTCACAGCAGGTATTACCTTTTTTGTACCAAACGATTCATAATCATGATTTAAGAGTGTGGTGTGCAGTCTGTTCAACCGGAGAGGAAGCTTATACTCTGGCAATGCTCATAGCTGATTTTTTTTCTGTGAAAAATCAGCTATGGGATACTAAATTATTGGCAACAGATATCTCCCTGCAAGCTCTCAGATTTGCCCAAAAAGGCATTTATTCAAAGGAAGAGGTCATGAACTTGCCAAGGAAATGGCAAACTATATATTTCAATGAATTTGAAGAGAATCATTATAAAATAAAAAATGAATTACAGGCACAGGTGATTTTCCGCCAATTTAATTTAATGGATGAGATTTTTCCTTTTAAGAAAAAATTTCATACGATTTTTTGTCGGAATGTAATGATTTATTTTGATGATAAGACGCGTAGACGGTTAGTGGAGAAGTTTTATGAGTATTTGGAGCCGGGAGGATATCTGTTTATTGGTCATTCAGAGGTGATTGATCGCAATGCTGCATTGTTTTCGTATGTTATGCCGTCTGTCTATAGAAAGGGATGATTTCTTTGTCTAAAATCAAAGTTTTGGTTGTTGATGATTCGTTGTTTTTTCGTGAGATGTTAGCACGAGGTTTAGCGGCGGATGCTCAAATTGAAATTGTAGCAACAGCTGCTGATCCTTTTGAGGCTAGGGACAAAATCCTGAAATATCATCCAGATGTCATGACCTTGGATATTGAAATGCCAAAAATGAATGGCATTGAATTTTTACGTAAGTTAATGCCGCAATATCCAATTCCGACTATTGTGATTAGTGCGGCTAATAATTGTGTGTTTGAGGCAATCAGTCTGGGCGCAATTGATTTCGTCAAAAAACCGGATGAACAATCCGCAGTGGCGCGCCGAGAATTTTTGGACGATTTAATTTTTAAAGTTAAAACGGCAGTAGCAGCTAAAATACAAGCTATGAGTCCGATTGCACATCATGCGGTAAATAACGATCATGCGATACGCTTGGAAACGCAGCTTATTGCGATAGGGGCTTCCACTGGTGGTACGGTGGCTTTGACGAATCTATTACTGTCTTTAGAGCCGCCGCTGCCTGGTATTGTGGTTGTACAACATATACCACCGATCTTTTCGGATATGTTTGCCAAACGCTTGGATTTAGTTACGAAATTCCATGTGAAGGAAGCAGCTACGGGGGATCGAATTCTTCCCGGTGATGTATTAATTGCTCCAGGTGACCAGCAAATGAAAGTTAAAAAGATAGGATCAATTTATAAAATAGAATGTTCCTTTGGCGAAAAAGTGAATGGACATTGTCCTTCGGTAGATGTACTTTTTAATTCGGTGGCCAAGTTTGGTGATAGTGTGATTGGAATCATTATGACCGGAATGGGATTCGATGGCGCCAAGGGGCTTTTGTCCATGCGCAAGGCGGGAGCTCATACAATTGGACAAGATGAAAAAACATCGGTTGTATATGGAATGCCGAAAGTGGCTTTTAATATTGGTGCAGTGGAAACACAGCTGCCGCTTGATCAAATCGGTAAGAAAATTTGTTCCCTTATATAAAATACGATATCCATTATTGCATTACTGATTTTTATGACGTATAATAAAACAGTAAATAAAAGTGATGGGTGTTGCAGGATTAATGGATTTGCGTAAGACTGATATTTTTGCAAATTTAAAATGTTTGAGTACGACAAAAAATCATGTTCTTTCTAAATGGATTGAGCGAGGTTTTTTCCTGCCATTTTCCAAGCTTTACAATGTTTTATCTTGTGGTCCAACATATACTTCAATTTATCTGGAAATGTTGATTTCTAGTTTAAAAAATCGAGTATGGGGCAGAGGCAGGATTTGCCACGGTATAAGTCTGCCTGGTAATGAGGTTTTTGTTGTGAATAAGAATACTTTCATCTGTACGGATCATAATAGGTTCATTCCTTTGTATGTGTTTGCAGATCTATAATAAAACCCAGCCAATGCTGCAAAGCAGTATTGGCTGGGTTTTGCGTGTTTTTAAACAAAAACAGATTGTTTACGGTTTGTATGAAACAAAGAAGCCATGAAGAAAATTTATGGCTGTTTCGTTGTTGCTTTTTAGTAGTTTCCTGTAATTTCAAATCTCATATGCTGTAGGCAATGTGAGGTTTTGAAATATATAGCATAATTAAATCAGTAGAGCATGATCTTTATTTCGTACAGTATATCTTTACGAAGAAAGATTATCCAGATTTCAGGGGGAGGATTCATTTATGAAAGTGGCCATAGTTATGGGAAGCGATTCTGACTGGCCGATTTTAAAACCGGCAGCTGAACTGTTGAAACAGTTTGGCATCGAAACAGAGGTTGTTGTTGCTTCAGCGCATCGCACACCAAAGAAAGTGCAAGATTTGGTTACTTCAGCACCGGAACGTGGTGTTGGCGCGTTTATTTCAGCGGCAGGTGCAGCAGCACATTTAGGCGGTGTTATTGCTAGTTACACAATTTTACCTGTTATTGGCGTGCCAATTAATGCAACACCTTTAAATGGAATGGATGCATTGCTTAGTACAGTCCAAATGCCATCAGGCATTCCTGTCGCAACGATGGCTATCAATGGAGCAAAAAATGCAGCGATTTTTGCGGCACAGATTTTTGCAGTGAGTGATCCTGAAATACAGAAAAAACTTATTGCATTCCGTGAAAAAATGGTAGAAGATGTAGAGAAAAAAGCGGCTAACGTCGCTGCTCAATTATAAGTAAAGTATAGTTTAATTTAAGTTTGAAAAAATTATTCAATAAAATGGAGGCTTATTCAAAAATGGAAAAAAAAGTGTTATATGAAGGTAAAGCAAAATTAATGTATGCAACAGAAAACCCTGATGAATTATTAGTATATTATAAAGATGATGCAACCGCTGGCAATGGTGCTAAAAAAGGAACCATTCTGGAAAAAGGTATCATGAATAATAAAATATCAGCATTTTTCTTTAATTTATTGACAAAAGAAGGCATTAAAAATCATTATATCAGTATGCCTGGTGACCGTGAAATGTTGGTAAAAAATCTTGACATTATTCCAGTTGAAGTTGTTATTCGTAATGTAGCAGCTGGCAGTTTGGCAACTCGTTTAGGTCTTGAAGAAGGGACGAAAATGTCACAACCGATTGTGGAACTTTATTATAAAAGTGATGAACTGAATGATCCAATGATTAATCATTTCCATATTAAAGCGATGGGGATTGCTTCGCAGGCAGAAATTGATGTTATTGAAGCAGCTGGCTTAAAAGTTAATGAAATCCTTGTAAAATACCTGGCAACGAAAAAAATCGAATTGATTGATTTTAAACTTGAATTTGGTCGTCATAAAGGCGAAGTAATCTTAGGTGATGAAATTTCGCCGGATAACTGCCGCTTCTGGGATAGTGAAACACATGAAAAACTTGATAAAGACAGATTCCGTCGTGACCTTGGTAACGTGGAAGATGCCTATAAAGAAATTTTGCACAGGTTGACGGGAGAAGTTAGATAAATGATCGATATAGATGCAAACAAATGGAAGGAAGAATGTGGTGTCTTCGGCATATATTCACGTGAAGAAGACGTTGCGATGATGACGTATCTTGGCCTTTATGCGTTGCAGCATCGTGGACAGGAAAGTGCTGGTATTGCGATTACAGACGGAGCTTGGATGGACGTAACGCGTGGTATGGGTCTCGTCAATGAAGTGTTCAGGCATCAATTGCCTCACATGGATAATCAGTATATCGCAATTGGCCATGTAAGATATTCGACTACTGGTTCCAGTCTGCTTGCAAATACGCAGCCGCTCATTGTAAATTATTCTGGCGGTAAAATTAGTTTGGCACATAATGGAAATTTGACGAATGCCACAGCAATTAGAAAGCGTCTGGAAGAAGAAGGTACAATTTTTCAGACGTCCATTGACACGGAAGTTTTTGTGAATTTGATTGCCAGATCACGTAAAGCTGCTGTCGAGGAAAAAATAATTGATAGTCTCGGTCAGATTGAAGGAGCTTACTGCTTGACAATTATGACGGAAGATAAGCTGATTGGGGTGCGTGATCCACAAGGCTTTAGACCTTTATGTATCGGTAAAATGGGAGATACGTGGGTTATTTCTTCTGAATCGTGTGCTTTAGATGTTGTTGGCGCTGAATTTGTGCGCGATGTAGAGCCTGGTGAAATGATCGTTATCGATGATAATGGACTTCGTTCTTATCAGTTTGCGGAAAAACAAAAACGTGCTTCTTGTATTTTTGAGTATATATATTTTGCTCGTCCCGACAGTGTTATTGACGGACAAAGTGTACATGATGCTCGCTTTATGATGGGCAGGGTTTTGGCTCGTGAAAGTGGTTTTAAAGGTGATATTGTAATTTCAGTTCCAGATTCTGGTACAACAGCTGCTACGGGGTTTGCTTATGAATCAGGTATCCAATTTACAGAAGGCCTTATTAAAAATCGTTATATTGGTCGCACATTTATTCAACCGACACAGCAAAAACGCGATACAGCCGTTCGACTTAAACTGAATGCGATTCGATCCGTTGTTGAAGGAAAATCCATCATTATGGTGGATGATTCAATTGTCCGTGGTACAACGAGTGGTAAAATTGTTAAAATGTTGAGAAATGCTGGTGCGAAGGAAATCCATATGTGCATCAGTTCTCCGCCTATCGGCTATCCTTGTTACTATGGTATTGATACATCAATCCGCAAGGAACTGATTGCAGCTACGAAATCGGTGGAAGAAATTCGTGAATTTATTGGCGCGGATTCTTTACACTTTTTATCCATTGAAGGTTTAAAACAATGCGTGCCCAAGCTCAATTGTGATGACATGTGTTATGCTTGCTTCAATAGTTCTTATCCTGTTGATCTGAAGCAGGAACATACAGCAGATTCGGATAAATATGTATTTGAACAGCGCAAAAAAGATAAATAGGATTTGCCCATTATCCATAACAGTTCCTGTTATGGATAATGTGATTCTTACAGTGGGAAAACAAAAAAATGCAAAATTTGGAGGAAATCATGGCTGAAGACAAACAAACAAAACTCACATATCGTGATGCTGGTGTTGATATTGATGCAGGAAATTATTCGGTTTCTTTAATTAAAGAGAGTGTGAAAGCGACCTATCGTCCGGAAGTTTTAGGTGATTTAGGTGGTTTTGGTGGTTTATTCGCACTGAATATCCTGAAATATAAAGAACCGGTTTTGGTTTCTGGGACCGATGGTGTTGGGACAAAACTTCGCTTGGCCTTTATGCTTGATAAGCATGATACGATTGGACAAGATGCCGTGGCGATGTGTGTCAATGATATTTTAGTACAAGGTGCAGAACCTTTGTATTTTCTCGATTATCTGGCGGTTGGTAAGCTTGACCCTGAGCAAGTGGCAGCTGTTGTCAAAGGTGTAGCAGGAGCTTGTAAAGAATCCGGCTGTGCATTAATTGGTGGGGAAACAGCAGAAATGTCAGGTTTCTATCCAGTCGGTGAATATGATATTGCTGGTTTTGCCGTGGGAATTGTCGATAAGTCAAAAATAATCACTGGTGAAAATATTAAAGCAGGAAATGTCTTGCTGGGGCTGCCTTCAAGCGGTATTCATTCGAATGGATATTCATTGGTTCGCAAGATCTGCTTTGATGTAAAAGGCTTTAAAGGTGATGAACATATCGAAGCTTTAAATTCGACAATTGGCGAAGAACTTTTACGTCCGACCAGACTCTATCCAAAAGTTTGTTTGCCACTTATTGAGAATTTTAAAATAAATGGAATGGTTCATATTACTGGTGGTGGTTTCTATGATAATATTCCGCGCGTATTGCCAGAAACGTGTGGTGTTGAAATCGATGCTGCAGCTTGGCAAAGTCCGACTATTTTCAAACTTTTACAACAGTGGGGCAATGTAGAGTGGCGAGAAATGTATCGTACCTTCAACATGGGAATTGGTATGGTGCTTGTTGTTGATGCTGAAGAAGTTCCTAAAATACAGGCTCATCTAAAAGCACAAAATGAAGAATGTTTTGTTATTGGGCAAGTTACGACAGGAAAACAGGAAGTAACGATTAAAGGCGGCGTATTTAATGACTGAGTCAGTGCTGGGAGTTTTGGCATCCGGTCGTGGTACGAATTTACAATCGATTATGAATGCGATTGCAACAGGTCAAATCAAAGCGAAAATTGGTGTTGTCATTACCGATAAACCAGAAGCAAAAGCCTTAGACCGAGCGCGGGAAGCGAATATTCAGGCGGTTTGTATTGATCGTACAAAGTGCACTTCTAAAGAAGACTTCGAACAAAAGCTGGTTGCTGCTTTACGGGAATACGGTGTGAATTTAGTTGTTTTGGCAGGTTTTATGCGGCTTTTAAGTCCTTATTTCGTGCAGTCATTTAAAGATCGTATTTTAAATATACATCCATCACTTCTGCCAGCATTTGGTGGAGCACATGCCCACCGTGACGTACTTGCCTATGGTGTTAAAGTTTCTGGCTGTACCATTCATTTTGTTGATGAGGGCATGGATAGTGGTCCGATTATTTTGCAGGAAAGTGTACCAGTGCTGCCCGGCGATACGGAAGATACCCTGGCGGCAAGGGTTTTGGAAAAAGAACATAGTTTATATCCGCGGGCGATTGCCTTATATATTGATGGGAAGCTCATCGTAAATGGTCGTCAGGTCATTATTCAGTCTTAATGTCTCTTACTAAAAAATGTAGAAGGTGGTTTTATTATGAAGATAAAACGTGCGCTGCTTAGCGTTTCCGATAAAACAGGTATTGTCGATTTTGCTAGAAAGCTCAATGAAGCTGGTGTGGAAATTATTTCAACTGGTGGTACGATGAAGGCAATTAAAGAAGCTGGTATTCCCGTGATGTATGTAAGTGATGTTACAGGTTTTCCGGAAATTATGGATGGCAGGGTCAAAACGTTGAACCCTTATATTCATGGTGGTATTTTGGCTGTTCGTGATAATGAAGAACATGTCAAAGCGATGCATGAACATAAAATTACTGGTATTGATATGGTTGTTGTAAATCTATATCCATTTCGTCAGACGATTGCGAAACCAAATGTAAGTCTAGCTGAAGCTGTGGAAAATATTGATATTGGCGGTCCGGCGATGATTCGTGCTGCAGCAAAAAATTTCAAATTTGTTACGGTTGTCGTAAACCCGGACCGTTACAATGAAATTGCTGTTGATATTGCTCAAAATGGCGGAACAACTGACAAGCTTAGAATGCAGCTTTCCCAGGAGGCATTTAATCATACGGCGAAGTATGATGAGTGTATTCAGGCATATCTGGCAAAACAGCTTCAAGGCTGATAACTTTTAGCAAAAAAATAGAGGCGCACTTATATCAGGTGCGCCTTTTTCGATAAGGAAGTGTATTTGTGCATATTTTAGTGATTGGCGGCGGTGGTCGCGAACATACATTGGTTTGGAAACTTTCGCAAAGTAAACAAGTAGATAAAATTTATGCAATTCCAGGTAATCCGGGAATGATGGAGTTGGCGGAATGTATCGATACGATCGATATTATGGATAATGTTAGCTTGGTAGGCTTTGCCAAAAAACAAAAGATTGATTTGGTTGTTGTTGGGCCGGAAGTACCGCTTATAAATGGGGCTGTTGATGCTTTTGTGGCAGCTGGAATTAAGGCTTTTGGTCCAAATCAGGCAGCGGCTGAAATTGAAGGATCAAAATCTTTTTCGAAGAATTTGATGAAGAAATATGGTATTCCGACAGCGAAATATGAAGTGTTCACGGATGTTGAAAAAGCGCGGGCTTATATACAAAAAGAAGGTGCACCGATTGTCATCAAAGCCGATGGTTTGGCTGCCGGTAAAGGCGTTATCGTTGCTGTTTCGTTAGAAGAAGCTTTGGCGGCTGTCGATGAAATTATGTGTGATCAAGCGTTTGGACAGGCGGGAAGCCGTGTTGTTATTGAAGAATGTTTGATAGGGGAAGAAGCCTCTTTACTTGCTTTTACCGATGGGGATACCATTGTACCAATGGTGTCTTCTCAAGATCATAAACGAGCTTATGATAATGATGAGGGACCTAATACGGGCGGTATGGGAGCTTATGCACCAGCGCCAGTCGTAACGGCTGCTATTTTAGAAAAGGTGCAAAAAGAAGTTCTGGAACCAACAATTGCCGCTATGAAAGCGGAAGGCCGAAAATATGTAGGTTGTTTGTATGCCGGGATCATGATTACAACTGCGGGGCCGAAAGTAATTGAATTTAATGCCCGCTTTGGTGATCCTGAAACACAAGTCGTACTGCCCTTGCTCAAAAGTGATCTCGTAGATGTTATGCTGGCTTGTATTGAAGGCAGATTGAAAGCGACTAAAGTAGAGTGGTCTGCTGAAAAAGCGGTTTGTATTGTTATGGCAGCTGGGGGCTATCCGAAATCTTACAAAAAAAATGATGCAATTTCTGGTCTCGCTGCAGCGCAAGCATCGGGCGCGTTTGTTTTCCATGCCGGCACTGCCGCAGCAAATAAGCAGATTGTGACCAACGGCGGACGTGTACTTGGCGTTGTGGCAACAGCACCTGACATCAAAGATGCTGTTGCTAAAGCTTATTTGGGAGTAAGTAAAATTGATTTTGCCAATAAACACTATCGCACCGATATTGCTTATCGGGCCTTAAATCGTCTAAAATAAATACTAAGATTTTTCACGACAAAGAGATTTTTTCTTTGTCGTGTTTTTTTGTAGCAATTCTCCTTTTTTCTAGATAGGATAAGCGGCTGTAGATGTGTTATAATGGAAATTAAAGATTTAGATAAATTATACTAAAAAACTATATATACTAAGGTTTCTTGATCTGTATATATTAAGTTGCATTAAAGAGATTGCATATAGACGATTAGGCTGCCAGGAATTTGGTATAGGGCATCGTTTGCTTCATACGTAACGCTACTCAACCCTATACCAAATTCCTGACGATTGCCATATAAAACATTTAATGTAACTTATATAGTTTGTTAATAAAAGGAGTAGATTAAATGACATTAGAAATAAATAAAAGCTATCATGGTTTCCGCTTGCTTACTGTGAAAAAAATCAAAGAAGTAGCTTCGACCACTTATCAATTTGAGCATGAAAAAAGCGGTGCCAGACTTTTGTTTTTAGAAAATAAAGATGATAATAAAGTCTTTTCGATTACATTCCGTACACCACCAACCGATGATACCGGTGTTGCTCACATTGTTGAACATTCAACACTTTGTGGTTCGCGTAAGTTCCCAATGAAAGAACCGTTTGTTGAACTTGTCAAGGGTTCACTCAATACGTATTTAAATGCCATGACTTTCCCGGACAAGACGATGTATCCTGTGGCCAGTCGCAATGATAAAGATTTTCAGAATTTAATGGATGTGTATCTTGATGCTGTTTTTTTCCCAGCGATGTATACACAGCCGGAGATTCTTATGCAAGAAGGCTGGCACTATGAAATCGAAAAACCAGAAGATGAACTTACCTATAGTGGCGTTGTTTATAATGAAATGAAAGGCGCGTTGTCTTCTGCTGAATCGCTGTTGGATAAAGAAATATTGACATCGCTGTTTCCTAATACGACCTATGGTTTTGAATCTGGCGGCGATCCTGAAGCCATTCCTGATTTGACACAGGAAATGTTTATTGATTTTCATAACAAATATTACCATCCAACCAATAGTTATATTTATTTATATGGTGATATGGATATTTTAGAAAAACTAGCATTTTTGGATCAAAATTATTTGAATTCATTTGACCGTATTGCCATACCATCGAAGATTGAAGAACAAACATTGTTTACAAAACCACAAAAAATTACGAAAGAATACCCGATTGCCTCGACAGAACAAACGCAGGATAAAACGTTTTTAAGTTTGAATGCGATTGTAGGAAAAGCAACCGATGCAGAGGAAATGCTGGCACTTGAAAT
Organism: Propionispira arboris; assembly: GCF_900109225.1. GTDB lineage: Bacteria > Bacillota > Negativicutes > Selenomonadales > Selenomonadaceae > Propionispira > Propionispira arboris. The sequence goes on from NZ_FNZK01000002.1 coordinate 41,749, forward strand.
ATTAGAACATGCATTACTTAAAACACAGGCAGCACCACTTAAAAAAGCATTGATTGATGCAAAATTAGGGAAAGATGTATTGTCTTCGTTTGAAGATAGTCTTCTTCAACCTGTTTTTAGTATCATTGTAAGTGGTTCCGATGAAAAGAAAGCTGATGAATTTCAAAAGATAATTCAAACTTCACTGCAAAAACTTGTTAAAGATGGCATTGATCGCGAACTTTTGGAAGCGTCCATCAATCTTTTGGAATTTAAATTACGTGAAGCAGATTTTGGACAATTCCCAACAGGTCTGATTTATGATATAAAACTTATGAACAGCTGGCTTTATGATGGGGATCCAACAATGTTCTTATATTATGAAGCGGCCTTGCAAAAAATGAAAGATGGCCTAAAAAGTCATTACTTTGAAAATATTATTCAGACTCGTTTGCTGGATAATCCACATAAAACAATCGTCGTTTTGAAACCAAACCAGCGGATGGCTGAGGAAAAAGAAGTGGAGCTGACAAAGATCTTGGCGCAGGCAAAAGAAAAAATGTCAGATACTGAACTGGCGGCAATCATTTCTTTAACGGCTAAACTTAAAGAACGCCAAGAAACACCAGATACACCGGAAGCATTGGCAACGATTCCACTGTTAGAGTTGAAAGATATCAAAAAAGAAACGGAAGCTTTGATTCAGGAAAAAAGAGTAGAGGATGGAACGGATATTTTATTTCATGCCGTAACAACGAATCAGATTGCTTATTTAAACCTTTATTTCGATGTTTCGACCATTCCGGAAGACCTCTTGCCGTATGCATTTCTGTTGTCCGAACTTTTGGGAAAAGTCTCAACGCAAAAACATGACTACGGTTCTTTAGCGAATACGTTGAATCTGCATACTGGGGGAATCAGCTACGACATAGCAGCTTATACCAAAAATGCAAAACCGGATTCGTTATTGCCAAAATTCAAGGTGCAAGCGAAATCTCTGGTGACAAAATTACCAAAACTTTGTGAACTGTTGACAGAAGTGATTACAAGCAGTACGTTTGACGATGAAAAACGGGTTAGGGAATTAATTGATCAGTGTAAGGCAACAATGGAGATGTATATGATTAAAGCAGCTCAACAGCTTGTGGCAGGGCGATTGGCGTCTTATTTTTCACCAGCTGCAGCCTATAATGAAAAAGGCATGCTGTCATTTTACGACTTTATTGTAGATTTTGATAAAAATTTTGCGGATCGTTACAGCCAAATGAAAGAAAAATTTGCCGAGCTTCAACCGATGATTTTCAATAAACAAAACTTACTGGTCAGTGTTACGTTGGAAGAGGAAAACTATTCGGCATTCACACAAACATTTAAGCAGGTACAATCTGCTCTTAGCATAGTAAACTATCCGCAGCAAACATACTCTTTTGCTATCGATAAGAAAAATGAAGGATTTATGACTTCCAGTAAGGTACAATACGTGAGTAAGGGTGCTAACTTCATTAAGCTTGGCTATGAATTTACGGGAAGCATGCGTGTAATGGAAACAATTTTGCGTTACGACTATTTTTGGAACCGTATTCGTGTTCAGGGTGGTGCATATGGAGCCTTTACGCAATTTAGACGCAATGGCAATATGATGTTTGGTTCATATCGTGATCCGAATCTGACTGAAACAATTGCAGTTTTTGATGAAACAGTCGATTACTTGCAGTCGTTTGCCATCAGTGAACGGGAAATGCTCAAATATATTATTGGAACGATGAGCACATTGGATACGCCGCTTACACCCAAAATGAAAGGTGAACTTGCGGCCGAATGTTACATCCATGGTGTCACTGAACTCGATTTGCAGCGTGAACGCGACGAAATATTAGCAACCGACCAAAAAGCTATTGCGGCTTTGGGGACTTTAGTAAAGGCTTGTATGCAGCAAAACAATTTATGTGTCCTGGGCAGTGAAACCAAAATAAAAGAAAATGAAATAGTATTTGGTCAGCTAAAAACTATTTTTGATTGAGGGCCGCCGCTTTCTGAAATGAAAAAGAAGGCGGCTAATCCCTTTGTTTGTATATGTTCCATGTACATTTGTTTTATTTTTATCGATGAGACAGAGTATTGACTAAACCGAATTGACTTTCGTGAAGGGGCATGTAATAATAAAATTTAGATGCAATTAAGGAGGTTATCATATTGAAGGATTTCGTATTTAAGGGTGCAGGGGTTGCAATTGTAACACCATTTAATGAAGCTGGTATAAACTTTAAAGAGCTTGCACGTTTAATTGATTTCAATATCGACAATGGAACACAGGCAATTGTTATTACGGGAACGACTGGCGAATCGGCGACGATGAGCGATGAAGAACATAAAGAAGCGATTAAATTTACCGTTGATCATGTGAATGGCAGAGTCGCAGTTATTGCCGGAACGGGTTCGAATGATACGGCTTATGCGTTGCAGCTGTCAAAATATGCGCAAAGCGTTGGTGCTGATGCATTATTGATTGTTACACCATATTATAATAAGGCTACACAAAAAGGTTTAATTAAACATTTTACATATATTGCGGATAATGTTAATATACCAATTATTCTCTACAATGTACCATCTAGAACTGGCGTTAACATTCAAGCACAAACGTATGTAGAACTCGCAAAACATCCGCGTATCGTTGCTGTCAAAGAAGCAAGCGGCGACCTATCAGCTATTTTAAAGATTCGGGAAGTCTGCGGCGATTCGCTGGCGATCTATTCTGGCAATGATGATCAGATTGTACCAATCTTGTCCATTGGCGGCAAAGGTGTTATATCTGTATTGTCAAATATTGCACCAAAAGATACACAAGCAATCTGCCAGTTGTATTTTGATGGAAAAGTGGAAGAATCTGCTGCGCTGCAGACGAAATACATGGATTTGATACATGGCTTATTTATTGAAGTAAATCCAATTCCAGTCAAGACAGCGTTGCGCTTAATGGATTATCAAGTAGGACCTTTGCGTATGCCTCTATGTGATATGGAAGAAGCCAATTTGGCGATACTCAAAACAGCACTGAAAAATCATGGTTTAATAAAATAGAGTTTTTGTGTGTTTGAAAACGGATACTCTTTCGGGTATCCGTTTTGTTCTGTACGGATGCAGGTTTATATAATAAATTGATTGACAGGAGCAACTTGATTTTCTATAATTAAACCTATTGCAGAAGCAGTCATTATTTAGGAAGTAGAAACGTTTAGATGCAGATTACATCTAACAGGAGGTCTTTTCTTTGGAAGTTGACATCAGTAAAAAAGTAAGTTATATGATAAAATTTGGAGCTATTGGTATTTTGGCTTTAGCTGTTTTATGTAGTGTCGGCATCTGGGCATGGCAAAAAAACAATGCTTATTTGACCGTGAAAGATGCCAGTGTAACGAGTGCTTTGGTCAATACAAAAACCAATGCAGCAGGAACGATTGAAGAAATTCTGGTTCAAGATGGAGAACAAGTAAAAGCAGGGCAGGTTCTTGCTAAAATAAAAATCAAAATAACGGATGATCAGATTGCTCAGCTTGAACAGACTCTGGAAACAGCAAAAAAACATTATACCCAAGTCCTTGCTGGTACGACAACATCCGAACAAGTGAACGCTGGCGGTGGCGAGATGCATGTTGACACAGCAGGCGCACAGGCGGAAGTTGATCGTGCGGCACGGGCGAAAGACCGGATGGCACAGCTTTTTGCAATTGGTGCCGTAAGCGCTGTGCAAAATGAACAGGCGCAAGCTACTTATCAAGAAGCGGTTGCAGCTCTTGGATCTATGGGGGCTGGAACAGGTTCTTCCTCTTCGGTTTCTTATCAAAGCTTAGTTGTACCGAGCAGTCCCGAGGCGGTTAAAGCAGCCCAGCTTCAAGTGACCCAAGCGCAGGCTGCCTTGGAAACAGCCAAAAAGGATAAAGATTCAACAGAAATTATGGCTCCGGTTGATGGAACGGTTTATTTGACAGATTTGCAGGTGGGAACTGCTGTTGAAGCTGGACAAACAATTCTCAATATCGGCAATGCGAATAATATGTGGGTTGAAATGCATATTGACCCTCAACAAAAAGATAAGATTCGTCTAGGACAGTTTGTTACGTATATAATTGAGGGTCAGACGCAAATGCAGGGGACTATTTTTGAAATTATTGATCCGACGACTGAAGCAAGTGGTGCTTCGGCGGAGGCAACTGAAGATCAACCGGAAGATCAGTCAATTGTAGCGAAAATTTCTTTGCCGGCTGATTTGGATATTACCCTAAAACAAGGAACGGCAGCAACTGTTAAAATTGCCTTAAAGTAAAAGTGAAAGCGGTCAGCCCGGTGCACAAAAATATTTGCTGCATGGGTCTGACCGCTTAAATTTTGACTGTTCAGATTCATTGTTGCGTGCTATAATAAAAATATAGTAGTTTCACAAGGTAAAGAGATAAAGAAAGAAAATGTTGAAGAATCGAGTGAACTCAATAATGTAAGGAGTGTTTTTTATGACGGCAAATCCAAAGTTAAAAGATGATTTAAACAATCAGCTTTGTAGAGCGGTTCTATTGCTTGATAATGTTGAAGAATGTTACCAGTTCTTTGAAGACATCTGCACAGTTAGTGAAATCAAAGCCTTGGCACAGCGACTTGAAGTTGCTCGTATGCTCAAACACGGACATACTTATGATGATATTGTAGAACGTACGGGAGCGAGTACGGCTACAATCAGTCGTGTGAAGCGATGTTTGAATTATGGCGCCGATGGTTATAAAGTGATTTTAGATAAATTGGAAGAAAAGGAATAGGAGCGCACTCATGCACAAAAATGAATTTATGTTAGAAATACCTTACGGAACAAGAGATCTTTTACCAAAAGAAGCAGCGAAAAAACGCGAAATTGAAGCCGCCTTAGCTGGCACTTTTTATAAATGGGGTTATGATGAAATTGTTACTCCGACAATCGAATATCTTGATACATTGACGATTGGCAATGGTCGTAGTGTTGAACCGCATATGTTCAAATTTTTTGATAAGAGTAACCGGACTCTTGCGTTGCGGCATGAGATGACGACACCGATTGCACGAGTTGCCGCGAGTCGTTTAAAAGATGAAAAGCTGCCCTTAAAACTTTCTTATATCAGTAGCGTATATCGCTATGAACAGGCACAGACAGGCAGGCAATGTGAATTTTATCAAGCTGGCGTTGAACTTATGGGAATACCAAATGCGACGGCAGATGCTGAGGTCATTGCCTTAGCAATTGAAGGCTTACGGCAAGCCGGTTTAAAAGATTTTCAAATTTGTCTAGGGCAGGTTGAATTTATCAATGGTATTATGGAACAAGTAAAGCTCAGTCCCGAACAACAAGATGAAATTCGTTATATGATGGAAAAAAGAGATTTAGTAGGTCTGGGGACCATTATTGATCAAACAAATTTATCACAAAACTCAAAAGATATCTTAAAGAAAATACCTGTTTTACATGGTAAGACCGAAATGTTGAAACAAGCGTATAATATGGTTGTTAATGAACAAAGCAAACGGGCACTTGATAATCTTACAGAAATTTATAATTTATTAAAGGTTTATGGAGTTGAATCTTATGTGAATTTTGATTTAGGAGTAATTCGTGATTTTGCCTATTATACTGGCATGGTTTTCGAAGCATATACACCTGGATTAGGTTTTCCTTTATGTGGCGGCGGCCGCTATGACCATATGTTATCTGACTTTGGCAATGCGTGTCCGGCAACTGGTTTTGCACTAGGCATTGAGCGTATTATGCTGGCAATCGATCGTCAGGGGTTACCAGAGAAAAACAGCCAAAAACAATTTTATGTTGCCTATGCAGAAGGTAATGTTGAAAAGGCAATTGAACGAGTTAATCAATTGCGTAAACAGGGTAATACTGCTGAATTGGCATTGCTTGGGCAGAGCGAAAAAGAAGCGAAAGCTTATCAAATTGATAAAAATTATGTAGAATGCGTTTATATCGTATAAGATGATGTATAACATAAGAATCAAACAATTTATTGCCGCTGTTACTGCTGAAATTGTGCCAGCAGATCAAAAATTTATTGATAAATGGTTATCAGGCCCGGAACAAAAATTGTTTTGGGCGATGAGTCTGTCAGATCAGTGCCACTGCCTGCAAGTTGCTTATACCGCAATCGAACTGGCTAAACAGGCAGATTTTGCGGTCAATCAAAACCTGCTGATTCGCTGCGCTTTACTGCATGATGTGGGCAAAACTTCTGGAGATATGAGTACGATCGATAAAGTTTTGGCAGTATTAGCTTATAAAATATTTCCTGATTTTGTAAAAAAATGGGGGCGTTACGGCAAATGCAGTTCAATGGATAATCTTCGCCATGCTTTTTATATCTATTTATATCATGCAGAACGTAGTCGTGACCAATTGCTTTCGCTGGGGCTGATTGAACTGGCAGAAATTGTTGCTGAACATCATAAAGCTCCGACGGAAAACGATCCGCCGGAGCTTTTATTGCTTAGAAAAGCTGATGATTTAAATTAATAGCCTTTCTGTTTATCAATAATATTGAGCATATCTGCCTGATGTAAAAAGCGATTTAAATTTTCGGTGAAAATCTTTAAAGCACGATCAATGTAATAAGGTGATTGTGCAGCAATATGCGGTGTAATGAAAATATTTGGCATATCCCAAAGCGGTGAATTTTCTGGCAGTGGTTCTTCCACGAACACATCCAGCGCCGCACCTTTAATGGTATCGCTATTGAGGGCGGCAATCAAATCCGGTTCGTTAACAATAGCGCCACGGGCTACATTGATGAAATAGGCCGTCTTTTTCATTTGTTGAAAGGTTTTTAAGGTGAATAAATTTGTCGTTTCCGGTGTTAATGGTAGAGTAACTACGACAAAATCAGCTTCAGCTAAAATGAGTGGTAATTCTTCGGGTGTATAGAGATGATCAACAAACAATTCTGTCGTTGGTGTCTGCTTTGTCGCAAGGACTCTCATGCCCATGTTTTTGACTCGTTTGGCAATTTCACGACCAATGCTGCCAAGTCCAATAATTGCAATGGATTTTTCATACATTTCATCGACTTGGCGGATATGTTTCCATTGTTTTGCTTTTTGTTGATCATATGCTATGGTTATGCCGCGTGTAAAATTAAGCATCATACCCAGGACATGTTCAGCAATCGGGATACCATGGATACCGCGGGCATTGGTTAAAAGAATATTCGTATTCATAAATTCAGGGCTGAGCATATTGTCTACACCTGAACTGAGTGCTTGTACCCATTTTAACCGTGGGGCTTTTTCGAGTAAGGGAGTAAGGTTGAATAGTCCCCAGGCAAGTAAGATATCCGTTTCTTCTATATACTGGATTGCTTCAGCGGCTTTGCAGATACGTATATTTACATCTTTATCAACAGCATGAATTGTGGCAATTTGATCGTCAGTGAGTCGTTGCAGGCTTAATACATTAAATGACATATAAAATTCTCTCCTTTGTTACCAAAAAGCTTTTCTAAGATGCCAGTCTTGTTAGCTATACGTTAAAATTAGCACCTTATATCTATTCTACGTCTTAGGTAAAAACCCTGTAAAATATATTGACTAATTTAAGCTTTGATGCTAATATAGTAACATATTATTGCTTTAAATAACTAAAGAAATAAAACATCGGAGGCTATTTTATGACTTCAAGTGATATGGAATATTTAACAATTGCATTACCAAAAGGAAAATTATTTTCAATTTCGGCCCAGCTGCTTGCTAAAATCGGTTATACCGCAGAAAATTTACATGAGAAGTCTAGAAAACTTGTCATTACAAATGAAGAAAAAAAGATCAAATTTATTATAACAAAAACAGCAGATGTGCCGACTTATGTTGAGTATGGTGCGGCAGATATTGGCATTATTGGCAAAGATGTTCTAATGGAAGAGGAAAAAGATGTCTATGAATTACTGGATTTAAAATTCGGTAAATGTCATTTAATGATGGCGGTGCCAAAAGATGCTAAAAGAGCTAAATTAACAGACTATATGCACACCAGAGTTGCAACGAAATTTCCGAAGACAGCGGAACATTTTTTTAATAGCAAAGGGATGCAGATGGAATTTATTAAACTTAATGGATCCATTGAGTTAGGTCCAATTGTTGGCTTGTCCGAAAGTATCGTCGATATTGTTGAAACTGGTACAACACTTAAAGAAAACAATTTAGAAGAAATTGCTTATATTGCGGATGCTACGGCTAGGCTCATTGCCAATCGTGTTAGTTTTAAAATGAAATTCAATCGCATTAATCAAATGGTAGAAGATTTGCGCCAAATATTAGAAAGCGGTGAAGCAAAATGAAAATTGTCAGCGCTAAAGAACTTGGTATAGACAAAATAAAACAAATGCTGACGAAACCAGCCTTTGATGAAGTTGTATTGAATCCAAAGATTCAGGAAAAAAATAAAATCTTATTTGGTCAGGATTTAACCGCATCACAGGTTGTTGATAAAATCGTTCAGGCTGTGCGTCAAGATGGTGATGCCGCCGTTATGAAATATACGAAGCTGATTGATGGTGTCGATTTTTCGCCAGCCGACTTTCTCGTGACAGCAGAAGAATATGCAGCGGCAGAGCAAGAAGCAGATCCAGCGGTTGTGGAATCACTAAAAAAAGCGGCGGCTAATGTGCGCTCTTATCATATGGAACAAAAACCAAAATCTTGGATGACATATCGTGAGTATGGTTCGATATTGGGACAGGCTTTGATTCCACTTGATCGAGTCGGAATTTATGTGCCAGGGGGGACGGCTTCGTATCCTTCTTCCGTGATTATGAATGCTGTTCCAGCTGCAGTTGCTGGTGTTGGAGAAATCATTATGATGGTGCCGCCGGCCCTGGATGGCAAAATCAATCCTTACGTTTTAATTGCAGCTCGCGAAGCCGGTGTTACGAAGATTTTTAAAATCGGTGGGGCACAGGCAATTGCCGCGATGGCTTTTGGTACAGAATCTGTTCCCCGTGTTGATAAAATTACCGGTCCGGGAAATATATTTGTTACATTGGCCAAAAAAGCAGTATACGGACATTGCGATATTGATATGCTGGCCGGACCAAGTGAAATACTGATTGTAGCTGATAAAACAGCGGATCCGGTCTATACGGCAGCAGATATGCTCAGCCAGGCTGAACATGACACGCTGGCTTCCAGCATCGTGATTACCGATAGTGAAGAACTGGCAAAGCAGGTTCAAAAGGAACTTGAGCTGCAGCTGGCAAATTTGCCAAGGCAGGAGATTGCCAGAGCTTCATTAGATAAAAATGGTTTGATTGTGATTGCCGAAACGCTAACGCAGGCTATGGAGCTTGCTAATGTGTCAGCACCGGAACACATGGAAATTTTAACGGCGCAGCCCTTTGAACTTTTACCTTATGTAAGGCATGCAGGGGCGGTTTTTCTTGGACCTTATTCGCCGGAACCATTGGGAGATTATTTTGCCGGACCAAATCATGTATTACCAACGGGGGGGACGGCACGATTTTATTCGGTGCTGAATGTAGAAACCTTTATGAAACGAACGAGTATTATTTCCTATACGCAGCCAGCGCTTATGTCCGTACAGGATGATATTATTCGTTTAGCCAAAGCAGAAGGGCTTGATGCCCATGCGAATGCAATTCGCTTGAGAGGGATGAAATAATTGTTGAAATATAGAGACGGTCTTGCTGATTTACCAACATATGATACAACAGAAGAAGACTGGAATATAAAAATAAATGCGAATGAATGCAATATGAATTTGCCGCCAATCGTAGAAGATCGAGTTATGGGACGCTTGTCCAGACTGGAATTTAATCGCTATCCGAACACGGAAATGGACGATTTGAAAGAACAAATTGCCGCAAATTTTGGTTTGCAGACCGAAAATATTCTCATTGGTAATGGTTCGAGCGAAATACTGGAAAAATTGTTTTTTGCCTTTGGTGGGAAAAACCGCAAAATTGTTTATCCGCAGCCATCTTTTTCGATGTATGGTATTTATGTAAAATACAGTGAGTCGATGGGGGTTCCTGTCGAACTTGAAGAAGATTATTCACTGGATGCCGAAAAATTTATTACGGCGGTTAAAAGTTCCAAGGCGGCATTGGCAGTAATTTGTACGCCCAATAACCCAACTGGAAACGTGGTTCCGTTAGGGACAATTGAATACATCGCGCAAAACATTACTTGCCCGTTTGTCATTGATGAAGCTTATGTGGAATTTTATGGTGAATCGGCAGCGGGGTTGCTTTCTAAATATCCGCAGCTGATTGTTGCCAGAACTTTTTCAAAAGCGTATGGTCTTGCAGCGGCAAGAGTTGGTTATATGCTGGCAGCAAAAGAAATTACGGCAATGATTGATAAAGCCTGTATGCCATATCATGTTAATGTATTATCACTTGTTACGGCTGATATTGTATATCAAATGCGGCATGAATTTGTTCCGCGTATCCAAATGTTTATCGCTGAACGAAAACGAATGATCAAGCAGCTCAAAACCTTGCCAGCGCTTACCGTTTATCCATCCGAAACCAACTTTATTTTAATAAAATATGATAAAGCGGTTGAACTCAATGAGTATTTAGAAAATATTCGGATTGGTGTGCGTAGTTTTGGCAATGCACCAAGGCTGACGAATTGTTTGCGTATCACAATTGGTCGCCGCGAAGAAAATGATGAATGGTTTAAAGCGCTAAAAGATTTTATGGAAAGGGTTTGATTTTCGATGCGTGAGGCAAAAATTGTTCGGCAAACGACAGAAACAGACATTCAGGTCAAATTCAATGCCGACGGTGAAGGTTTAGCCGATATTGATACTGGTATTGGTTTTTTTGATCATATGCTGATTCTATTTAGTAAACATGGTTTGTTTGATACACTGGTAAAATGTGATGGCGATTTAGAGGTAGATGGTCATCACACTGTCGAAGATATTGGGCTGGCATTAGGGCAGGCGGTAAAAACGGCTCTTGGCGATAAAGCAGGTATTGTGCGGTACGGAACCAGTTTTGTACCCATGGATGAAACGCTGGCTCAGGTTTCACTTGATATAAGCGGTCGCCCTTATCTGGTTTACGACGCAGGAGAAATGGCACCGATGATTGGACAATATGACAGCCAATTGACAGAAGAGTTTTTGCGGGCCTTTAGTATGCAGTCCGGAATTACTTTGCATGTAAAAATAATATATGGCAGCAATTCACATCATAAAGTGGAAGCAATTTTTAAAGCTTTGGGTCAAGCCTTGGGTCAGGCCGTCCAGAAAAATCCGCGGATTCATGGTGTGATGTCGACAAAAGGAACACTTTAACAAAGATGATGGAGGGTTGACCTATGATAGCAATCATCGATTATGGGGTAGGAAATTTATTTAGCGTAGAAAAAGCGTTCGTCAAGCTCGGCGCTGACGTAATTGTGACCAGTGATGCCGAAGAAATAACAAAAGCGGATAAAATTGTTTTACCAGGTGTTGGGGCGTTTGGTGATTGTATGCAAAATCTGATTGGATCGGGACTGATTCCGACGATTCTGGATGCTGTTGCCACTGGTAAACCGTTTTTAGGTATTTGTGTTGGATTACAGATCTTGTTTGATGGTAGTGAAGAATCACCAGGTATAGCAGGATTAGGCATTATAAAAGGTATGGTTAAAAAAATTTATGCGCCGGCACTTAAAATTCCTCATATGGGATGGAATTCTTTGGAAGTTGGTGCGGACTCACCACTTTTTCACTCTTTACCAAAGTCGCCTTATGTTTATTTTGTTCATAGCTATTATGCAGTTCCCGAAGACCCTTCGGTTATCACTGCGGTTACGGAGTATGGTCAGCAGGTAACGGCAGCTGTGGCACAAAAAAATATCCAGGCCACCCAATTTCATCCGGAAAAATCCGGTGATATCGGACTTTTGATCTTAAAAAATTTTATTAAAAGCGTATAATATAGATAAGTGGCATTAAAGAAATTGCATCTAACCTATTAGGAGGCTGCCAGAAATGGGGTATAGGGCATCGTTTGCTTCCTACGTAACGCCACGGAGCCCTATATCCAATTCCTGACGATTGCCATATAAAATGTTTAATGCCATATATTAAAGAGTTTTTAATTCGTTCTATATATTTTTTAGCAGGAGGATACGAAACAATGATTATTTTCCCCGCAATTGATATTCGTAATGGAAAATGTGTTAGACTCACCAAAGGTGATTTTAAACAGGAAACAATCTTTGCCGATCAACCGGAAGTTATGGCGAAACAGTGGGCTGACAAGGGTGCTGAATTTTTGCATGTTGTTGATTTGGATGGTGCATTGGCTGGCAAAACAATGAATGCGGCGGCAATTGAAGCGATTTTGCAGACCGTTACCATACCAATTCAGCTGGGGGGCGGAATTCGCACTCTGGAAAATATTGAAATGCTTTTGGATCTTGGTATTGCGAGAGTGATATTAGGTTCGATTGCTGTACGCAGTCCTGAACTGGTGAAAGCAGCCTGCGCGAAGTTTGGTTCGAAAATCGTTGTTGGCATTGATGCCAAAGCTGGTATTGTGGCAGTAGATGGCTGGGGTGTTTCGGGTAATGTTAAAGCAGATAAACTGGCCGTGAAAATGGCACAGGTTGGAGTTGAAAGAATTATATACACGGATATTTCGCGTGATGGAACGCTGTCCGGTGTTAATGTAGAAGCAACGGCTAGACTTGCAAAAGCCAGTGGGATTAAAGTGATTGCGTCAGGCGGGGTCAGCTCGATGGAAGATATCCGTCAGGTAAAAGCAGCTGGTAAAGATGGTGTAGAAGGTGTCATTGTCGGCAAGGCTATTTATACCAATTCATTGGTATTAGAAGATGCTTTAGCTTTTGCAAAGGAGGAATAGTATGTATACAAAGCGAATTATTCCATGTCTTGACGTAAAAGATGGTCGTGTTGTTAAGGGCACGAATTTTGTGGGACTGCGCGATGCCGGAGATCCCGTGGAACTTGCTTCGCTTTATGATAAAGAAGGTGCGGATGAGCTTGTGTTTTTGGATATTACGGCTTCGAATGAAGAACGTAATACAATGGTGCAGGTGGCCTCGAGTTGTGCATCGCAAGTTTTTATCCCGTTTACGGTCGGCGGGGGAATCCGCTCGACACAAGATATGCGTAAAATGCTCAAAGCCGGAGCCGATAAAGTTTCCTTAAATACAGCCGCTATTAAAAACCCGGAACTAATCCATCAGGGGGCTGAAAAGTTTGGCAGTCAATGTATTGTTTTGGCTGTTGATGCACGTGCGTCAGGTGAACATACATGGGAAGTTTTCATTAATGGCGGACGTACGCCAACTGGTCTTGATTGTATTGAATGGATTAAACAGGCTGTTTCTTTGGGGGCGGGAGAAATCCTATTAACGAGTATGGATAAAGACGGCACAAAAGATGGGTATGATATCGCTTTAACACGGGCTGTGTCAGAAGCCGTTAATGTACCAGTTATTGCTTCGGGCGGTGCTGGTGAAATGAAACATTTTTATGAAGTACTTACAGCGGGAAAAGCAGATGCTGTGCTTGCCGCATCGGTTTTTCATTATGGGCAATTTACGGTAAGACAAGTGAAAGAGTATTTAAAATCACGTGGCGTGGAGGTAAGGCTATAATGGATATGAATAAGGTTAAATTTGATCAAAATGGACTTGTCCCAGCAATCGTTCAAGAAGAAAATGGACAGGTTCTGATGCTTGCTTATATGAATAAAGAGTCTCTGGAAAAAACAATTGCCACAGGCTTTACATGTTTTTTCAGCCGCAGCCGGCAAAGTTTATGGAAAAAAGGTGAAACATCCGGTAATGTGCAGCGTGTGAAAGAAATTTCATATGACTGCGATGGCGATACGCTTTTAGTGCGGGTTCATCAGACGGGGGTTGCTTGTCATACCGGTACGTATTCCTGCTTTAGCGGGCGCAGTCTTACGGATACGGGCGCCAAAGTTGCTGTTTTAGAAGGCGAAGCTGCAGCGGATCGTTCACTGGCAGAAGTTCTCAATGATTTATATGCTGTCATCAAGGATCGTCAGCTCAATCCTGTAAAAGGATCTTATACAAATTATCTGTTTGAAAAGGGACAGGATAAAATCTTGAAAAAGATCGGTGAAGAAGCAGCGGAAACGATCATTGCATCGAAAAACATGGATAAGGAAGAAATTCTTTATGAAATGGGTGATCTTTGGTATCATTGTTTAGTGCTGTTGGCTTTTCATAACATTTCACCAGATGAATTGTTCGGTGAACTACTGAATCGTCGTAATGGTGGTAAATATCATAGATTTGAGGATAAAGAAAACTAAGGAGTCGTACATGGAACAATCAATTGGCCAAGAATATATGAAACAATCGACTTGTGCAAACTGTAGCGATTGTGATCGAGATAAAAAATTAACACCGCCGCCTTTGCAGCTGCCCTATGCAGAGGATTCAAGTATTATAAAATTGCCGGAACCGGATATGCTGGCAGATCAGGAAATAAATTTTCTTGAATTAATCGAACTTAGGACGAGTGTTCGGCAGTATCATGAAACGCCATTGACACTGGCTGAATTGTCTTACTTATTGTGGTGTACGCAAGGTGTTAAAATGGCTATGCCGCAAGGTACAAGTATTCGAAATGTACCGTCAGCGGGAGCCCGGCATGCACTGGAAACCTATCTTTATATAAATCGTGTGGAAGGTGTGACACCAGGTTTATATCGCTTTTTGGCACTCGAACATGCACTTTTGCTGGTTCAGTCAGGCGAGGAGTTGAATGAGGTCATGGTGCCTGCTTTCAAAAACCCAAAAATGGTTAAAACTTGTGCCGTGACTTTTATCTGGATGGCGGTTTTAGAACGCATGGCTTATGCGTATGGTCAGCGTGCCTATCGGTATTTACATCTTGATGCAGGCCATGTTTGTCAGAATCTGTATCTGGCAGCGCGGACGATTAATAGCGGCGTTTGTGCGATCGGGGCATTTGACGATGAACGCTTAAATGCCGTTCTTGGTGTAGATGGTGAAAGTCAGTTTGCCATTTACGCGGCAGCGGTTGGCAAATAAAATAGTCGAAAAAAGGTTGTTCTGCTTAACAGGAACAACCTTTTTTCAATTATTTTTAAAAAAGATTGAAAAAAGGTTGTTTATAGTCTATAGTAGTAATGCTAAGATAGTTTTAAATAAGAATTTTACTATTTTAAGTATCGTGTAGATGTACCATTGGTTTTAGTCTATCACTGGAGTGAGGGTAAAAAACGTGAATAGAAGTGTGTGGAAAATAAGATTTTTACGTTTGGTAATTCGGATACAAAAACTGTTTCGTAAAAATGCAGTTTTTATGGTATTGTTTTTTTTATTTAACTATACAACGCTGGCTTGGTCTTTGGTGAATGCTGATAAGATCGAAGTGATGATAGGGTATGGATTTAGCTTATTTTTGGGTGTAACGTTCGTGACAGCATTACTGCAAATCTTCCGTAATCCTCTGCTGAAAAACATTATGAAGATCGTTTTAGTTGTTGGCAGCGGCATTCCGTTTATGATTGAATTTGTGGCTATGTATAATTATAAAGCTTTAATTGGGGCGGGGATTGTCAATTCTTTACTCGAAACCAATTCGCGTGAGGCACTCGAATTTTGTAATATGTATTTTGGTGCAGCAGAAATCATTGGAGTGGTTTTCTTAATTGGGCTGTTTGCTGCGATCAAAAAATATAAGCTTATTTCACGTTTGCACTTTAGTCGACGTGTGCAGCGAAAAATTATTTTTGGTATTTTGGGTGTTAGTTTAGTTTATACAGTGCGAATGCTTGTTGTTTATACGGATTTTTTCTATAGTGAACCGCTGCTGCCAATGCAAAGAGCCTATGCTTCAGCGGAAGTTGCTTATAAAAATATGGAAGCGTATCATACATTGACGTCTAAACTCAATACGGATATCGCGATAACAGAGAATAAAAGTAAAATTAGAAATATTGTGTTTATTTTAGGTGAATCCACCAATCGGAATCACATGCATCTTTATGGTTATAATGTCCCTAATACACCGAATTTGGATGCATTGAAAGCCAAAAATGAACTTAGTGTCTTTACGGATTGTGTGAGTCCCCATTCGACAACCATAGCTGTTTTGAGCAAATTGTTTACATTTTGTGATTATGAATCGGATAAAGACTGGTATGAATATAATAATTTAATTGATGTTATGAATGCAGCCGGGTATAAGACGTTTTGGCTGTCTAATCAGGAAAGTTCCGGGGTTTGGGGTAACGTAGCTCAGATTTATGCGGAACACAGTACGAAACATGAATTTACAAGAATTCGCGATTCACGGGAAGATTATGGGATTGTTGATGGTGAATTGTTTCCACTGGTAGATCGGGCTGTACAGGAAAAAGCCGATAAAAATTTCTATGTAATTCATCTTATGGGTGGGCATGGTCTCTACTATAATCGCTTTCCGTATAGCTTTTCTAAATTTACGAAAGACGATATCAAACTCAATATACCAAATGAGAAGAAAGAAGTTATCGCCCAATATGATAATGCTCTCTACTACAATGATTATATTGTAAGCGGAATTATTGACAAATTTCGCGATGATGAAACAATTGTGATTTATGTGCCGGATCATAGTGAAGCAATTTACGATGAAACAGGTGGCTTTACCGGACATATTGAAGAAAATCCAACGCGTCAGATGATCGAAATTCCTGTTATTATGTGGGCTTCGGATAAATTTAAGGCGAATTATCCCGATAAGTGGGCACAAATTCAGGCGGCTGTCAATAAACCTTATATGACGGACGATATGATCCATACCGTGCTTGAAATTGCCGACATCAAGACACCAGAATTTGATCCAACGAAAAGTATCATTGATGAAAAATTTGATGCTACTCGCAAACGAATTTTTGGCGGTAAAGACTATGATGCAGAAATCAAAACCGGAAAAGTTCAGGAAGAATAGAGTTTATACAAAACGCCAGAAGGTTTATCCTTCTGGCGTTTTGTGCGAGAATCTTAAATGTCTCCATACATATAGGCAGCATAGATCTCTTTCATTTGATTGCGATTTTTGCTTTCCGGCCAAAGTTCTCCCAGTGAACTTTGGCGCATACCCGCAGCGAGATGTTCATACAGCCTGGGGTTATCTTGGCTGAGTTTTACAATGAGCTCTTTGACATCTTGCCTGGTCGTATGTCCATCTAGTGGGCAAGGTGAAGGTACGGGCTTGAAACCGTGAATGGAAATGGTATCGCGAATTTCTTGTTCACGAAAATAGATAAGTGGTCGAATCACGGTCAGATCCGTGCGGCTAAGATATGTATTTGGTGAAAAGGTTTTTAATTGCCCCGAATAAAATAGACTCATAAGAAATGTTTCCACAGCATCATCGTTATGATGGGCATAGGCAATTTTATTATAATTATTCTCTTTGGCAAAGCGATTTATCGCACCACGGCGAAAAAATGCACACGTAAAGCACGGATCTTTGCCAGCTTGATCTTTTATGGTTTGAGCAATGTCGACCGCATGAGTGTAATATGGAATCGAAAGTTCTTGGCAAAAAGCGGCAATACGAGTTGTATCGAAAGTTTCCGTAAACATCGGATTAATGGTGAGTGCACCAAGGGTGAATTTTTTTTTCAAGCGTTTTTGCATGCAAGCTAAGGCGTACGTTAAAAAAATACTGTCTTTGCCGCCGGATAGACCAATTAAAATATGATCATTTTCTTCGATGAGATTAAACTCAACAATAGCACGCATCAAACGGCTGAAATGGGCTTGGGGTAAATTTAGTTTCATACTGCACCTCGAATTAATTAAAGATTATGGATGTATTATAACGCAAATTAAGAAAAATATACACTAACCTCTTTTCTAAGTAGGGGGATTTGTCGTATAATATTAAATAGATACTAAAACATTCCTATTTTGTGAATGTAGAAATATAAATACTTGGAGGTATTCGATGAAAGCAACAAAGCCTATTTATATAATCGGGCATCGTAATCCAGACACGGACTCCGTTTGCGCAGCAATTGGTTATGCACATTTAAAAAAAGCATTGGGAGAAAATGTGGTCTCGGCACGAGCTGGAAAAATAAATGCTGAAACGAAATTTGTTTTAGAGCATTTTAATGTTCCAAGTCCAATGCTGCTTACCGATTTATATCCACGAGTAAAGGATATTGCGCTTAATTGTCGGACGGTTGTAAAAGCAACGGACAGTTTGAGAAAATTAGGTGCACTTATGCGGGAGTATTCCTTAAAGTCCGTACCGGTTGTTGATGAAACACAAAAAATTGTGGGGATTGTAACGGTAAGTGACTTAGCAAAACGATATTTTACGGAACTCAATATGCAGAATTTGGCCGAATCCGGGATTACATTTCGCTCGATTATTGATGTTGTTGATGGCGATGTAATTATTAGCGGTGATGCAGGACAAATGGTTAAGGGAAATGTGCGGATTGCAGCAGGCAGCTTGAAAACAATTCAAAAAATCATAAAGGCACATGATATTGTTCTCATTGGTGATCGTAGTGATGATACAATTCTTGAGTGTGTCAAACAGGGCATTGCTGGTCTTATTGTAACAGGGAATGGTCGTGTTGCCGCTGATGCAATTGAAGAAGCTGAAAAAAGACATATGTTTATCATTAGTTCACCCTATGATACATATACTTGTGCCAGACTGATCAATCAGTGTGTGCCAGTTAGTAAAATCATGCAAAAAGACGTGACGACTTTTAAACCGATGGATATGCTTAGCGATATCAAAGGCTTAATGGAATCAACCAACTATCGGAATTATCCAGTCGTCGAAAATGACTGTTTGTTAGGTGTTGTAAGCCGTGATCAACTGATGCTTCCTGAACGGGAACGGGTTATTTTAGTCGATCATAATGAACGTGGCCAAGCCATTGAGGGTATTGAGGAAGCACAAGTTATTGAAATTATCGATCACCATCGTTTGGGTAATATTCAAACGAGTGAACCGATTTTTACCCGTCAGGAACCTGTGGGTTCGACTTCAACAATTATAGCGAATATGCATTGGCATCGCAATGTTGAGATGCCAAAAGAAATTGCGGGAGTCCTTGTCTCGGCGATTCTATCCGATACGGTCTTATTTAAATCCCCAACGTGTACACCTTATGATAGACAAACTGCTGAAAAATTAGCAGCTATTGCCGGTATCAATATTCAGGAATATGGTATGGCAATGTTAAAAGCTGGTTCAGGTATCGGGGATATGACACCTATGGAAATAGCGAAAAATGATTTGAAAGAATTTCAGATTGGGCAATTCCGCATGATTGTCAGCCAACTGTCGGTTATGGATACAGACGCGGTTATGGCAATGAAAGCAGATTTGCTAATAAGTATGGACCTGATTTGCAAAAAGGAAGGGTACGATATGAGCCTTGTCATGATTACGGACATTATCAAAGAAGGTACATATCTTTTGTTTGCCGGCGATCCTAAGACTTTGATCGGTGAAGCTTTTAAGAAAAATGCCAGTGACAACGTGCTTTATCTTCCAGGCGTTATGTCGCGCAAAAAACAAATCATTCCACCTTTATCAGAAGCTGTAAAACGATATAAAGCATAAGTTATGTGAATTATAAACATGTAAATTTGAGAAGACTTAACCTCTGCTGGCTTTTGTCAGTAGAGGTTAAGTCTTCCTTATAAAAGAATTTTAAAAGCAATATAGTTTTTAATTTAGTGGAGGAAAAAATTGGATATTTTTGAAGGCTTAAATCCGGCGCAGGTTGCGGCGGTAGAACATACAACGGGACCATTACTGATTATGGCAGGCGCTGGTTCGGGAAAAACGAAAGTATTAACGTGTAAAATAGCCAATTTACTGGCGCAGGGAGTGGCACCATATAATATTTTGGCGATTACGTTCACGAATAAAGCCGCAACGGAAATGCGGGAACGCGTGGATCGGATGATTGGACCCAAAGCGAAAGATGTATGGCTTAGTACATTTCATGCTTTTTGTGCGCGCTTTTTGCGTCGCGAAATTGAAGCATTAGAAGGATATAAGCATAATTTTGTTATTTACGATTCAAGCGATTCACAAACAGTTATCAAGACTTGTTTACGTGAATTAAATCTTGATGAAAAACAATATACACCAAATAGCATTCAGGCAGCAATTTCAAATGCCAAAAATACATTGCAAGGACCGCGGGCGTTTGAACAATCGGCAGATAATTTCTTTAAGGAAAAAGTGTCAGATGTCTATAAACTGTATCAGAAAAAATTACGAGCGAACAATGCGCTTGATTTTGATGACTTATTGATGATCACGGTTGTGCTTCTTGAAGAACATCAAGATATTTGTGCCAAGTATCAGGCTCGTTTTAAATATATTATGGTGGATGAGTATCAAGATACAAATGGTGCCCAGTATCAGCTGACGAAATTATTAGCTGCACAGCATCATAATCTGTGTGTGGTCGGTGATGCGGATCAGTCGATTTATGGCTGGCGTGGTGCGGATATTCGCAACATTATGGATTTTGAAAAAGATTATCCAGAAGTGCAGACAATCAAATTGGAGCAAAATTATCGTTCAACCAAAACGATTTTGGCTGCGGCGAATGCCGTTATTGAAAACAACATTGATCGTAAACCAAAAGAACTTTGGACGGAAAATGCTGGCGGCGAAAAGATCACGTCATATTTAGCGAATGATGAACGTGATGAAGCCCAGTTTATTGCAACAACCGTTATGAAACAAAAAACGATTTTCAATTCATCCTTTGGTGATATTGCAATTTTATATCGTACCAATGCGCAGTCGCGCGTACTCGAGGAAGGGTTCATGCGGGCGGGCATTCCTTATACGATGGTTGGCGGTTTGAAGTTTTATGATCGCAAGGAAATCAAAGATATCCATGCCTACTTACGAGTGATCTTTAACCCAGCGGATACGGTAAGCTTGATGAGGATCATCAATGTGCCAAAACGTGGTTTAGGTGATGCTACAATTGCCAAAATGAATGAATTTGCGGCTATGAATGATATGACTTTATTCGATGTTGTATCAAATCCGGCACAGGTTCCGGGGCTTACAGCGCGCGTAAAAAAACCACTTGAAATTTTTGCTGAGTTTGTTTTTAAAATGATGGCCTATCAAGATAATCTTTCGGTGCATGATCTCATTGATCGTGTTATGAATGAATCGGGCTATATTGCAGAATTGGAATCAGAAAAAAAACCAGAAAATGAAACGCGCCTGGAAAACTTGAAAGAACTTTTGAGTGTGGCCAAAGACTTTGAAAAAGGTGATGAAATTCCTAATTTAGAGAATTTCCTGAGTCAGGTTGCCTTGGTGTCTGATATTGATAATGCGAATTTAGAAGAGGATCGTGTTACGTTTATGACACTTCATTCAGCGAAAGGTCTAGAATTTCCAATTGTGTTTATTGCTGGGATGGAAGAGGGACTGTTTCCACATTCGCGGACACTGATGAATGAATCGGAACTAGAAGAAGAACGCCGGGCTTGTTATGTAGGGATTACCCGGGCTGAGCGTAAACTGTATTTGACAAATGCGCGCGGTCGGATGATTTATGGTCATACCGTATCCTATCCCCAGTCACGTTTCTTAAGTGAAATTCCGGAAGAATATATGGAACGACTTGTCGTTCGTCAAAATGCCTACGGCTTTGCAAACTCCAGTGTTGTTCAGCAGCGTGGCTATGGCAGTGCATTTCGGCCATCCGTTCAAATGCAGCAAGCATCGGGTCATGGTACGATTACGACACCAGTTATGCAGCAAACAGGCACGGCCATCCGCCCCGATACCAATGTGAATTGGCATGTAGGCGATAAAGCAAAACATGGTAAATGGGGGACCGGTACGGTTGTATCGGTGCGCGGCAGTGGAGAAGAAGTGGAACTTAAGATTGCGTTTCCAGGACAGGGAATTAAAGGACTTATGCAAAAATATGCGCCGATTTCCAAAGAGTAGAATCAGTTGGAACAGCATGATTTTGTTTAAGGGGGATTGCTGATGAATCGTAAAGAGCAAATACAAACATTAAAAGAAAAAATTTTTTACCATAATAAGCGTTATTATGATAATGATGATCCGGAAATCACGGATTTTGAATATGACCAGTTAATGTCTTCACTCAGGCAGCTGGAGCAGGAATACCCGGATCTTTTGACGAAGGACTCGCCCACACAAACTGTTGGCGGGGCGGCAAAACGGACTGCTGGTGTTTTAGTCAGGCATGATGTACCAATGCTTAGTTTGCAAGATGTTTTTGCCAGGGCAGATGTGGTCCAATTTGTTGAAGCGATCCAAGCGGAATTTACCAATCCAGAGTTTGTCGTAGAACATAAAATTGACGGCCTTTCGCTGGCACTTCGTTACGAAGCAGGTCAATTGAAGGTTGCCGTTACCCGTGGTGATGGCATTGTTCAGGGCGAAGATGTCACGGAAAATGCGAAAGTCATTAAAGATGTGAAAAAAAAGCTCAAAGAAGCTGTGCCTTACTTGGAAATTCGTGGAGAAGTCTATATGTCAAAGCAGGCCTTTGCGGAAGTGAATGAGGCGCAGGAACTGCTTGGCAAAAAGCTGTTTGCGAATCCCCGTAATTGTGCGGCCGGTACACTGCGGCAGCTTGATAGTAAAATCACCAAGGAACGCAATCTTTCTTTGTTTATATTTAATGTACAGGCGGCCAAAGGTATTGAGTTTAAGACACACACACAAGCGTATGATTTCCTTAAAAAACAAGGGATTAAGGTTATTGACGATTATAGAATATGCAAAACAGTCGAGGAAGTCTGGGCTGCGATTGAACAAATTGGTGAAAACCGTGGTGATTTGCCATATGACATCGATGGTGCTGTAGTCAAACTCAATGATTTAGCACAACGGGATCAATTGGGCACAACATCGAAAGTGCCAAAATGGGCCATTGCCTATAAATATCCACCGGAAGAAAAAGATACAAAACTATTGGATATTGAATTATCTGTTGGCAGGACGGGACGAATTACGCCAACAGCGATCTTTGAGCCAGTGCGATTATGTGGTACCAGTGTAGAGCGGGCAACGCTGCATAATCAGGATTTTATTAATGAACTAGATATTCGTATTGGTGATACGATACGGGTTTATAAATCGGGTGAAATCATTCCCAAAATCCGTACAGTGATCAAAGAAAAACGGCCGCTGGGAACAGAGCCGTTTATCATTCAACCGATTTGCCCAATTTGTGGTGCTCCGGCAGTAAGGGAAGAAAATACCGCAGATATGAAATGCACGGGGGTCAATTGTCCGGCACAACTGGAACGGCATATTGTCAATTTTGTCAGTCGGGATGCGATGGATATCAAAGGGTTTGGTATCGCTTATGTCAAAGAGCTCATTGCGCAAGGCTATATCAATACGGTTGCCGATATTTATCGACTCAAAGACCATAAAGCTGAGTTGATTGAAAAAGGGATTATCGGCAAAGAAAAAAACACAAACAAATTGCTGGAAATCATTGAGCAGTCTAAAAGCAATGAACCGCAGCGACTCATGACAGGACTCGGTATTGCGAATGTTGGTAAGGCGGCAGGCCGTGAATTGATGAGGCACTTCAAGGATATTACAATATTAGCAAAGGCAGATATAGAAGCCATTAAAGAGGTACGCGATATTGGTGAAGTCAGTGCCCAGGCTATTTTTGATTATTTTTCGAATACAGAAAATCAATTGGTTCTTGAGGCTTTAGCGGCAGCCGGTGTTAATATGCAGTCACATGACGATGGCGGCGATGACCGGCTTGCCGGACAGACCTTTGTTATTACGGGAACGCTGCCGACCTTAAGCCGCGATGAAGCGGCCAAACTTATTTATCTTCATGGCGGCAGAGTTTCCGGGAGTGTTTCGAAAAAAACAGACTTTGTGTTAGCCGGGGAATCTGCCGGCAGTAAGCTAATAAAAGCACAGGACTTAGGTATAACAATTTTACAAGAAGCAGACCTGCTAAAGATGGTGGAATGATTCTCAAATTAATAGAACATTTCGCTTTGTCGTGCTATAATGATATTTAGTTTGGTTTATAGATATGCATTAAATATTTTATATCCCATTTTTGGCAGACGGATAGACTCGATGCAATTTCTTTAATGCATGATATATAATATAAATGATTAAAATGGAAAGCAGCTAAAATTGAAAGTAAAGCAGCGCAAAAGGACGAAGTGGTTCTTTTGGGAACAATCTCGCGGCTTGACTTTCAGTTTTTAACTTTTCGTTAATTTTATAAATGGATGGTGAAATAATGAAAGTTACAGCTAAAGATGTTGAGAGTGTAGCGATATTATCGCGTCTTGAACTTAAAGAAACAGATATGGAAAAATACACGAAACATTTAAACGCATTTCTTGAATATGCGGATGTGATGACCAGCTTGAATACCGATGGCGTAAAACCGACAGATCACGTACTTCCTTTGCAGAATGTTTTCCGTGAAGATGTGGTTAAACCTTCCTTGGATCGAGAATTAGCCCTTTCCAATGCGCCGCAGCGTGAAGATGGCTATTTTAAAGTACCAAAAATTCTGGAAGATTAAGCAAAGAGCAGGAGGAAAAAACGTGAGATTATTTGATAAACCAGCACATGTTTTACATGATATGCTTGTGAATAAAGAAATTACAGCAGTGGAACTTCTCAATGATGTCTTTTTACGCATAGATGAAGTGGAAGATCAGGTTAAAGCTTATTTAACCCAGACCCGTAAAACGGCTCTTGAACAGGCCCGGCTTGTGGATGCGAAAATTGCGAAAGGCGAAACGATTGGTTTTCTGGAAGGTATTCCGGGCGCCATTAAAGATAACATTTGCACAATGGGTGTGAAAACAACTTGTGCTTCGAAAATGCTGGAACATTTTGTACCGCCTTATAATGCAACGGTAGTGGAAAAACTACAGACGCAAAATCCGGTTATTTTAGGAAAAACCAATATGGATGAATTTGCCATGGGTGGATCAACCGAAAATTCCGCTTATTTTCCAACTCATAACCCTTGGAATCTTGATTGCGTTCCCGGTGGTTCGAGCGGTGGATCGGCAGCGGCTGTAGCAGCTGGAACGGCTATCTGGTCAATTGGTTCGGATACGGGTGGATCCATACGTCAACCAGCTTCTTTTTGTGGTATAGTTGGCATAAAACCAACCTATGGTCGTGTATCACGTTATGGACTGGTTGCTTTTGCATCTTCGTTGGATCAAATTGGTCCTTTGACACGTGACGTAACAGACTGCGCACATTTACTCAATATCCTTTGTGGTTATGATGCAAAAGATTCTACTTCCATTAATGCTGAGGTGCCAGATTTTACAAAATCCTTAGTTAAGGATATCAAAGGACTCAAAATTGGTCTGCCCAAAGAATATTTTGTAAAAGGGATGGACGCAGATGTTGAACGTGCTATCCGCACGGCTATTAAAAAGCTCGAATCCCTTGGGGCTGAAGTAGTTGAAGTATCGATGCCGCACACAGATTATGCAATTTCAACGTATTATTTATTGGCACCGGCCGAAGCAAGCTCCAATTTAGCCCGTTATGACGGCGTAAGCTATGGTGAACGTGTTGATGGTATCGACATTGTTGATATGATGAATAAAACACGCAGTGCAAAATTTGGTGAAGAAGTCAAACGCCGCATTATGATTGGTAGTTATGCCTTGAGTGCTGGTTATTATGATGCCTATTATGTAAAAGCGCTAAAGGTCCGTACTTTAGTAAAACAAGATTTTGATGAAGCTTTTGAAAAAGTAGATCTTATCGTCGCACCAACCGCACCAACACCAGCTTATAAAATTGGTGAAATGAATAGTGATCCACTCAAGATGTATTTGCAGGATATTTGTACGATTCCGCTCAATCTGGCAGGACTTCCTGGCATCTCGATTCCTTGTGGTTTTACAAATACAAAAATGCCGGTTGGTCTTCAGCTCATCGGTAAACCGCTTGATGAAGCAACCATTATCCGTGCTGCTTATACATATGAACAAAGCAATGAATTTCATAATAGTATTGCACCACTTGGGGAGGATAAAAAATGAGTTACGAAACAGTCATTGGGCTTGAAATCCATAGTGAATTAAAAACAAATACAAAAATATTCTGCGGCTGTGCCACTACGTTTGGTGCTGAACAAAATACAAATGTCTGTCCTGTCTGTCTTGGACTGCCAGGTGTACTGCCGGTTATAAATAAAAGGGTTGTCGAATTTGCAATTAAGGCGGGTATTGCTTTAAACTGCAAAATTAATAATTTCAGTAAATTTGATCGAAAAAATTACTATTATCCAGATTTGCCAAAAAACTTTCAGACTTCACAGTTTGATTTGCCGATTGCAGAATTTGGTTATGTTGATATTGAAGTCGATGGCAAAGTGAAACGAATTCGTATCACGCGTATTCATATGGAAGAAGATGCCGGGAAACTGGTTCATTCCGGTACTACCATTAAAGATTCTGCTACATCAAATGTGGATTACAACCGTACAGGGGTACCTTTAATTGAAATTGTTTCAGAACCAGATATATCAAGTCCGGCAGAAGCAAGAGCTTATATGGAAAAAGTGAAATCTGTTTTGGAATATCTTGATGTTTCCAATTGTAAAATGGAAGAAGGAAATCTTCGTGCGGATGTCAATGTATCACTGCGTAAAGTTGGTGCAACGGAACTTGGTACAAAAGCAGAAATGAAGAACCTGAACTCCTTCAAGATGATTGAAAATGCGTTAGCATATGAAATTGAACGTCAGGAAGAAATTCTCGATGATGGTGGTCACATCGTCCAAGAAACCAGGACTTGGGACGATGCCAAGGGCATTACACTTTCCATGCGTACAAAAGAAGCAGCGCAGGATTATCGGTATTTGCCGGAACCGGATCTTTTACCAATTATTACAACGGATGAAGAAATCGAAGAATATCGACGCGGCTTACCAGAACTTCCGGATGCCCGTAAAGAACGTTTTATGGAAAAATTTGATCTTTCTTCGTATGATGCACTTGTGCTTACGACTTCTCGTCAAATGGCCGATTATTTTGATGCGGCAGTAAGAAATGGTGCGGATGCAAAGCTCGTTGCCAATTGGATCATGGGAGATCTTTCGAAACATCTTAACTCGGAAAACAAGGATATATCAGAAAGTTTAGTGACCGCGGAAAATCTTGCGGCAATGGTGACTTTGATTAGCAAGGGAACGATTTCCTCGAAAATTGCTAAAACTGTTTTTGAACAAATGTGGAAAACAGGCGATGATCCTGAAAAAATCGTTAAAGAAAAAGGACTTGTCCAGATTACGGATACAAAAGCGATTGAAGAAATTGTGGATGCTGTGATTGCAGCCAATCCAAAACCGGTTGAAGATTATAAAGGCGGGAATGCAAAATCAATCGGATTTTTAGTAGGACAAGTCATGAAACAAAGTAAGGGTAAAGCAAATCCAGGTCTTGTAAATGAACTCTTAAAAGGAAAATTGGACGCATAATAAATTGCATAAAAAACAAATAAGGCTGCACAGTATGCAGCCTTATTTGTTTAGAAAGAGGTATACACCTTGAAATTTATCTTACTGCCATTCGTTGCCTGGCTGGCTGCCGGTTTTTTGAAATTCAGTATTCATTATTTGCGTTACGGCGAGATGAAATTTAGCGAAATCATCGGCTATGGTGGTTTTCCAAGTACGCATACTTCTATTTTAGCCTCAGCCGTATTTTCACTGGGACTTTATCAAGGGTTTTTCACTCCCCTGTTTTCTTTTGGTCTTGCTAGTTTGATGGTTTGCATGATTGATGCGCAGGGGCTTAGACGCCATGTGGGGCGGCAGGCTGTTACGGTTAATAAGCTGGATAAAACAGCAAACTTGCAAGAACGTATGGGGCATACCTGGTTTGAACTTAGCGGCGGATTGATTGTTGGCATGATCGTTGCTAGTTTGTTTTACCTTATATAAAACAATAAAAACGTATTTTAGGGCAAGTTTCTCGGAAGAAGAATAAACCAAATGGATTTGGGTTAGTTTACGTTATTTTTAACATTATAGGAGTGACTAACTATGAAAAAAGGTTTTTTTTATCAAACAGCACTGGGAACTTTTTATATTGCCGAAGAATATGCCGCGATTACTGATATGAAATTTGTAACCGCAACGATCGAAAATGAAGATGAGATTGTCGAAACACTGCTTATTCGTGAAGCTTTCATGCAGCTAAAAGAATATCTAAACGGTTTGCGTCAGCTATTTACATTGCCGCTTAGACCACAGGGAACTGTTTTTCAAAATGAAGTTTGGCAGATTTTAAAGACGATACCGTATGGTGAAACCCGTTCTTATGGACAAATTGCCACAGCAATCTGCAATCCGCATGCCAGTCAAGCCGTGGCAATGGCCAATAATAAAAACCCTATATTATTTTATATTCCGTCGCATCGTTTAATTGCGGCGAATGGAAGCTTGAATGGCTATACGGGTGGGGCAGCCATGAAAAAATATTTATTAGAATTTGAGCAGCTGCATAAAAATAAATAAAGTAAAAGCAGGAAAACATAATAATTTTGACGAAATGGATAATAATGTTTTCGAGTATAAAGAAAGATGAGGTACGTTTTATGCAGTACAAGGCGGTTATTTTTGATTTGGATGGGACTTTAATAGACTCTCTGGCAGACCTGGCCGACAGCGCCAATATAATGCTTACTGAATATGGTTACCCGACACATGAAGTGAAAGACTATCGATTGATGGTAGGAAATGGTTCACGAATGCTTATGAAACGCTGTTTACCAAAAGAGACTTCAGAAAAAATTATTGATGAAGCTTTGGCAAAATATAAAAAAATATATGAAAGCCGTTTCTTGGAAAAAACAAGATCATATGATGGGATTTTAGAATTGCTTAAAGAATTAAAGGCTGATGCAATACCTTTGGCTATTTGTACAAATAAACATAATAAAGCGGCACACACAATTGTTGAAGTTTTATTTGAAAAGCAGACATTTGATTATTTAATTGGTGAACGGGAAGGAATTCCTCGTAAACCTGATCCGACGGCAGTACTCGAAATAGCGCAGGACATGAAGATTCGTCCCGAAGAAATTGTCTACATAGGTGATTCCATGATTGATATGAAGACAGCTTTAAATGCCAATATGCTGCCAGTCGGTGTTTTATGGGGATTTCGTGATCAAAAAGAACTTGAAGAAAATGGTGCAAAAGTTCTTTTAGAACATCCAGCAGAACTTTTAGAAAAAGTTGAGTTTGTTAAAAATTAAATGATTGAATTTTTAAGATGACGAAGTAAATGATATTGTCTGTGGATGGTCAAATTTGTTTATTAGTTTACTTAAAAAAATACATAAAAAAGGAGCTTTGCA
The DNA here is from genome assembly GCF_900109225.1 of Propionispira arboris. Classification (GTDB taxonomy): domain Bacteria; phylum Bacillota; class Negativicutes; order Selenomonadales; family Selenomonadaceae; genus Propionispira; species Propionispira arboris. Next base: position 71,186 of record NZ_FNZK01000002.1, read on the forward strand.
TTTTGCAGAGCTCCTTTGTGCTTATTCTTTTTTATTGTCATTTTTGGGGTCCGTTGTTTTTGAAAATGCTTTTTTTAATTCGTTGACGCCATTGCCTAAGGCTTTACCAAGCTCTGGTAATTTACCTGGACCGAAAACAATTAAGGCGATAAACGCAATAATTAATAATTCTGGAATGCCAATACCAAACATTATATCCTCCCATAAATTACATGTTGTCTTTATTCCATTGTATCATAAACGAAGAGAATAAACAGCTGTTAATTTGGTGGTTCTTCTTATGATTTGTCGAAAATGAAAGGCTTATATTTCATGATGTGGTTGCAGGCTTGGCTGCCAGTAGGGACTTTGTTTCATTTGCTTCATTTTACGGAAATAACTGATTGTGACGAGTAACATGGCGCCAGCCCAGGAAATTGGATTGGAATAACAAATTCCCAAAAAACCGAACATATTGGTAATGTACAGCGCAGAAAAACAGCGAAGGACCAATTCGATGATACAAGCAATAAAAGGAATTCTTGCATCGCCCATACCTTGCAATGTATTGCGGAAGATAAATAATTGACCGAGGAAAAAGTAGCAGGTTGAACTAATCATCAGGTAGGTTTTCGCAATAGATAAGACTTCGGGTTCGGCATTACTGATAAAAATTGCAATGAGTGTTTCACCAAAATTATAGATTATGAACCCCATAAAAAGACTAATTGCAATTGAAATACCAGAACAGCTTAAAACTCCCTGGCGAATACGATCTAATTTACGGGCACCGTAATTTTGGGCTGTATACGTTGCCATGGCAATTCCGAAGGATAACATCGGCTGCGTAGCAATTTGTTCAATTCGAATGGCGGAGGTGAAAGCGGCTATGGTATTTGGACCGAAGGTGTTGCAGACACTTTGTATAATGAAAATACCAATGGCGATGATAGAAAACTGTAAAGCCATGGGCAGCGCAAGCTTTAGATGCTGCATAGCAAAAGCATAGTCAAGTTTCCAGTCCTCCCGTTTTAACTGCAAAATAGGAAATTTTTTCATAATATAAATGATGCAGCATAGCGACGAAATAGCCTGGGCAATGATTACCGCAATAGCCGATCCGGCAATACCCATGCCAAATACGCAGATAAAAAGTATCGCCAGAACAATATTGATTAACGTTGAAAAAATCAAAAAATAAAGCGGAGTTTTACTATCACCTAAGGCACGGATAATGCTCGATAACAGATTATACGCCATCATGGAAATTAAGCCGTAAATTATGATACTGATATAATCATAAGCGCCCTGAATCAAAACAGCAGGTACGTTCATTACAGCGAGTAAGGGTTTCAAACAAAGAATACTGAAAATAGTTACCACAATTGTTGCCAGTAAACTGATGCAGATAGATACCGTTACCGAACGGCGGACACCAGATTCATCTTTTGCCCCGAATTTTTGGGCTGTAATAACGGTGAGTCCGCCAGTCAGGCCATTACTCAGTGTTAAAAGAAAAAAGAAAATTGGCGATGCTGCACCGACCGAAGCTAACGCATCCACACCGATTGTCCGACCGACGATGATGATGTCAGCTATATTATATAATTGTTGAAAAACGTTTCCAATGAGTAAAGGTATAGAAAATGCTAAAATTAATTTAATCGGATTCCCGATTGTCATGTCACGAATCATCTATAAAAACTCCTTTTTTATGTACTAGGATTACGATAGTCGAAAATAAAATATTTGGCAATAGTTTTCTGAAAAAGATTGATTTTTTAATGAATATATTTATGGGATAGAGGTCTAGACGTTAGCTATGCTTATACTTTATAATAGAGACTATTACGATGAGATCGATGTAGTAAAAAGTGAATATGCTCCGTGCGAAAATATCTACGAGCATGACCTTAGATATTGAGCCTGCATAATTCTTTGGATTGTTCACGGGGTAATGAGAGAAATTTCATTGCCTTCATAGTTGAGAGGAAGAACAAAATGAATGTCATTAACACAATCGATGCCTGTGGACAGGTGCTTTGCCATGATATTACGCAGATTATCAAAGGTGTAACGAAAGATGTACGCTTTAAGAAAGGCCATGTAATTCAGCAAACAGATATAGCGGTGCTGCTTTCTTTAGGCAAAGACCATCTTTATGTATGGGAGAAAAACGAAACGCTGCTCCATGAAAATGAAGCAGCTGAAATATTGCGTCAGATCTGTCAAAATGACCATATGATCCCATCTGAAGTTAAAGAAGGCAAAATTGAGCTCATGGCAGCTTGCGATGGTATATTGAAGATTGATGTGGAACGATTGAATAAAATCAATGATCTCGATGAAATCATCATTGCTTCAAGGCATAATAATACTCCAGTAAAAAAAGGTGACAAACTAGTGGGTACTCGAGTCGTACCACTGGTTATCGATAAAGAGAAAATGCAACAGGCACAAACGATTGCCGGTGATAAACCGATTTTGCAGCTGCTTCCCTATAAAAAATGGAAAGTTGGTGTTGTGACGACTGGCAATGAAGTTTTTCATCATCGTATCAAAGACACCTTTACACCTGTGATTGAACAGAAATTGACTCAATACGATTTAAAAATGGATGGACATCGGATTGTCAATGATGAATCTGTTAATATTACGCGGGCGATTAAAGAACTGATTGCTGAAGGTATGGAAATGATTATTTGCACGGGCGGAATGAGTGTTGATCCGGATGATATGACCCCAGCGGCCATTCGTGATACAGGAGCTCAGATTGTAACCTATGGTGTACCGGTTTTGCCAGGGGCGATGTTTCTATTAGCCTATTATAATAAGAATGTGCCGGTAATGGGATTACCAGGCTGCGTTATGTATGCGAAAATAACGATTTTTGATTTGGTATTTCCGCGGATTGTGGCTGGTGAAAAAATCAAAAAATCAGAACTGACAAGTCTTGGCCATGGTGGGTTATGCCTGGACTGTGATGTTTGTACCTATCCGGCTTGTAGTTTTGGCAAAGGGGTGTAGTCAATGGTCCGGCAAATTATTTCTCGCTGCCGAAATTCAAAGAGGAACTATCATGTTTTTGAGGCAGGTCATCAAAAAACATATTTATAAAAAACCGCTGGGACATCATTTTTATGATGAACGCAACATGTTCCAAGTTGGTGGTTAAGATAGAGGAGCGATACAAAATGGGCAATGTAATGGCGGTATGTAAAAGTGAAAAAAAAGGCACACAAAAACAAAATATTAGCAAAGGGTTTTTTAAAGTAGATCATGGATTGGTGGGGGATGCTCATGCTGGAAACTGGCATCGTCAGGTGAGTTTATTATCATTTGATAAAATAGAAGATTTTCGTGCCAAAGGTGCCGAGGTCGAGCACGGTGCTTTTGGGGAAAATCTTGTTGTGGCAGGTATTGATTTTAAAACATTGCCAATTGGCACACACTTGCGCTGCAATGAAGTTGAAATGGAAGTTACACAAATAGGTAAAGAATGTCATTCACATTGTGAAATCTATAAAGTAATGGGTGATTGTATTATGCCGCGGGAAGGAATCTTTGTAAAAATATTGCATGAAGGTGAAATAACGGTTGGCGATACGTTGCAGGTCGTTGAAGAATAGGAGGATCTTATTATGTTTGAAGTGGCTATTATTACAGCAAGTGACAAAGGCTCAAAAGGGGAGCGAGAAGATATAAGCGGGCAGACAATCCGTGAAATTCTTATGGCAGCTGGCTACAAAATCCATAGTCAGATTATTTTGCCGGATGAAAAAGAGTTATTGGCAGATAAAATGCGAGAACTTATCAAACAGGATGTTGCCTTGATTTTAACGACGGGCGGAACGGGATTTTCGCAGCGTGACGTTACACCGGAGGCAACGCTCGCGGTCATTGAACGGCAGGTACCCGGTATTCCCGAAGCGATGCGTTATTTGAGCCTGCAGATAACAAAACGGGCGATGCTGAGCCGCGCTGTTGCGGGAATTTGTCAAAATACCTTACTTGTAAATTTGCCGGGAAGTCCAAAAGCGGTCAAAGAATGTTTGAGTTTTGTTTTGCCGGAACTCGAGCATGGACTCAAAATTTTACGCGGTGAAGCAAGTGAATGTGCCAGAACCTAAATAAAGTCGGTGCAATAACCGGATTTTAAAAGGAGGACTGCTTATGGAACTGGGGCTTATTATTCTGGCTGGTGGCAAAAGTTCGCGGATGGGGCGCAATAAAGTCTGGTTAAACTGGCAGGGGCAAACTTTTTTAGAAAATATGATTCATAAAGCAAAAGACTATGGTTTTACGGATATCATTGTCGTTGCAAATGATGCGGCTGAACAATATAAGGCACTGTCAATCAAATTGACTAAGGATGTTTATGCTGACTGTGGACCTCTGGGTGGAATTCATGCCGGCCTGAGCTTCGGCAGCTTGCCCTATTACGTAGTGGTCTCATGTGATATGCCATTGCTGGACTTTCACTTTGTAGAGGGACTTACAGCCTGCTTGGATGGAATAAATCAGGCAATTGTGCCGCTTACCAAAAAGCATCAACAGCCTTTAGCTGCCATTTACCATCGGGATTGTGTTCCAGTCATTGTTCAACTCCTCGAACGAGGTGAGCGAAAAATTGATTTATTATTGCAAAATGTAGAAACGAAACGGGTACAGATGTATGATTTTTCGCGAAGCTTTTTCAATGTGAATACACCAGAAGAAATGGTGATTGCCAAAGCCAAAGCCATAAATGGAAAGCGCCGCATACCGATTGTTTCGATTGTTGCCGGTATGTCAGGCTCGGGTAAAACTACCTTTATAACGAAACTTCTTCCGCTATTGAAACAAATGGGACTGCGCACGGCTGTTGTTAAAAGTGATGGACATGGCTTTGATCTTGACCAGGAGGGCAAAGATACCTGGCAATTCAGTCAGGCTGGTGCCGAGGTGGTAGCGATTGTTTCCCCACAGCAATATGCAATTATTGCGAAGACACAAGAAAAAAAGAGTTTACTAGAAGTAGCCGCTAAAATCGATGATGTGGATTTGATTTTGATTGAAAGTCGACAACATGGAGTTTTTCCTATATTAGAAATTTTTCGGGGCGATATCCATAATGAGTTGATTACGCCAAGGGAAGATTTAGCAGGAATTCTTACAGATCGGTTGAACGTAGATACAAGAATCACGGTATTACCACTTGATGAACCAGAAAAAACAGCGCTGTTTATTCAAGAATTGTTTTAAATAAAAATATATTTCGTGTAAATGAATCGGCTTTCGCTTAGAATATTAGGGCAGCGGGCAGGCAATATAAAACTAAATTCATTTAAAAGGCAAAACCTTCATTTACAAGCTATCCAAAACAAGATATAATAAAAAGTAGACAGCGTTTCGTTATTCATATGGAACGTACCTGATGCGTGAATAAAGCGTGGCGACGGCCGCGCTTTTTATATTTATAAAGGCGCAAGAATGGAGTAAAAATTTTGAAAAAAGAAATACCAGTAAACAGAGGGAAAAAATATACAATTGATATCGTAAGTATGGGGCATAGCTGTGAAGGTGTCGGAAAATATGAAGATTTTACTGTTTTTGTGCCATATGCTTTGATCGGTGAAACCGTAGAAGTCGTAATTACTGAAGTGAAAAAAAGTTATGCCAAAGGAAATATCAAAAAGATAATTACGGCAAGTCCTCAGCGTGTGGCGGCAAAATGTGCGATTTATGATGCATGTGGTGGCTGTCAGATCCAGCACATTGATTATCAAGGACAACTTGATATAAAACATCAGCAGGTTGTAGACGCTTTGAAACATATTGGTAAGCAGTCGGAAATTTTAATCCATCCAACTTTAGGTGCGGAAAACCCTTGGAATTATCGCAATAAAATGCAATTCCCAATCGGTAAAAAAGATGATAAAGTTATTGTTGGTTGTTTTGCTCAAGGCTCACATACAATTGTTGATACCAAAAACTGCCTGATTCAAGACGAAGCAAACAATAAAATTGCGAATGTAGTTCGGGATATCATAAAAGAACTTGATATTAGTGTTTATGATGAAACGTTGCAAAAAGGTGTTTTGCGCCATGTAGTCGGCAGAGTAGGTACTGCCAGTGGTGAAGTTATGGTCGTACTCGTTATTACAACGAAAGTACTGCCAAAAGCAGATCAGTTTGTTAAACTTTTGGAAAAACGCATACCAAAGCTGGTAAGTGTTATGCAAAACAGCAATCCAAATGATACCAATGTGGTTCTTGGAGAGCAGACGAAAAAACTTTGGGGCAAAGCAACCATTACGGACAAAATCGGTGATTTTGATTTCATGATTTCGGCGCGCTCATTTTTCCAGATAAATACCAAGCAGGCCGAAGTTCTTTATAATAAAACATTAGAATATGCGAAGCTTACAGGTGTGGAAACCGTTCTTGATGCATATTGTGGTACAGGGACCATTACGCTCTTTTTAGCAAAACATGCGAAAAAAGTAATTGGTATTGAAATCGTTGCGCAGGCAATTCGTGATGCGAATAAAAATGCGAAAAACAACAATATTGACAATGTTAAATTCATTGTTGGTGATGCAACTGTCTTAATGCCTGATCTGCATAAAAGAGGCGTAACTCCAGACGTTATTGTAGTCGATCCACCTCGTGTGGGTTGCGAACAAAATGTACTGGAAATCTTCGCTCAGATGAATCCAGATCGTATTGTCTATGTTTCCTGTAACCCGGCCTCACTCGCTCGCGACGTGGCTATTTTAGATGAACTTGGTTATAAGGCCGTAGAAGTACAACCGGTAGACATGTTTGCCCAGACAAGTCACGTGGAAAGTGTTACCCTGTTAGTCCGCAAATAATAAGGGTTTGTTGATGCTGATTATTTGGCATTTCATCCAACTTCCAACATTATTCCAACGGTAAATTATTCTAATATATATAAGCAGCCAATGCAGGTACAGAAATGTACAGCATTGGCTGCTTTTTTCGGTTATCCTAACACTTAACAAAGGATGTTTAAAAAGCTAGTGAACACAGTTGAAATAAAGGTTGAAGTTCTTTACCAAGAAAAACTTGACACATACCAGCGAGTGATATCCATTGATAATTTATCAAGATTTTGTTATAATATAAAAAGAGATAGTTGATGTGGGAAGCGTCGGCTCTCCTCGAATTTAGAATTCTTTGAAGAAGACCGCTCGCAACCGCTAGGCGGTTTTTTTCATGCCGTTATTTACGGGATGAAAGAATGGCTACGATCAGTATACCGAAACTTATCATTAACGATAAGGCTTCAAAAACTGTCATAAAACCACCCCCTACTTCTAGGAGTAGGAAAAACCGACACCATCAACTATCTCCAGACAATATTATAGCACAATGCAGGCAGATTAGAACCTACATCACGTGGCGTTTATGTACTTCCAGATGTGTGGGAAGATGAGTTCGTGAATCTTCAAAGCCGCTATACTGGAGCATTTATTGGAACGCGTTTGTGAATATCGATTTATTTGTTTGGATGTGTTCATTACAACATCTGTACAATACCGGTTTTTATTTAAATCAGAATATAGATTTGTTCCAGTTGAGGCATTGCGAGAAGAAATAAAAATAAGATTGAATCATTTATGATTATGGGATTGGAGGTCTTGATTTTGCAGTATGGTATTACAGTTAAATTGCAGACATATCTCAAAATGAAGAATCTGGCTGCTCCGGTCAATGAAGAACTTGCATTTTGTTGGGACATACAAAAACTGCGAGTGCAGAATCGGAATGTTTTTGTGGCCATCAATACGAGCAGTCGTTACGGAGTAGTAGCGGCTGGTATGAAGTTGGCTGATGTAAAGGACATGCCTGTTTTTATGAAAAAGATGATATCCATGGGGATGTATTGCATAGGTTATGATATGAAACAGATTGAATGCTACTTTCAGATAGCTGGGGATGCAGTATTGACAAAAACACATGGACGAAAAGCCGTCGGGGATATGAATCGGGCAATTATGGATATGGGATTTTTTGATGATACGTTTTTTAGTGACGAGTATTACCAGCCAGAATTCAGTAGTTACATTAATAGGGATATCTGTAAGCCCGCGGGGTTTGATACATATGGCTATCCAGAAGAGTTTTTTAAGTCAGATATGGAGCGGTTAAAAATATGATGTTATAGCAGGACTTTTGCCATAAGTTAGATATGTTTCCACAAACAGACAAAATCAGAAAAATGGCTCGAAATACTGATTATTATCGACAAGATTTTTCTGATGCAGTTCGGTTGATTATGGAGACAATGAGTTGGTCACCAACGCGGAGTTAGAAGGAACGGTGCACCCTAGTGATTTGAAAAAATCGCTGGGGTGTTTCTTTTTGCTTAAAGAATGTATAAATTTGCTTTTATATTGATGTGTTGGTAACTGACCGTAATTATTCATACGAAAATTTCTAAACTAACATATAGATTTGTAACTCTACGGAGCGTTTATTGAACCATGGCTGAAGTTTCGTTATAGTTATTCTACGGGGGTAAATATTATCCGTAGCGTGCTTTAAACGAGTTTCTAAAAAGGGTGGTGATTAATTGATGGACAAGCTATCAAAAGAAGATTTGAAAGAGCAGTATAAAAGCAGAGTAATTATTGGGGGAATATACTGCGTGAAATGCAGTCATATCGATAACATTTGGATTCGATCAACAACAGATATGCAAGGAGCGGAAAATCGTTTTGCATTTTTAGTATCGACTAATTCTTGCCCTGAAATGTGTATGATTGAGGCATGGAAAAAGTTTGGAGCAAATGCATTTTCTTTTGAAATACTGGAAAAAATAAAAAAGAAAGAAACACAAACAACACGTGAATTTTCCGATGATGTAAATACTTTGCTAGAACTTTGGATTGAAAAACGAAATGGCGAACGGAATGGAGAAAATTAAAATTGGAACAAATAATTGATATAACGAAATTTCTTGATAATTCCGGAAAAATCACACAGTTATCTCAAAAAAAAAAATTTAGAGTTGCGACGCTCTGCTATTTAGCGGAGAAATTTGAATTAAATCACAATTACACTGAAAAAGAGGTAAATGCCACCTGCGATGAATGGCATACTTTTGGAGATTATTTCGTACTAAGACGAGAGCTTGTTGATAACGGGTTATTATGCCGTGAATCAAACTGTTCTCGTTATTGGAAACCGAAAAATGACTAGGAGAATAAAATGAAATTTATAATATTTAATGGAAGCCCTGCCGGGGCAAATAGCAATACACATGTGATTGCAGAAGCGTTTTTGAGCGGTGCAAAAAGAGCTGATGCCGACACAGAAAATGTGTTTTTAATTGATAAGAACATTGGACACTGCAAAGGATGTTTTACCTGCTGGTTTAAAACACCAGGAAAATGCGTGATGCAAGATGATATGACAGAGCTTTTGGACAAATATAATGCCGCTGATGTAGTGTGCTTTGCTTCACCTATTTATACATGGAATATGACAGCGGCTCTCAAGAACTTTGTCGACAGACTCGTACCGCTGAAAAGTCCTCTGATTGTAAATTCGGGCGGGAATTTTGACCTTGCAGATTCCAAACCTAAAACGCAACAATTTGTGGTGATTTCAAACTGCGGCTTTCCGGGCAACAACAATTTTGAAACCATGAAAGTGGTGGTTGCTTCCTGCAAGCCTGTCCTTGAGATTTATCGTAACTGCGGCAAACTCTTAAAAAGCAAGGATGAGAAAATCAAAGAAATCGTAAATGAGTATTTGCAAGTTGTCGAGCAGGCAGGATATGAAATGGCAACGCAAAATTACGTATCGGAAGAAACAAAATCAAAACTTGAAATGCAGCTCATGTCGATACCTGATTATGTGAAATACATCGGGATGTAGCATAGAATATGAACAATTTGTAGACGGAGTGACGGTTTTCTTTGTCTACAGATATTATCGTCGTAGACCTACCACGCGTAGGCTGCGACAAAGTCGTCCTGGAAAAATTCCGCGCATATGCTCCCGATGCATCTCCTGTAATCCAGCTTCTCTAGCTATAAATATTGCAATATTATCAGAATTTGGCTATCCAGCCAAAAAAATTCAACCAGTCGACATGTTCGGGGAGACAAGTCATATTGAAAGTGTGATCCTATTAGTCCCCAATAATAAAGGCTGGTTGATACTTCTTAGCAGGAATATCATTCGACTTCCAACATTTTGCCGACGGTAAATTATTTTAAATATATCTAAGCAGTCCATGCAGGTACAGAAGTGTACGGCATTGGCTGCTTTTTTCGGCTATTCTAACATTTTACAAAGGACTTTTTAAAAAGCTAGTGAACGCAGTTGAAATAAAAGTTGGATGTCTTTACCGAGTAAAACTTGACACATACGGTTATGTTATTAAATTTGACAAATGACAAAATTATAGATATAACATTTTGTCATTTGACTACATGATAGTTGGAGTTGTTCTTAAAGGTTTTTATTGAAAAAAATGTCGCAAATAGTATATGATTTTTACGACAGGAGGCGATAATGATGGACTCATATACAAAAAAAAATTTTGATAAAATACAAACTCATGGGAACGGTACGGGTTTTACAGCGTCTGACTTTACGGATATTGCAGATTACAAGGCTGTCAGCAAAAGCTTAGAACGGTTTGAAGATGCAGGTGTGATTCGGCGTGTATTGCGTGGTGTGTATGATTATCCACGTTATAACGATCTTCTACAAGAGTATGAAGCACTTCTCCTTTGCAAATAGCTCAAGCTATTGCGAGAAATTATAATTGGACAATTATTCCTAGTGGACAGATTGTTTTGAATCAGTTAGGGTTATCTACACAAGTTGCAGCGAATTGGATATTCATTAGTGACGGCCCATATAAAAGCTATCAAATCGGTAATATTGAAATTCAGTTTAAGCACAGTAGCAATAAAAATATTACGGGGATGTCATATAAAACAGCGATGATAGTTCAAGCACTAAAAGAATTGGGAGAAATGTATATTCAGGATAATGTGATATCGAAGCTAAAAAATTTCCTTACATCAGAAGAAAAAGAACGTCTTTATAAGGAAACTTTAAAAACAACGATTTGGATGAGACCGATTATTAAGTCGATTTGTGAAAAATAAGGAGTAATATGATATATGTACAATATTGTGAAGGCTAATAATGGAGAGAGACAGACTTTGTTTCGTAATACAGCGCAAAAAATGGGGATAACACTTGATAGATGATGTTGACGTACTATCTGTTTTTGCTTACAATAAGTGTAAGTTTACAATTTAATAAATAAATCATAGAGTGGGAAGAGTAAGTGTATATACTTTTGCGCAGCGAGTCGATGACTGAATATCCAGAGGTGTGATGATCGACCAAGAGTGTATAATGAATGGGTCCTAGAGCTCACCGAAAACTTATACCATAGTGAGTAGGCTGAGACGGAATCCACCGTTATAGGGAAGGGCATGAGAGAAATCTTGTATCTGAAAAGAGTCGTTTGTTTTACAGGTGGAATAGTTGATGCATAGGATGAAATTTTCGTAAAATGAATTTGAATAAGGCTGGTACTGCAAACTCCATTTCGCCACGGTATAATGAAATATTCTTATACGAGGCCGAAATGGAGTTTTTTGATGGGAATGAAAATAAAAAGGGATGATGAAAAGCATGAAGATGGATGAAAATTGTTCAAGCGGCGTATTTAAAGTGAATGATGCGGATGTCTGGGCTGAAAAACGTGTGGAAAAGGTAATTGAAAAAGTCAGGAGAAAGGCTGAATTATATGGAGCAGATTTAGATTTAGTGGAAATGCTATATAGAGATATGATTGCCAGATTTATACAGATAGAGCAGAAAAAATTCAGAGAGAAATAGAATGAGGAGGATTTTTACAGAAACTGTATTTTAGGCGGGCAAACATGGCGATTGATATAGAAGCATCTTTGAGAAAACAGGATTTTGTATTTGAAGTGATTCACAATGAAAAAACGATTTATATGGCACAAGAAGGAGCTGCGTATTTTCAAACTGATTTAGCACAAATAGCACCGACCTTGATTTTAAAGAGTTAAAACACATACTTCATTACCACAATGTTCGAATGGCAACAGAGCGTGAAATTATAAAGGTTATAAGATTTTCTGCAGGGAACATTCCGATGTTCGGATTAGACACAGAACGGTTGCTATTAAGCTAACTAATGAAGAATATGCTATTAAACGGGCTTGAACAAGTAAAGCCAAAAGCACAGGAAAGTGCCAAAGAAGTACCGATTCTTACTAAAGCGGTTAAGGAACCGTCAAAAATATCGCCATTAGGCACGAGTTGGCGCGATGCTATGAGATGTCCATTATGGATATCCTCATAGTGTAGACAAAGTTATTAATGTTAAAATAGTAATCCCACTATTTATTTTAGATAGTAGTTTTCGATTTCATTATTGAGCACGAGAAAGTTTTTATGCTTTGATAATATTTCTGCTACATGATTATTAAAAGTTTCAGACTTCTTTAGGTAAAGTATATAAGATTTTTTTAAATTATAGTTTTTTCGGTGACTTACATCAAATTTAGCAATATCCTCCTTTTTGTCATGTGGAAATAGCTGGCAATATTGCCCGTAGAGATTACTTATATTCTCTCGATCAGAAAATACTAGCCAAAAATCATTAATTATATGTCTTACAATTTCTTTATTAATTGATATAAATTCAATTTTTTTTGCTGGTAGGGTGTATTTTTTATTTTGTTCTCTGCATTGGCGATATATAGCTGCTAATCTATGAGCACCATCAGCGTTATAGACAAATATCCTTTTATCCCACTCTTGTTGTAATAATTTCAACTTACTAGTATTATTCCATAATTCGTCCATGTTACGACAGTTATTGATAAAATCTTCTTCAGTGATGAATCTATTGTATCCATTTATATTTCCTTCTGGTGATAAGTATAAAGAAAACTCATGAAAACTATTAAAATCCTTTAGAGGTGAATGAGAATCATGTATTCCAGAAATTTGAGATATATCAATTTGAGGAGCAGAGGAGCATATTTCTTGAATTGAATTTGCAAAATAATATTCATATTTCTCCAAAAAGTAGATTAATTCAAGATATTCGTCGTGATATATATATGAAGATTGATTCCATAATTTCGGGTAGTCTGTAAAAATAGTATTTTTAAGATAACTTGAGATATACTTTTTTTTATCTAGTTGATTAATATCTTTTTTTATTATTTTTTTTAATAGTTGATAGAGTTCTTTGAATTTGCCTTTCATATTTAACCTCCAGTTTTTTTTATTAATCACTCGTATTACTCCTGTAAGTATTTTTATTTAGCTGTTTTATTTAATTTACCTCTATATTATACTTTTTGGCAAGCATAATAATATTATAAGCGCATTTGCTAAACTGAGTCTGAATGTCAATGAAAAAGTGGTTCTTTCCATAGTTAGTTGAAAATATGTTCATTTCTGGTAAAATAAAAGAAAAGAAAAACGGAAATGAGATAAAACGATGGATGAATTTATAAAATTGCTGGATGAAAGCTTAAATTGTGTAAGCCATGAAATCATAGGCGATACAATTTTCATACATGTTGTTTCGAATCGCCCAACGGTTATCTGCCCTTATTGTGAAAAGCCATCTGCAAAAACTCACTCACATTATGAAAGAAGATTTTAGGACATGCCGATGGCAAGGAAAGAAAGTGCAAATCATGTTGCATAATAGAAAGATGTTTTGTGATAATCCAGAATGCAAGTATGCTACATTTGATGAAAGATTTATCTTTCTTCCGGCCAATGCCAAGAAAACCCAAAGGCTAAAAGATGAAATTATTAATATCTCCATAAATGTTAGTTCGATAACTGCAGCGACCTTGTTAAAAAACCACATTGCTGATATAGGTAAAAGCACAATTTGCAATCTCTTAAAAAGGTAATCCGGTTATTAATAATAAATAAATTGTTAGAATTTGTATTGATGATTTTGCTAAAGGATTATTGTAAAGTTTTCTTAATGAATTATCTTCACACAAGAATAACCATTGAAGCAGATTTTGTAGAAAATGTGAATTTGGAAGAAAAGTCTCTTCAACTTCAAAACAGGCTATTAACACTGGAATCTAAGATGGAAAAAGCGAAGGAACTACTGCAAGCGGGTCTTAACAAACACCAAATATATAAACAATTAAGCATTGGCTTTTACGTATTTAATAAACTAATAGGAATGGCTGAGGATGAGCAGGAAGCCTATTTTAAAAATTCAGGACAAGCAAAACATGAAGAAAAAACTACCCGAAAACTTATATTAATAGATGAAGTAAGGAAGGCCCATAATTCTGGTCATTCAATGAGACAAATTGCAAAAAAATTTGAAATATCGAGGCAAAATGTATCTCGGTATTTAAGAGATGATGTAATCGTGATTCATGGTTCTTATGGTACTAAGCGGAAAAGTATTTTAGATTCATATTTGAATGGGATTGATGTATTAATAAATCAAGGATATACCTGCAATAGGATTGAAAAAATAATTCGTCAAAAAGGATGTACAGGTTCCAGTACACTCCTGAGACACTACCGGTCTAAATTAAAAAAATTTTATATGAAAAACATTATATGAAAAACAAAACAACAACTGTGACAAAGTTCAAAATACAGAAACCCTTAATTGTAGTTTATTGCTTAAAGCTTTATATAATCCGGTATCCAAAATCAAGAATTTGTCATCAGAACAATTAGAGAAAGTTTACGATAAATATCCTATGCTTGAAAAGATCGTTGATTTAGTCAATAAATTTAAAACTGTATTAAAATGTCAGCATGTAGAAAGCCTCGATAAATGGATTAAGGATGCAGTTATTTTAAAAAATAGAGAAGTTTGTTCATTCATCAATGGCATAACCAGGGATTTTACAGCAGTAAAAAATGCAATTCAATACGATTATAATAATGGCTTAGCAGAAGTAAGTGTCAATAAATTGAAAGCTATCAAACGAATTATGTATGGACGATGTAGTTTTGAAATGTTGCGCAAGAAAATTTTACGACGCGAAAATTGCGTATTCAACTAACTATGGAAAGAACCTAAAAAATCCACCACCTTTTCGGCTAAGAGTTGGATAGGTAGAAAAGGAATCACCCTGATCTTAAACGTTGACCGCCCCTCGCAAATAAGCATTCACCTGTGAAAGTCTGGTTGTTGGGAAAAACACTTTCGCCCAGGTATGAAACATCGTGTAAGCGGCATTTGACGAAGAAGGCAGGCGTCAAGCTTTTTAAGCAGTCACCATAAGATGCTGTAGAAAGTGAAAGCCGTAACCTTTGCTACAGATCACTAAAATCTATTGTAGCATCAGAACTTCTTAATAAAATAGTTGAAAATAAAAAATAAGCTTTGTAAGTTGGCGGATATCTGCTTGCAAAACTTATTATACGAGCAAAGCTGACACCCAAAATGCGGACAGGCAGAACGAAGAACTTTAGGGCAAAGACCCTGATCTATGGGGGGCTGCCGCAGGAAATTGGGTTACCATAGGCCATGAAAAAACAAACCGAGGACGTTCTGTTTGCTGTACCGAAAAACCTGTAATTTAGTATAAGATGTATATTAATGGCGCACGAAGCATTTTGAATTTCTTTGAACTACTGAGAAAAAGAGAGACTTTAGGAGAAAAACCTATAGTTATATGGGGAGGAGACAGTATAAATGGAAACTATTCAAAATATAGCAAGTAAACTTTCTATAGAAGATATAACAGAAAATGAACGAATATTAGTGAAATGTCCAAGTAAAATTTCAAAATCCGATCAGAAATCTTTGAAGAAAATAATATTAAAAGGGGGAAATGAACAGACTGTTTACGGTTCGCTCATTTTATATGTTTATTATCTAAGTGATGAGGGAGTCCATGAACTGCGAAAAGAAGGTTTCTTTGGGTATTGGAAAAATGATAGGGATAAAATTCAGGTAAAAAAAGCAACCTCTATTTTATTGAATCATGAAAAGATTATCCAGCTATCAGAAGAAACAAAGAACTATCTTCAAAAAAAACAGAATAATGCATGGTTGGGGCAATATTTCTGCATGACACAACTAGAAATTGATCAAATGATAAAAAGTCATCATGATGACCGAAAACAGGAATTTTATAACAGCCAGATAATTGAAACATCGTTATTGCGAGAATTGATTTCTTATATAGATTTTTTATTTATGATAAGAGATAAGAATGCCACTGAAGATGATATAGATTTGGATGACTTCGCTAGTTATCCAAACGAGGAAGTAGCTTCTGCAGTGTCATTTTTGATTTATCGCTATAATAACTTGATTGGAATAAAGAATGTAAACTCAAATAGTTTTATGGATGCGGATTATGTTTTGTCCGATGAGTTAGAAAGTTTAATTCTAATAACTTGTAAATTTCTGCGTTTACGTGAATGGGAATTTTATTGGGATCGGTATGGATATGATATTTTAGAAGATGGTTGCTTTTACTCACCAAATCCGACGTTGGAGAAAAGTATCAAGCTTGGATATATCAATACACAAGTGCAGGAAGTATTATTTTTTAACAATATAAGTGCACAATTAGTAAATGAAAATTATCCATCGTTATTCGAGTATAAAAAAATGTTGGAGACACATGAGGATATGGCTTCATATCTGACAATAAAGACTGGAACAGGTTTTTTTGAACGATATGCATTGAAAAACATTCTGGAAGTATTTCAACACATAGGAGGATCTAACGCAGAAAAATATTATTTATATTTGGAAGAAATTGCTGTGCTTAGGTATATGGAAAAGGAACTGGTAACTCCTGCCCAAAAATTGCTAGAAAGGAAGTTTGAAGAATATGCAACGATGAAGGATGCTATTCTCTTCCCAAGACTATTTTTTCTGAATCGGATGCACTATCAATACATTTTAAATCATGGAGGCGATACGAAAGCAGTAATTCGTTCTATGGGGCAGATGATTCATTACTCCGATATGGAGGCACTCATCAATACACAAATCCATGATATGAAAAAGACAAGAAACTTGCTGAATTTTTATACTTATCAAGGAGGAATATATGACATACAATATACGCCTCTTCTAAAAATAGGAGATCACTATTGTTGTCCAACAAATATATGTGCAGTATCGAATTTTATTCGAAACTCTATAGCGTACTCTTACCAAATGGGAAAGAAGAGCCTGTTTTTGGAAAATACGGGGGAGGATTTAGAGAAACTGTGTGCAGATGCTTTTAAACAATACCCGAAGCTATTTCGAGTAGAGCAAGGAAAAAAATATCAATACAAAGGACATAAAGGGGAAATAGATCTTTTTGTCATTTCGGATGATATTTTATTGTTCATCGAATGCAAAAATCCATTCCTCCCAACGAATGCATTCAGCATGAGAACTAGCTTTGACTATATAGAAAAAGCAACTAAGCAACTGAATCATGAAATGCAAGCATTTTCTGATGAAAAATTTCAGAAAATTTATTTAGAATCTATTCATATTCCATATAAAAAAAGAATCCTGTGTTCCTGTATTATCATGGGAAATCGTTTGTTTTCCGGCTATACAGGGGCTGGTCATTCGATTCGATATATCCATGATTTACTGGCATTTTTGAAGTTCGGGAAAATTAATCTATTATGCCAAAATCGTGTAATTGTCAAGTCTATTTGGAAAAATGAGCAATTTACAGTTCAGGATCTTAAGGTATACTTATCCGATGATGATTCGCCTTCGAAGAAATTTCAAATGGGTGCCATGATGCCTTATACACAAAAAATGTCTTGCGGTACTCATATTGTAGGGTTCAAGACATATAAGATTGTCATACCTGAACTCAAGGAAGAAGTTTGAGCTATGATGGTTTGCATATGCCATTAAGTGTTGTTGTTCAGTGCAATCGGAGTTTAGAATCGCATCAAAAAGGAATTTTTCCATAATGTATCGTGTTGCTGCTTGCAGGTTTTGTCATTGCAGTATCAAGACATTTGCCACACCATACTCACATGTACGGCTTAAAGTAAGCTTCTTGTTTGGCTGTGAGCTCAATAAGCTGTGTGTACAGACTTTGTTGATTGCCTTGGCGGATATCAGGAATATTTGTAGATTTCATCTACTACCTTATCCGTAAAGATTTCTTCATTGTTACCAGTATAGGTTGGCTGGACATTCATAGGTGTCTCTGTCTGCGATCGGTCAAACGCCGGAAGTTCACATTTCAGGTCTATACGCTGCCGGACAGCAGCATAAGACTGCAGGTTCAGCTTACCCGATAGTTCGTTTTGCCCTACGAGGGATGAGCACTATGGGATTGTGTTCATCCATTTGATAGTTCAGCATGAACTGGATCTCTTCCTGTGTTTTACGTTTTAACAGAAGTGCTTCATCAAGGATGGTGACGACTTTCTTATTTTTCGCTTGCCGCATTCGAGTTGCTGATGCAGGCTGAATTTGGCATCGTTGCGATAGATGTTTCAGTACCAAGCTGTTGCAGTAGGCCATTGTAGAACCAGCGCGGTGCAAGTTGCGAATCCGAAAGATACAGCACCATATAGTTCTCCGGATCTAGGCTACTTGCAGCCTAGATCCGGATGAGTGTTGTCTTGCTACAGCCTGTGCCGTCACCACTACAAAGAGCTTGCTGGTGGTTGGTCGCATAACATAAAAAGTCCTTCGCTTACAGCATCGGAAAGAAATAGGTAATCCGTGAGGATGCAACGTATGATTCAGCGAGAAGGATTCTTCATACATGAACATCCAGCTCCTTTCCGTTCGGGCAGGGCTTTAAGGATATGAGCCTTTCGACAAAGAAATTGGCTGGAAACATCAAGCCAAATAAAGAAAAATCCACAGAGAAGATTGACGGTGTCGTGGCCACGCTAATGGCAGTCGATCGGGCAATTCGCTGCGAAAATGATAATTAAGAAAGCGTGTATAATGGGCGTGGCATTCTGCTGATATAAATACACGTCATTTTCAAATATGTTATAATTATATGGTATTATGTTCTAGAAAGTGAGTGGTTGTAGATGGTTGCATCAAGAGAATGTCCGAATATTCCTGAGATGAAATTTGCATTTAATGAAGAATATTTTTGTAAGATATTAGAAGAAATTGATAAGGAACTGCAAAAGGAAGGCGTAGTTCCGAGAATGCGTCTTTTCTTGGCTTTGAAAAAGATTAGAGAAAAAATCCCTGAAGTTGGACGGGTTCCGATATTATCGGGAGGAGCAAAGAATGTAACTGCTATAGGATATACTTCTCATAATTTGGCAATAAAAATTTCAGAATGGTTTAGTTTAAAATATGAACAACGTATGCAAATGGGAGACAGTGTTGTTTATGGTAGGATGATTATAATGGTCGAAGGAGAGCCTTATACAATAGATATGACCGTAAATTTTGGTTCAATACAAATCATCTGGCAAGCTGATTACAAGCAATATCCAGATAATATATTAAATTTACCTCAGAAAATGAAACTTTCAAAAGTAATAGCTGGCAATATTTCAAGGGATGATATTAATAAATTATGTATGGTATATAAAAGGACATATGATGCATTTTATAAGTATCATGAAAGCGGTATGGAGTATGTATTGGAAGCTTTGGAAGATGAACGGAATGCGATAGATGGTATAATACAATCAGAAAGATATGGACAATCTAAGTGGGCTAGTTTGCAATTTACTGAAAAATTAATAAAAGGAATATATTTTCAAAAGGCAGGAAAGAAAGCACCATATAGCCATAAATTAGTAGAATTAGGAAAGTTGCTCTCACCATATAATTTATTTATTGATGAAGATGTTTGTCGAAAAATTGATTGTAAGCCGGGTATTCGTTATGGAGAGGATGGAGAAGTTAGTTGTCATGAAGCACTCGATGCACATATTGCCTCGATGAAGGTTTTTAGGTTTCTTACGTCAAAATTACATACGTAATATGTTTTTAGTTGGGATATCGACAGGTATGCTCATTTTTTATGAGGTGATATTAATGAACTTTTTCACAAATTTTATGGAGCTGGCGGTTAAATCCTTGTCGTATAAATAAGCCTTCTTGCAGATAATGGATATTTGAAATAGATCGATAAAAGCCCCCATTTTCATGCCAGGATTTGTAGACATTAAGGAATATTTTTTTCTGACAAACTTATAGTTTTCAAAGAGCTTAGTACATCATCCAGAACCTAAAAAACCCCAACAAAAAAACATGATTTTCGTAATAAAAAAATCATGTTTCAGCCTATTTTTACTTGCAATCGTTACGAAGTGTAATATAATTAGAGATAGGTGGAAATTAAAAAAGTCGCCGTGTCCTGAGAGTGTCTCACCACTCGCAGGCACGAGCAGGTGAACCAGCACCTACACGTAACAGCTAGCTGTCTACGACGACAATTTATTATACCGTGATTTCCCTTGAGTGACAAGGGAGATGGTTTGTTCGGTATGATGTGATTGGAGTTTTGACAGGAGCTTGCGTCTGCATGCAATTAAGATATAGCAAAGCGCATGTGTAGGTTGAATAAACCCGCGCATGCGCTTTTTTGATTTCCCCTGAAACAAACTGTAGGGTGGGTTCCTTTATTGGATTACAATAGAGAAACCCCTTGCAGAATGAGGATGGGGGATATAAATGATGATGAAAAATGTATTTGATTCGTTGGCTGCTACGAAGGAACAGGAAATTTTGGTTGGCTTAGATTTAAGAAAATATTCTAGTGAATATTTTCATGCCAGCGAAAAAGTCATTACGTATCAGGACAAAATCAAAAATGCATTACCCTTGGATTTGCAGGAAACCTTGGAACAACTTGATGATGAATATAATTGTATGATGCTGAGCGGAATGGATGTATATTATCGACAAGGTTTTTCCGATGCAGTCCGGTTGATTATGGAGACAATGAGTTGGTCACCAACGCGGAGTTAGAAGGAACGGCGCACCCTAGTGATTAAAAAAAAATCACTAGGGTGTTTCTTTTTGCTTGTTTTTTTATGTCTTTATTTTGGTTAAATTTGTGGGTTACATATACTTGCAGGTGATGAGCAAAACTGTATTCTATATGTAACATAAATTATTTCATTCTAACTTTTTGAAAGTTAAAATGAAATAAATAAAGTTAAATACAGGACTGGTGGTCTTTATGAGTATTTTGAAAGATGGATTGGATTTGAAAATTAAATGGTTCTATAATAAATGTTGGAATAAAATGAATAACTCGGTTACAATTAAAGTTATCAGACACTGACCGAACGGGGCTATCACTTAGCTGATACGAAATGTAGTAATATTTATTAGGGTCTTATTCATAGAAGTCCAATTTAAGTCCGGCTAAGGAATCGGTATAGTTTTTCATGAAATAATAGGAAAAGTGATAGGGCGTCAGGGGAACAGCTATGATGAAGCAAATGAAGCGGAGGTATTTTTATGAACGATTTAATTTTGATTATAGATATGCAAAACGATTTTATTGATGGGAGTTTGGGAACCAAAGAGGCACAGGCAATTGTACCGCGCGTTCAAAAGAAGCTTTTCACTACTGACAGTGTTATTATGTTTACGCAAGATACGCACGGACAGGATTACCTGGATTCGCAAGAAGGAAAGAATCTGCCGATCAAGCATTGTATCAAACCTGAAAAAGGCTGGGAGATTTGTGATGCACTCAAGCCATACGTGAAGGAAAGCAATGTTTTCGAAAAACCGACATTCGGCTGTACGAAACTGATTCAGGCTGTAGAACCTTATGAATCTATCACACTTGTTGGACTCTGCACGGATATTTGCATCATTTCCAATGCGCTATTGCTCAAGGCGTTCTATCCAGAAAAGATGATCATAGTCGATAGCAAGTGTTGTGCTGGGGGTACACCAGAAAGTCATGAGAATGCATTGAAGGCAATGCGCAGCTGCCAGATAAAGATTATATGAGTGTAGGTTGTTTAACTTAATCAGATAACCTGATTTGCCAAAATTTGTTGATGTTTATATACGTTTAAATTTTTAGAGTAATACTTACAGAGGTGCAAAAAAATTGAAAATAGAACGATTAGTTGCGATTCTTTCTATTCTTGCGAATGTAGATCGAATTACAGCGAAAGAACTGGCCGATCGCTTTGAAGTGTCGAAAAGGACAATTCTTCGGGATCTGGATACACTCAATGGTGCGGGGATTCCGATTATATCTTATCCTGGTATTGGTGGAGGGGTGGGAGTATCGGAAGGTTATAAGATAAATAAAAATATTCTCTCTACAAGTGATCTAGAAAAAATATTTACTGGACTGAGTGCGCTAAACAGTATTCAGCAAGATCATGCGATAACAAATTTGCTTGCGAAACTTCTGCCAGACATGAAAGAAAAAACAGATTTTCAAAGTGATTATGTAATAGATTTATCTTCTTGGTTTTTTGATAATATGATAACTAAAAAAATATCTGATATTCGACAGGCGATTATACAAAGAAATTGTATTTGTTTGGAATATATATCCATTCATACCAGGATGGAGCGTGTAATAGAGCCTCATCGATTAGTTTTTAAGCAATCGAATTGGTATGTTTATGCTTTTTGTAGGGAAAGAAAAGAATTTCGTCTTTTTAAAGTCCGGCGAATTGCATCTTATAAAATTTTGGATGAAACTTTTGAATTTCATGCTTTTGAAAAGATAGAAGTAGGTAAAGCATATGGAAATAATGTTTTTTGTCCGTCGGATCAAGAAAAACAATTCAAAATTATCTTGGAATATGATATATTGAATGAATTTTTTTTGACGGATAGAGTGGATGCTTCTTTGTGTAAAAGATCTCTGGACGGTGATGCAACGGTTGGGACAATTTGTTTCTCTGCTTCGGAATTGACGTGGGTAGCCGATTTTGTTTTCGGTATTTTGGATAAAGTGAGGGTTATCGCTCCAGCGGAGTTGAAAGTTGAAATAAAACAAAGATTAAATAAAATAAATTCTCTATATAAAGGTGACATATAGGTGTCACCTTTTCTGCTGTAAAATAAGCAGTAGAAGGAGAGTGCTAGGAAATGAAAAAAGAAGTGCTTGTATTCATTTTTGATGGATATGCTGATTGGGAAAGTGCCTATGTTTGTGCAGAACTGAATGCACCAGATACACAATACACAATAAAAACACTCAGTTTTGATAGAAAGATTAAAGTATCAATGGCAGGATTTAAGGTTTTACCGGATTATTCCATAGAAGAATTACCAGATGATTTTAGCCTGTTGATTTTAACTGGAGGATATGCCTGGATGAAGCAACTAAATAACGCAGTACTACCGGTTGTCGAATATGCAGTTAAAAGAAAGATTCCCGTAGCTGCCATCTGTAATGCAGCGAATTTTATGGCACAGCATGGATACATAGATCAAATTCGTCATTCTGGAAATACACTTTTATTTATGAAAGAACAAGCTCCAGCCTATAAAGGGGAAAACTATTTTTTAGAAAAACAAGCGGTTTGCGATAAAAATATCATCACAGCCAATGGTAGTGCATCTCTTGAGTTTGCAAAGGAAATTCTGCTTTTGATGAAAGCAAAACCAGTGGCAGACGTTTTAAAGTGGTATACGCTGCATAAAGATGGATTTTATCCAGAATGATGAAGCAAAATGATGGGAGTTTGTTTTCTATGGAGAAAATAGATTATAAAAAAGTATGTAAAGAATTATATCAACCAAAAACAAAGCCCGAACTTGTAGATGTTCCCCCAATGTGTTTTCTTCAAATTGGAGGACAGGGCGACCCGAATGATGCGGATGGAGAATACCAGCGGGCGGTAGAAATATTATATACATTGTCTTATACAATAAAGATGTTTCCTAAAAAAGGCGTACTACCAAAGGGATATTTTGACTATGTCGTTCCACCTTTGGAAGGTTTGTGGTGGATGAAAAATGAACAAAATTTTGATTTTTGCAAAAAATCAGAGCTCTGTTGGATTGCTATGATTCGTCAACCGGAATTTGTGACAGAGAATCTACTTTCCGTAGCAAAGCAGCATGTAGAAAAGAAAAAATCAAGCCTCAATTTGTCAAAAGCTTGGTTGCGTAATTTTTCTGAAGGGTTATCTGTACAATGTATGCATATGGGAAGTTTCGATGAAGAATCACTCACGATTGATAAAATGAGAAAGTATGCTGCTGCCAATGGATATGTTTTTGATTTGTCCATGGAACGACGTCATCATGAGATTTATTTGTCTGATCCGCGAAAAATTGCAGAATGTAAAATGAAAACAGTTCTTCGTTATCCGATTAACACGTTGGCTGTGTTGGGGGAATTTGTATAAAATAAAATCGATACGGAGGTTGGAAATTAATTTTTAAGAGACCCTGACTTGGTCACTAACGCGGAGTTAGAAGGAACGGCGCACCCTAGGAATTTTAAAAAATCATTGGGGTGCGCCCTTTGGCATAAGTGGGGATTTTTATTGATGTTTAATTCCGTTAGGGCGCATCACTTAACTTTTTCTTGACATTACAAAACTTATTTTATAAAATAATACTGACCTCGGTCAATTGGCGAGGCTAATACTTTATTAATCAATAGACAATTTGTAGTAATATACATATATAGGAGGTAAAAGTTATGATACAAGCTAGCAGGGAAAATACAGTTACGTTAGAGGTTGTAAATAGAGAAGAATTAACAAAATTTAAGAAAGATCTGCAAGAAGCATTTGCAGTTGCAGTGGTTGAGACATTTGGTTCTAAATTAGATAAGCCGATTCCTTCTGATGAAGATCTAGAAAAATCTTTCAATGCTGATGGAGCTGTTGTTTATCATATTTTATCAAATGGAAAAAAGACAGGCGGCGTTGTACTTATTATCAATGCAATAACACAACATAACTCGTTAGACTTTTTCTTTATATCAGTAGCTGAACACAGTCGTGGCATTGGCTTAAAAGCTTGGAAAGCTATTGAAGAAAAGTACATTGAAACTAAAGTTTGGGAAACTCATACACCATACTTTGAAAAACGTAATATTCATTTTTATGTAAATAAATGTGGCTTTCAAATCGTAGAATATTTCAATAAACATCACTCTGATCCGCATGCAACAAGTGACGAGGACTTCCCGGGAGGCGAAGATTTCTTTAGATTTGAAAAGGTCATGAAACAATAAATTTTACTTATTTATTGACAGCGTGGTTTGTTAACCATATGATTGACTGAGCTAGTAATGAAGTGATATATGGAAGCAAGTCGTTTTATTTGCAGATTTTACCCAGTTAGGAGGTAATAGACATATGAGAGTTAGAAAAGATCCAAAAGTTCGTCAAGAAGAGCTGATTGATGCGGCTTTAGCATTGTTTAGTTCTGCTGGTTATAAAAAAACAATGATTGTTGATATAGTGAAGCGGGCTGGTGTAGCCAAGGGAACCTTCTTTTACTATTTTTCTACCAAGGAAGCCGTTTTAGAAGCCATATGTTCGCGCTGGGCGATTGAGATAGCAGCTTCTTATCAGAGGAAAAGTAAAGCACACACGGCAATAAAAAAGCTACAGAGTTTCATTTCAGAATTAATGCTTCCTAGTCAAGTAGATGAGCTGATTGACAAGCTTTGGGATGAGAAGGAGTTTAATCTAGTTTATACCATTTGGCAGCAACAGGTGGAGAGCATTTTCAACCCGCTTTTGCATGAAATTATTGAGCAGGGTAATCAAGAGGGAAGCATGCAGGCACCCCATATAAAAGAAACGATTGCTTTTTTCTGGAGTACAGTGGACTGCTTATTTGACGTTGCTTTTTTAAAGGAGCCAGAGGAGGTCTTTCTTATTAAAGTGAAAATTGCTGGATCTGTTTTGGAACGAATTTTGGGAATAGAGGAAGGAAAACTCGAATTTATCGTTTCCAAAGTCTAAAATTTTAAGCTGTGTAGAAATGGACATCTTTTTCACCACACAACTGACCAAGGTCATTAATTCACAGGAGAAATGTATTGTAGTTATGATGATTCGGGCTATTTTTTTCCTTCCAACTGACCTTGGTCAGTTGTCGCAAAACGGCTTCTTGTTACGACAGTTTGAAAAGAGATTACAGGTTAGAACCTATTCATCATAAATTTTGCTTAAAATTTTGTAATAAAAAATATGGGTAGATAAGCCTCTTAGGTTGTCACTAAAGAGGAGGAGGATACATGATCGCGGGCAGGTTCGTTACCAGCCTGGTATCGCCACCAATCTGGATGTGATTGATGCACAGGGCGCATTGACCACAGCGAAATTTAACTATATTAATGCCCGTTATGATTACAATAAATATACGGTGCAGTTAGCACAAGCTATAGGGACGATTACGGAGGATGATATACATGATAAAAAAGAAGCCGCGCGTTAGAACTTTAATGCTGATATTGATGTTGATACTGTTTATCGGTACGGTTGTTTGGCGGGTTTATAGTGCTCAGCAGCAAGCAGAGCTCGATATCCAACCTTTAGCGGTTACAATGGCAGCAGTAAGCTGGACGCAAAAGCCCAATACCCTCAATTTGACTGGTACGGTAGAGGGCATAACCTCAGCTATTATCAGTAGCCGTTTTGCAGGAAAAATCGAAGAAATACGTGTCGAGGACGGTCAGGCAGTTTCAACTGGTACAGAGCTTTTGAGACTAGACACGGTTGAATTAGCGAATGCGGAGCGGATTGCCCAAAATAACATTCGTCAGGCGCAGGCAAACCTTAATACGGCGCAGACAGATTATCAGCGTTACTATAATCTCTATGCACAACAAGCTGTTACCAAACAGCAACTAGAAAGTGCGCAGGCTAAAATGATTACCAGCCAAGTGGAGGTTGATAATGCCTATGCCAATCTGAATAATGCCCAAAAGCAAATCGATGACGGTAGTCTTAGAAGTCCGGTAAATGGTGTAATTGCCAATAAAACAGTCACTGTCGGTCAAGTCGTCTCACCGGGTACTGCCCTTATGACGGTAGAACAAATCGATCAAGTGTATGTCGTGGTCAACATTGAACAAAAGGATATTGTCACTGCAAAACTGGGAACTGCGGTAACCGTTAAAGTAGATGCATATCCCGAGGAATCTTTTGCTGGCATCATTGCGGTTATCAACCCCGTAGCAGGCAGTGAGAGCCGGATGTTTCGGGTTAAAATTAAGGTTGAT
This sequence comes from Propionispira arboris, assembly GCF_900109225.1. Lineage (GTDB taxonomy): Bacteria > Bacillota > Negativicutes > Selenomonadales > Selenomonadaceae > Propionispira > Propionispira arboris. Next base: position 98,350 of record NZ_FNZK01000002.1, read on the forward strand.
AATGCTGGCCAGTTGTTAAAGTCGGGGATGTTTGCCCAAGCTGCCTTAATCTCGGGTCAAACGAAATCTGTTCTGGCGGTACCGCGTGCTGCGATGATGACGCAAAAGGGTTTGCATTATGTCTATGTTGCTGAAAATGGTCAAGCAAAAAAAACATTGGTAGAAATCGGTGATTTAATTGGTGATTTGCTTGAGATTAAAGCGGGCATCGAGGAAGGTCGGGCAGTGGTAATCGACAATCTGGATAAAATTAAAGACGGTGATGCCTTAGTGGGTGAAGGAGGGGACAGTCGATGAGATTACCGGAGATCAGCATCAAGCGTCCTGTCTTTGCTACAGTTACGTTGCTTGCCTTGATTCTATTGGGAATTGTCAGCTATTTCCGTATGAACGTGGATGAAATGCCGGACACAAGTTTCCCTTATGTATCGGTTAGTATTACTTATGAAGGTGCGCAGCCGGAACAAATTGACACGCAGGTTACTAAAAAAGTGGAGGAAGCAGTCGGCGAGGCTAAAGGGGTGAAACATATCCGGTCGGCATCCCGTGAAGGTATAGCCGAAATTGGCGTTGAGTTTAATTTGGATATAGATCCAGCGATCGCAACGCAGGAGGTGCGGGACAAAATCAGTGCCATTCGCAGCGAATTGCCTGATAAGATTAAAGAACCCGTAATTGCACGTTTCGATATGAAAGCAGCGCCTGTCGTTGCGATTGCTTTTACCAGCGATAGCATCAATCTACGTGAATTAAGTGTTTTAGTGGATGATGTGATTAAACCTCGTCTGCAAAAAATTACTGGTGTTGGACAGTTGAAAATAACGGGGCTGCAAGAACGCGAGATTCAGTTGCTGATGGATCGAGATAAAATAAATGCGTTTCATTTTTCCATACCCGAAATTACCCAGCGGCTGCAGCAGGAAAACCAAGATATTCCTGCAGGTAAGCTTACGACAGGAAACCAGAATTTATCTGTACGGACTGCGGGTAACTTTAAAGATCCGCAGGATTTCCTCTCCGCTGTAATCGGTACCAGAAATGGCGTGCCAGTCTATTATCGTCAGATTGGTTCTGTTAAGGATACGATTAAGGAAATCGAAACGCTTGCGCGTTATGATAACAAACCAGCCATCGGTCTTGAAATCGGCAAGCAATCCGGTGCCAATGCCGTGAACGTAGCCAAACAAGTAAAAGGTGAACTGGAAAAAATCCAGAAAAATCTACCCGAGGGAATTACCCTGCATATGGTTCGCGATGATGCAGAGCGTATCGAGGAATCTATTCATGAAGTTTGGTTTGACCTTATCATCGGAGGCTTCTTTGCAGTTGTTACGGTACTATGGTTTTTGGGTGACTGGCGCAGTACCCTCATCAGTGCCTTGGCGATTCCAGCTTCGATTATCGCTACTTTCTTTTTTATGAAATTAGCTAATTTCTCTATCAACAGTATGTCGCTTTTGGGATTGTCGTTGTCAGTCGGACTCTTAATCGATGATGCCATTGTTGTCATTGAAAATATTATTCGTCACCGCCAAATGGGCAAGCTGGCTATTCAAGCGGCTGCTGACGGAACCAAAGAAATCGCCTTAGCGGTTATGGCGACGACCTTTACCGTAGTCGCAGTGTTTTTTCCCGTCGGGTTTATGTCTGGTGCCAGCGGCCAATTCTTCAAGGAATTTGGTTTGTCGATTGCGTTTGCCGTCTTGGTATCTCTTTTCATATCTTTTACCTTGACACCGATGATGGCAGCTTTGTATCTGCCCGTTGGCTTGCAGCATACTGGAGGGCGTCTGGGACAGTGGTGGTTAAAGTGGAATGACTGGTTTGAGCATTTTGCGGATACTTATGCTGATTTGCTGAAAAAACTGCTCCAGCAATACCGAAAGAAAGTCTTGACTGGCGCCTTCGCTTTGTTTATGCTCAGCATGATGCTGTTTCAATATCTAGGTTCTTCCTTTATTCCAAACACCGACAATTCACAGTTTAGTGTAAAAATCAAAATGCAGGCGGGTTCAACTGTAGGAGCGCTGGATGAGCATGCGCAAAAGATGCTGGAAGCACTTCGCCCGCTTTCTGAGATTCAGCATATTTATAGTACATCGTCTGATCAAGAACAGACTTTCTTTATCACCTTAGTGCCCAAAAAAGAACGACAGCGCAGCCAAACTGAGGTTATTGGCGAAGTACGTCAAATCTTAAACAATATTCCAGGAGTTCGGGTGGATATAGAGCAAGGTGACGGTAAGCCGGTTACTGTTTCAATCACAGGTGATTCCGTAGAAAAACTGGAGGAAATCTCCAATGAACTGCAAAAAAGAATGGAAACTGTACCGGGGGTAAAAGATCTTGTGACGAGTCATCGGCCTGGTACTCCAAATCTAAATATTGCAATCAAAACAGAACGGGCAAATGATTTAGGCGTTTCCACAGAAGCCATCGGCAGCAGCCTGCAAACGATGCTGGCAGGAACGGTCATCGGTAAATATAGTGACAGCGATGAGCGTGTGGATGTCCGTGTCAGGCTGGCAGAGGTGGATCGCAGCCGCCCCGAAAGCTTGAATACGATTTATGTACCAAGCGAAAAAGCAACAACTGACGGACGAAAAATGCTTATTCCTCTATCGCAAACAGCCGACTGGCAGTATGAAACCAGTCCAGCAGAAATTAATCGTTATGACCGGCAAAAGGAAATCCGCCTGACCGCCAATTTAGAGAAAACGACTCTTGGTGATTTTAATGATCAATTTTACCCTGGTGTGCAGGATATTCTTTTACCAACAGGCTATCAGATCAATGCTGCAGGGGTATCAGATGACATGGATGAATCCTTCTCTAGTATGGGCATTGCCTTAGCGCTTGCGGTATCTTTCATCTTTATGATATTAGCAGCGCAGTTTGAAAGCTATAGTGAACCGTTTGCTATTATGCTGTCTCTGCCTTTAGCCATCATTGGTGCGTTGCTCGGACTGTTTTTGGCAGGCAGTGATTTAAGTTTGATTTCAACAATCGGCATTATGATGCTTATGGGGCTGGTTACCAAAAATGCGATTCTTTTAATCGATTTTGCCAAACAGCGAATGCGAGAGCATGTCTCTTGTAATCAAGCTTTGATTGAGGCAGCCCGCATCCGTCTGCGTCCGATACTTATGACTAGTGTTGCCATGATTTTTGGCATGCTTCCCATCGCATTAGGTTTTGGACCGGGCTCAGAAGCCCGCGCTCCTATGGCACATGCCATTATCGGTGGTCTGATTACCTCAACGCTGCTTAGTTTGGTAGTTGTCCCAGTCTTTTATTCTTTGATTCATGACTGGAAAAATCGTTAAATAAAGAATGTATAAAAAATAAGATGGAATAATGGGCTGATATAGTTAGATTTAATTTATTATTGCATTATTAGGGTAGAAAGTGGTCTCAAAAAAGCAAAGCAAAACACCGATTGCCATATCGAGAATGCAATCGGTGTTTTATAATTTCATTATTTTATCTCATAACAAAAAAATGCCTGTATATCCAGAACGGCGCACCCTGGTGATTTGAAAAATCACCAAGGTGTTTCTTTTTGCGTATTATATAGATTTTAATAATAAGTCCAAAAACAATTGTTCTTGAACAGAAAAATGTTTGTTTTTAAAAAATCCTAAGGTTAATGTAACAAATGTGTTTGGTTGGCAGGGTAATTCAATTAGTTGGCCAGAATTTAGATAATCTTTAATAAGTAAATTAGGCAAAAAACTAAGACCAATATTATTTAAGACAGCATCTCTTACAGATTCGGAATTACTACATTCCATTATTATATTAGGAAGTTTAGGGAGTAGGTGTTCATATTTTTTTCGGTAAGTACAGCCTTCTTTAAATGAAATCAATGGATAATCAAATATATTTAAAGATTGATTATGTTGGAGATACAGTGCTTTGCCTACAGTCCAAATCATTTTTTCTTTACTTAATTCAATTTTTGTTATTTTTTCGCTTTTTATATCCGTATGACAAATTATAAAGTCAAATTTATTTTGTATTAATCCATTTAAGGCGCTATCGGTATTTGAGCAAATTTCTAAAGAGATATTTTTGAACTCATTTTGTGGTGATAAAATTGGAGTAACTAGATATGATGCGCAAAGCGTAGAGACACCTATATTAATCAATGAGGAATTTTTTTTGCTTGATAAATATATGTCTTTTTTTAATGAATTATATTCAAGTAGTATATTATTTGCATGTCGCATAAATATTTTTCCGTTTGGTGTCAAATATATTTTGCCTCCAATTCGTTCAAATAAGGCGGCGTGCATTTCTTTTTCTATTAGTTTTATTTGAGCGGTAATAGCTGGTTGCGTGAAGTTTAAAATTTCTGCAGCGTGAGTTATATTTTTACAATTTGCAACAGTAAGAAAAGTTTTAAATAAATTTATATCCATAAGCGACCTTCTTTAAAAATAATAAATCACGAAACATGATATTCATACCGAACGGATATATTATAGCATAATTCATAAAATTTTTTTTGGAAATCAAAAAAAATGGTGATTTTTAAGATGGCGTGATTTGCAATATAATAAACGATGTAGGTAGCACGAATATAGAATAATAAATAGGGGAATTGCTTAATAAAAGCCGGCTTTTAGAGTGGATTGCTTAAAAAAATATATTTATTATGTAGGAGAAAATTATATGAATGTTTTCTTTTCAGGATTTTTTAATGGAATTAAAATGATGATAAGTTTATCAAAAATTTTGGTTCCAGCAATTTTAATTGTTAAGATATTAGAATATACTTCTGCTTATAATTATGTATCAAAATTATTTGTCCCGCTTTGTGATGTAGTAGGGTTGCCAGGAACTGCAGCAATTCCTTTTTTTATGGGAATCGTTAGTAATATTTATGGCGGCTTAGGTGGAATGTTAGCATTAAATTTAGATTACAAAGAGATGACAATTTTAGGTACTATGATAGCTATTTCTCATGGAGGAATAATAGAAAATAGTATTGCACTAAAAGCAGATATTAGTATGGGATTGATTTTTTTTGTTAGACTAATAGTAGCAATCCTTTCTGGAATGATATTGAAATTGGTTTTATGAAAGGATGGTGAGGGTATATGGAAAATATATATTTTTTTATTTGTTCAACTATAAAAGACTGTATTTTGCAAGTACTACAATTAGCAATTGTTATTATTCCAATATCAATATTGGTTGAAATATTTAATAGATTTGGAATAATAGATAAAATATCTTTAAAAACAGAGAAAATAACAAAATTATTGAGTTTACCAAAAGAAGCAGCAATAACATGTTTTGCAGGTATCTTTTTGGGGATATTATCAGGTAGCGGTATTATTTTAGGTACAATAAAAGAAAAAGGATTGGAAAAACATGAAGTAGAAACAATTTTTATCTTAGTAGGTATCTGTCATTCAATAATCGAAGAAAATATTATTTTTATAGGTTTTGGCGGTAATGTCTTGATTATAGCTCTTGTAAGGTTTTTTGCAGGAGTATTAAGTGCATATGTATGGCAACTTATTTTTATAAAAAATCATAGCCTTTTATTGGTAAAAAAATGAACTGCCTCTGGTTTTTAATACCAGAGGCAGTTCATTTAAATAATTCAAGTAAGAAACAAAATATAGTAGTGATAGAAAAAGTTTCAGGCCAGATTTAAACGATGACTTAGAATATAATTTGTGATGATGAAAAAAATGCCACAGAGGAGTAATGAGGTGACGTAGTAGTTTGCACCAAGTATAAAAGAAAATATCTGCCCAAAAATGAAAAGCCCAAAAAAAGCTGCGAAAGCACAGAAGATACTATGCTCACGGGAGAGATGACCGATGGACACCGAAGCGTAGATGATAAGTATCGCTGTGGCATCATACATAAGTGTTCCGTAGATAAAAGCAGCAAAGTGTGTCGTGAGGTTAAGCATATCATCCGGTGTGATGGTACTGAAAGGAAACTGGACTCCCGCAAGAAGATCCGGGTTTATGGTGACAAATAGGAAAAAAACGGTAGCAAATGTTAGCAGCATACCAGTGAAAGCAAAGAGAAGTGCTGCGATGAGCTTACTTATAATGAGCTCCCAAGTCTTTACGGGCAAAGTGAAGGTCAGATAACCTTCATTGGAAAAAAAGTTACTGTAAAAGCGGCGCGTGATGACAACCAGCGTAAAAACCATGACCGCGGCAATGATGAGAACATGGAAAAGCGCCGTAAAGGACATGATTGTCGGCATCTGCATTATATAGAAAACTTTTTCAAGCAAAGCAAATAGAATAAGCGCAGCATAGAACGGAAGTAGTTGACGAAATATAGATTTTATTTCATATTTAAAAAGATGGATTAACATTTAAATTCCTCCCTAAATAGTGCATCAAGTGATACACCTTTCTTTTCACGGATTTCATCGACAGAGTCATGGAGAATCAAATTGCCCTGTTTGATAAGAATGGCTTCATCAAGAATGGATTCAATTTCAGAGATAAGATGTGTCGAGAGGATGATGGAGGCCTTCTCCTGATAGTTCGTAAGGATGGTTTTTATTATATAGTCACGAGCGGCCGGATCAACACCACCGATTGGCTCATCGAGCAGATAAAGGTCAGCTTCGCGGCTCATGACAAGGATGAGCTGGACTTTTTCTTTTGTACCCTTTGACATGTTTTTAAGTTTATCGTCAAGGCCAATCTGCAGATTTTGCAGCATATCGTGTGCCTTATCTATATTGAAGTCTTTATAGAAGTCACTGAAGAATTCAAGTATTTCTTTAACGCGCATCCAGTTGTTGATGTAAGTGTGTTCCGGTAGATAGGAGACGATTTTTTTTGTTTCTGTGCCGATCGGGTGACCGCCGATCGTCAGTGTGCCGCTTGTCGGAACAAGCAGGCCCGTGCAGAGTTTGATGAAGGTCGTTTTACCGCTACCGTTCGGGCCTAGTAGTCCGATGATGCGTCCACGGGGAATATCCAGCGTGAGATCGTTCAGGCCGCAGGTGCTGCCGTAGTGTTTTGTGAGGTTTTGACATTGTAAAATGGAATCCATATTATTCACCGTCTTTCGTAAATGTTGTTAATAATTGAAGAGTTGCTTTTCGGTCGTAACCGATCGCAGCCATTTTCTCAAGAAAATCGTTCATTTGCAAGCGTGCAGTTTCTTTTTTTTGTTTATCCAGCATCGTTTTATCCTCCGTAATGAAACGCCCGTTTGTGCGTTCTGCATAAATAATCTCTTCCTGCTCGAGTTGTGCGAGGGCACGCTGCATCGTGTTTGGATTGACGCCGGCCTCCATAGCAAGATCACGTACGGGTGGTAGTCTGTCACCAAGATTTCGTTTGCCGACAAATATTTGATTCTTGATTTGTTCGGCGATCTGGGTGTAGATCGGTCGATCTTTTGTAAAATCCCAAGCCATAGTGAATGCTCCTTTACATTGTATTATTGTATTAATTACATAGTACAATAATACAGAGAGAGTGTCAAGCAGTATTTATAAATTCGGTAGTAGAAGGCATTATCTTTGAAATTACTAATGAGAATAGATCATGACGTGATTGGAAAATAAGACAGTCAAGCTGGTTTTTTTCGCTACATTGTTTGAAGAAATTTTTTTACCTTTGTATTAATTTGGCAGGAACTTTGATTTTGCGTGAGGAATAAAATTAGTAAATCGTATTTTATCCAAGTTAGTCATGTCCTATTTGTTTGTTATGAAGAAAATAGGCAGTACGGTCACACGCTATAGGTTTGACAGTATAAAAAACTCAATTAAGGGGATGTCAATATTTTGCGTAGATTAATTGGTTTAGTATTTGCTATGACTGTTTTATTGGTTTTCATACCGGGAAAATCATATTGCCATACGGCTCCATCTAAAGTAGAAATAGATTCGGACTACTTGACGCATGTAAGTTTCAAAAATCGTTATATTAATACGGTATCAATACATATACTCGAAAATATTTCAGAAAAACATAATAGATCTTTATATAGGGGAATTACAATTACTCGACCATATGGGCACATAATAAATGATAATGGACAGACTAAAGACAGTTCGGCAGTTGGTATCGGGCCTGTATACATGATTCGTAATGAAAAAAAACTTTCAAGAAAGTTATATGAAACGTTAGATATGAGCGGTGGATTGATTATATATGATAAAGCATTTCCGACAGACGGAAGATATTATAATTTTATGTGGCGGATTGGCCCCCGATTGGTTTATAAAACGGGTGAAAACTCTTCGATAAATATTGGGTATACGTTCATGCATGTTTCTAATGGTTTTAGGACTCATAATCCTGGATATAATGGGCAAGGTCTTTCAGTTAGTTTCGAACAAAAATTTTAAATTAGAAAATTTAACGTGAGAGTACCATAAAGTAGTAGATATTAAATTCTTGTTTGTGATTATGATGAGAGTGTAGTGCGTTTTATTAAATATAGGATCAAAATATCTTGAAAATCATAAAAAAAACTATAAAAATAAAGTCTATAGCCTGGAATGATTACCAATTTCTAGATTATAGGCTTCATTTTATTCAGGGCAAATATTAAGCTAAGGTATTTCACTTTTATAAAAAACAGAATACTTCTATCGGTATGTTGGATAGAAGTATTCATGGGGAGAAGTTCTTTTATGAATGGCAATTTACTTATAGTTTTTTTCTGAATTGATTTTTATGGGGATTAATACAAATTTTGATCAGTTATTGTTTTTTTCACAATTTTATATAAATAGCCTATTGAAATTAAGAAGTAAAGAAAGTAAAATATAGTTGAGTTGGTCATATATTCACCATGTCATCTAAATAAAGACAATAAGGAGAAATTTATGTTAGACAACTGTATTTATGTTTCGGGAGCAAGAGAACGAAACCTTAAAAATATTCATATAAAAATACCTAAAAAAAGAATTACTGTTTTTACTGGCGTATCTGGTTCGGGAAAATCGTCATTAGTGTTTGATACAATAGCTGCGGAATCTCAAAGACAGTTAAATGAAACATACAACAGTTTTATTCGTCATCGTATGCCTCATTATGGTAAACCTGATGTAGATCGTATCGAAAATTTATCGGTCGCCTTTGTTATGAATCAAAAACGGTTAGGGGGCAATGCAAGGTCAACAGTAGGGACAGTAACGGATATATATTCTTTATTACGTCTTTTATTTTCACGAATTGGAAAACCATTTGTTGGATATTCTGATGTATTTTCATTCAATAATCCGGTGGGGATGTGTAATACATGTCAAGGATTAGGTGAAATCGAAACAATCGATATCGAACGTCTCTTAGATAAAAACAGGTCATTGAGCGAAGGTGCTGTCCGCTTTCCAACTTTTGAACCGGGTGGTTGGAGGCTGACTCGTTATATTTATTCCGGATTCTTCGATAATGATAAAAAAATTCAGGACTATTCCAATGAAGCATTGGATTTATTGCTTTATGCTGATAAAATTAAAGTAAAAAATCCCACTACTGAATGGCATAAAACTTCATTGTATGAAGGGCTGATTCCGCGTATCCAAAGAAGTTTCTTGAAAAAAGAAGATGGAGAAAAAGTAAAATACAGTAAAGATATTAAGAACTTTGTTATAAAACAAAGTTGTCCCCTTTGTCATGGGGCACGTCTAAATGATAAAGTACTGTCTTGCAAAGTACATGAGAAAAATATAGTTGAATGTACCGACATGCAGGTGGTCAATCTTTTAGAATTTGTTCAAACAATTCATGTTCCTGTAGCCGCTACAATTATTTCCGAGCTTATTAATCGATTAGAACATATGGTTACGATTGGATTAGGTTATTTAAGTTTAAACCGAGAAACCGCTACTCTTTCAGGTGGAGAATCACAAAGAATTAAAATGGTAAGACAACTGGGAAACAGCTTAACCGACCTTACTTATATTTTTGATGAGCCGAGTATAGGGCTACATCCATACGATATTAGTAAAATAAATACTTTGATGAAACTTTTGCGGGACAAAGGCAATACGGTGCTTATTGTAGAACATGATCCAGATATAATAAAAATTGCTGATCATATAGTCGACATGGGGCCGGGCGCAGGAACGCAAGGCGGACAAATCCTATATGAGGGCGATCTGAAAGGTTTAGAAGAAGCGAATACATTGACTGGACGTTATTTGTCATATCAACCGAAATTAAAACAAAGTGTACGCATGCCAAAGGGCTGGCTTTCCATTCAAAATGCAAAATTACATAATTTGAAAAATATTTCAGTAGAAATACCAAAAGGAGTAATGACGGTAGTAACTGGAGTAGCTGGTTCAGGTAAGAGTACATTGATCAATCAAGTGTTGCCACAATTTTACCCTGAAATTATTTTCATTGATCAAAATGGAGTACCAGCATCAAAGCGTTCTAATATTGCAACATATACAGGTATTTTTGATATAATTAGAAAGCTATTTGCAACGCAAAATGGTGTTAATGCATCTTTATTTAGTTTTAATTCAAAAGGGGCTTGTCCTGCTTGTAAAGGCTTGGGTGTTACCTATACGGATTTAGCTTTTATGGATACAATCGTTACAATGTGCGAGGAATGCAATGGAAATCGTTTTAATGACGAAGTTCTTCAATATAAATTAAGAGGGAAAAATATAAGTGAAGTTCTAAAAATGACTGTAGGTGAGGCTTTGAACTTTTTTTATGAAAAAGCCATTAGCAAGGTTATAAAACGACTCTCAGATATTGGAATTGATTATATTTCTTTGGGGCAGCCGTTGAACACTCTTTCAGGAGGAGAACTACAAAGAATAAAACTCGCATCCGAACTTGAAAATGACGGACAGATTTATGTATTGGACGAACCATCAACGGGGATGCACATGGCTGATATAAAACAGTTGATAGGCGTACTAGAACATCTTGTTGAACAAAATTCTACTCTTATTGTGATTGAACACAATTTAACTGTTATTTGTCAAGCAGACTGGATTATTGATTTAGGGCCTAATGCTGGAGGAAATGGTGGCAGAATTATGTTTAGCGGCCTGCCAAAAGATTTAATTGAAAATCACGAATCACTTACAGGTCGTTGTTTGGCACAATATATTAAGGAGGAGTGCAAATGTCCACAAAAGAATTAGAAAAAAATTATTTGCCTTTTCAATGTTTGATTATTGCTTGTTCTAATCGCTTTAATGTCGAGGGTGTATCAACAGCACAATACTATATACTTGATGTTTTAGACAAGCAAGGATCAAAGACCACAAAAGAAATGGCTGAACTAAAGGGAATATCACAATCGGGCATTTCAAAATTAACAAAACGATTGTTGGAAAAAAAATATATAGATCAAGAACGACAAGAAAAGGATCGGCGTTCTTATAAAATTGTAATTACACAAGAAGGAAAAGATTTTTTAAATCGTGTAGAGGATTTTGGCAAGGAAATAATGGACTTGATTGAAAAAGCCTTAACGTCAGAAGAAGTAAAGGGATTTTCTGAAATGTGCAAAAAAATTACGAATTTACATGCTGAAAAAGAAAGAAAAGGTATAAAATTATGGAGGAATGAAGATGTATAAACTCATAGCCATAGATATGGACGGAACGCTTTTAACAGAAGACAAGAAAATTACGACGAAAAAAAGCAAATATTGTATTTCCATCAGATTTTGATAGAATGTAAGGATATGTTAAACGGAATAGGGGGAAGGCGAGTTCTATCATAAGAGAGAACTCCATGGTAAATAGCAATAGATGAGAGAGGATAAAAAGATGGAAAATAAAACGTTGATGACAGATTTTTATGAATTGACCATGGCACAGACCTATTTTGACCAGGGGGAAAAAGATAAGAAAGCATATTTTGATGTTTTTTTTAGGGAAAGTCCTTTTCATGGAGGTTATGCTATAGCCGGAGGCCTGGATGGGCTGGTTGAATATATTAAAAAATTTTATATTTCTGAGGAAGATATAGCCTATTTAAGAAGTCTGGGGAATTTTACAGAAGATTTTCTTTCCTACTTAAAAGAATTAAAATTTAGCGGTGATATCTATTCAGTCGAAGATGGAACACCGGTATTTCCGAATGAACCTGTCATTACAGTGAGGGCAAATGTGATAGAAGCACAACTCATTGAGACGGCTTTACTTGCTAATTTTAATCATGCAACTTTAGTTACAACAGCAGCGAAAAGAATCACCACGGCGGCAAGTGGAATTCCAGTTATGGAATTTGGTGCCAGAAGAGCACGGGGAATTGATTCAGCAATTGAAGCCAGCAAATATTCTTATGTTGGAGGCTGCATTGGAACAAGCAATGTGCTTGCAGCAAAAATGTATGATATCCCAGTCTTGGGAACCATGGCACACAGCATGATTTGTGATGCTGACAATGAATATGAAGCATTTCTTGCTTATGCAAAAAGTAATCCCAATAACTGTGTTTTTCTCGTAGATACGTTTGACACTTTAAAAAGTGGAATTCCTAATGCTATAAAAGTGGCAAATGACTATCTGATTCCGAATAACTATCCGTTTAAGGGGATACGGATTGACAGCGGGGACTTGGCCTATTTGTCAAAGCAGGCAAGAAAATTATTGGACGATGCAGGCTATGCAGATGCAGGTATCTGTTTATCCAACGGTCTTAATGAAAATACGATTAAATCTCTCATTGATCAGGGAGCCTATATCAATTCTATTGGTTGTGGGGATAATATTGCAGCTTCACTGGAACGAATTGGTGGTGTATATAAATTGGTAGCAGTAGAAAGAGAAGCTAAGCTGATTCCGAAGATTAAGGTCACGAACGATATCATGAAAACAATTAATCCGGGATACAAAAAAGTATATCGGTTTTATGATAAAAAAACAGGCTATGCCTTGGGAGATGTATTGGCACTGGCAGATGAAGTGATTCCAGAAGATGGATATACCTTAATAAGCCCTACAGAAGAATGGAAAAAAACCTATATATCAGGTTATGAAGTCAAAAATCTTCAAGTTCTTGTTTTCAAAAATGGCAAGCAGGTTTATGAAGTACCAAGTATTCAAGAAAGAAAATTATACTGTGAAGAACAGTTTAGAACAATTTATCCAGAAATTAAGAGAAGTGTAAATCCCCATGAATATTATGTGGATTTAACCGAAAATTTGCTGGGGTTAAAAAAGAAGTTAATTAGAAATTCAATGAATTTTGTCCATTCGTGAATTTGAATATTTATAGTCCGTCTTTTCTAGAGACTACTCTAGCCGTTTGCCGATTAAAACTATATAGCGTTTCGCTATAAAAAAGAATAGCCCCGCAAAATATGCGAGGCTATTCTTTTTGTCCAAATTACATATGTTTTATTGTTGATTTTCAGGGCAGTCTTTTTTACAAGTGATTATAAAAAAGTAACTAAGTAATCGATTTGTGCGTGTTATAGTAGTTTCACTTATGTATAGGGTAGCATTTTTTTAACTCAAAGTGTTTTCTATTATTTGAAAAATATACCATATTTCATCATCAGAAAAAGAGATTTGATAAAATTTCTCCATTTTTTCAATGCTACTTTTAATGATTGCAAATTCGAATGAGTATTGTTCTTCTAAATGATTTTTGTAAATACAAGTTGGTGAGGCCTCTTGTCGATGCATGCGGCTGATTGCGCAAATTAAGTGCATAATGAGGCCAATCGTTACATCAGAATCATTGTGCATATTTAATTTTTTTTGTAATTTGTTTAAAAAATCAAAAAAAATGTTTCTGTAATGGTTAATATCCATTTCTTGAAATTCGGATTGCATGGCAGCAAAAACTTGTTCATAGGCATCACTATTAGTCTTAATTTTACTGATAGCTGCAATTATATTTTGTAAACCGTATTCATTAAATATTTCTGCGATAGAGAAAAAAGGAATATTATAAAGTTTTGGGTTAATACTGCCGACTACGGCAATAATATTTTTTTGTTTGGAAAGACTGTTGATTTTACTAGTTAGTTGATTTTTATCATTGATTGACATGGGGAGTACCTGAATGTTTTTTTCATCGAGATGAAGTTTGTCTTCAAGGAGAGTTTTTATCTTTAGGGCGCTGCCTTCACCAGTAGTACATAAAGCGATGATAATATTATCATTTTTTAATGAGAGGGTATGTGTAATACTATCTGTATATTTTGAAAACAGCAGTTTATTGGATTTGATATCTTCACAAATATCAAAAATATTTGTATCAATGACTGATTTTCGGGCACATTCAATAACTAATAATGTAGAGACCATATCTAAGGTTTGGATTTCAAAACCAGTCTCTTCACGAAGTAATTCTCCAAACATAGTTAGTGCCCCCATATCTACGAGCAGGATAATACCAGCACCCTGATGTTTTTTTATGATTAAGTTTTTAATTTCTTCATAAGCGATGGTGGGAGATTTGTCCATAGCCATGTCATATGCATACAGATTATCAACCTGTACTAAATTAGCGGCTACTTCAACCATAGAACTAGCAGTACTTCTTCCATGCGTAGCAACAACAATAATAGGGAGGGCAGAATTAAGTTCTGAGTTTGTATTATCGATAGACAAAAACATAGTGATGAAGCCAACTTCATCAACAGGAACATGAATATTATAAATTCTTCCCAGTTCTTTTGAAAAATCTAAGGCGATTTTATATTCGACGGGGTTTTTATCAATAATTTGGCCAATATTATGATTGATAATGGGCTTGCTTTGCTTAATCCGTTCAATACTTGAATTAATATGGAGGCATAGTCCATAAAAAACTTTTGCTGAAAAAGCCCGGTGCAACTCAAGGCTGCTAGTTTTAAAAAATCTTTTAATTAAAGAGATAAGGGATTCATCAACAAGTTGTGAAAGTTCATCTGTATTAAAGGTATCTTTAAAATTCCGGATGAATTTTTTGAAATAATTTTCGATGTCGAAAGACATAGTGAATTTTATATCGTTTTCATCAACCCCTTGTTTTTGTAAATATTGAATTCGCTTTTCAATTTGTTCATAGAAAGTATTTAATAGAAAGTCATCATGCTTAACAATAAGTGACTTGGATTTGTTAGGCGTAAAAGAAGTTTGACCATCCCCTTTAACTAAACAATCAATGATTAATGATTCTTTTTTATATAATAATAAGCCTTGTTTCACATGACTTGAAAAATCAGACATATGAACGTCTAAAAACTTTTTTTTGCTAGATATACATTTTAAAAATGCATTAGCACAGCCAAATTGGATATCACTTTTTAATTGACCAACATTCCCCTTGCAGACATATAACAGCAAGGCTCGTAGAACATTAGCTGATACTAAGATTTCACGTCCAATGCGTCGGGATTCGGTTTTGAAAAATTCATAAATGAGATGAAGTCGTTCTTCATGAGTTCGGTCTTTCAATGCGGGAATAAAAATATTCATTGGAATTCTGCGGGTAAAGGTTGTTAAGAGGGATTGTTCAATGTCTTCAGTGGTAGAACAAATAATAAGCAGGTCGCACGTTTTTTTATTATCAACATCGCCTAAGGGACTGTATAGACCTTTATCAATTAAATAGAAAAGCATTTCTTGCCCCTCTGGCGGTAAGCGATGAACTTCATCCAAAAATAAAATACCACCATCAGCTTTTGCTACAATTCCAGGTTTATCTCGATCGGCCCCAGTAAAAGCTCCTTTTTTACAACCAAAGAGATATGCAAGCAGGAGCTGTGGATTATTGGCATAATCGGCACAATTAAAAGCAATAAAAGGAGCCGATGAGGGGAAAATATTATTTTCAATAGAAAAATGATACATCATTTCGGCAAACATAGTTTTTCCAACGCCAGTAGGACCTAAAATAATTGTATGAAGACCTCGTGGTGGGTATAGTATAGCGGCTTTTGCTCTTTGAATACATTTTTGTAGGCTTTTATTTTTTCCGATGAGCATATTAAAATTTAAAGGCTCTTCTGAAAGTGTTTCAGTGGGGAGCGATATTGTATGAGGAGGAACAGCGTATAAAACAGGACGACTAATTGATTTAATTAATTTACCACTTTTGTGAAGTGAATTGAGTAGAGCACTGATATTTGAACGTTTTATACCGAGTGCCGCTGCAATTTCATTCGTAGAGCAGCCGGTTTTGCCTTGCTTCTCCGCACTTTTTTCTAAATATTCGATGATTAAGACTTCGTTTTTTCTTCCCATATAATTTTTCACCTCATGATAGATAAGTCTTTTTCATATTAAAGGCGATATTAGCACATTTCTAATAAATAATCAATAGATTTCAAATAATTAAACAATTCTTCAATGATAGTGAACTTTTTGCTAAACATGCTAAAAGCAGACTTAAATAAAGTATGGTATTAGATAGTTAGTGTATGGATATCGTGATTAGTGTATTGCAAAAAGTATTAGTGTATTGGTAAAAGTATTAGTGTATGGATTTTTTTTAGAACTTTATTTTGCATAGTATAAAAATATAGTAATTTAACGCAGCTAAAGTTAGAAATATCAATGCTTTTAACAGTTGTAATTAGTTGGCACGAAACTTGCTTATTAAAAGAGTGAAAGGGTGTGAACTATTTATCTATGGATATTCAGGTGGAAATAAATGAATATTTAATAGAAAAAACAACTTAATAGGGAGATATTGAATATTAGAACTTTAGGAGGAGACTTATGAAAAAAGGGGTAATATGTGCATTGGCAGCGATGGCTGTGATCTATGCTACAAGCAACGTTTTTGCTGCAGAAAATTTGTTTGCTGATGTTCCTAGAGATCATTGGGCATATCAATCAATTACAAAATTAACGAAAGATGGTATCATTCAAGGTGATGGCACTAATTTTAATGGAGATAGGGTTCTTACACGGTATGAAATGGCAGCACTTGTTGCTAATGCGATAACAAAAGAAGACAAAGCAGATGCAGCCTCTAAAGTAGAAATTGCTAAACTGGAACAAGAGTTTAGTTCTGAATTAGCTCAATTAGGTATAAAAATAGATAAGGTTGAAAAGAAAGTAAATAATATTGGTAATGTAAAGTTTAATTTCTGGGGCCGTGTCTTAATGAACACTTATAAAGATTCGGCTACTAAAAATGCCAATATGGATAGCCAGTATCGTTATAAATTAAAAATGACAAGTCAGCTGCAGGATAATGTGTGGGTGCAATCAAGTCTTGGCTATGATCAAGGCTACAATACAGGCAGTACATCTAATTCATCTAATAGTGTAGCTTTGCAGACGATGTATATAAAAGTGAAAAGTGGAAATTGGTATTATAATTTTGGACGTCAGGGATCAAACGCATCAAGTCCAGTTGATATGCTGGCTACCGGTATGACGATGGCGGCAGGCACTAATTTTGATGGTCTATCAACCTATTACGTTGATCCTAAAAATTCAAATAATAAATTTTTTATCGGTCAATTTAATAAAGCTGTGTATTATACGAATGCTGCGTCAAATAGTGTGAGAAATATTACTATTTTGAATGCAAATTATGATATTTTGCCAAAGGTAAATTTAACAGCAGCCTACTTTAAAGATGGGGGCCGCCGGGGGATTGATGATAGTTCATTGGCTGAAATTACTACAATTGGTGCGACTTATAAAATCTCACCAAAGTATACATTAGTCGGTGAATATGGTAGAAATCAAAAAGCAAAAGAAGCAGCAGCAGCAGAAGGTGTTAGATATAATGGTTCAAATGATGGTTGGGATGTTTTATTGCAGTATGGACACTCGAATATTGAGAAACCGAAAAGTTGGGATGTCAGTGTTGATTTAAGAAGAATGCAGCCTGGTTTTGAACCCTATGCAGGGACGGAATGGCTAGGAGGCGTATATTCTCCAATAAATGTTGGTGCAACCAGCAATGTCGATAATGTGAAAGGTGTTGGCGTATATTGGGGCTATGTTCCTTATAAAAATGTTTGGACACAACTCAGCTGGTATTATTTGGCTCCGGTTGAAAAAGGACAAAATGATGGGAAATATAGACAAGGTGTACGTTTGATGGTTGATTTTAGATATTAAAAGCAGGATCACCATTATAAAATGATAGTGGTGATCCTTATGATTTTGGGGAAAATATAAAATTAATTTATATGATTAGAAGGCGGTTATTATGCAAAAAATGATGAGGAAATTGGAAGACTCTCTCAATAAGTATTTGTTACCACTATCCGATATAGTCAATAGAAATCAAATTATTACCGCAATAAAAGAAGGTATGATTGCGACATTGCCGATCATTTTATTATCATCAACAGTGTTTATTTTAATATTTTTTCCATATTTAAATCAATTTGCGCCAGCATTGGATGCTTTCTTAAAGCAGGTGTTTCGCCCGTTGATTCCGGTTACGCTGGGTATAATAGCCTTGTTTGTTATTTTGAGTACGGCAAATAGTTATTCGCGTTTAAGGAAAATTGATTCGTTATTTGGTGTTTTTGTTGCTGTTGCTTCATTTATGCTTATTACGCCATTTTCAGTAAAAACTGAGGTTATGGTTGAAGGACAAAAAATTCAGAATGCCATGGTTTCTGGGGTTATTCCTACGGCGAATTTAGGAGCAACTGGGATTATTACGGCTTTGATTATAACGATTCTCTCGATTAAAATTTATTCTTATATTTATCATAAAAATATGATTATTAAAATGCCAGAATCAGTTCCACCGGTCGTATCAAAACCGTTTGAATCGATCATCCCAATCGGACTTACCTTGTTGATTTTTTTAGGGGCGCGTTTGTTGATTGAACAAACTGATTTTGGAACATTACAGAATATGATCTACACCTTATTAACGAAACCACTGCTTGGCTTAGGTGGAAATATATGGGTGGTATTATTCTTATTTGTTATTTCTCAGATCTTATGGTTCTTCGGTATTCATGGCACTAGCGCAGTGATTGTGCCGATTTGGAAACCGGTAGCTACCGTTATGATGGTTGAAAATTTGGACGCTTTTAATGCAGGGCTTCCATTGCCGTATTTAATGACTTATGCATTTATGGCATTGATTGCTCATTGCCGCCTTTCACCGATTTTAGCATTAACTTTTTTAGGTAAGTCAAAACAGGCGAAGTCCATTGGTAAAGTATCACTTATACCCGCACTATTTAATATTCACGAACCATTTATTTACGGACTGCCGATTGTATTGAATGTGCCCCTTATGATTCCATGGATTATTGTAGAACCGTTGCAAATTGGACTGGCATATGGCTTGGCTGTATGGACCGATTGCATACCGGTTCTTCAGATGCCATTTACTTTACCACCAATTTTGCAGGGATTATTGGCGACGAATTTTAATCTATGGTCGATTGTGATTACTCTTGCCGTTTTTGTTTTTGGCTTTATTTGCTGGTACCCATTTATTAAAATTTTGGATAAGCAGATGCTGCTAGCAGAACAATCTAATTCAGACCGTGAGGTGTAAAGGAACTTTTATAAATTAAATAGATATACTATGTTTAAACGCTTTTTTTACAGGTTGTTTTTATATACAGTCAATGATTTGAGCTGCATCATTATGATAAATAAAGGGAGGACACTAGATGAATATTTTATTGGTTTGTGCTGCGGGAATGTCAACGAGCTTAGTGGTAGCAAAAATGAAAAAATTTTTAAAACCGGAAGAAGCTGATTGGGTTATTAGTGCTATTCCATCGGAAGAACTTGCCCAGCAAGTAGATAAATATGATGTTGTGCTATTGGGACCACAATTAAAATTTAAAAAAGAGATATTGGAAGAAATTACTGCACCGAAGGGAATACCATTAGAAGTTATTAATATGATGGATTACGGTACAATGCGTGGTGATAAAATTTTAGAATTTGCTAAGATGCTTTATAATAACAAAAATCGTTAAACAAATAACGGTGCAGGTGCACTGTTTGGGAGGCAAAGAGATATGGAAGTTGGAGAAGAAGTTATTTTTAAACTTATCACGCATTCAGGGAGCGCACGCAGTAATGTTTTTGAAGCATTTCAGTTTTGTCAAGTCGGTGATTATGAGGGTGCTAAGAAACTAATGAAAGAAGCCGATGAAAATATTCTAGAGGCACATAAGGCGCAGACCAAGTTAATACAAAAAGAAGCTTCTGGGGAAGTGATGGAAGTGAGGTTATTGATGGTTCATGCGCAGGACCATTTGATGACGTGTATTTTAGCAAAAGAAATTATGATGAATATGATGAAAATACAAGAAGAATTAAATGAAATTAAAACGCACTTATCATTGAACAAATAAACGAGGAGATGAGATGATGGGGGAAATAACTATTTCAAAAAACAAGAGACATTTTCAAAAAGGCGATCGGAATTTTTTCTATTTAGCAGATACGGTATGGAGTGCTTTTACCAATGCTTCTTTTTCGGAGTGGCAGGAATATTTGGATTATCGCAAAATGCAAGGTTTTAATGCATTGCAAATCAATATTCTTCCGCAATGGGATGCCAGTGGATCAGATATTGATATACAAGCTTTTGTGGTGAAAGCAGATGGAACTTTTGATTTTTTTAAATTAAATGAAGCTTATTTTGATAGAGCGGAAAAAATGATTGCGATGGCTGTTGAACGTGGATTTTTACCAGCATTAGTCTTGTTGTGGTGTAATTTTGTTCCCGATACTTGGTCTGATAAAATTAAAAAATGTGATAAAATGCCTTTATCAGCAATAGAAAATTATGTAAAATGTGTGGCGGCTACATTTTCCAAATACAATCCGATTTATATAATCAGTGGGGATTCAGATTTTCCAACGCAGCTTGCAAAATCATATTATGGGAAAGCTTTGGCATTAATCAAAAAACTATCACCGGAATGCTTAACAACAATGCATATACAGGGACGTTTAATGGAGTTGCCGGAAGAATATACAAAGGAAGACGGAATCGACTTTTACATGTATCAATCAGGACATAATACGGATTTTCGCCATATGGCGTATGTTATGGCAAATCATTTTTATCATAAAAAGAATATGAAACCGGTGCTTAATTCAGAGCCTTGCTATGATCAAATGGGATTTAGTCGACGTATATACGGTCGATTTACAACATTTGATGTAAGAAAAGCTGCATGGCAAAGTGTTTTGTCTGGAGCTAGTGCTGGAATTACTTATGGTGCACATGGAATTTGGAGCTGGCATAAGCCGGGAAAAAATTTTGGCGCTACCGGTGAAGGTTTTGATAAACCTTATTATTGGCGAGATGCACTGAAGTTTGAAGGAGCATGGGACTATTCTTTTTTGAAGTGGATTTTTGAAACGTATGATCTATTTGATCTTAAACCACAAAATTTAATTGCTAATACAACGGAAGAAATTCGAATGGCAATGAAAACAGATCGAAGCGTAGTACTTGTTTATATGCCTTCAAATACGACGCTGACAATTAATGATGATTTGTCGGAATATAGTTTTGATATTATCGATTTAACGACAAAACGGTTTGCAAAACCAGTTATTCAATATATAAAGGGGCAAACTATTATGCAGATGCATAATTTTCATGCAGATGTATTATTTTTGGGCACGCGAAGATAATTTAGTCAATAAAACAACTTGATTGGAATAGTGATGCTTATGGATATTTACAGGACTGAAGAGAATTACAGGAAAAAAACGTTAGAGCAGCTTTGAACGATATCGCCTATCAAATTGCTGGAATTGTAAAATTAAATGAGGTGATTTTAAAGTTTATGGAATATAAACAAAGATTGTTGATTCGGGCAGATGATTTAGGATATAGCGAAGGGACGAATTATGGAATTGCTAAAACTGTAAATCAAGGAATTGTTCGTTCGGTGGGGTTGATGACGAATATGTCGGCAGCTGAACATGGCTTGAATTTATTTGACTTGGAAGCTATATGCTTAGGATTGCATACAAATATTTGTGCGGGTCGGCCCTTGTGTGATCCGGTCTTGATTCCTAGTCTGGTGGATGCGGGTGGGATGTTTAAATCTTCCCAAGAATATCATCAATCCAATATTGATTTTGTTGTAATCAATGAAGCTGTCCTTGAAATTGAGGCACAACTGCAACGCTTTATTGTAATGGTAGGAAGATTACCGGATTATATTGAAGGTCATGCGGTAAAGAGCTGCAATTTTTTTCAGGCACTGAAATTGGTAGCTGTGAAATTTCAATTAAAATACATTCCATTATCGTTGTCGGAAAAACCAATATTAGTTGGTGAAAAGAAAATATATGTTCATATGAATAGCATGCGGATTGATTATAATCCGTGGAAAACATTGGAAATGATAGTTGAGCATCCACATTTTGATGGTTGTGAGTCGATGATATGCCATCCAGGGTATTTGGATGAAGATATATTGAAGTACTCATCACTTACATTTCCTAGACCGTTAGAAGTTTCAATGTTATGTGATCCTAAAATATGTAAGTTTATCGAAGCACATAGAGTAGAATTAATCACGTATAATGATATTTGAAATTAGAATATTGAAGTTCTTATTCGTAACTTTGGTTAAATTGTATTGAAAGGACGGGATCGTAATGAGGAATATATATTGGAAAGTCTTGATTTTTATTGCAGTCGTGTTGAGTTGTAATTTTTCAGCAGGATTGGCTAAGCCAGTAGAAGCAACGTATCGTAGCGTTATAGATGTAAATGATTGGGGGCCGACGATTTCTAAAGTTATTGTGGATATAGGGAGCGAAGTCGATGAAGGAGCAGTAGATAAAGAAACTTTTAAGGTTTATGTAAAGCGAAGTGTTCCTCATAAGGAATCAGCTGGAACCAGCATGGATCTCTCTCAAAATTCATCAACGATAACAGAGGAACCCAAAATTCTGGGGGATCGTGAAGGATATCGTGAAATAAAAAATGTTTATGTATCTGATAAAAATGGACAATCTGCTAAAAAAGGACATTATATTGCGATTGAGATGCAAGTTGGACCTAAAATAACTTTAGGATTACCATTGAACTTTGATTTGAAAGCAAAACAAAATAAATGGATTGATTGCACCTATACTATTACGCAGCAGAAACCGATAAAATCTGCGCACCGTAATGTTGAAGGCCTTATTGTAACAAAGTTTGCAGGCAGCATAAAATCAAGTATAGATGCGTTTACATTTGATAAGGTAACGTACAATGATATAACATTGTCTTATGGAAGTTTTGAACCAAAGGATAAAGAAAAACATCCTTTGATCATTTGGCTGCATGGAATGGGTGAAGGTGGGACAGACGCCTCTATTGCAGTTGCAGGTAATAAAGCGGTTAACTTCGCTGATCCTAAGATTCAAGCTTATTTTGGTGGAGCGTATGTCTTAGTACCACAAGCAAAGACTTTTTGGATGGATGGGTTTCATGAATTTGGTGATGGAACCTCTAAATATGAAGATTCGCTTATGGCGCTGATTAGAAATTATGTATCGCTGCATAAAGAGATTGATTCAAACCGTATATATTTAGGTGGGGATTCAAATGGAGGGTATATGACGATGTTATTGATTCGTGATTATCCGAAAGAATTTGCTGCCGCATTTCCAACATGTGAAGCATTGAAAGACAGTCTTATCACGGATGAAGATATTGAAAAAATGAAAACTGTTCCTATTTGGTTTACAGCGGCTAAAACAGATGAAGTGGTTCCTCCTATTGAATATGTGATTCCAACTTATCAGCGCCTTGTATCGGCTGGAGCAAATGTACAGTTTAGTTTTTTTGATAATGTTAGCGATCGTACGGGTTTATATAAAAAAGCTGATGGTACACCTTTTGAATATAATGGACACTGGTCTTGGATTTATGTCTATAATAATGATTGCATAGTGAAGGTAAATGATAAACAAATCAGCCTTATGGAATGGCTGGCAAAACAACAACGTTTTTAAAGAGACCTAATAATTTGACTATAACGTACAGATAGACTTTTTGGGAAATTATCAATTATAGATCATGGGTTATTTGTATAAGCATAGCAGTCGTTCGATGGATATTCATATTCTGAGTATATATCAACGGCTGCTATTTTTATACACACTGTTTAATATGTACTTTTTATTGACAGAAGTATCAGACAACCAAACGTTCAATGCAGCAGACTCAATAGCTGATAAGCGAGGAGCGTTTTAGCTGCAGGTTGACTCAATCTCGTATAAAGTGATATGCTATACTACATAATAGCATGAAAATAGATGGTCCGCAGACCAGTCATGTGGGAGAATGCGTTCTGTTGAGGTGGAGAACTTTATAAAAAATTATTATCTGCCCGAGAGTCGGAGCGACTTGTGTTTAAAATATTACGTGGTATGTTCAATATGTTACCGAATTAACAAATTACATCAACTTACCGCTGAAGGAGAAACAGCATGCAGACGAATATCATGATCGTAGATGATCAACTGTTATTCAGGGAAGGATTAAAAGCTGTCCTGGATTTGGAAGAGAGCATAAATGTTATATCTGCAGTGGGAAGTGGCAAAGAAGCACTTTTGGGACTTGATCAAAATGCTACTTTAGATTTAGTATTACTCGACATAAGAATGCCTGAAATGAATGGTGTGGAGACTGTTAAACTTATTAAGGAAAATTATCCTGAGCTTAAAGTCCTTATGCTAACAACGTTTAATGATGAAGAATATATAATGGAAGCTTTGGCTAATGGAGCTAATGGATATGTACTTAAAGATATTGAAATTGAAAAATTAGTAGAAGCCATTCATGATGCGATTGGGGAAAAAATGATTCTACCTCCTTCTGTAGCGTCTAAGCTTGCCCAAGGCTTGCTGAAAGTTTCTCCCCCAAAAAAAAGTTCAGCATTAGCTGAACTTGAGCTGTCTGAACGAGAAAAAGAAATTGCCATTATGCTAACACAAGGTTTTTCGAATAAGCAAATTGCGATAGGTCTTTTTATTTCAGAAGGAACGGTTCGTAATTATATCAGTAATATATATAGTAAGATTGGTGTTAATGATCGGACTAATGCTGTGATATTCTTAAAAAGTTATGGTTTATAAATTAAGATGATTTTAATGAGTTTAATGCTAAGGAGACAGATATGTTAGAGGCACGAGATTTAAGTCTTATTTATTGCAATGAACGAAATGATGAGTTTTACGCGATTCATGATGTCAATTTTTTTGCAAACCGAGGCGAAATGATTGGAATCGTAGGTCCTTCTGGGAGCGGAAAAAGTTCGCTTTTATATATACTGTCTGGATTAAAAAAGCCCACGGTTGGTACGGTATATTATCAAGAACATGCATTAGAAGTCATGTCATATAATGAGTTGGCGGAGATTCGCAGAAAAGAATATGGATTTATATTTCAACGGCATTTCCTTATTAATTATTTAACCGTACTCGACAATGTTTTGTCCGTGGTTAATAGAAACGATAAATTTTGGCGTAATACGGCTATTAACCTCCTTGAAACGTTGGGGATTGCTGATTTTGCCAATCAAAAACCTTATAAAATGTCAGTTGGCGAACGTCAAAAAGTTGCTATTGCCCGTGCTTTAGTAAGTCAGCCTAAAATTATTTTCGCTGACGAACCTACGGCATCTCTTGATCACAGCAATGCTAGAATGGTGATGGATATTTTTGCGAGTTTAAAAGGAGAGATTACTATTTTGGTAGCAACACATGATGATTCAATTTTAGATCAAGCTGACAGGGTGATCCATATGTGGGATGGGCGCATTGCTAAATCTTCTATTCCAGTAAGCGCAATTGAAAATATAAAGCAATCTAATCCAATCATGCATAGGAGCTAAAATGATAAAACCACTTTCTGTTTGGAAATACTACAAAAATAATCAAAGGAAAGTTGTAGCGGTTTTCTTGGTAACTTTTCTTTGTGTTTTTTTACAATCCGTTTTGCTGGCTTTTGCAACAGCTATGATTAATTTTCAAAAAGCAACAACGCTCGGACTTGTATCATCGCTGGGCATAATTGCTACTGAACAACTGTCTCCGGAAAATCGACAATGGTTAAGGCAATCCCTTGAGCAAGGGCAAGATGTTTCTCAAGTTATACCATCTGCGATCAGAATTACATCACTGTATGGTCTCAATAATGCTTATATCCTTTTTTTACATTCAAAAGATACGGAAGCTGTAATGAACTGTTTAAATCTTTCACTAATTGATGGACAGCTTCCTACCCCCGGATCCAATGATGTCGCTTTGCACTGGAAAATTGCCGCCAATAAGGGGTTGAAAATCGGCGATCATTTTGGTAGAAAAACATCCAAAACTGAATTATTAATTGGGGATTGCCGTTTAGTAGGTCTTTTGGAAGGAAGTGCAGCTATCGGTATTGCTGATTTTGATTGCCCTGAACAGAAACTAACTGAATCGGAACTCGTAAACGTGATTATTCCTAAAAAGGGGCAGTTTCTTCAAGTTAAAAACTATATAGCACAACTTATCCAAGAAAATGACGATTTATGGTTCTATAATAGCGATGCAGAAGAATCTTTTTATCGCAATGAAACGAATAGTATTGTTATGATTTTAAACATTATTTATTTAGTAATCACAGGCATTGTAATCATTTGCGTAAGTTTTTTGTTTTATATTTATTTTTATCAAAGGCGTTCTGAATTCGCCTTATTGGAAGCGTTAGGACATTCCCGGCAAACTATTATCGGCAAGGCGTTTTTAGAAATTGCAGGCATCAATTTGCTAGGATTTATTGCTGGAATACTCATCGCAGCAGTCTGCGAAGGGGCTTTGAATCATTTTATTTTATTTGATCGCGGTCTGTCCTTGGCGTTATGGGATAGCAGCTATGCGTTTAAACTATTATCCACGCCATTGGTTATTACTTTCACTAGTTTGTTACCAGTCTGGCGTCTGCTAAAAAAAGTTGATCCACTGTCTATTATCGAAGGGGACATTGAATAAAAACCTTATTGTGAGTTCATAAATTATCGATTCTTGTCATATGACATATGTCATTTTACTTATTACTCAAAACATGATTTGAGTGAATGGTAAAATGACATTTTTTAATTTATTATTCATTATTGCATCATATTCATTCAACTTGTATCTATATTTTATGCATGGTAAAATTATAATGGATATACCATGCTAGCGGTGCTTAAGTACTATCATTATAGGAAATTCATGCCTTCTAGCAATTTTGCTAGTTTTTTTATATAAAAACTAGTTATGTGGTGCTTGTAGTAATAAAATATTAAATGATGTTAAATCGTCGTTATGAGGCAGGAAAATGAGCTCTTCGGATAGTAATTTGACTATGGATGAAAAAACTGAAAATACGATTACCCGATTAATATATTTAATATTATTAATTGGGATAGTTTTGGTTGTTATACAAAACCAAGAGCAAAGATGGCTGCTTTTTTCTATTTCTACTTTGATGGCTATATCAATAACGGTTCGTAGAGCCATAATTTATGATTCATTCCGGTATTTGTATATCGGAAAAATCAATATTATCTTTGATATGATATTGATTATTATAATTAATTATTTTGATCAAAGTTTTCTTTCCTATATATTTTTTCTGGTACTAATTATTGATGCTTCCTTATCCTATTCATCTGGTTTCACTGCTAAAATAACGCTACTGGGATATATTATACAGGGAGTTGAAAGATACTTTCAACTCCCTGACTTTAATGTTTTCGTTTTACAAATGTTAGCTGATTTTGTGACTTTTATTGGCATATATCTTTTGATGACCTTTATTCGTTACCAAATCCAACAGAAAGAACAGTTACGCCAAGTGATGGTTCAATTGAAAATTCAAGCAAAAGAATTGGAGAAAGCTTATCAAAAACTTAAAGAAACCTCTATGGATTTGGAGGATATTACCGTCTTGAGGGAACGAAACCGAATTTCTCGAGAAATTCATGATACAGTTGGGCATACATTGACCACTGTATTAGTAGAACTAGAGGCTGGAGGACGTTTAATTGCGATTGATCCAGTATCGGCGACAACCAAAGTTAATTTAGCTAAAGGTCAAATTCGTAAGGGACTGAAAGACATTCGTAATTCTGTTGAATTGATTAACTCTGGTAAGGACATGTTAGAGTTAACTTCTGCGATTAAATTATTAATTAACGAAACAATATTACATGGCAATGTACATATACATTACCGCATTGACAAATTACCTCAACTTACCCTTGATGCGGAAAGAGCAATCTATCGTGCTCTGCAAGAAGGCATTACGAATGGAATTCGTCATGGGAAAAGTACCACTTTTGTATTTAACCTGAAATGTACAAAGAAATCAATTGAGTTCATTCTCCAGGATAATGGTATTGGTACTAAAAAGATCATTCCTGGTTTTGGATTGACAACCATGGAGGAACGAATTAAAAGTCTGGGTGGAATTTTTAATATTTATGCAAAACCAGAGGAAGGTTGTCTCATTCGTATTTCAATTCCATTGGAGGAGGAATTGAATAAGAGATTTATTGTGGCTCCCTGAATTATATTTTTGTCATATGACATATGTCATTTTACTTATTACTCAAAACATGACTTGAGTGAATGGTGAAATGGCTTTTTTTTATTTATTATTAATAGTGTCTTGGGGCAGTTAACCATAAAAAACAATTTAAGTGCAGCACTTTATTTATCGTAAGCGTCAACAGGCAATGAGTGGAATGAAATAAATTATATATAATAGTCGTTTATAAGAGTAAAAAAATCGCTTCAGGAAAAATGGGTTAAATTCATTTTGAGTCTTGAATTAAGCGAAAGAAAAGGATATTGAGGATGAGAAGAAAGGATACGGATGTACTATTTTATACAAATTCTTTTACAAAACATTATATTCGTTTTATTTGTACAATAGTTACATCCAAAGGTCAATGGGGAAATGGAATAAGACAATATTGGCGTAAGTTTCTGTTTGTTGTTTGCAGTTGTGTTAATTACCAAACTATGGTTAACTTTATAGAATTTTTGACCGCACCTCAAAATAAACAAATACATATTATGGTTATGAATCAAACATTCATTCTTGAGCAAGTTACGCGGGCATGGTTATATTATAGGGCATCAACAGAAGATAGAGTGAAGGCATCCATAGCACACTTTACATTTTTTCAAAGGAAGTTGACTCCAGCGGCTTTTGAACATATTTACAATAAAAATGGCATTACCATATGGGAACAGCAATTTAAAGATAACCTCCTTACAATAAAATTAGATTATGGAAGATTTTATCGTAAAGAAGGGTTAATGGCGATTTCTCTCAACTTAGGTACATTGAGGGTTTACTCTATATCTTTTTGGATGGATTTTGACTCAAACAAACAGTTAGCATTGTGGATTGGTAGTATACAAGGATCGAAAGGTGAATTAGATGTTATTCGTTCTTTAACAAAATGTTTTTATGGTTATCGTCCCAAAAATCTAATGATTCATGCTGTACAATCTCTGACACGTGCGTTGCAGATAAAAAATATTTTTGCTGTATCCAATTATGGTTCCTATGTCAATACCCGTATTCGTAAGAATAGAAAACTAAAAACCTCTCTAGATAAATTTTGGATGGAAATAGGTGGAATGGTTAGCACGGATGCCCGTTTTTTTAAACTCCCGATTATAGAACATAGAAAGCAAAACGAAGAAATCCCTGCGCATAAACGTAATTTATATCGAAAACGTTTTGCTCTGTTAGATAACGTTGATGAAACAATTAAAGATGTAATGAATAAAATTTGCCACTAGAAAGTAATAGCTCATTGTGATCTAGTTAAATATTTAGGTATCCTTGAAGCCCGCAGTAGTATGTTGAGAGAGGAGAATGAAATTTATATAAGGAGGAACCGCATGCATTTTTTTGCGATGAGTATAAGTCGATGGTTCTTATTGCTTCCTAAAAATAGCCAGATGTTAATAACAAAACTTGTAGGTTTAGCTGTTTGGCTAGCAGTATCGGGCAGCAGAAAAAACATGATGATTAAAAATATCCGTAAAACTTTACACGTAACAGAATGTGAAGCTTATAAAATTGGAAAAGCAAGTATTACAAGATTTGGTGGTATATTGACAGATTTATTGAAGTATCCACGTTTCTCAAAAAAAAATATCAAAAATTTTGTCGACTTTCAAGGGTTGGAAAATTTAGAAAAGGCTCTTTCTTACGGTAGAGGCGTTGTTATGGTTACAGGGCACTTAGGTAACTGGGAACTTCTTGGAGCAGCATTAGCTTATCAAGGGTTTCCGATGGTTGCTGTGACAAGACGCCAGAGAAACCGCAGTTTTGATAGTTTTATTAATGTGTTTCGTCATATACCAGATGGAGGCACTGTTTTATATAAAGATAACTTACGAGCTGTCATTCGCGCATTAAGAAAAAATAAAATACCTTTAATTTTTATTGATGTCGACGGGCATGATACGGGTATTTTTGTTGAATTTTTTAATCAATGGGCTTCTACTCCACCTGGTGCAGCGGTTCTGGCCAGAATGTGTGGTTGCCCAATAGTACCTGCATTTATCAGTCAAGTTCCAAATGGAAAACATCACATTATAATAGAGGCACCTGTTTGGATAGATAAGTCCATTGACAAAAAAATGGCTATATATGACACAATACAGAGATTGTCTTCTATACTAGAAAAACATATTTGTTGCTCGCCAAGTGAATGGTTTTGGCTCCAGGACCGTTGGCGCACTAAACCTGCTAATAAAAATCAATAGATCTTTAAGGCTTGTTCCAGATAATATTTTAGATCCTTTTTAGCTTTTCTATAGTTCTTTCATTTATAACATTGCCTGTATTTAAAGTGGTCTTCGATTCTATAAGCATTACATGAACTTCTTTCTCAGCAATTGGCATATGTTCAATTCCTCTAGGTATTATAATGCATTCTCCTTCATGGATTTGTACATCTTTTTCTCTGAATTTAATGATTAATACACCTTTCACTACATAAAACATTTCATCCTCATTTTCATGAGTATGCCATATAAAATCGCCTTTTAGTTTGGCTAATTTCAAGTAGGATTCGTTAACTTCACCAATGATTTTTGGATTCCAATATTCATTAAAAAGGCTAAGCTTTTCTTCAATATTAATTTTTTCCAATTCAAATACCTCCAATTTTTAAATGTGATGTGACGAGACTAGAAAATTCTTTTTAATATCACTAAAAGAGAAAATACATAGTATAATATATAGTATAAATTATTATAGTTTATTTTCGTTGTCAATTACAGTCTATTTGCTATATACATTATGTTAATGCAAACGAAAGAAAAAATTATTATTATGGATGGGATATTACGATGAATTATAATCGTCTTGGGAAAATAGTTTTGAATTATCGGAAAAAAGGAATGACAATTTGTGAGTTTTCAGATTTTGCAGGAATAAGTACATTTCTCATAAGCCAGATTGAGAGGGGGCAGTAAAATGGAAAAAAATATAATCAGACTGGTACAAGAAGCAGATACCGAAGAAATTTTGAACATATATGAACCTTATGTAAAAGAAACAGCGATAACTTTTGAATGTGAAACTCCTTCGATTGATGAATTCAGAAATCGTATTAAGGAAATATCAGAGGACTATCCTTATATAGTTTACTTGTCAAACGGAAAAATTGTTGGATATGCATATGCACATAAACAAATGGAACGAGCAGCATACCAGTGGAATGCTGAGCTGTCGGTTTATATTGATAAATCTCACCTGCGTCGTGGAATTGGCAAAACACTTTACAGTGTCCTTATCGAAATATTGAAGTTACAAAATGTCAGAAATATTTATGGCGGAGTTACATTTCCGAATGAAAACAGTGAAAGATTGCATCAATATTTCGGGTTTAACAAATTAGGCGTATATCATAATACGGGATACAAATGTGAAGAATGGCATGATGTTATGTGGTTTGAAAAGACGATTGGAGATTATAATCTCGAACCTGGGTCGTTCGTGTCAATTAAAGAAATTGACACGAACATAATTACGAAAATTTTACGGTTATAATAACATGTTTCAATATATTTAACTGCCAAAATAAACCACCGGCTTAGCCGGCGGAATCGACGGTTTTAATCAGACATTAGTTTTTACATAGGATAATGGTTTGCAATTTTGAATGAAGTGGGAGTAATGTCCGTAAGGTGTATCGTTGGTACTGGCATCCGTCTTTTTATTAGAAAGAACAAAATATATATTCTGCTTTTATATAGATTTGATTGTAAATTGTGATATACTGAATGACAGTTGTATAGAATCGTATTATATTTTTGCTGTAACGCATTTTTTTACGTTACGGCTTTTATTTTTAGGTGATATTAATTTTAAGGGGATTTTTATGAGTAAACGAGGAATTTTTATAGTAACAATGGGACTCTTATTATCAAATGCTATGGCAGGTTTGGATGGAACAATAATCAATACAGCTTTGCCATCAATTATAAGTGATTTACATGGTATTCAATATATCGGTTGGATTATAGCTGCTTTTTTGTTAGGAATGGCAGTGGCAACTCCTCTTTGGAGTAAACTTGGTGAACGAATTGGGAATAAAAAAGCCTATCAGATAGCCACCTTATTATTTGTTCTTGGGTCAATATTTCAAGCATTGTCCAATGACATTACTTTTTTTGTAATTGCAAGGGCCGTTATGGGAATCGGTGCAGGTGGAATGAATGCGCTACCGTTTATTATTTATGCAGATTTATACACAAACTTAAGAAAACGAAGTGAAGTCATCGGGTATGCTACGGCAAGCTTTAGTGCAGCGTCAATCATTGGTCCATTGCTAGGAGGCTGGATCGTAGATTCTTTTAGCTGGCACTGGGTATTTTATATTAATATTCCTATCGCATTGTTTTCAATTTTGAGTATTCAAATTTTTTTCAAGGAACCCGTACGCATTGCTACAGGTAAAAAAATAGATTCTTTAGGCGCTTTTTTGATGATATCCGCGTTGGTTTCACTTTTAACTGGAATTCAAATGATTGGGACAGGTTCACCTGTGCTTGTTGTTGCATTGATGCTTACTGGTCTGCTTTTGTTGGTCGTGTTATTAAAAGTTGAAAAGGAAGCTGCAGATCCTATAATTCCTAACAGACTTTTTAAAAATGTTCCATTAGTAATTGATTTTTTGATGTTTGCTCTTCTATGGGGGGCATTTATTGCTTTGAACATCTATATACCAATGTGGGCACAAGGGCTATTAGGACTTAGCGCTTTAATAGGAGGAGTAACTCAAATCCCCGGCGCTATTACAAATTTTATAGGTTCTGTGATTGGGGCCAGAATACAAGGGCAGTTAGGTAAATACCGTATGGTTACTTTTGGAACCTTAGCTTTTTTAATTTCTTTTTTTTGCATGGTATTCGCTGGGGTTGATATACCATTTTGGTTTCTATTGATAGTTGGTGCATTTGAAGGTCTTGGATTAGGTTTATGTTTTAATATTTTGCAAATTAGTGTGCAGCAAGATGCTGAAAAAAGAGATATTCCTATTGCAACGTCATTTGCATTTTTATTACGGATTTTAAGTCAAACGTTTATGTCTGCTATCTATGGCGTGGTTTTGAATCATGCCTTGATGAAAGGCGTTGCAGAATCTAATGGAGAAATTTCTATTGCTATGTTGAATAAGTTGAGCAACTCGCAGAATATGACAGAATTGCCTGCAGCTTTGTTACCTGAAATGAGACAAATTATGTATGGCGGGTTGCATCATATTATGTTGATTGCACTGATTTTATTGATCATAGCCTTCATCTTTAATCTTGGAATGCAATCTAAAATGAAGCAAAGGAGAACAATTTAATGACTTTATACATCGCGTATTTTTTATGCGAGTAAAAAATAGTGGATAACATGGACAGCTTGAAACAGAATCTTTTGAGCTAAAGTAAAATTAAAATTTTATAGTAAATATATTTCTTGACCTGAAGTGTACTCCGTAGAGTAGGATAAAGTATTAGAAAAATCTTATTTTGATGGAGAGTTGGGCAGTATCATCTATAGGTCTTGGCTGTACGGGATTGAATGAACAAACCACGCCCATTGCTGTTCATTGCTGGTCAAGAAGCTCATTCATTAGAATTCAGCGAAGATGCTTATGCAAAAGCAGCTGAACCGAAAGAATTATACATTATTCCGAATGCAGGGCATGCGGATTTATATGATCGTACGGATCTCATTCCTTTTGATAAACTCATAAACTTTTTCAGTAAATACTTGAAATAAAAATAGTTTGAAGGTATTGGAGTACCTTGTTCTTTTTGTGACACTATAACTTAATCGTCATTCTTCTGTATTGTAAATATGGTAGAGTGACGATTTTTTATGTAGAAAATCTTTGTGCCCTCAGAAGACCTTCTATCATTTTGTGGTAGGAGGTCTTTTGTGTTTAAATTAAAAAATTTTAAGTGTTTGATTTTTTTGTAAATTTTGTAATTTTTCGATAATAGTTGTTGTGCTTTGATTTGTTTTAACAATAATGAAAATGGTGTTGTTGCCAGCTAGTGTGCCAATAATTTCAGGCCATTCGACATAGTCAATCAAACAAGCAACCGCTTCTGCTGCACCGGGAATTGTGTGGATGACGATGATGTTTTCGCTAAAGTTTATAGATAAAATGGAATCTTGAAATATACGCAATCTTCCTTTGACATAAGCATTATGGTCTGGATCTGGTTTGCTTACATACCGATACCGTCCATCGCCGAGAGGGATTTTCATAATCATCAAACGGTTGATATCACGAGAAATAGTAGCCTGGGTTACATCGAATCCTTCTTGATGCAGCGCATCTAACAGTTCATCTTGCGTATTGATTTCTTGCGTGGCAATAATTTGTTTGATTTTTTCAAGCCGTACATTTTTCATAAAATCACGCTCTTTCTGTTCTGCAAAAGTTGATATAAATTAAACGGAATTTCTTCTAATCATATATCCAATATTATATATTCGTCAATAAAATTATATACCATATAAGGTATATAATACTATAGTAGTTTATCTGAATATTAAAAATAAATAAAATGAATATTTAGAAATTATATTTTAGATAAATACTAATAATGAATATAACTATTGATTTTAAAGTGAATATTATGCATTGATACATTGATTTTTATTCTTTTGTATTATTTTACTGCTAAAAAATATTGATTTTTTATTTGACAAAACCCTTTGTGTTTACTATACTTCAATTGTAGTCACTACCTTGGTGGTTACCTATTATGGCGAACCATTAATAGCAAAGTGGCAGGAGTAAAAATTTTTATGAAAGGGAGTGTTTTTGGTGGTTTAAATAAACATTATCGATTTTTATTAGAGATCCTAAGTTGTTTGGGACGATAGCTTGCCACTGGTTCATAGTTTAGCGTTTCTTTTTTGGCTGGCTGTAAAGAAAATTCAAAATGTTCCAAACTGCTAGGCATTAGAGGAGGGCAAACTATGGAAACTGCACTTTTGAAAAAAACTTTAAATGAATCACCAGCAGCATATGCAGTACATAACGTATTGAATGTTACATCTGAAATCGGGCAATTAAAGACGGTTTTGCTGCATAGACCGGGTCAGGAAATTGAAAATTTAACACCGGAACTTTTAGAAAGACTATTGTTTGACGATATTCCTTATCTAAAAGTGGCACGTGAAGAACATGATTATTTTGCAAATGTTTTAAGAGAAAATGGAGTAAAGGTCCTTTATCTTGAAACACTTGCGGCAGAAGCTATTAAAGACCAAGGCGTAAAGACACAATTTATTAGTCAGTTTATTGATGAGGCTTCAGTTGAGAGTGAAAGTTTAAAGGAAGCATTGACAGAATATTTTAACAGTTTCTCCAATCAAGATTTAATTAATAAGATGATGGCGGGCATTCGGCGTGAAGAGTTGAGAGATTTTCATCGCATATCGCTTTATGATCAAGTTAATAATTTATATCCGTTTATTTGTGATCCAATGCCAAACTTGTATTTTACGCGGGATCCATTCGCTACAGTTGGAAATGGTATTACGATGAATCATATGCGAACACAAACAAGGAATCGTGAAACTATTTTTGCCAAATATATCTTTAAAAATCATTTGCAATTCAAAGATGCTCAAATTCCATTTTGGTTTGACCGTGAGGAAGATACTTCATTGGAAGGCGGCGATGTCTTAGTTTTAAGTGATACGACGCTGGCAATTGGAATTTCGCAGCGAACGGATGCGGCTTCGGTAGAGAAGGTTTGCCGAAGATTGTTTCAAAATAATTCTAAGTTTGAAACAGTACTTGCTTTCCATATTCCATCGTCTAGAGCTTTTATGCATTTGGATACAGTGTTTACAATGGTCGATTACGATAAATTTACCATACACTCTGAAATTGAAGGACCGTTAACCGTTTATGAAATGACAAAACATAATGGTAAAAATGGACTAAAAATTAAGATAGAAAAACAAGATATGAAATTAGAAGATATTCTTAAAAAACATTTAGGCAGAGATATTGCTCTTATTCGCTGTGGAAATGGCGATAAAATTGCTGGAGCAAGAGAACAGTGGAATGATGGGGCCAATACACTTGCAATTGCCCCTGGTGAAGTGGTTGTTTATTCGAGAAATCATGTTACGAATAAAGTACTTTCCGAAGAATATGGTGTCAAACTTCACATTATTCCTTCATCTGAATTATCCAGAGGCAGAGGCGGTCCAAGATGCATGAGTATGCCGCTTTATCGTGAAAATTTGTAAATTATTTTAATAAAAGGAGATCCTAAAAATGGGCTTTAATTTAAGAAATCGCAGCTTTTTAACATTAATGGACTTTACACCAAAAGAAATTCAATACATGCTTGATTTGGCAAGAGACTTAAAGAGAGCAAAATATGCGGGAATAGAACAACAAAAGTTACAGGGTAAAAAAATTGTTATTCTCTTTGAAAAAGATTCAACGCGTACGAGATGTTCTTTTGAAGTAGGGGCTTATGATCAAGGTGCATTACTTACGTACCTGGGTCCGACTGGCAGCCAAATTGGCAAAAAAGAATCCATTGCAGATACAGCTCGTGTTTTAGGACGTATGTATGATGGTATTGAATATCGAGGCTTTGATCAATCCATTGTTGAAGATCTAGCTAAATATTCAGGTGTACCAGTATGGAATGGTTTAACTGATGCGGATCATCCAACACAGGTTTTGGCAGATTTCTTAACGGCTCAGGAACATTTAAATAAACCATATGAAAAAATGGTATTTGCTTTTCTTGGAGATGGCAGAAATAATGTTGCGAATGCGCTGATGATTGGTTCCGCTAAAATGGGATTGGATTTCCGTATTGTTGCACCGAAAGAATTATGGCCAGATGAAGCTTTGCTTACAAAATGCAATGAAGTAGCTGCCGAAACAGGCGCTAAAATTACAGTGACTTCTGATATTGCTGCCGGTGTTAAAAATGCAGATGTTTTATATACGGATGTTTGGGTCTCCATGGGGGAACCTGATGAGGTATGGGGCGCGAGAATTAAGCTTCTTGAACCATATAGAATTACAGCACAAATGATTAAAATGACAAAAAATGACAAAGTTATATTTGAACATTGTTTGCCAGCTTTCCATAATACAAAAACAAAAGTTGGTAAACAGATTTTTGAAAAATTCGGCTTAACTGAAATGGAAGTCACGGATGAAGTATTTGAAGGTAAACATTCGGTTGTGTTTGATGAAGCGGAAAATAGAATGCATACGATTAAGGCAATTATGGTTGCTA
Source organism: Propionispira arboris (assembly GCF_900109225.1). Lineage (GTDB taxonomy): Bacteria > Bacillota > Negativicutes > Selenomonadales > Selenomonadaceae > Propionispira > Propionispira arboris. The sequence goes on from NZ_FNZK01000002.1 coordinate 136,052, forward strand.
CATTAGGAGCATAAGATTCCGTTCTTTATTTAAAACTCAGTCATGCAACTACGACATGACTGAGTAAATCATATATGAATCTCACAGTGGTATTCGTTAGGCTAAGAGTAATTTATGATCCATTATGAATTGCATCAACAGTTTTTTAGAGACATTCCGTTGATTTTGTTGTTTATTATGGTAGATAAATTCATAAGATAAATGAAACAGTAGAGCTGTTTTCACTTTAGCAATTAATTTCTTGTGAGGTTCATCTCATCATAAATATAACAAAATAAAATGATAAGGGAGATGCTCTCTTTGGCAAAAGATAATAAATTAGGTATATTCGCGTTAGGTGCAATGGTTGTAGGTTCAATGATCGGTGGCGGTGCGTTTGCGCTGCCAGCGGATATGGCAAAAGGTGCCGATGCAGGTGCAATTCTGATAGGTTGGTTAATTACAGGTATTGGAATGATTGCGTTAGCACTTGTGTATCAGACGCTTTCATTAAGAAAACCTGAATTGAGCGGTGGGATTTATAGTTATGCCAAAGCAGGATTTGGTGATTATATAGGTTTTATTTCAGCATGGGGTTATTGGTTTAGTGGACTGCTTGGTAACGTATCCTACGCAGTTATGTTATTTGGTGCTCTCGGTTATTTCTTTCCGATTTTTGGTTCAGGAAATAATATCGTTTCGATTATTTGTGCATCCGCTCTTATTTGGGGCTTGCAGATTTTAATTTTGCGAGGGGTTAAAGAAGCAGCATTTATTAATGTGCTTACAACCATTGCGAAATTAGTACCGATTTTTCTATTTATTATTGTTTGCATTGTATTTTTTAAAGTCGACACGTTTTCTTTTGATATTTGGGGTGCAGCGACTCCGACTTTGGGCGGTGTTGTTGATCAGGTCAAAAGTACAATGCTTGTTACCTTATGGGTGTTCATTGGTATAGAAGGTGCCGTTGTTTTTTCGGGACGGGCGCGGAATAAACAAGATGTTGGCAAAGCAACGGTCATCGGTTTGATTGGAACGTTATTGATATATGTTTTAATCTCAGTTCTTTCATTGGGGGTTATGACACAAGGAGAACTCTCACAGCAGGCGACACCATCGATGGCATATGTCCTTGAAGCTCTTGTTGGTGAAGTGGGCGCGGCTATCATTAATGCAGGTCTTGTAGTTTCTCTATTTGGGGCACTTTTAGGCTGGTCCCTATTATCAGCCGAAGTACCGTTTGTTGCTGCTAAAGACGGCGTGTTTCCTAAAATGTTTGCTAAAGAAAATAAAAATGGAGCCCCAATTGTTTCTTTAACGATCACGAATATTTTAGTGCAGATCTCACTACTCTTAACTTTGTTTGCCAGCAGCACGTATCAGGCCCTATATTCTATTGCTAGTTCAGCTATTTTGGTACCTTATTTATTGAGTGCTTTATATGGTCTTAAACTGGCAATCACGAAAGAGACATATGATGTGAATCCTCAAGGACATACAAAAGATTTGTTTTTAGGTACATTATCTACTATTTATGCAACTTGGCTGGTATATGCGGCAGGATTACAATATCTTTTACTCATTACGATCCTTTACGCAGTAGGGGTTATTGTTTTTGTAAAAGCAAAAAAAGAAAAAGAACAGAAAATTTTCAAGGAATATGAAGCGGTACTGGCACTGTTGTTTGTGATTTTTGGTGTTGTTGCACTAGGATTAATGTCTACTGGTTCATTGGGGTAATAGAAAAAATGTTTATATTCAGGAAATTAATATACCGAAAAAGGAGGCAGATAATTATGCGAGCAATTATAGCACTGGGGGGAAATGCTTTGCAAGCGAAAGGATTTCCGGCTACAGCAGAATGTCAATTACAAACTATCAAAGATACAGCAATTTATTTAGCTAATATGATTGAAAGTGATGTCCAGATTGTTATTGTACATGGGAATGGTCCACAAGTAGGTCGACTGGTTGTGCAAAATGAATGTGCAAAAAATTTAACGCCGGCTATGCCATTCGATGTTTGCGGTGCAATGAGTCAAGGCATGATAGGATATCATATTCAACAAGCATTAGGTGAAGAATTGCATAAGCGCCATATTGATAAATCGGTCATTACGCTTATTACACAAACTATTGTTGATAAAAATGATAAAGGCTTTCAAAATCCGACCAAACCAATCGGTCCATATTATAATGAAACGGAAGCGAATACCTTACGGGAAGAAAAAGGGTATTCGATGATGGAAGATTCTGGACGTGGCTATCGGCGCGTAGTGGCTTCGCCAAATCCTTTGAAAATTGTTGAAATTGATACAATTAAAAAATTGGTGAATGATGGTGCAATCGTAATTTCTACTGGTGGGGGTGGAATTCCTGTTATTGAGTTAGCAGATGAAACTTTAGAAGGTGTGACGGCAGTTATTGATAAAGACTTGGCTTCAGCGAAGCTGGCTGACGAGCTGCAAGCCGATCAACTTGTTATATTAACAGCTGTTGATAACGTTGCCATTAATTTTGGTAAATCAAATCAAAAAAACTTGGATAGTTTGACAGTAAAAGAAGCACAACAATATATGGAAGAAGGCCAGTTTGGAACAGGCAGTATGCTTCCCAAAATACAGGCAGCAATCAATTTTGTCACAGCTAATCCTGGGAAAAAAGCAGTAGTTGCATCATTGAAAAATGCAAAAGATGCATTACGTGGCTGCTCTGGTACGGTTATTGTAGCTTGAATAAAAAGTCAAATTTTGAATGACTATGCTGTTTAAAACCAAATATATATTATATAATGAAGTAACTCGGTATTTTATCTGATACTGAGTTACTTTTTTTTGTGCACCGACATGCGTGGAAATCAGTTGTTTACACGTAATTCACGTTAGCTTGTCTCATGAATTCGGATGTTTCTAGATTTTTTTATTTAGACATTATTTTTGATTATGATCATCTTTTACAATTACTAATATTTATACATTATGGTGCAAGCTTTGCTTATTTCTAAACTAGAAATAAAATAATAAGAAAATAGGAACCAGCCCGATTAAATCGTTTTTTCAAAGAAAATGATTTAATCGGGCTGGCCTCTGTATGTTTTAAGTATATGTAAGACTATTTCGTTTTTTAATATATGTAATATTTATACGCTTTTAATTGCATTTTTTTTCAGAAAATCATATAATTATATAATATATAACACGCGTGTTGATTATCCCTCGATAATGACACACTAGGTACTATTTCTATAAAGTCGTAAATTTACGGATTACGAAAGCAAGAACATTCACATAATTACGTAGTATATGCAATCTTTTTGTTAAGAATCTACAGCTATAATGAATGTATTCTTTTGAAGCAGCTATAAATACTTTGATGGTAAAATATAGTTACTCAACAAGCGTGAATATATAAGTTATATTTTGATATTGTATTTATAAAATCAAAATATAACGGTTAATGAGCTTGTTAATTTTAATACAGAGAGAAGTTTTAGGATGAATGATAAACAAATCAATGTGGTTAACGAATTAATGAAAGTCGGTCTTACAAAGTATGAGGCTACGGTATATGTGACATTGTTAGAAAATCCAAGCATTACTGCATATGAAATTAGTAAAAGATCTAATGTTCCACAGTCGAAAATTTACTCTACAGTAAAGGCGCTTATGGGCAAAAATTTCATTAATTTAATTGATCAAATGTCACCCAAAAAGTATGTTGCTATTCCGTTAGAGGATCTTTTGGAAAATTATAAAAAAGAAACAGATTCGCGCATTAAATATATCAAAGAAAATGCAAAAAACATGAATACGGGTAGAGAGTATGATTATTTTTTACATTTTTATGGTACGGATAAGATTTTTGCTAAACTTCGGGAAATGATTCAAAATGCTGAAAAAAGTATCTATTTAGATATTTGGGCAGAAGATTATGAACTGCTTTATAGTGATTTGGCAGCCGCTGTGAAACGTGGCGTTACTATTGTTTGTGTTGCTTATGGTCCGGTGCATAAAGAATTGGGAAAAATGTATTACCATGAGATGCCAGGAATGGAAGAAGATGCCTTGAAAAATGGGCGCTGGCTATCGCTTGTTGTAGACTATTCGCAGTGCTTGTTTGCTATTTTAAAGAGTTTGGATAGTTGTGGAGTCTGGACACAGAACAAGGCATTTATGCTTGTTACAGAATGTTTTATTACACATGATATTTTAATTGCAGAAATTTACGGAAAGTTTAGACCCATGTTAAATGAAGCTTTTGGGCCTAATCTTGAAAAAATAAGAGAAAACCTGCATATTGGATGATGTTTGTATTATATTTATAATTTTTTGAATGGGAAGGGGATTTCTGGAGTAACTATTTAGATGGTCGAAGACGATTTAGTGGATTGGATTGATCTTTAACCCGGAAATCGACAAATTTGCAGTAGTTATTAATGGCTATTATAAAAGTTGAGAATAGAAAGTGATAAAAATGCAAAGACAGGTATTGTAGTTTGAAAATTATTACAACAGGTAGTGCGAAAGAATTGTGTAAACCTCCAGTGTTAGCTAAAATAAAACTAATATTGGAGGCATTTTATTTTGGTGATAGAGTCAAAAATATTACAAAGGATCACGAACAAAAATTTACGTGATTTTTCCGTACGGTTTTTTTATGGGGGCTAAATAGTTTTCATACTGTTAGAGAGGAACTTTAATGCCGTCCTGACTGAATTGTGTCAAGGAACGGCATTTTTGATCTGATTTTTAAGCGCTATTTAATTTTTTACTTTGATTTTAACACAGGAGTTTAGAGGCACCAATAGAATAAAAAGGGTAAGGTGTCAAATTACACTATAAAAAAAGGGAGTGAAACTATAATGGATTTAGGATTGAGAGACAAACCGGTTTTAGTCATGGGTTCAAGTGCTGGTTTAGGTAAGGCGGCTGCCTTGGAATTTTGTAAAGAAGGTGCAAAGGTTATGTTGTTTAGTACCAGTGAAGAAAAACTAAAAGCTGCTCAACTAGACATAAAAAAAGTAACCGGTTGCGAGCCAGCTTATACTGTAGGTGATATAACGGTTGCAGCGGATATTCAAAGAGTAGTTAAAAATACAGTTGAACAATTTGGACCTATTTATGCACTCGTGAATAACGCGGGCGGGCCACCTGCTGGTACGTTTGACAATTTTACAGATGACATGTGGCAGAAGGCGTATGAGTTGAATCTCTTATCGTATATTCGTACAATCCGTGAAGTCTTGCCGATTATGCGTAAAGCAGGGCGTGGACGCATAATCAATTATACGTCCTCATCGGTAAAGCAAGTTTTGGATAATTTAATTCTTTCGAATACCTTTCGTATGGGCGTTTTGGGGCTTACGAAAACTTTATCACAAGAGCTTGGCGGTGAAAATATTTTGATTAATGTTATGGGACCAGGAAGAATTAAAACGGAACGGATTGAAAAGCTTGATACGATTCAGGCGCAAAAATCAAATATTACACTGGAAGAAGTTTATAATAAATCTATTAAAACGATTCCATTGAGACGCTACGGTCAGCCGGAAGAATATGCAAAAATGACAGTATTCCTGTGCTCAGCGGCAAATACTTACATTACAGGTCAAACAGTTCTCGTGGATGGCGGATTAACCAAAACATATTGATCTGGAATATAAAAAATAGGGCAAATTGGAAGGAAGTGATTAAATCGGCAGAATTATTGAAAAATGTGTATAATCAAAAATTTTTGCTGGAATTTGGGAGTAAGATTCAATCGGTTTATGGTAATTTTGATACTAGAAAATTTATTGCCTCTGTGATGGACGAAAGATGGAATGATCTTCCACTAAAAACTCGAATGCGACGAATTTCTCAAACTATGGGGGCTTATTTACCTAGTCGATATGAAACTGCGCTGGATATTTTGTTTACAATTAACGATACCTGCACAGGTCTTCCCTATTTAATTTTCCCAGACTTTGTAAAAATATATGGTCAGGCAGAAAAACACTGGACACTTTCAATGAAAGCACTCGAGAACTTTACTCTGCAATCATCATCGGAATTTGCTATACGACCCTTTATTTTAGCTGATCCGGAACGGGCAATGCAACAAATGACTATATGGGCGCAGCATCCAAATGAGCATGTGCGGCGGTTGGCCAGTGAAGGTTGCCGCCCGCGGCTTCCTTGGGGAGAAGCTCTAACTATATTTAAAAAAAACCCGCAACCAGTGTTAGCTGTTTTAGAACTTTTAAAGGCAGATCCTGCGCTTTATGTACGAAAAAGCGTAGCAAATAACCTCAATGATATTGTCAAAGATAATCCTGAAATTGTACTCGAAACTGTAAGGCGTTGGCGGGGGAAAAATACCGATACGGACTGGATTATACGGCAGGGTTGTCGTACATTAATCAAACAAGCCAATGTCGAGGCTATGGAATTATTTGGTTACACAAAGTTAACAAATGAAATTGGATTTATCACAGATGCTTCCTTGTCGGTAGCAACATCTGTAATAGCATTAGGTGAAAGCTGCGAACTGCAATATAGTCTAAAAATAAGGGCAGGAGAGGCGGTGCATATTCGTCTTTGTTATGGGGTTGATTTCGTTAAGGCACGGGGGAAAACATCACGCAAAATATTCTTCTTGTTTGATAAAACACTACTTGGCGGTACGCATATTACCGGAAAACGGAAACATAATTGGTCTGATCTGACGACGCGGCGACATTATTCGGGGGAGCATCGAATTGTGCTTTTAGTGAATGGGCAAGAAGTTGCTCATTCTGTAATTAAACTTGTAATGTGACAAACTAAAATTAAAAAAAGTGTTGACGTTCTGATAAAGAATTGTTAACATGTTAGTTAGCGATAACTAACATGACTGGGGGTTACTATACAAATGGAAAACGTGTCCACCAGAGAAAAAATTCTTGCCGCTGCAACGGCATTGATTGCAGATAAAGGTTTCAAAGAAACAACAACCCGGGATATTGCAACGGCAAGCAGTGTGAGCGAGATGTCTGTTTTTCGGCACTTTGGTTCTAAAAAAGCGATTCTTCTGGCGATTATCCAGCATTATTCTTTTGAATATCCCATCGAAAATGGTCTCAAAGAGCAGCTGACCTGGGAATTGGACCATGATATACTATTGCTCGCAAAAATGCAGTATGAATTCAATCTGAAAAATGAAAAAGCAATTTTAATTCGTTTCAAGGAAAGTCGCAAGCTCGTTGAGTATGGAATTGACGTAAAGGAAAATCCGACTCGGCTTAAGAATTTTTTAATAGAGTATTTTGACGAGATGTATCGACGCGGCAAAATCATCAAAGAGGATAACGAAAAACTCGCTATTCATTTCATGAGCTTCAATTTTGGACTGTTTTGCAATAAAATGATGGACGTTTATGGACCAATTACTTTGGTGTCGAAGGAAGAAGAAATTTACTTTGGCGCCCAGTGTTTTGCACGTGGGATCGCGCTATTGTCTTGATCTTTGTGTGCAGTCAATGTTGGTTATTGTTAAATCATATTTTAGGGGGATATCATTTTTATGACAGTTAAAGATAGAAAAAGTCAACTGGTATTGACGGTTTTCTTAGGGATTTTGGCAGCACTTGCGCCGCTTTCAATAGATATGTATCTACCAAGCCTGCCGCTTATGCCGGAAGAATTCGGAGTTACTACATCCGTTATCCAGCTTACACTTACGATGACCATGGCTGGTATGGCGATTGGACAGATTTTTGCTGGTCCCATAAGTGACATGAAGGGACGCCGGATGCCTTTGGTTATCGGCATGCTTATATTTGCCATTTCGACGCTGGTTTGCATATTTGCAACGTCTATTTATGTTTTTCTTATATTTCGTTTTATACAGGGATTGGCTGGGGCGGTGGGCATTGTTATCGCTCGTGCGATTGCCCGAGATGTGTGCGAGGGACCGCAGCTCACAAAGCTCTTTTCCATGCTTATGCTGGTGAATGGTCTGGCACCAATTCTCGCACCAGTTATCGGTGGGGAAATTCTTATTTTTACCTCATGGCGGGGCATTTTTGTATTGCTCATGCTCATTGGTCTTATGCTGACTATGGCAGCACTGCTTTTCAAAGAGAGTCTGCGTCCTGAAAACCGTATTAGTGGATGGGGCTCGACTTTCAAAAGCTTCCGTGCATTGATCACAAATAAATATTTTCTTGGTCACTGTCTTATGCAATGCTTTTCTTTTGCGGCATTTTTTTCTTATATATCTGGGTCTTCTTTTATATTCCAAAATATTTATGGTGTTTCTGCCCAAGAATATAGTTTGATTTTTGGCGGCATTGGGATTGCAATTGCAATAACGGGTGTAATTCCGATGCGTTTGGCGGGGCGTGTCGCGGACGAAAACCTTTTGCGCTGGTCGCTTGTACAGTCTTTTGTAGGTAGTTTGCTGATTTTTACGGCTTGTTGGTTTAATGCACCGCTGGCATTACTCATATTGTCGTTGCTTGTCGTGATTCCGATGATTGCTATCATGGGGGCTACGAGCTTTTCACTTGCGATGCGTGCTCATGGTAAAAATGCAGGCAGCGCCTCAGCGCTTATCGGCTTTTTTTCGATGATTTCAGGAAGCATAATGGCTCCGCTTGTCGGCATTGCGGGTAGTGCGAACCCCATGCCGATGGCTGTTATCATGCTAATCGGTGAGGCTGGAGCACTTCTGTTTTTTTATGTGATGATTATGCCGTCGCATAAAAAAGTGCCTGTGACCGAATGAAATAGCAAGGAATCTTATAAATTGAAAGACAAGGCGTTCTAGCGTGAAGCCTTGTCTTTTTTGTGTGTAAAAAAAATGTAAAATTTTTGAACCAAAATGAATTTGCGCTCGTAATTATTAGTGAGAAAGTAAATTTTTTTAGAAAAGGTGATTTTTTGAAACGTATATGTTTATTACTAATGAGTTTATTGTTTGCTTTTAGCAGTAATACTGTTGGAGCGGCACAATGGGCTGGGCTGGAATTACCGGCAGTGACAGGAAACTACAGGGTTGGTACAGTAGAAGTCCCGATGATTGATTTGCAGCGCGCGGGGGTCTATGCGGACGGCAGCTCGTCTCGGCATCGGGAAATAATGACACAGATATGGTATCCGGCAGACATTGGAACGACTGGTCCAAAAAGTATATATTTGGATGAAGCTACGATGGAATATATGTTAAAAGACAATACGATTCCTGGTCTTGACAAAAACAGTCGCTTTAAGGTCAAGACACATGCAGTGTATAATGCGCCCATAGCTGGTGGTCGGCGGCAGTTTCCAGTACTGATTTTTTCACAAGGGTTTGGGACAAGTTACTTTCTGTACCAAAGCATTTTAGAAGATCTTGCTTCCCATGGTTATATTGTCGTGGGAGTTAATTCTCCAAATGTTGCAAGCATAACTAAATTTCCCCACGAGCCGAGCCGTATATTGCCAACGTTTGCTAACGATGATGATGAAAGTGCCTATTTAACAAAGCATTTTTCGGAAATTACAGCGGATTTGCGCTTTGTCGCTCGACAAATGTCGACGGTGAATGACGATTTTCGCTTGCCTCTGGCAAAGCGAGTCGATGTAAATCGGATTGGTTGTTTTGGTCATTCTTATGGTGGCGCAGCAGCTATTCAAGCTGCTAGTGAAGACTCTGAGATCAAAGCTGGGGCTAATCTTGATGGGTCATTTTGGGGTGAGGCTTTTAAGCGACCAACGGTTAAACCAATGATGCTTCTTGCCAATGAGGAAAGCTATGAAGGTGATTCAACCATGCAAACCTTTGAAGCAAATATGGGAAAAGAAAGCTGCGGTATTAAGGTAAGAGGCTTGACGGCTTTGTCACATCTAGGGTTTTCAGATTCAAAGCTGCTTATGGCATCATTAATGGGGGATGAAGAGGGGACGGTAGCGGCTGAGCGGATTATCCAGCTTACACGTGCTAGTGTTCGGACTTTCTTTGATATCAAGTTTAATAATGCGGTACCAAACGAGCTGCAGGAGTTTAAGAAAACGTTCCCCGAAGCAGTTGTTTATGAGCCTTGATAATGTTGACAATAAGATTACATTTGATCCTGTTGCACAAATTTTAGTCGAAGTTTGGATTCCGGTAGAAAAAGAATAAGTGGTTTTGTTATAAATATTCATAAGGAGTCATATGCCCCTTGAAAAGGGCGGCGATAATGTATAAAACGTTTAAGCCGCCTCTTTTTTTGCGTTATGAAAGATTGTAATCTTTAGCAAGAAACATTTAAATATTTAGCAGTGTAATTTTGTTGATTGGTAATATCAGTATGAAGGACTATTTCATATAGAATTGTTAAATTAGATGAATATGCAATATATCATACAGCTTTTGTGTGAATAAACAGGTTTTTGTACTTTTATGGTGAATAATTAATAGTTAAAGCAAGAGCAAACTGTAAGTATATATGGAGGCAGTTTTAATTTCAGATGGAAATGGTTTTGCTGTAGTTGCTGACGAAGTCCGCAAATTATCACAAAATACCCAAGATAGTTTAAATCAAACCAATAGTTCGATTCAGACTTTGTTTCAGAGTGTAGATGAAATATCGACGAAGATTAAAACAAGTAATGATTTCACCTATAAATTTCAAGATGAAATGGATCAATTTAATACGATTTAACACATGTAGGTAAGGATATTATTGATGCTGTCGACATTATAGCTGCATCGATTGAACGTATTGCTGAAACGGATTCGGCTAATAAAACAACCCAAGGTGAACTAACAAAAGTTTCAAATTTGGTTAGTTTTATGGAACGTGATGAAAAATAAGATAAATAGGATTTAGAAAATTAACTGGCATTTTACAAGAATTTAAAATTGTTATAGTAAGCATAAAACAGTAATGGAGTTAAAATATTATGGAAAACATGTTTTTTATCAAAGGAGTCATACTTGGATTTTCTATCGCAGCACCTGTCGGTCCTATCGGAGTACTTTGCATTCGACGCACCTTGTCAAATGGTTTATTAAATGGATTTATTTCAGGACTTGGTACGGCAACCGCCGATGCCTTATATGGTTGTATCGCCGCTTTTGGTTTAACCGTTATATCCACTTTTTTAATAAATAGTCAATTTTATTTACATTTAACAGGAGGACTATTTTTACTTTATCTCGGATATAAAACTTTTCAATCCGTTCCAGCCGAAATTGCGGCAAAAGCAAATGGAAAGGGGCTTTTTGGGTCGTATACGTCGGCGTTTTTTCTAACATTGACCAATCCTCTGACGATCATGTCATTTGCTGCTGTTTTTGCTGGACTGGGAATAGGAACGGCTGGTGGAGAATTTGCATCTGGTTTACTTGTTTTAGGTGTCTTTATCGGCTCTATGCTTTGGTGGTTATTCTTGAGCGGAACGGTTAATTTACTTCGTACACGGTTTGACAAAAAAAGACTGCACTGGGTTAATCAGATTTCCGGAGTTGTGATAACTGCCTTTGGAATTTTAAGTCTGTCAACTCTTTAGATTAAAATTCATTATTGACAAAGCTTATCTCCACAGCTATTATATGTATATACATATAATAGCTGTGGAGGTATTTATAATGTTAAAGTTACCAGATATGCAATCTTGTATTTGTGGAAATTTAAGAAAAACGACACGTGTGATCACTCAGTTTTATGATCAGCACTTACAATCAACTGGTCTACGCACCACACAATGTGCATTGCTTCGTAGTATTTCATTGCATAAAAACATTGCGGTTGGTGAACTGGCTGCTATACTGCTGATGGACCAAAGTACGGTTACGAGAAATATTGAAATATTGAATAAGCATGGATACATTCAGATTGTGCCTGAACAGCAGGACGCTCGAAAAAAATTAATTTCAATTACAACAGATGGTGAACACAAGCTTGAAGCAGCTATACCCTTATGGGAAGAGGCACAAAGAAAAATCGAACAAGTACTGGGAAAGCAATTTAATGGCTTTTTAGAAACACTAGACTCTATTAATAAACTTGGCAAATAAAAATTTTGACAATATATATGTATATACATATATTTAAATAGTCTATGAACATGAAATAAAACGGCAAAAATAATTGAGTATGTAAAATGGAGGTTCAAGACGGATGAGACTAACATTATTTAACGGAAGTCCAAGGAAAAATTGGAATACTGAAATTCTCTTGCAACATGTAATGAAAGGTGCAGCAGCAAATGGCGCAGAAACGGAACTCATCCATCTTTATGATTTAAATTATAAAGGTTGTAGAAGCTGTTACGCCTGTAAACGAGTGGGCGGAAAAAGCTATGGCCATTGTGCGATTCAGGATGATTTAACTGAGATCTTTAAAAAAGTAGAAGAATCGGATGCCCTAATTTTTGGTTCGCCTATTTATTATGGAAATGTTACCGGTGAGATGCGGTCTTTTTGGGAAAGATTGTTGTTTCCATACTCCGTATTTGATATGGAACGGTCATCTCTGTTTAAAAAGAAAATACGAACAGGAATCATTTATACCATGGCAGCAAATGAGATTCAGATGAAGACAATGGGGTATGAACAAAATCTTCATCTCATGGAACTGTTTATCAAGAAAATTTTTGGGGAAACAGAATCACTATTTGCTATTGATACCTGCCATTTTGAGGACTATACGCAATATGTTTCAACTTTTTTTGATGCAGAGGCAAAGCAAAAATGGCGGCAGGAAGAATTCCCCCAGGATTGTCAGAAGGCTTGGGAAATGGGAGCAAGAATTGTTCAGCCAATTTATATTTAATGGAGCGTGGTAATTATGGGGAAAATATTATGTTTTATTTACGAAGAAATGGTTGATTTTGAAATGACATTAGCGTGTCATCTGCTTAACCGAGAGATTGTTTGTATTGCTTATGAAAAGCAAGTGATAAAAAGCAAATCTGGAATATGGTATTATCCTATGGCTACAGTAAAAGATGCACTGGATTTTACCGATGTGGAGGCTTTAATTATACCAGGGGGATTTAATGATGAGCAGCGACCAGAATTAACGGAACTCATTCAAAATTTAAATAACAAAAGCATCTTATTAGCTGCAATTTGTGCTGGTACGCAGTATTTAGCGAGGGCTGGAGTTTTACAAGGGAGAATGTATACAACTGTATTAACCAAAGAAAAGCTTAGAAAGGTTTTTCCAATGGCATTAGATGACCCATTTCCGCGGGAAAGCTATATTAATAAAAATGTGGTAAAAGATCAAAATATCGTTACGGCTTTGGGAAATGCATTTGTGGATTTTGCAGTAGAAATACTTGACTATTTTAAACTTTTTAAAGAAGAAAAGGAAAAGCAGGATATGAGTAATCATTATAAGTGCCTAATTAGTTTTTCTCCATCAGTAAATGCTCTTAAGGATAATTCCTCAGATATTGCAAAATTAGAATCATGAGTTCCACAGCAATGAATACTATCCGTTAAATCCCAACCATAAAGTGCAAATACATTATTAATAAAATTAATATCATCTGCACCTATTTTAGGATCTGCACCCCCTTGAGCAAATATCGTTATTATCTTTTTACCTGGATGTCTTGGTACAAAATCTCCAAGCCCTCCAATCATTGGAAATGTACGGTCTAACCAAACTTTTGCTTGACCTGTAATTTGGTGATAATAGATTGGAGAACCAAATATAATAGCATCTGCTTCATTAATAGCCTCATACATTGGTTGTAGATAATCTTGAATAGCACAGCCATCATGTGTACGGCAATAATAGCATCCTTGACAACCACGAATTCCAGAATCATTCAAATCAAATTCAATAATTTCGGCACTTTTTGATTTGGCTCCGTTGGTCACTTGGTCTAATAGTTTTGCAGTATACCCATTTTTTCGTGGACTACCATTAAAAATAACAACCTTTGACATTTAATATCGCTCCCTTTTAGTAGTTTTATTTTAGATGTTGCTTGCATTGATTATAATATGAATGTTGTTATAATTGAAGTACGCACTTTATGGTTAGATACTCAATAAAAGGAGAGTGATTTTATGAAAGATGGACCTATTGATCCTTTGGTATGTCCCATGTCATATACAGTATCTATTGTCAGTGGTAAATGGCAATGGGTAATATTATGGTTATTATATAACGAAAAAGTACAAAGATATGGAGAACTAAAGAAAAGGCTGGCAACTATTTCTCATAAAATGTTAAGCCAACAATTAGATTCACTTGAATTTGAGCAATTAATCCATCGTGAAGAATATCCGCAAATACCTCCTAAAGTGGAATATTCTTTAACTGAGAAAGGTGAAACATTAATCCCTATATTGAAGCTTATGGCTATGTGGGGAGTACAGCACGGTTCACAAGCATATATTGAGTAAATATCGATAACCATCAAGTGACAAAAAACAATAGTTGTCATTTGGTGATTATCGTGTTATTATAGGTTTAAGGAGATGAAATATACTTTATGGGCGATTTTTCAGGAATACTAACGAAAGAGCAGATACTTGTAACAACGGAAGAAGCGCTCAGACGTTTCGGGGTGGCAAAAACCTCTGTGATAGATGTTGCCCGTATATTGAATGTAAGTCATGGAACGATTTATCGACACTTCAAAAGCAAGAATGAGCTTCTTGAAGGCGTTACTGAAAAATGGCTTGACGAAAAAATCATTAAGCCGTTAACAGCTGTTTGTAAGGACACTTCAATGGAAGGACCTCAACATTTACAAACATATCTTCGGACACTCATTGAATTAAAACACCACTATGCTCGTGAAGATGAAGAGATGTTTAAAATGTATGCAAAAGTAACCGATGAAGCTGCTGATTTAATTTATAAACACGTTAATCATATTACAGATCAAATGGGTGAAATCATTACCCGTAGTCGCATAAAATCGGAGGAACCTTCTCGCTTAGCACGAACTATTTTCTATGCTACGATACGATTCCATCACCCAGCTCATGCCTATGAATGGAAAAGTCCAACGATTTATAAGGAGTTTTTAGATGTGTGGACTTTACTGGAAAAAGGGTTTATATCTGAAAAGTGAAATACGGGGAAGCGGATGAATTTAATAACTTTAGTAACAGGTGCAAAAAATAAAGTAGAAGGAAGGTTGAATGAAAATGAAAATTTTAGAAGGAAAAGTAGCAATCATAACTGGGTCTTCGAGAGGCATTGGACGTGTTGTTGCTGAACAACTGGCTGATCTAGGTGCTAACGTGGTGATTAATTATTCCAGCAATCGCCAAAAGGCAGATGATGTGGTGGAAGGCATTCTTAAAAAAGGAGGCAAAGCGGTAGCACTTCATGCTGATCTAAGTAAGTTAAATGATGTTAAAGAATTGTTTACAAAAACAATTGATGAGTTCGGTAAAGTGGATATTCTGATTAATAATGCCGGGCTGATGATAACCAAACCTCTTTCGGATGTAACGGAAGACGATTTTGACAAACAATTTGCCGTAAACGTGAAAGGTACTTTCTTTGCATGTCAGCAAGCATTGAAACACATGGAAAACAACGGAAGAATCGTGAACTTCTCGACGTCTGTAGCCGGGCAAATGTTTCCGACGTACAGTGTATATGCTGGCACAAAAGGTGCAGTTGAACAATTCACGCGTCAACTTGCAAAAGAATTCGGCTCCAAACAAATTACAATTAATGCAGTGGCGCCTGGACCTGTAAACACTGAGCTTTTTAAGTTGGGAAAAACAGAGCAGCAAATCGACGCTATGAAAAAGATGAATGCTTTTGGCCGGATTGGTGAACCAGAAGATATTGCAAATGTCATTGAATTTCTAGTAAGCGATCAATCACAATGGGTAACGGGTCAAACCCTGCGTGTAAATGGTGGATTTATTTAAACAAGTTACTCGTAAAAAGCCTTCATTCTATGCACTTTTATTGATTATAGGAGGCGCTGCTAGTGAAAGATTTTCCAGAATTTATGAAAAATGAGAAGAATCATATTGATAGCAATCAACAAAATACAAAAGATATTGATGGATACTTTTTTACAGGTGCTGATGGTAGTCAGATGGCTTTTTGGACATGTTATTCTGATAGAATCTCTAAAGAACATAAGCATCCATTCGATGAATATATGGTATGTATTTCTGGGAAATATATTGTTACCATGAATGGGCAAAAAATCATTTTGAATCCCGGTGATGAACTTTTTATTCCCAAAGGAACGGCACAAGGTGGGAGTTGTATTGCAGGGACAAGGACAATCCATGTTTTTGGTGGAAAGAGAATTATTAAAGAAGTAAAATAATTTCAAGAAACATATATATTTAACAGTCATCCGATTTGGGTGACTGTTTATTTATGTGGTTCGTGTTATAGGGAAAGAGCATACAGAACTGACGGCGTGCTTTTTGTATAAAGATAAAATATAATATATAGGTAAAAATATAGTATTTGGTATTTGATAAAACGCAGTTAGGTTTAAATACAGTAGTCTGTTCACCAAGAAAAATTAAGTGGTAGGGGACTGATTATCAATGGATGGAAAGAACAAAAATCATTTATGATATATGGTTTGTTTGGTTTAACGATGGTTGAAATTGGCAAATATTTATCTGTTACAGTAAGTAGAGCTGTTGTAGGTATTGATACGTTAGTGCTTATTCTATGCATTATAAAAGATTAGAAAATTTTAAAAAAACTTGGATTGTGCGGATACTTTTGTATATTAGCGGGCCTGATTTTTGGATTGATAGGGTTAATCTTTTTTGTTGTCATTTTGGATATTCCGTTAACATTGGGTTAGGTAGAAGAAGATAGAATAAAATCATTTGATGAATAGTTTTTGTATTTATGTTATGAATATATCGTGTTACAATTATATCCAAGAATGGTACGTGATTATGATGAAAGAAAACATTGTTATGATGACTATGTGGGTTGAGTTCTGGTTTGTTACTCTAACTTTTTATAATACGTTTTAGAATTAAATCAAGGGGAGTTAATAATAAATGAAATATTTTCACGTAGATGTGTTTTCAGAAAAATCTTTAAGTGGTAATGGCTTAACGGTTGTGTTTCCTGATAAGAAAATTGACCATCAAACATTATTATCTATTACACAAGAATGTAAACAGTTTGAGACCATTTTTATATATCCATCCGTTGAAGAACAGTATCCAGTCAGAATTTTCACGGTAGAGGAAGAATTGAATTTTGCTGGTCACCCTATATTAGGCGCAGGTGCCGTTATACATAAAAATTTTTATGCCAATAAAAATTCTGTGAATATTGATATTACAGCAGCTGGCAGGGTGATTCATTTAACATCAGAAAGACGTGATGATGCTTTTCAGGTTGTCATGGATCAGGGCGAGCCACAATTTATCAAGACAGTTTCATATGAAAAATATCAAGTGATAGCAGCTGTTTTGAATCTTGATATTCAAGATTTCCACGAAGAATATCCTATAGAGATCGTATCTACAGGTTTGCCATATATGCTAATTCCCCTGAAAAAAAACTTAGGAAAAGCTAAAATCGTTATCCCGAATTTTGACGAAGTACTTGCTCAATTTGGTGCAAAATTTGTATATCTATTTGATCCTAAATCACTGGAATGCAGAACTTGGGATAATGAGGGCAATGTGGAGGATGTTGCTACAGGAAGCGCAGCAGGACCATTATGTGCATATCTAGTTAAAAATGGATTCAAACAATCAGGTGAAGTGATTAATATTTATCAAGGAAAATATGTTAACAGACCGAGTAGGATTCAAGGCTGGGTATCAGAGGGAAAAATAGGCAAAAAAGTATTTATACGCGGTGAAGTAGCATTTTTTGGAGTGGGAGAACTATTCATATAGCCATAATACATTCAGGCAATGTTCTGTTGTTTGGCAAAATCTAAAAGGGACTGATCTAATTTGCAATTCGATCAGTCCCTTTTAGATTCAACTTGTACACATTGACTTTTAGGAGCGATAATACCAGTAGTATGGTTATAATTATGATAAAATAGACGTTCATAAATTTATTAGAACATATCATATAAATTATGGAGGAAAACATGAGTAATTTATTTTTTCATATTCATTACTGCAAGTGCAGACAATTTAATAAACCAGAAAAACCGTTACCTAAAATCATTAGAAAAATTCAACATCATGAAATTATTTTTTTTACTCGAGGAAAAGGTGTTCTGAAAATTGGGCAAAAAAGATATCTGGTTAAAGAAGGTATGCTATTCTATATTTGCCCTGATGTACTACATTCTCTCGATTTGGATACGGAAGAGTCTATAGGCTTTTTTTCAGTACATTTTAGCTATACGCACGTAAGTTTTGATGACAGCACTTGGATTATTAGCGGTGAAGGGAAAATGCTTTCATTGAATCAAGGACAAGAATTAAAAGATTACTATCAAATTGAAGATATATTTAAAAAATTAGTTTGCACTTGGAATGCAAAACAACCAGGTTATGAGTTTATTACGAAGACGTTTCTTCAGCAATTATTAATTGCAATTTACCAAAAGGTGACAAAGCAAAGCAAAAATTACTCAATCACCTTAAAGGTAGAAAAAATTATCCAATATATGCATCAAAATATAAATAATAGAGTGACTTTGACTGAATTATCAGAGTTGATAAAGCTGTCACCTACGTATCTATCAAAGGTATTCAAAGAAACTACGGAATATTCCGTTATTGAGTTTTTTAATAAGATGAAAATTGATAAAGCCAAAGAACTTATTATTGAAGGTAATAAAAAGGTCAGAGAAGTAGCGCAAATACTTGGTTTTACGGATGAATTTTATTTTAGCAGGATATTTAAAAAATTTGAAGGAATAAGCCCTTCCGAATATTATAGCAAAAATGTCCATGAAGTTTAATATAATGCATGGTATAAAGCTAATCTGAAGGTTATTATGAGGATAGTATCGTTCATGTTTTTATACGATAATGAATAAACAGCAGAAAAAAGGAGGACATGCATGCCGATTTGGAAAAGCAATTTAATTGTCTGTTGGTTTGGAACATTTGTTGCAGCGATAGGAATGAGTCAAATAGTTCCTATTATGCCTCTTTATATAAACCAACTAGGCATTCAAAATACATCTACAATTGAGCAGCTATCAGGAATTGCTTTTGGGATTACATTCATTGCATCAGCAATTTTTTCACCAATATGGGGCTATGCGGCGGACAAGTTTGGCAGAAAACCCATGCTGCTACGGGCAAGCTTTGGAATGGCTATTGTAATTGGCAGTATGGGATTCGCACAAAATGTATATCAATTGATTGGGTTAAGATTACTTCAAGGTGTTATAACTGGGTATAGTACAGCTTGTCTCACACTTATAGCAACTCAAACAGAAAAGGAACATGTAGGATGGGCTATGGGGGTATTTTCAACAGCTACAGTTACAGGTTCGCTGCTTGGACCATTACTTGGTGGATATTTAGATGAAATATTAGGTCTGAAATTTGCATTTTTTCTAACGGGAGGACTGATGTTTGTTGCGTTTTTTGCAACTTTGTTATTTGTTAAAGAGGAATTTGTATCAGGGAAGAAAAAAGCTTTAAGCATGAAAGAAGTGTGGAAACAATTACCGGATTCAGGTCTTATTATAAGTATGTTTGTAACTTCCTTTGTATTTCAACTTGCCTACTATACAATTGAACCGATTATCACTGTATATGTAATGGACATATCAAACAATGCAGCTCATATTGCACTTATTTCGGGTATCGCATTTTCAGCTTCTGGACTTGCCAATATAATAGCGGCTCCCATACTTGGAAAATTATCAGATAAGATTGGACCTCACAAAGTAATATTTACAGCACTTATTGTGGCAGGGCTTTTATTTATACCGCAGGCCTTCGTAACAAACCCATGGCAGTTAATCGGATTGCGGTTTTTACTTGGTTTTGCGACAGCGGGCCTTGCTCCATCCATTAGTACGCTGCTCAAAAAGATAACACCGGATGCTCTGACCGGCAGAATATTTGGCTTTAATATAGCTGCATTTTACCTGGGTATATTTTTTGGCTCTGTGTTTGGCGGACAAATAGCAGCCCATCTGGGTATCCGATATGTGTTTTTTATTACAAGTAGTTTACTTCTTTTAAATGCAATCTGGGTTTATTGTAAAGTGTATAAAAAAATAAATATCTTACAAAATCAAAGTAAATAAGGGGACAATAAAAATGAAAAATTTAAAATTAACAGAAACTGAATTAATGAAAACAGAAAAAACAGCTCTTGTAGTTATAGACTTGCAAAAGGGAATTGTAAATAGGGAACTTTTACCTTATACTGGTGTGCAAGTTGTTGAGAATGCAAGCCGACTAGTTCATGCATTTACAGAGAAGGGAGCTTTTGTAGTTCTTGTAAGGGTTTCCTTTGTAGATGGAAAAGATATGGTTAAGCCAAGGATAGATTCGAAAATGAATCAGGGACAATATCCAGAAGGCTGGGACAACCTTGTGCCTGAACTGAAAAATAGTAAAAACGTTCATGTTATTACAAAAAGACAATGGGGCGCGTTTTATGGTACGGACCTTGATTTACAGTTACGGCGCCGTGGAATTGATACGATTGTATTATGCGGTATTTCTACTGGAATTGGCGTGGATACCACAGCAAGAGAAGCTTTTCAACATGGTTATAATCAAGTTTTTGTAGAAGATGCGATGACAGCTTCTATAAAAGAAGAACATGATTACGTTTGCAAATATATTTTTCCAAGAATCGGTCAAATTCGCACAAGTAAAGACGTAATTTTATCATTAAGATAAACAGTTGATGACGTTTATTACACTTCACCGGGCTTATTTTTTTCTCCCCAACTTGACATAAGCTGCAGTATGGGAATGAGTGTTTCACCTTTTTCTGTTAAGGAATATTCAACTTTAGGCGGAACTTGATGATATTCGTTTCGATAGATCAAATTTTCGGCTTCTAGTTCTTTAAGCTGCTGGCTTAACATCTTATGTGTAATTAACGGTATTGTTCGTTTCAACTCGCCGTAGCGTTGTACTCCATTTTCAAATAATTTATAAAGTATAAGCCATTTCCATTTACCTCCGACAACGGACAATGTATATGTAATAGAACATTTACATTCATTTGGTGACCATTTTTGCATTATTACTCTCCTTTTTGATAGTATCTACCATAAAAGTGCATACTTTTCTTTTTGATAATATCATATACAATTAGAAGCAAGAAAGCAATTAGATAAAAGAAAGGTGACTTTACGTTATGAAAAAAGTAATAGCTATTAATGGCAGTCCAAGGAAAAAATGGAATACGGCTACTTTATTGAATAAAGCACTCGAAGGAGCGGCTTCACAGGGAGCAGAGACAGAGCTTATCCATCTTTATGATTTAAAATATAAAGGCTGTATAAGTTGTTTTGCTTGTAAACTAAAAGATGGGAAAAGTTACGGAAAATGTGCCTGTAAAGATGATTTGACGCCAATTTTTAAAAAAATTGAACAAGCAGATGCACTCATTTTAGGATCTCCTATTTATTTAGGGGTGGCTACTGGCGAAATGAGGTCATTTTTCGAACGGTTGATTTTCCCTTATTTTGTTTATGATGAAAACTATTCCTCGCTTTTTGATAAAAAGATACCAACTGGTTTTATTTATACGATGAATGTAACTGAGCAGCAAATGAAAGACAGCGGATATAATTCTAATCTACAAATAACGGAGTGGGCTTTGAAAAGTGTTTTTGGCGCGTCAGAATCGTTGTTTGTCACTGATACCTATCAGTTTCAAGATTATTCCAAGTATGTTGCACCGAAATTCAATGCCGAGGGAAAAGCGAGACGGCGCGAAGAAGAATTTCCCAAGGATTGTGAAAAAGCCTTTGCAATGGGGGCTAAATTTGCGGCAGGGGTGAATATAGATGGAATTAATTGAGGTAAATCTAGAAAAATGTGTTAAATGCGGGATTTGTATAGACGCATGCCCGACTCGGGTTTTGGTTATGGGAGAAGATGGTCCGGAGTCAAGGCAGCCGCAGAACTGTAATGAGTGCGGGCATTGTGTTGCCATATGTCCACAGGAGGCAATTGACAATAAAAAAGCCCCTTTAGCGAATCAACCTGCTGTACAAGAATTTCCAGTTCTAAATGAAAAAACTGCGCAACAATTTCTTAGGTCTCGCAGATCAATACGCTGTTATAAAAATGTTGCTGTTCCAAGAGACACATTATTAAAATTAGTTGAAATTGCTCGCTTTGCACCTACTGCCAGTAATCGACAGGGTGTGTCTTATCTTATTATCGAAGATAAGGAAATTCTTAAAAAGATTACTGAGATAACAATAGAGTGGATGGAAGCAGAAGTTTTAAAGGACGCACCATCGCATTGGAGTTTTCCTATCCACATTCGTGCTTATAGGGAAAAGGGGATGGATAATATTTTGCATGATGCACCTCATTTGATTTTAGCCATGGCATCAAATGATTTATCAAATGGAAGAGAGAACACGATTTTTTCGCTTGCTTACCTTGAACTTTTTGCAACGTCACTTGGATTGGGTTCCTGTTGGGCTGGACTCATTGAAATGTGCGTATTTGCAAAATATGGTCCATTGCTGGAATTATTTAAAATTCCTCAAGATAAAGTGATAACAGGAGCTGTAATGCTGGGTTACCCTAAATATAGTTTTAAAAGACTGGTTGATCGTAATCCATTAGATGTGACTTGGTTGTGATTAAGATTCACATGGTGAAGCAATAAGTAAATACGATTCATGGTACGTTGTTTCTATATAAAAATAGACGTAGAACAGACTAGCTAATTGAGTAGTCTGTTTTTTTATTGCATGGGGGTAAGAAAAATTTAGGGTAAATATGTTTAATTACAGACAAATACTATAAATAGATAACTGCTATAAGTATTGGATAGATTAATTTTACTTATAGCAGTTATCTATTTATTTTGTTATACAAATGTATACATTGAGTATATAGTAAATACTTATAAAGAATGCACAATGCTATAAGTATTTTTAATATAAGGTATGGTTTTCATAAAAAAGAGCCCTTTCGAACATATTGTATAAAAATTTATATGAGGGCGATTATAAAAATGAATAAAGTAAGATATCTTACAGCATTGAATCTTTTATGAAGTAGGAGTGGTATTTTTAATGGAAATAACGGTAAAAAGCAATTGGGTAGATTTTGGGGACAATATAAACGATCCTCCAAATTCATGGGACTTTTTGACAAAAAGAGGTGTGATCTGTGAATAATTTAACACGTGGTTTATTGGTTTTGTTACTTGGAATTTTAATTTGGTTTTGTCCTGTGCCAAATGGATTACCACTAGAAGCCTGGCGACTTTTTGCTATATTTGTATCGGTTATTGCCGGTTTTATTTTGCAGCCGCTGCCAATTGGGGCGATTGCTTTTATTGGATTAACTTTTACGACATTTGCTAATATCTTGAAACCAGAGGAAGCCTTATCTGGTTTTAGTGGTGACACGATTTGGTTGATTGTATCGGCTTTTTTGTTTGCGAGAGCTTTTACAAAAAGTGGTTTAGGCCGGAGAATTGCTTATTTATTAATAAAACGAATTGGTGATAGTACCTTGAAAATAGGCTATACATTAGCACTGACGGAGCTTATTATTGCTCCGGCTACACCGTCTAATACAGCTCGCGGGGGCGGCATCGTTTATCCGATTGCCCGCAGCCTTGCAGCAGCATTTCAATCAGAACCTGGTGCTTCGGCAAATCGGGTTGGATGCTATTTAATACAAGTTGGATATCAGGCAAATATCATTACTTCTGCTATGTTTATGACATCAATGGCAGCAAATCCATTGATTGCACTTTTGGCAGCACAGACTTTGCATATTGAACTTACTTGGGGCATGTGGGCTGCAGCGAGCAGTGTGCCGGGAATCTTGTCGCTGTTAATTATTCCTTATTTTTTATACAAGGTGTACCCGCCTGAAGTTACCCATACGCCGGAAGCGAAGATTTTGGCTGAGAAAGAATTACAGAGCATGGGCAGTATGACTTTTGCTGAAAAAGTAGTGGCGGCAGTTTTTGTGGGGGCACTTTTGCTTTGGGGTACAGCACAATATACAGACTTAAACGCGACGGTTGTTGCTATGCTGGCGGTTTCAGTCATGCTGATGACGAAGGTTTTGGAATGGAAAGACGTACTCGAAGAAAAGGGTGCTTGGGATACATTTATCTGGATGGGCAGTTTAATTAGTTTGGCGGACTATTTATCAAAACTAGGTTTTATTCCTTGGGTGGCAAATGTTGTCAGTGCAAGTATGCCAGGGATTTCTTGGGTGCCAGTTTTCTTTTTGGTTGTGGCAATCTATATGTATGCACAGTACGGTTTTGCTAGTATGACAGCACATGTTGTTTCAATGTATGCGGCTTTGGTTTCAGTAGCCGTGTGCGCTGGTGCACCACCTTATTTAACAGCACTGGCACTTGGTTTCGCATCAAGCTTATGCGGGTCACTCACGCACTATGCTGCAGGTTCTGCACCTATTTATTTTGGTTCTGGCTATATTACGCAGAGCACCTGGTGGAAACAAGGCTTCATTGTTTCAGTGATTAATCTCATTATTTGGCTTGGCATCGGTGGCGTTTGGTGGAAAGTTCTTGGCTTGTGGTAAATATTGAAAGAAGAAACAAATAAGTGATTTAGTTTAAATTGGAATTCACTGGCTTGTAAATAGAAAGAAGGTATCTTTTTTGCATAAAGTATATACTCGTTAATTGCTCATTTACAACTTGTTATGATGTAGTTATACTGACAATAAGAGATAAAATTTACCAATACATGTTTTTCTGTAAAAATTTTTTGGAGAAATTTATGAAGACTTTATTGAAAAATTTTGAGTTGTATTTCATGATAATTGTATTCATTGCAGGAATGGGTGCCTGCGTATCAGTCCATCAATAGGAAATACAGATGGTTTTGGTGCCCATGGTGATGGGGTTACATTTAAAGAATGTCGTGCTTTACGATGCTTGAGTGTTTAAGCATCGATAACCTTATTGATATTCCAGGAACAAGAGAAGTATTGCATCATAATCTTGCTTATAAAAGTAATCAATTGGACAAAGCGAACCTTCCCGAAGAAAATAACACAGAAAACTCTTGGAATGTAAATGAATCGGATATTTCGGCAAATGATTTTCTGAGTTTGGATATTAGTCAGTTGGCTAAGCCGAGAGAAACGAAAGGAGAATTGCCAGATATAACATTTATGAAGTTGATTAAAAATAGCAGACTTAAAGGCTTGGGCTATTTCAAGTAAATGAAGCATATCTTTGCGGCGTTCTTTAAAATTTATGATTGGAAGTGCAATTGGACAATGAAATATCAACAATTGCAGATGCTTTTTTTTAGTGGAACGGGTAATTCCTTTCGTGTGGCAGTTTGGTTAAAAGAGCTTGCTATTGAAGATGGAATGAAGGCACATATTGCACCTGTTGAGGAGATAAAAAAGTTACAAAATATTGGAAAAGGCTTAAACCTACTGATTGGCATAGTATTTCCAACCCATGCTTTTACAGCCCCCTGGCACTTGCTTCGTGCGCTTTTTCAATTACCACATGGCAATCAGGTTCCTTGTTTTGTTATTGCGACGCGAGCCGGAACAAAAATAGGACCTTTTGCTTTTCCAGGGATGGAAGGGACAGCAGCATATTTAATTGCTTTGATTTTTGCTATAAAAGGCTATTCAGTTTGCGGTGTTCTAGGACTGGATATGCCGTCTAATTGGCTGTCACTGCATTGGGGATTAAGCCAGAAGAATGCGGAATATATTAGCAAAAGAGCGAAATATAGGATCGTGAATATTGCGGAACGGATTCTTTCAGGGAAATGTTACTTTAGCGGGTTTATATCATTGACGCTAGGCCTGTTACTGTTACCAATAACTCTTTCTTATTTGGTATTAGGTCGTTTTTTTATAGCCAAACTTTTTTTTGCGTCTTATCGTTGCACAGGCTGTGGGGTTTGTGCTAAAAATTGTCCTATCGGAGCTATAAAGATGAGTGGAAAAGCAAAGCCCCGTCCTTAGTGGAACTTTTCTTGTGAAAGTTGTATGCGATGTATGGGGTTCTGTCAGCAACACGCTGTCGAAGTAAGTCATTCCTTTGCTGTGATCTTATATTACATAATAAGCGTGCCTGTTTTAGTTTACCTGCCCAATTTACTTGTAGAATCGTCTGTAAAAGGGTGGGTTCAATTATTTTTTCTAGCTTGTTATGTACCATTATCCATTTTTATAGCTTATATGATTTTTCATTATAGTGTCAAAATCCCCCTGATAAATCGTCTGTTTACCTTTACAACTTTGACTCATTTTTATCGACGATACCATGAGGCAGACACACAGTTAAGTGATTTGCAAAGAAAAGAATAGACTTTTTGCAAATTAACATTACAAAGAGCAACGGCAATTTATAAGTGATGACGAAAAAAGCACTAAAGTTGAGGTAATCAAAGGAATTTATTTAATTTAGTACTTTTACACTAAATGATGGCTTTAAATGTTGATTTATGAGAAAATTCTTACATTGCAAAACAATACGTTTATAGTAAACTTATTGTAGACATGGATGCGAAAGGAAGCGGGATGCAATGGTTGTTTCTGGGAAAATTAACACTCGTGGGAAAATTTCTACTCTTACCCCGGCACATCAAGATACTAAATTTATAAATACGGGGAAAACAACGAAAGGTTCTGGAGTTGCGGCAGTTTTTCGAAAGAGTACTTTAGCGGATTATAACGATAAAGAATTAAGTCAGCTGCAAAAAAGTATGCTGAATTTGCAAGACCAAATAGGGAAAATTCAAGATAATGACGATATTGACAGTAAGACCAAAAAAGAATTATTAGAAAACCTGAACAGTCAATTGGAAGAAGTAAAGGCTGAATTGGAGAAAGCCTCAGCTGCCACCACAAGTAAAACAGATGACGACAACAATAAAAAGTCGACTGCGAAAGACTCGAAACCGACAGAACAATCATCGCAAGATGATGTAGTATCAATGGGATCAGATTTAAAACAAGTCAAGGCAGCCAGCAGTACCTCCGTGAAGCTTAAAATGGAAGCTAAATTGGAGAAAAATGAACTTAATCGTGCTATTAATGATCCAAATGAACATTTACGACTAACAGTTTCTGACATCATTACTAAGCGTCAAGATGAGATAGATCGTAAAAATGATTCTGTGGAAACGTTAAATTCGCTTATTCAAGATGTAGAAAAAAACTCGAAAACAAAAGTTAATAATACTAAAAAAGATCCTAAAATAGGGGGTAGTAATACGGAAATAGTTTCTGCGTCTGATAATGGGAATTCAGATGAAAACGCTAAAAAAATAGTGCTGTAGTGCGTAAAGTAACAAAGTTAAATCTATGAAATAAAGAATAGCCGTTGATTTATATGCATATTATGGATGTAAATCAATGGCTATTCTTTTATATATAGACTTTGTTATTGTGAGAGGGATTCAGGTCAGTGTTGGCGAAGTGTATGTAAAGATTTTGTGTTTGAAATGATATATATTAAATGAATAGGTAGAGCTTTGCAATACAATATTTTGGGAGGGTATGAAATGACGAATAAATCAGGGTCATTATTTTTAGCTCCAGGAATCAAAGTAATGCAGCGTTTAGAGTTTTTGCATAAAATACTAGTTTTGCTTGTAATTTTATTGATCCCTATTCTTTTGTTATCATATGCATTTCATGGGGAAATTCGCAAAGTAACGGATTTTGCAGCCAATGAACGGCAAGGACTAAAATATGTTTTGCCGTTATCAGAACTGTTGATAGAGGTAAGTCAGGATACAGCGGACACTTTCAATTTGAATAATAGTGTGGAACTAATTAGTCGCATCGATCAAAATGATGCAGAACTTGGCAA
Source organism: Propionispira arboris (assembly GCF_900109225.1). Taxonomy (GTDB): domain Bacteria; phylum Bacillota; class Negativicutes; order Selenomonadales; family Selenomonadaceae; genus Propionispira; species Propionispira arboris. Next base: position 163,935 of record NZ_FNZK01000002.1, read on the forward strand.
ACAATTAAAAACAACAGATCGTTGGCTTGAACTTAAAGCGATGCTCGAACACAAAAGTGTTACAACACGGCAGCAAGTTATTGATAAAACTACGGATTTGATTGCGATCGTTGGTGATTCATCGGGGTTAGTCCTTGATCCAGATATTGATAGTTATTATATAATGGATACAGCTATCGTGCAATATCCAGAGTTATTAAAAAAGACCAATCAAGCAGCAACGGCAGCGATCAAAGATTTATCAAAAACAAATAAAACAATGGATGAGCAAATAGAAATACCGATGCTTGCCGGATCTATTCAATCGACAATTGAAGGTGCGGAAATAGGTGTTAACAATGCTGTCAAAGCAAACACATCCTTAACAAGCGGGTTAGAAGCTTTTGCTGCATCGAAGCGTGCAACAATGAGTCTATTGGAAGAAGTAAATCATACATTGTTGAAAAGTAGTGAAGAAAAAGGTACGGATGTAAATCGGCAATTGATACAAAATCAGTTAAAACAAGTAAATGATCAAAGTGCAGCAGCGTATCGTTTATATTTAAATCAGCTTGATACATTGCTTTTACAGCGTATCAATACGATTACAACCCATGAAAAATCAATTTTATGGGGGATATTTTTTGTTTTTATTATTGCGTTTTATTTGTTATTGGCATTGTATTATTCTTTAAAACAGTCTATTATGTCAATTTTCGATGGGACACACAATTTTTCACAGGGAGATTGGCGTAATTCGATTCAAATTGTATCAAATGATGAGTTTGCAGAAATTACGGATTCATTAAATAAAGTTCGTGAAGGCATACGACCGATGATTCAGAGCATTTTGAATTCAACACAGCAATTAACATCATTGGCTGGTGAACTGACGACGATATCGACACATTTAGAACATGTAGCAGATATCATGGTACAATCTGTTTCTTTGGTTGATGGGGGCGGAAAACAGCAGCTGGGGGCAGTTCATAAAAGTTTGCAGGCCATCGAAAAGATGTCGACCAATATTGAACAAATTACAAATAATACAGTCGTTGCCAAGACTTCTTCTGAACAGACGGCGAATGCCGCTCAAAAAGGAACTGTTTCTATTGATATGGCGGTGGAACAGATGTCAAATATTGAGCGAACAGTTCTTGATTCAGCAAATATTGTAAAAACTTTAGGTGAGCATTCACAAAAAGTTGGACATATTATCGATACCATTTCGGCAATTGCCGATCAGACGAATTTATTAGCTCTGAATGCTGCCGTTGAAGCGGCTAGAGCCGGCGAGCATGGTCGAGGTTTTGCTGTTGTTGCTGAAGAAGTTCGGAAATTAGCGGAACAATCGCAAGATGCGACAAAAGAAATTTCTCAAATCATACAAGAAATTCAACAAGAAACTTGGAAAGCAGTGGATGCTATGCAAGCAGGCACTGGCGTTGTAAAAAATGGGTCCGAGGTAGTGAACACCGCCGGAAAATCTTTTACAGAAATAGCAGATTTGGTCTATCATGTTTCAGGAACCATTCATCAGATTGCTGATACGGTTCAAATTATATCTCAGGCAAATCAAGAAATTATAGTGACTGTTGATGAAATAAAAGATATTAGTAATGAATCGGTTCTTCAAACTAAGAATGTTTCGGAAGCTACGGGAGAACAAACACTTTCGATGAAAGAGATTATCGTATCAAGTCAGACTCTATCAAAAATAGCGGATGAATTGCAGGGAACGGTGAAGTTTTTCAAAATATGATTATTGTTATTTGTTACACAAGAGATGATTTCTTTAATCTCTGGAACTGCATTTCTAATTCCGGCGGAATGGTCGAGCAATGTTGAAACTTCAATGGTGAAACTGGAATGAGAAAAATATATTTAAAAATTTTGATGAATTGGCTTTGATGAATGATATCTATTGTAGGACTACATTATCAAATTACTGTCGATGGTGCGTGGACAATCATTAAAGATTATGGTATGATAAAAAATATGTAAAAGCCACAAAAACTGTCAATGAAGCCGGATGCTCATGTTTTCAATGAAAAAATTTGTAAATATGTGTCATCTGGTTTTTTTTGCTGAAAATTCATTTAATTCAGGAGGAAAAAAATCTATGTTAGAAGAAAAGAAAAAAAAATCAGGCGATATGCTTAGTAAGCTTGGTAACTGGATCATTGTTGCCACAGTTCTAGGGGCAGTTGTTGGGCTTGTTATGGGCGAACCAGCACATATGTTTGCACCTATAGGCGATCTTTTTATGCAGCTCATCAAAATGGTCATTATCCCCATGGTTTTTTTCTCACTTGTCAGTGGCGCAGCAGCGCTGGGGAAATCGAGCAGTGCCGGCAAAATTGGTCTTGTAACTTTTATTTATTATGGGCTGACGACTGTAGTATCCGTGGTGCTGGGAATCGTTTTTGCTGAAGTCTTCAAACCGGGTGTTGGTATCAACATGCATGCTCTTTCAAGTGCAGCTGTCGATGTTGGTAATCTTGCTGAGAAGGCTGCAATGCCAGGATTTTGGGATACAATCATTGGTTTCATTCCAGCAAATCCGTTTAGGGCTCTGGTCGACGGCAATATTTTGCAGATTATTACATTTGCATTATTTGTAGGCTTTGCACTTGCAATGATGTCAAAGGAAAAGAAAGAGTTCATGTTGAAGATTTTTGATTATTTCACGGAAATATTCATTAAAATTATGCTCGCTATCATGTATATTGCGCCAATCGGCGTATTTTGCCTTATGGCAGATGCCACTGGAACCTTTGGTTATGATGTGCTCGTTAAAATTGTGTATCTCATCGTTCTTTATGTCATCGTACTTGCTATTGTCACCTATGTTATGGTCGGCGGTACGGTCGCGGCTTTCTCGAAATGCACAACCTACAAAAACTTTTTCAAGAGTATGTGGAAAGTACAGATTTTTGCATTTTCGACCGCTTCATCGATGGCCACACTGCCGCTCAATATGCGGACAACGATCGATGAATTGCATGTTTCTCGTGAAACTACATCATTTGCCCTGCCACTCGGGGCTACAATCAACATGAATGGGAATGCGGCCTACTATGCAATGGCGGCTTGTTTTCTTGCCCAAATGTATGGCATAGACCTTTCACTGTCGCAGTACATTGCGATCGTTGTTACAGCCTCTCTTGGTGCTGTTGGACAAGCTGGTGTTCCGGGACCAACACTGCTTGTTGTTGCAGTGCTTGCTGCAGCGAATATTCCAATGGATGCTTTACCTATCCTGTTTGGCGTTGACCGTATATTTGATATGCTGCGTACTGCAGTAAATATCACAGGCGATGCAGCCTGTGCAACAATTGTTGATCAGTTTCGCAAGGAAGGCTGAAAATTTTAAAAATTAATAAATTTCATATTTGAAGCATCCTTCGGGGTGCTTTTTTTGTCGGGAAATATGTAAGGCTGATGTGTGTATGTATGTTTACTTTACATTTTCATAACACAGGCGTAACAACCAGTAGCGTTCCTTTTGTTAAAATGAAAATAAAGTATGAAAATGAGGAGGAACTGCTCTGAAACAAATTTATTTTTCGTCAACTCTAATGTGGAATGCATCTGTTCAAGAAATATTTTCCCTGGCGCAAGCCTATGAAGTTGGTGGTATTGAGTTTTGGGCAGAGCAGGCGGAGCTTTTTCATTACAATACGCGTGATATTCGAGTTTTGGCACAAAAATATGACATGAAAGTTGTTGTTCATAGTAAAAGCTGGGATCTCAATTTTGCTTCTATAAATAAGAGTATCCAAAATGCATCGCTGCGCTCGATAAAAAAATCAATTTATTTTGCAAAATTGATTGGTGCCACTGAAGTGACGATTCATCCACCACGCCGGACGTTGCCAATTGAAGGCGCTTTTTATATAAAGAAAACACAAACTGGATTGGAAAAACTTCTCAACTATAGTGTGAAACAGGGGGTGCACCTTTCCTTAGAAATCATGGAAAAATTACCAAACGAAATTATTACTACTCCTGAAACATTAAAAGCAATTTTAGGTACATTGTATGAATCTTTTTTTTACACGATAGATACGGCACATTGTATCGATAAGAAAGAGCTTTTTGCGATTTTGGCGAGTATAGCTCCTGTATCGAAAATTCATATTAGCAATAAAAAAGGTAAGCAGCTCCATACGCCTCTGGATGATGGGGATTTTGATTTTCGGCAGATATTGCCTCACTTGAAAGAATATAATGTCCCATTTGTGATCGAAGGGTTAGAAGTGGAGGCTACCCATCAAGTGCTAAAAAACAATATTGAGTATGTACAAAATATTTTAAAAGAAGCAGTATTGCAATCATAAAAGGAGATAAAATAGTATGGATTTTTTCAAAATTGAAAAACCATAAGAACAGCCCTCTAATTTGATGTCTTTATTTCACACCAAATTAGAGGGCTGTATATAGTTTATGATTGTATTAATTAGGCAAGATCAAAGCGATCTGCATTCATTACTTTATCCCAAGCTGATACGAAATCCCGTAAAAACTTCTCCTGAGAATCAACAGATGCGTATACTTCTGCAATAGATCGAAGTTGTGAATTTGAACCGAAGATAAGATCTACACGAGTGCCTGTCCACTTAAGTTCACCTGTAATCCGATCACGACCCTCAAATACATTTTCATCTTCAGCTGTCGGATTCCATACCGTACCCATATCGAGCAGGTTTACAAAAAAGTCATTGGTAAGAGTTTCAGGCCTATTTGTGAAAACGCCGTGTTTTAATTGACCAAAGTTGGTATTCAAAACGCGCATTCCACCAATGAGAATCGTCATTTCTGGAGCAGTCAATGTCATCAGTTGTGCACGATCCACTAGCAGAGCTTCTGCTGGTATGGAATATTTGCTTTTAAGATAGTTGCGGAATCCATCCGCTTTCGGTTCCAACACTGCGAAAGACGGAATGTCGGTTTGTTCCTGAATTGCATCCATACGGCCTGGAATGAATGGAACAGATATATTATTGCCTGCATCCTTTGCTGCTTTTTCAATTCCTGCGTTTCCACCTAAGATGATTAGGTCGGCAAGTGAAACCTTTTTTGTACCATTCTGTGCGGCATTAAAGTCTGCCTGAATTTTTCCAAGGGTATCAAGAATTACACTCAGTTGAGCCGGTTGGTTCACTTCCCAATCTTTTTGTGGAGTCAAACGGATACGCGCCCCATTTGCTCCTCCACGTTTATCGGATCCCCGAAAAGTTGATGCAGAGGCCCAGGCTGTTGAGACTAGTTGAGAGACAGTTAATCCAGAGGATAAGATATTTCCCTTGATATATAATATATCTTGCTCGTCAATTAATTCACAATTGATTTTAGGAATAGGATCCTGCCAAATTAGTTCCTCTTCAGGAACCTCTGGCCCAAGATAACGGGATCGTGGACCCATATCGCGGTGTGTTAGCTTAAACCAGCCTCGTGCAAAAGCATCCTGAAACTCCTCAGGATTTTGCAAGTACCTCTTCGCAATAGGTTCATAGATGGGATCAAAGCGGAGAGAAAGATCTGCCGTGGTCATCATTGGGCGGTGCTTTTTCGATGAATCATGCGCATCAACCACCATATCTTCTTCATCCACGTCCTTGGCCAACCACTGATTAGCTCCGGCTGGGCTTTTGACTAATTCCCATTCGTATTTGAATAACACTTTCAAATAACCCATATCCCATTTGGTTGGATTCGGTTTCCAAGCGCCCTCAATACCGCTGCCAATTGTATCGCCGCCTTTACCACTACCGAAACTGCTCTTCCAACCAAGACCCTGTTCCTCAATACCAGCAGACTCGGGTTCAGGACCCACAGAAGTTGCCGGCCCTGCGCCGTGACATTTGCCAAAGGTATGACCACCTGCGACAAGCGCAACGGTCTCTTCGTCATTCATAGCCATACGGGCAAAAGTTTCGCGAACGTCTTGGCCGGAAGCGATTGGATCTGGATTGCCATTAGGACCTTCGGGGTTTACATAAATTAAGCCCATCTGCACAGCAGCGAGCGGGTTTTCCAAATCTCGATCACCAGAATAACGTTTGTCACCAAGCCATTTGTCTTCAGAACCCCAATAAATATCCTCTTCAGGTTCCCAAACATCCTCACGTCCACCTGCAAAGCCAAATGTTTTAACTCCCATTGATTCCAACGCACAAGTTCCAGCAAGAATCATTAGATCGGCCCAAGAAATTTTTAGTCCGTATTTTTGTTTCACTGGCCATAGTAGTCTGCGAGCCTTGTCCAGGTTAACATTGTCAGGCCAGCTGTTGAGTGGAGCCAATCTTTGCGATCCAGACCCTGCACCGCCACGCCCATCATTGATGCGATAGGTACCAGCACTGTGCCATGCCATCCGAATGAATAATGATCCGTAATGACCATAATCAGCAGGCCACCATTCTTGTGAAGTGGTCATTAGTGTATAAAGATCTTTTTTCAAGGCTTTAAAATCCAGACTTTTAAATTCTTTCGCATAAGTAAAAGAATGATCCATCGGGTTGGAAAGAGATGAATGTTGATGCAATATTTTCAAGTTCAGTTGATTCGGCCACCAATCTCGATTTGAGGTTCCTCCTCCGGCAATCGCTTTTTGAGACATACCTGTTACGGGACATTTGTTATATTCACTCATAAAATATTCTCCTTTCATCAACTACGTATAATAGTTGTTTAAATGGAATAATTATTATATACAATATTCTTTCTATATCTACAAAACCCTTTTTTGTCTGGAGAAAAGGATTTTTCTTGCAAATATTTTTATAAACTTATTTTTGGCAGGATGTTTATAAGGCAGTTGAAAGCTAACTGATAGGTCTTTTTATTATATTTTCTCCATTATACAAAGAAGTACCCTATAGAGTAGACTCTTTTTTCATTGTCTACTACTCTATAGGGTACATTTTAGAATTTCATGGAGGTATTTTATATGGTCAATGCTTTTTTGATTGCGGTACTTACACCTGAATTATTATTATCATTTGTCAAAAAAGAGGCAATTGCTTTAATTTCCGGAACGGCATTTCCCATTCCGGCAGAATGGTCGGGGAATTCTTCAAACATTGTAATATCATTTAAACCATCACCAATGACCATAACCTCATCTCTTTCAATCCCCGCATCTTTTGCAATACGTTTAAGTATCGCTCCTTTTGTTGCCGTGGCATCATTGATTTCAATATTTGTTGCAAAACTTGCCGATACAGATATACCATCGATCTTTTCCATTTGTTTTCGAAAAGCAGACATTTCTTCGGCATTATCACCAAAACTAATAAATTTGGCAATTTTAATATCACTAGCCATAAAAGCATTTATATCTTTAATATATTGCATACGACGAAAATGGGGATCGTGGAGAAGGTATCGAAAAATCTGCAGCATACTAAAATTCGCATGATAGATACGGACTCGTTTAATCATATCGCAGAACAATTGAAACATTGTACTGGAAGTATAACAACCCTTATTTGTATAAATTTCAATGGCGAACTTTTTCGTTTGCTGCATCATAGAAAATATTTTACGAGCTTTTTCCTTTTCAATATAAACACCATCAATGCAATCTCCGGCAGCATTGAAATATTCAGCACCATTCATTGTAATACATTCACATTCTAATCCATATTTATCAAGAAGCAGCTTCACATCATCATAAAGGCGTCCTGTGGCAATGACAAAGCGTATATTTTGTTGCTGTGCTTTTTTTATCATATGACAATTTTCTGCGGAAATTTCATGACGGCTGTTTATTAATGTTCCATCCATATCGGCTGCAATAAATTTAATCATTATTCAAATCCTCCTGACAAAATAATAGTAAATAATATAATAAGCGTATACCAAATTGCCACAATTGTAAATTTAATCCTAAAAAAAGCTCACTGGTATGCACGTATGCTTACTTTACATTTTCATAACACAGACGTAACAACCAGTAGCATTACTTTTGTTAGAATGAAAATAAAGTATGGAAATGAGGAGGAACTGCTCTGAAACAAATTTATTTTTCGTCAACTCTAATGTGGAATGCATCTGTTCAAAATATTTTAAAAGAAGTAGTATTGCAATCATAAAAGGAGATAAAATAGCATGGGGTTTTTAAAAAAACGAGTTTGGGCAGGTCTGCTCACTTTCTTTACGGTAGCTGTACTTTTAACAGGCTGCAGCAGTCAGAACGCAAGTGAAACTTCGCCTGATAAACTAAGCGGTAGTATAACCGTTTATACGTCACAACCGGAAGAAGATATTCAAAAATTGATTGAAAAGTTTAATGAGGAGCAGCCAGATATTAAGGTAAATGTTTTCAGGAGTGGGACTGAGGAAGTGGTCAGCAAAGTGTTGGCGGAAAAAGAAACTGGAAATGTACAGGCCGATGTTCTTTTGGTAGCGGATGCAGCGACTTTTGAAGAACTCAAAGGAAAAGATTTGTTGATGAGTTACCAATCACCTGAACTTAAAGGAATTAGTAAAGAATACTATGATGCTGATTATACTTATACGGGTACGAAAATTATATCGACAGGAATTATTTATAATAAAAACATAATTAAAATAGCACCAACTTCATATAAAGACTTAACAAAAGCAGAGTTTGAAAATAATGTTATTATGCCAAGTCCGCTTTATTCCGGCGCAGCTGCTTATAATTTGAGTGTGCTTACACGTACAAATGGTATTGGATGGGAATATTATCAATTGTTAAAAGACAAGGGAGCTAAAGTTGATAAAGGTAATGGCACAGTACAAAAAGCAGTGATTGATGGTCGTGTCGGCAGTGGTATTATTGTTGACTATATGGCATTGCGAAGTAAGAAAAAAGGTGCACCCGTTGAGTTTGTTTACCCAAGTGAAGGATCTTTAACTATTACAGAACCTGTTGGAATTTTAAAAGCTACAACACATGTAGAACTTGCTAAAGCTTTTGTTGATTTTATCTTATCGGAAGCAGGACAAAAGGTAACTGCTGAAATTGGCTATACGCCGATTAAATCTGGAGTAAAGGCACCGGAAGGATTCAAATCTGTTGATGAAATCAAAAATATAACCTACGATTTAGCGACACTTGTCAAAGCGCGGCAGGATGATAAGGAAAAATTCAGCAGAATTTTCAATTGAAATATAGGAATCACTTCAAGACTGTGGCCTATCCACAGTCTTTTTTATAGGAGACTATTATGCGTAAAATTGTAAAAGACCATCTTACAAAATCATTCCTCTATTTTACAATATTTTTTGTGTTTCTTATGCCGCTTCTCAAATTATTTTTCATGAGTTTTAGTGGGATGGATGGTATTGGCATAGAAAATTATGTTTTGTTACTTCAGGATAATCGGACCCCTGAGGCAATATACAATACCATGTTTATTGCTGTTTTTTCTACAGTGTTATCCCTTCTTTTAGGGGGACTATTTGCTTTTTTTATTGCCTATACCAATATACGAAAAAAACGGTTGATTGAACTTATGGTATTGGCTCCATTTATCATTCCGTCGTATATTATTGCTCTTTCTTGGAGTGGCTTACTAGATACTGGAGGTGTGCTCCAGATGAGTTTTACCAATTTACATATTCCAGTTCCTAATATGTATAGTATAGGTGGTATCGTTTTTGTCATGGGCCTTTGTCATATGCCGATTGTTTATTTGTCTGTTCTTAGTACCCTGCGTAAAATTTCGAAAGATTTGGAGTGGGCAGCCAGAACGTCTGGTTATACTACGTCGCAGACGCTTATGAAAATTAATTTTCCGCTTGCAATGCCAGCATTTATGAGTGGTGGCATTTTGGCATTTCTAGCAGCAATTGATAATTTTGCGATTCCAGCTTTTTTAGGAATTTCCGCTAATATACCAGTCCTTAGCACTTCTATTTATGAAAAAGTCATTAGCTTTGGACCAAGTTCTTTTAATATGGCTGCCGCACTGTCTGTAATATTATCCATTATTGCAATCGGTGGCATTACATTGCAAAATCTTTTGATTAGAGGAAGTTCTAATCAAGACAGTATGCAGGAAGATTTTTCAGCACGAATTTTTTTAAGTGAGCCAAGAAGGCGAAATTTGCAGTGGGGATGCATTGTTTTTTTAGGTAGTATAGATATGGTTCCCCTGCTTCATATGTTATTGACAGCTTTTCAAAAAAACTATGGAATGCAGATTGCAATAGACAATCTTTCTTTGTATAATTTTTCTTTTTTAGCAAATAATCATGGTGTGTATCAGGCAATCTACAACAGTGCAATATTATCAATACTTACTTGTGTTATTTGTATTATTATAGGGACAGCCTGTGCCTATGCTAAAGTACGTTACCAAAATCGTGCGGCTATGGTCTTAGAATCCGCAGCATCATTAACCTATGCGATTCCAGGCATTGTAATTGCTTTAGCCATGATTTTTCACTGGGGAAAGATTCCACATGTTTATGGATCGATCGGAATTCTTATTTTGGCGTATAGTACAAGATATTTAATTTTACAAATAAAAAATAGTACAACAGCGATTCTGGCAATTCATCCTGCCCTCGAAGAAGCCGGAAAAATATTTGGTGCCAATGAGTTGCGAATTTGGAAAACAATAGTCAGTCCTTTACTTTTACGCCCAATTTTAACAGGGGCTTTTCTGATTTTTATTTCTGCACTGACTGAATTGAGTCTTTCCTCGATGCTTGCTTCTGCTGGAACAAAAACGGTAGGACTTTTTATTTTTAATCTTCAACAAGGGGGCGACTATAATTTATCCGCCGCTTTGTCAGTACTGATTGTCCTTATTGTTTTGCTAGCTTATGGTATAGTTGAATATTTAAATCGTCAAAAAACTTGTTAAGTATAGAAGAAACTTTATGGTTATCAATTTAATAGGAGGTAAATTTAATCATTATGAGTTTAAGGATAGAACATATTACCAAAAAATTTGATGCAGCCACGGTTCTTTCAGATATTGATCTGGAAATTCGAGACGGAGAATTTATCTCTATTTTAGGTCCTTCTGGTTGTGGGAAAACGACATTATTGCGTATTATTGCTGGATTTTTAACACCGACAAGCGGCGAAATTAAGTTTAATGACAGGTTGTATGCAAGCAACAACTATTCTGTTCCTGTTGAAAAACGCAATCTGGGGATGGTTTTTCAATCGTTTGCACTTTGGCCGCATATGACGGTGAAAGAACATCTGGCATTTCCCTTACAAAGCCAAAAAGTGCAGCAGAGTAAAGACGTAGAAAATAGGATTATTGATAAAATTCTTGCGGTAACTGGGCTGGAAAAATTAGCCAACAGCCTTCCTGGAGAATTATCCGGTGGACAGCAGCAAAGAGTTGCTCTTGCCAGGGCTATGATAAATAAGCCGAAGCTTTTGCTTATGGATGAACCACTTAGTGCATTAGATGCGGACTTGAAACTCAGTATGCGACAAGAAATACAGAATATACATAAAATCACGGGTGCAACTATCCTTTATGTTACCCATGACCAAAGTGAAGCACTGGCTATGTCAAATCGCATTGTCGTCATGAAAGATGGGACTGTTGAACAATTTGGTACGCCAGAAGAAATCTACGGAAAGCCACAAACTCTTTTTGTAGCAGCTTTTGTTGGTAGACATAATATGATTTCAGGAAAATGGGATGGCAAGCAGTTTATTTGTAAAAACGGTACTGCTTTTCCGGCGGTGCCGCCAGCAGAGTGTTTCATAGAGAAAGGAATTTGTCCGCTTCGTCCCGAAGAACTTGAAGTCAATCGAGATAATATTGGAATTTGTGTTGAAATTGTCAGCAAACAATACAATGGGCGGGAGTTTCTCTATACTGCAGTTGATGCCGATAAAAAAACTTATCATTTCTATGCAATCGTCACAATGCTTTTTTCCGCTGGACAAAAAATACATTTAACAAAGAAATCTGTTTAATGTTAGCTTTGGCAATTTTAGATTCACTGCAAAGAATCAAAATTTAAAAATCATAAGAAAAACCCTCTAATTTAATGCATCTATTTCACAGCAAATTAGAGGGTTATATATAATTTTGGATCATATCAGCAGGAAAGATCAAAGAACCCTGCATTCATCCAGACTAAAAATTCATTCTGTAATACTTGTGTAAGCCTCCAATGTTAGGTAAAATAAAACTAATATTTAGAGGTCTTTGCTATGACAAATAAAAAAATAGAGTGGACTGTATGAATCAAATGCTTTTAAAAGAATTGAATCTGAATTAACGAAACGTTGATGTTGAATTTTGCGAAAAGAGGTGAACAGGATGATTGGACCGAATAAAAACATGCTATATCCTAATGAAAATATCAAGACAGTTTGTTATATTAGCAATTTGCCGAAACGGGTTAATGTTGAGATTGGAGACTATACCTACTATAGTGATAACAAAAAGTCACCAGAGAATTTTTACGATAACATAAAACATCATTATGAATTTTTAGGCGATAAATTGATTATTGGAAAATTCTGTGCGATTGCGGAAGGCATCACCTTTATCATGAATGGTGCGAATCATCGAATGGATGGTTTTACTACCTATCCATTTTATATTTTTAGTGGTGGCTGGGAAAAGGTTACACCTCAACTTGAACAGCTGCCTTTTCGTGGCAATACGGTCATTGGTAATGATGTATGGATCGGTCAATATGTGACGATTATGCCAGGCGTGAAAGTGGGGGATGGCGCAATTATCGCAGCAAATTCAACTGTTGTAAAAGATGTGGAACCTTATTCCATCGTTGGCGGAAATCCTGCTGTACCCATCAAAAAACGGTTTTCTGACGAGATCATTGAAATATTGTTGAAACTTCAATGGTGGAACTGGAATGAGAAAAAAATATTTAAAAATCTTGATAAATTGGTTTCGGCACATGACATTGCTACTCTTAAAAATTTAGTTACATAAAAAGAAGCTCCTATCTAAGGTGTTAACTTGAGATAGGAGCTTCTTGTATTATGATTGAAGCAATTTTAATAGAATATAAAGACAGTCACTTATTTTAACCGGGTTGATTTATACTTTAAAGAATGCAATTGCATCGTGCAAGGTCCTTGCCGTAGCTGCCAATTCCTGACTGGCTGCTAATATTTCTTCGATGGAAGCGGAATGTTCTTCTGTTGCAGCTGATACAGTCTGTGTTTTTCCAGCGGCTTGTTTTCCAGCGGTTTCTATTTCTTTAACGGCTGAGGAAATTTGTTGGCTGCCGGTTCTCATTTCTTCAATGGCGGCTGTTATTTCATTGCTCTGTAATGAAACATTATTAACCAGTAGAGAAATGTCTTTGAAATTTTGTCCGGCATCTTCAACGACTTGTGCACCACGTTTTACTTCCTGGCTGCCTTGATTCATTGCTGACACGGCTTTTTCTGTTTCCGTTTGGATATCACGAATCATATTACCAATTTGGTCAGCAGCTTCTTTGGACTGTTCTGCTAGTTTACGGACTTCTTCTGCTACAACGGCGAATCCTTTTCCGTTTTCTCCGGCTCGGGCAGCTTCAATTGCTGCATTGAGTGCCAATAAATTTGTTTGTCCGGCTATGCCTGAGATTGTATCGATGATTTGACCAATTTCGCTTGAACGTGCACCTAATTTTTCAACTGCTTGTGCTGACGATGCAACGGTCGATTCTATGCTGTTCATTTGTTGGTGAACCGACTCGGCTGATTGTGATCCGGTAGTAGCGGCCGTGACCGTTTTAGCAACGGAATCCGTGACCGTGGCAGAGCTTGCGGCAATTTGCGTTATAGAGACTGCTAACTGTTCCACGTTCCGTGACGTTTTATCAATAACGGCGGATTGGTTTTCTGCATTTTGTGCTACTTCCTCAACGGCTGTAGCAATTTGTCCAGTGACGTTGGTGGCATCTTCAGCACCTCGTGTTAAATCCTTTGAAGAAGAGGCGACTTGTGCCGAGGCTGCGGCAATATTTTTAACCAATGATTGTAGCTGATTTGCCATAAGGTCAAATTCTTTTGTTAGTTGACCAACCTCATCTTTATAATATACTTCATGAACCTTGCGGCTTTTAAGATCTCCCTGTGCTAATCTATGTACTTCTTCTAATAAGCCTGCCAATGGTGTGGAAATAAATCGGCTGATTATCCAGCCAAAGCCGGCGGAAAGCAAGACTGCTAAGAGTGTTATTGTCATGCTGATTCGATCGTTGTATATGGCTATTTCTTCACTTGCTTTCTCGTCTTCTTCTGCTTTTTGTTGATTATATTCGACAAGGTCATCAAGCAGTTTATTGATTGTTTCTAAATGATTGAAAGCATTTTTGAGAAAATAAGCATGGCCGGCTTCATTGTTTCCAGCTATAGCCATATCTAAAGATTTTTGCCATTCGTTGCGATAAATTTGTGTTTCATCTAAAAGTTGAGCAAATGTTTGCTGCTCGGTTGAATCAAGCTTTCCTTGCTGATATTGATTCAGCAGGGAAATGTATTGTTTTTTATGTGTATCAAGTGTTTGTAAAAGAGTCTGCTGTTGTGATTTGTCTTTGCTTAAAAATATGGATAGCGTTAGAGCTTCATTTCTACGACTTTCTGCTCGGCTTGCATTGAGCCATTCAATTGGCTGCAGTCGGTTTTGATACATATTGGTCATTTTTTCTGCTAAAGTTCCAGCTGCATAATGTCCAACATAGCCAACAATAGCTAAGAAAAAAGACATGAACAAAATTAGCAATATAATTTTCCCCATGGTTTTGATATTACGTAAATGCATCATAGTTTATATCTCCTTACAGGATACTTGGGTAGAATTAAAATAGTATAAATTCAATGCGACAGCAAAGAAAACTAAAAAAAATAGCACCCCAAAGTCCTATTTTTACTTACTGCTATTTATTATAATACAAACATAGTCAGTGTACAATAATGATTTTGAAAATCATTATCTTATTTATGATGAAAAAACTATAATATTTACGGTAATGTAGTTTCAGTGACAAGGGCTTTATGGAATGTGGTATTATCTGAAAATTTGGTAAAGCAGGATAATATCTATCTAACGTGTATAGTGCAATAAAATTAAATTTTGCATGAATAATCTGACAAATCTTGTTCTTGTTGTGCACTTGTGCAGTCTATATAATGAAATCATGCACAAGAGAAAAAACAGAAGGAGAGGCGATTTTCAATAGTTATCAATGAAAGAAGGCAGGAATTGTTGAAGGTATTGGAAACAGCCTTTTATGATACACCGCTGACAGTAGAAAAAATTGCCGGTCTGCTCAATACATCACCGCGGACTGTGCGCTATGATCTTGATTCATTGGAAGGGGAGTTCAAAAAGCGGAAGTGGAAGCTTTATCGCAAAGCTCATCGTGGTGTATGGATTGAGCTTGCAGCTGAATCCGAAAAGATAGTCGGGGAGCTAACGAATGATGCGTACATATATAGCAAAGAAGAGCGCTATAATAGTATCATTGTGAATCTATTGGATGGTGAGGATAGCATATCTATCGATTCTTTGGCAAATAAGCTAAAAGTCAGTCGAAATACACTGCTTATGGATCTTCGGGAAGTGCGGCGGATACTGCAAAACCGGAAAATTGAGTATTACTCGAAGCGTGGTCTTGGTATTTGGGCTGAGGGAGATGAACAATCCGTGCGAGATATGCTCATTCATATCTTTGCCAAAAGGCTGCATGATTTTAAGAATTTTCCGGTACGTGAGGATACGGATGAAATCTCGGCACTATTCAAGGAGTATTCGATAAATTTGCCAGTGAAAGATATCGCGGAGTTCTTTCTTGCACTTATGCGTAAAAATAAGATTATGGATAATGATACTTCCATGAATCGCATGATTTGTGCGTTGTTGGTACAATTCAAGCGACTTCAGCAGGCGTGCGGTATCGAGGATCGCGGTAAGGTTGAATTTGTTTCAGATGAAGGAATGGCACTGCGACAGTTGTCGCAGGAGATTGCATCTCACATGAAATCTTATCATATGGGGTTTCAAGATAGTAAGGAAATATCTTTTATTATGCGTGAGCTTTTGCATAGTAAGATCTATCTTTTTCCGACAAACAAAAAGCAAAAAATATGGAAAAAAGATGCAAACATTGCTTCGATGGATCTTGCGAAGAATTTTATTGAGTATGTGCAGATGTGGTTGGGCGATATTTATATGGATGATGATGAGCTTATCTATGGGCTGGCCCTTCATTTGCAGCCAGCGGTTGAACGTGCTAGAGCCGGTATTGAACTGACAAATCCACTTTTATCTCAGATTCGTCGGCAATATAGCGATCTCTTTGATATTGCACTGAAGGCGGCAGAAAAGCTTAGCAGGAAGATGAATATCAAACTTTCGGATGATGAGATCGGTTATCTGACCATACATCTTGGAGCAGCGATTGAGCGGCGGAAAATACGTCATGTAAAGAAGCTTGAGGTTCTGCTTGTCTGTGGTAATGGTATTGGTACAGCCAATCTTTTGGCAATGACATTGGGAAACAATATGTCTTATATTCATATAAAGAAGATAATTTCGCTCTATGAGTTGGAATCATGGGATCTTTTTGATATCGACATCGTTATTAGTACAATTTCATTAAATCTGAAAGATAAGGCAGTGCTGCGGGTGTCGCCGATTCTCACGGATGTCGAGATACCAATTATCGAAAACCAGATTCAGTACTTTTATAACAAAAAATTTGCACCGGAAAAACTGGAATCACCGGTTCAAATTCAGCGACCAGGGCTTGCTGCTGTTCTTAATTTAGATGTTATTCAACTTGATGCAGTCGCTGTTGATTGGGAAGATGCGATACGGCAGTCTGGACGTTTGTTAGCTGCAAATGGTGCAATTGAGGAAAGATATATTGATTGTATGATTCGGTGCGTACGAGAAATTGGTCCGTATACCGTTGTTGGTCCAGGTATTGCAATGCCACATTCGCGTTGTGAAGACGGTGTGAAAAAGGTTGGTGTAAGCTTTCTACGATTGGTCTCACCAGTGTGTTTTGGCAATACAGTAAATGATCCTGTAGATCTTATTTTTGCTTTTAGCACAGTAGATGAAAAAGCACATTTAAAAATTATGGAGGATCTATGGGAAATCTTTACGGACAAAAATGCATTGGAATATTTGCGAAAATGCAAGACGAAAGAGGCTGTTATCAGCTTTATCCAGCAGCGGTAAGCTGCTCTTCAGGGGATGAGAAACAATGTTGGCAAACTATATAGATGAAAGATATATTCGTACGAATGTCAGCTGTAAAAGCTGGCAGGATGCCATAAGAGCCGGAGCAAGTCTTTTATTGCAAGAGGCGTGCATTGAGCCTCGTTATATCGAGGCGATTATTCGTCATCATATGGAACTTCCATATATGGTTATTGCCCCGGGAATTATGCTGGCTCATGCGCGATCAGAGGAAGGTGCGCGGGCGGTGGGGATTAGTATAATTACGCTGGCTGAGCCGATTGTCTTTGGCAGCGAACTAAACGACCCTGTGAAGCTGGTTATTACATTGGCAACAACGGATGGGAAAAAGCATATGAAGCTTCTGTCATCGCTTATGGAGTTTTTAATGAAAGAGGAGCTGGTTAGGCGGCTTATGGCGGCAAAAGAAGTTGCTGAAGCTGTTAGTATAATCAAATCATAAAAGGAGAGAAAATTATGAAAATTTTAGTATGTTGTGGTAGTGGACTGGGAAGCAGTTTCATGATTGAGATGAACATCAAGAAAGTGCTTGTTGAGCTTGGCGTTAACGCAGAGGTCAATCATAGTGATTTATCATCTGCCGCTAGTATCAAGTCGGATATTTATGTCGGTACGCGCGATATTGCATCGCAGCTTACCTCGCTTGGCGGTGTTGTTGTTTCATTAAATAATATGATTGATAAAAACGAACTTAAGGAAAAAATAGCAGAAGCGATTGAAAAAATTAAATAGGAGGTCGATTTTACATGTTGAAATTTATACTTGATATATTGAGCGTACCAGCTGTTCTGATTGGTATTGTCTCGATGATCGGCTTGATTGCACTGAAAAAAAGCACTTCGGATATCCTAAAGGGAACAATTAAGACCATTATGGGAGTTCTTATTCTCGGTGGTGGTGCTGGTGTTGCTGTTGGAGCATTAAGCTTCTTTGGCACAATGTTTCAGCAGGGATTTGGGATTACAGGTGTTGTGCCGCATAATGAAGCCATTGTTGGTATGGCACTCAAAGAATATGGCACACAGACAGCACTCATCATGGCTTTTGGTATGGTTGTCAATGTCCTGATTGCACGTTTTACACCGCTCAAATTCATTTTTCTTACAGGGCATCATACTCTTTATATGGCGTGCATGATCGCAGCAATCCTTGTCGTTGGAGGTGTGCAGGGGCCAACACTTATCATCATAGGTTCACTTATTCTTGGCTTTATTATGGCTCTTTTTCCAGCGATCGCGCAGCCGACGATGCGTAAAATCACGGGGACTGATGATGTTGCCTTTGGTCATTTCGGAACAATCGGCTATGTTTTCTCAGCTTGGATTGGTTCGATTGTTGGGGATAAATCACATACGACAGAAGATATCAAATTTCCCCAGGGCCTTACCTTTTTGCGTGACTCGTCAATTGCAATCGCACTTGTTATGCTTGTGCTCTTTTTGATTGTGGCAGTTGCTTCAGGTCCGGCTTTTGTAGAAGAAAAACTCAGTGGTGGTCAGAACTTCCTGGTGTTCTCGGTTATTCAGGCAATTACGTTTGCGGGTGGTGTATATATTATCCTTGCTGGTGTACGCTTGATCCTCGCTGAAATTGTTCCGGCATTCACAGGGATTGCCACTTCACTTGTACCGAATGCGAAGCCGGCAATTGACTGTCCAATTGTTTATCCGTATGCACCAAACGCTGTACTTATCGGTTTTCTTTCCAGCTTTGCCGGTGGTATCGTTGGCATGGTGGTCCTGCTTCTTATGGAAAAATCATTTCCTGGTTTGCCAATTATTCTGCCAGGCGTTGTACCACATTTTTTCTGCGGGGCAACTGCAGGTGTATTTGGTAATGCAACAGGTGGTTTGCGTGGCTGCATATGGGGTGCATTTGCCCAAGGATTGCTTATCACGTTCTTGCCAGTCTTGCTTATGCCTGTCCTTGGTGGTCTTGGTTTTGCTAATACGACCTTTAGTGATGCAGACTTTGGTGTTGTCGGAATAATTCTTGGCAACATTTTACAGTTTATTAAATAAATTTTTATTTATTGTGACTGCTGTGTCAGGCAGCAGTCCATTTTTTTAAGGAGGGTGCAGATTTGAATACAATAGAACTCGAAAAAATTGCGAAAAAAATTCGAATGGATACTATAAAAATGATTTACAAGGTAAAATCCGGTCATCCCGGAGGGGCACTGTCCATAGCCGATATCTTGGCTATACTTTATTTTGATGAGATGCATGTAGATGCCAAAAATCCACAAATGCCAGATCGTGACCGCTTTGTCTTGTCAAAAGGGCATGCAGCAACTTCACTTTATGCAGCACTTGCGGCAAAGGGGTATTTTGCGCGCGAAGAACTCTGGACGCTGCGCCAATATCAATCGATTCTACAGGGGCATCCGGATATGAAGGTAACACCCGGACTCGATATGTCTTCCGGTTCTTTGGGACAGGGCCTTTCTATTGCCAATGGTATGGCACTTGCAGCAAAACTGCAAAAAAAAGAGTTTCGTGTCTATGCAATCCTTGGCGATGGTGAACTCGATGAAGGACAAATTTGGGAAGCAGCCATGACAGCACCGCAGTTCAGACTGGACAATATAGTTGCTATTATCGATCAAAATGGTTTTCAAATCAATGGAACGACAGATGACGTTATGAAGGTTGCATCAATTGAAGATAAGTTTCAGGCGTTTGGCTGGAATGTGCTTTCCATTGATGGTAATGATATTTCTGCCATTAAAGATGCTTTTCAAAAAGCAAAAAACTGTAAAGACAGACCTACGGCAATTATAGCAAAAACTTTAAAGGGTAAAGGGGTTTCCTATATGGAAGACCGTTGTGAATGGCACAGTGGGGTGCCGACTGAAGAACAATATCAGCTGGCAATGCAAGAGCTGGGAGGTAATGAATAATGGGAACAACAATGCGCGAAGTTTTTGGAAAAACACTGCAGTCCATGAAAGATGATCCAAGACTTGTGGTGCTGGATGCAGATCTTGGCTCAGCAACGAAGGCACTTATGTTCAAGAGTGTCTGTCCGGAACGCTATATTGATGTTGGTATTTCTGAGCAGGATATGGTAGGTATGGCAGCTGGTTTGTCAACGTGCGGTATGATACCAGTAGCATCGTCGTTTTCTGTATTTATTACGGGCCGGGCTTTTGATCAGGTACGAAATACTGTGGCTTATGGTAATCTCAATGTAAAGCTTGTCGGCACGCATTGTGGTGTGAGTGTTGGCTATGATGGAGGTTCACATGAAGCTGTTGAGGATCTTGCAATCATGCGTGCATTGCCGAATATGACGGTGCTCTGTTCCTCAGATGCAAGGGAAACGGAAGTGATGGTCCGTGCTGCTTATGATTATAAAGGTCCAGTTTATATGCGGATTAGCCGGATTGGCGTGCCGGATTATCACAAGCCGGATTATGTATTTAAAATCGGCAAGGGTGAAATCCTGCGTGAGGGAAAGGCTGCGGCAATCGTGGCAACTGGTATTATGGTAACGGAAGCTATTGAAGCAGCACAATTGTTGGCGATGGAAGGCATTGAAGTTACTGTTATCAATATGCCATCGATCAAACCAATCGATAAGGAGCTGCTTGTGCGAGTTGCCAAAGAAACGGGCGGCATTGTCACGGCAGAAGAACATAATGTCGTTGGTGGACTCGGCTCGGCAGTCGCAGAAGTTCTTGCACAGAACACACCTGTGCTGATGCGCTTTGTTGGTATTCAAGATAAATTCGGTTGTTCTGGTAAACCAGAGACTCTGCTGGAGGAATATCATTTAAAGGCACAAGATATTGTTCGTGCCGTAAAGGAAATTGCAAAAACAGCAAAATAAACATAAACTTATTTTCAAGCAATGCTGCTTTTTATTGATAGTGATGACTATAAAAAGGCATAGGTTCCAGTGAGAAGCGTAAAATCACAGGAACCTATGCCTTTTTTCGGTTAAAAACAAGTGCAAAATTCCAATCTTATGCTACAAGAAAAATAGTTGACATTTCAACCATATAATACTATAATTTTATTAGTTGAAATGTCAACTAATAAAATTTAGGTTATAGGGGGTTGTATTATTAAGCTAGAGAATGAAGTACTTCGTGAGGTTGGTATGCTCGCCCGATGCATTCAATCGATTAGTGATATTACGTATCGGGAAATTAATTTACAAAGAGGCCAGTTCATTTTTTTGACCCGCATTTGCGAGTCTCCGGGTGTCAATCTAATTGAACTTTCCAATATTCTCAAAGTAGATAAAGCAACAACAACGAAAGTCGTACAAAAGCTGATGAAAGAAGATTACGTATTGCGAGAACGATATGAATCGGATAAAAGAGGATGGCATTTATATCCATCGGCAAAAGCACAAGAGATTTATCCATATATTATTCAAGAAGAGAACCGAAATATTGAAACATGCTTTACCGGACTAAGTCTTGAAGAACAAGATACTGTATATCAATTGCTCAAACGAATGTGCAAAAATATAGATCAGCATTGGAAAGCAGTAAAACATCACAAAGACGAGTCATTGTAACTATTTATTAAGGAAGGGAGAGATATAACAGATGATTGAAGATATTGTTATAAAAAAATTTACAGAAGACTATAAGGATGAAGTGATTGATTTAATTCTGGATATCCAGCAAAATGAGTTTAACATTCCAATAAATAAAGAAGATCAACCGGATTTAAGTGATATCCAGAATTTCTATCAATCGGGGCATGGAAACTTTTGGGTAGCTCTTTATAATGGTCGGGTTGTTGGAACAATTGCCTTGATAGATATCGGAAATCATCAGGGAGCATTGAGAAAAATGTTTGTGAAACCTGCTTTTAGGGGAAGTAAGTATAATACAGCAAAATTATTATTATTGCAGGTAATTACATGGGTCAGAGAATATGACGTTCATGATATCTATCTAGGAACTACTGAACTTTTTTTAGCGGCGCACCGTTTCTATGCGAAACATAAATTTGTTCAAATAAAGAAAGAAACACTGCCAGATACTTTTCCTATTATGAAAGTTGATACAAGGTTTTATCAGCTTAAACTTTAATAAATAAATAGATAATATGTATTTACATATTGAAAATTGTAAAGTTAATCCATTTATCGACTTCAAAATGAGATCGTTATTTTACCGCGCTGGTCTACCCAGTGCGGTTTTTTTGCCTTTTGCCTTAGTGTAAAATAGTTCTCGGTAGAAGTTGCAAAATAAACATAAACTTATTTTCAAGCAATGCTCTAACATATAAAAACATATGAAAACTATTTGTGGCGATGGGAGGCAGATATAATAAAAATAATTTAAAAAAATAACAAATAAAATTTTAGATATATATCTTAATAACACTTGGCGATTAGAAAGCTAAAGGCTGCTGGAATTGTGCATAACTGCAGCAATACAGTAATAAGTTCATAAAACTAAATTGAAAATTTGCCTGGAGATATGTTTCTGGGCGAATTTTTATGGTGGAATTTAGTGGAAAAATGAAGCCGGTTAGAAAATAAATTATTGAAGTGATAAAGGAGATGGTATATATTGGTACTATAATACAATTCTTTTCTAAGCAATAGCAAAAATAGTAAGAAAAATTATAAAAGATTTTATTGGACAAACAGTTAAAAGCAGGCTAATAAATTTTTAGGAGGAAAATGGTTGATGATAAAATTATTAGCATTAGATATGGATGGAACTTTACTTGATGATGATAATAAAATACCAGAAAGCACGGTGGCGGCAATAAAACAAAGTGTGGAGTCTGGTATCAAAGTGATTTTGGCATCGGCTCGTCCGGTCTGCGCGATGCTCCCATATTATAAGCAGCTTTCTTTGAATTCTCTTCCAATTGTTTCTCTTTGTGGAGCGTACATACTTGATATAAAAAATACAAAGGAACTTTTTGCGTGCAGTCTTTCTGAAGGGATGTGCCAAAAAATCTATGATCTGTTTGAAAGGCACTATATAAAAAGTTATGGAAAAAACACTTTATATGTGAATGAAATAAAGGCGGAGACCTTGCGTTACGCTGAAAATTTTTAAGTGGATTATCATAAAATAAAAATTAATCGAGACACAAAAATTCCAGAGGAAATATACCGTATATTTATTCCTGATTTGTCAAATAATGAAATAGAGGAAAGCTTGAACTTGATCAACAGAGGAGCTGATCAAGTGGCTGGTAAGTTGGAACAGGGTATTGAAATATTACCACCGCACGTCAACAAAGGGATGGCAGTGAAATTTCTATGCCATCAATATGGAATTACCCGCGAGCAGGTTATGGCAATTGGCAATGAAAATAGTGATATTTCTATGGTTAAATTTGCTCGAATCGGTGTTGCTGTTGCCAATGCAAATACAGATTTAAAAAATGTTGCGAACGAAATAACGGCTGCTAATACACAGTTGGGGGTTGAGCTTATGATAAAAAAATATTGTCTATAATATTTTTTAAAAGCGAATTACTGAAACGCATTGTTTTCATTTTTTGCCTGTGCGCCGATGCAAGGATTGATGGTTTTTTATTTAATGGGTATAAGTTATAATAATTTTAAAGACAAAGCAGTCTGTTTATGAGAATTTACAGATGGCTTTGTCTTTTTTTTGTAGCTATATTGTTGTATCTTTAGCAGAAAAAACTTTATTTGCCTGTTTAGTGAGGCAAACAATGCATGTTTTAAATTTATTGTTTTGCTACTATAATAAGTATAGAAAATTACAATAATTGCGACAATTTATATGGAGAGGAGAATGGAAAATGCTTACGGTTCGTTGCTGTAAAATAATGAATGATTTATTGACTGCATCCTATCCAATCAGCAAGAAGGCACTAATGGAAAAATATCATGTAAGTGATCGCAGTATTAAATATGATATCAATAACTTGCGCGGTTGGTTAGAAGATGAAGCATCAAATATTTTAGTGCAATATATACCAAAATGTGGTTTCAAACTTTCTGGCAGTGCAAAGGATATTTGTGAGTTGCAGCAATTGTTTAGCAAAGAAAAAGAAAAGACCAGAATTTTTTCTACTGAACGTACTCGATATATTATACTGATGCTTTTGACAAGTAGTGAATTTATTACAATACAGGATTTTTCATCAAAGTTAAACGTGAGTAAAAATACAGTAACGAGAGATATCGATACAATCTCAGATATGCTGGCGATCTGGGATATTTATCTGGACAGAAAAGCCCATTGGGGGTTTAAGATAAATACTACAGAAACTAAAAGACGGCAGGCTATCGAGTATTTTATTTTATCTATGTTTGATGTAAGAGCGATTGAAGAAATTTTACAGGGGTTACGGCAATGCTTTTTGCCAGAATTTTTTAAAAAAGTCATGTGCCAGTATCTGATAGAAGACCAGGATGTGGGAAATTTATGTAAATTATGTAAACAACTTTTAGAGAATATTTACAAGATGACAGATGTGCTCGACGATAAAGGGAGCATTGAAGTGTTCATTCGCATTTGTGTTGCATTACATCAAATTCGGCATAAATCTGGGATTGGAGATTTAGTAAAAATTGCTGCAATATCAAATGACACAGATCACTTTTTCCGTATTGAGTTAAAAAAAATGTTTGGACATTTTAATATAAATATAGAGGAAGCTGAACTCAATTGGTTGTTGTTGCCTTTTACAAAAGATAATTCCATTAAAACGACGATTGATATTGAAAAAATAACTTTACAGATTATACAAAAGACAAGTCATAGTACTAAAATACCTTTTTCAGCAGATTGCGAATTGTATGAAAATCTTCTTATGCATATAAAAAGAGCTTTTGTAAAAAAGCAGTATCATATGGTTAATGTTAATCCGTTGCTGGATGATATACTGCATCATTTCGGTCAATTATTTAATGTTGTAAAGCAGATTTGCTATGATGTTTTTGGCAGATACAATATATATCTTCGTGATGAAGAGATTTCTTATATAGTTCTATATTTCCAATTGAGTTATGAAACATTGTTTGGTAAAGAAAGAATACGAACGATTGTTGTTTGCAGCACGGGAATATCTTCGGCCAAACTTTTGATGGCCCAGCTTAAAAACAAATTTGATGTATTGCAGATCGTTGGTTGTTGTTCTATTTTGCATGCGGAAACATTTATTGCCCATAATCCGATTGATCTCATCATAAGCGTATTGCCAATGCAAACAGAAACGCCTTGCATTGTAGTCAATGCTTTCTTGCAAAAGGATGATATAAAAAAGATACAAAGTGTATTAGACAATTTCAAATTAACACCATCGGTTACGAGAAATTTAAAAAAAGTAGAGCCTAAAATTGCTGGCAACTGGCATGGTGCTGATTTTAGTGATATGGCAAAGATTGAAAAGTTTACACAGGAAGTGATTAGCAAAGGTTTTAACTTGACGATGGCACTAAAGGAAAGTTTGGGAAAGTATTTAACAAGACAAAGTGAAACTGGGTTGATGTTTCATTGTTTATTGATGGCAAATCGCTTTGCCTGTGGAGCACCTTATGCCAATATCGTGGATGCAGGCAATGATACTGTCAATATCGTAAAAGTTAAAGAAAAAATAAGAGAGGCTGTCAGTAACTACTACGAAGATGTACCAGAGAGTGAGATAATTGCTATTTTGAATTATTTCACTCTAAATCAAAAATTTCATAAAAAGGAGTAATGGCTTTAAATGAATATGAAATCGTTAGATTTGCTTATCGTAAATGGTCTTCTTCTGGACCCTTTTACCGGAGCTGAAGGAAGATATTCTATTGGTGTTCAAAATGGAAAAATTGCAGGTGTTTACCCTGAGCAGGCAATACTTCCACGTTATAACAATTTACTTGATTTGGCGGGGGCTTATATAACGCCAGGCTGGATTGATTTGCACACGCATGTAGCTTATAAAGAAGCAGTGATCGGCATCGAAGCCGATTGTATTGGTATTCAGCAGGGTGTAACAACGGTGGTTGATGCTGGTAGCAGTGGAAGTAAAAACTTTTTACAATTTGAAAAAAACATTATAAAAAAAGCAAAAACAAGAGTTCTTTCTTGGCTGAATATTTCTGCAGCAGGCTTATATGAAGGCAGGTCTGAACTAGAAGATCTTGCATCGATTGATGTGGAAGCTACAAAAAAACTTATTAGCAGTAAAGCGGAAATTCGCGGTATAAAAGTAAGGATGAGTCATTCTGTAGTAAAAGAAACCAATACCGGGGGGTTGAAAATAGCAAAAAAACTGGCGTCTCAATTGCATGTGCCTTTATTTGTTCATGTTGGGAACTGTCCGCCAGTTCTCGGGGATATACTCAACCTTTTGGAGCAGGGCGATATTGTTACCCATATATTTCACGGGAAAGCAGGTGGTTGTCTTGATGCAGAAGGGTACATTCTTCCCGAATTAAAAGCGGCAATAGACCGTGGCATTTATCTTGACCTGGGGCATGGAACGGAAAGTTGTTCTTTTTTCCGCTTTAAGAATGCCAGAGAAAAAGGCATTTGCATTGATAGTATAAGTACGGATTTATATAGTCAAAATTATTCCGGACCGGTATATAGTTTAAAACATACAATGGAGAAATGTATGGCACTGGGAATGTCTTTTCGCGAGGTTATTACTGCAGTAACGCTTAAACCGGCAATTATGCTCAATATGCCCGAACTTGGGCGGATTAAAGCAGGAGCATTGGCTGATATGACTTTTTTTGAGAAAGTTGAAGGTGAGCAAACCTATATAGATGCAGATGGTAACGAGATTACTGGAACTCAGCAATTGCAGGTTAAAGGAGTAGTGCGTGAAGGGAAGGTAATCTGGCGATGAAAACAAAAGTCTTGCAGCAAATTTTACGGGATGCATCACTTGACGCAGAAGGAAATGTTTTACTAAAAAAAACACTTGACGATATTGAAGAGATACTGATTGATACGAGAAATTGCATTCCGGATGAACGGTATTTGGCCGTGGGGCATCATATGGCAGAAGTGATTAAGCGAGCTCAGAGGGGGGAAGTGTTAGCAAAAATTGATCAGGATACAGAAGATCAGATTGAAGGCTCTTACAAAGAAAAAAGTAGGAATATTCTTACTTCGTTGAAAAGCTTGGGAGATACGACGACGAGTTCTTCAGAAATAATTCTTTTGGCAATTCATTTACAGTGTGCCTCAAATGGTTTTTAAATAAAGGAGAGTGATTTATTATGGAAAAAATAAAAGTAGTAATTGGAGATCGCCTTGGTAAAGGTAAAAGAGTAGCAGCTGGTGTTGAGGCAGCAGGTGCAGAAGCTATATTAATTCCAGGTGTTGGCGCGGACATGAAAGTCGGAGACTATATGAACCAAAATAAAGCAGATTTTGGCATTTCTTTTTGTGGAAGCGGCGGTGCCGGTGCGATTACGGCAAAGTCAAAATATGGTTATTCAGCTGAGTTTGGGCTCCGATCCATTGAGGCGGGAATTACTGCAATAAAAAATGGTGCACAGGTTGTCGGTTTTGGTTTCATGGATCTTGAGGAATTGGGACAGAGATTAGCCGAAGCCTTTATTAAAAAAAGTAAAGTGTGACATTGTAAGGAGGTGGAAGTAGTATGTTCATCGTTCATGAGGAAGTTTTGCAAATAGAAGGTACAGGTGAGACTGAGAAAGAATCTTTTCAAGACATTTTTAGTCGTATTAAACCAGAATTGGAAAAAAAGTATCCGGGAATATTGCTGCAGATAGAACCAAAGAAAATGGACATAAAGGATGCGGTGATTTCGGTTCATACAGAACGATTTTTAGGTATGCTGTTTCCACGTAAACGTAAATTATACAAGATAACAGCGGAAATTACGGTAAAACTCAGTGTTTTTTTGACAGATACAATAAAATATCGTCACGAAGAGGAAAAATTATCGGTAGTTCAACATATATTGGAAATGAGATAAGACTCATAGGAAAGGGGTTAAAATATGGACTTTATAGAAATTCTGATGAAATCTGTTATTATTGGTGCCTGCATGGGGTTTGCTGTAGGTGCAGGAGCTGCTCGAATGTTTCATGCGCCGCAGGCACAAGGAATGGGAGCTTTTCGCACCTTGGGAGAATTGAACGCTTGCGAAGGTGATCCCATTGCACATTTTTCGTTTGGATTGGGTTTTTTGTTTAATTCATGGGCGTCTATTGTCGGCACAGGAGCTTTTACACAGGATGTAGTGCATCGCATTATCCCGAACTGGTCTGCCGCTGTTCTTTTGATGCGTAACAAGAATATAGCAGAAACTTTACATAACCCGGCGAAAATGGCATTAACGGGAGCTGTTATAGGTGCAGTAGTCATTGGTCTTATGAATTCGACGGCGGTTGCTATACCACCAGCTTTGCAGCTTATTGCAACAAAAGTGCTTGTACCGGCAGCAAATTGGCTGATTAACCTTGTAATGCCGATTGTATTTTGGATGGCAGCTCTTGATGCTGGAAGAAGAACCGGAGTTTGGGGCACGATACTGGGGGGGCTGTCGCACCTTGTTATGGGAAACGCTGTACCGGGGATTGTTTTGGGCATTCTGATTGGTAAAGGCGTTGATGATGGTGGTTGGAACCACATTACCAGAATTTTAGTAGTAGCAGTGGTATTGCTATTTGTTTTAAGCGGATTTTTCCGGGAATTTGATATAAAACTTCTTACGGAATTTTACGTTGATGTTCCAGACGGACTTAAAGCATTTCATGCATTATTTAAAGCAGGAGCGTGATGATAGTGGATAATAATGAAGATTTACAGACAGGGTTTTGGTTATCTGAGTGGGCCTTTCCTATTTTTACAGCATTTTTGGCAGCTGGTGTATTTGCTGGTACACATATGTATTATGTATATCATATCGGTGCATTCAATGAAATTGCAATTGTGGCTATGCTCGAAGCGGGGCTTAAGGGTGGAAGCTTTGGAGCTGCAGCGGCTTTTGGTGCCAGTTTTCTCTTTGCCCGCATTTTGGAAGGTCCGCTAGTAGGGATATTGGATATTGGCGGCTCTATTATGACAGGAGTAGGTATCGGTATTCCGGCGATTTTTTTGAGTATGGGAATTACAGGACCTTTAGAGTCGTTTCCGTTGGCACTTTTGACGGGAGCGGTTATTGGACTTGCCATAGGCTGTATTATTATTATTATTCGAAAATATACAGTTGCTTCCAATGAATCTACTTTTGGTGCGGATGTCATGATGGGAGCTGGTAATGCTTCAGGCCGATATTTAGGACCGATGATCGTTATTGCGGCGGCAATGGCGTCCATTCCAGTGGGAATCGGGGCAACCATTGGTGCTGCTGTGTTTTATGCATGGAAAAAACCAATTGCCGGTGGGGCTATTATCGGAGCTATGATTTTAGGGGCGCTTTTTCCAATTATGACAAAATAAGAAGGAGATAAAAAGATGAGTGTTTTTGAACAGTATGGTCCACGTAAAGTTATAAATGGCTGTGGAAAAATGACGGTTTTAGGTGCTAGTGCGGTTGATAAGGATGTTGCAGATGCCATGGCGCAGGCTGCCATGGACTATGTTGAAATTGCAGAACTTTTACCATCAGCTGGAAAGTTTATTGCACAAGCAACGGGGGCGGAAGATGGCTGTCCAACTTGTGGTGCGGCTGCGGGTATTGCTATCAGTACAGCTGCTGTAATTAGTGGTATCAATCTTGATATTATAGAAAATTTGCCAGATAGTGAAGGCCTTAAAAATGAAATTATCCTGCAAAAAGGGCATGCCGTCAACTTTGGAGCCCGTGTGACTCAGATGATGAAGCTGGGAGGCGGGAAACCGATAGAAGTGGGAACAGCTAATCTCGTTGTTGCACAAAACATTGAAAATGCCATAAATGAAAAAACAGCAGCCCTTTTTTATATTAAGTCACACCATGCTGTACAAAAAGGTATGGTATCAATTGAAACGATGCTGGATATCGCACACCGGCATAAATTGCCGCTCATTATTGATGCAGCTGCCGAGGAGGATTTACACAAATATATAAAATTAGGAGCCGATCTTGTTATATATAGTGGCGGTAAAGCACTGGAAGGGCCGACTTCCGGTTTTATTTGCGGGCGCAGTGATCTTTGTCGGGCTTGCCGTATGCAGTATCAAGGAATAGGTCGTCCTATGAAAACAGGCAAAGAAAGTATTATTGGACTACTTACTGCACTGGGGAAATATGCGGCAAAAAAACCAAATGCAGAACAGCAAAAAAAACGCATGAAACTGCTTTTAGCTGAATTAAAAAATATTCCGGGGATTACAGGAAGTATTGCACAGGATGAAGCTGGCAGAGAAATTTATCGGGCAAGACTTGATATTGATGCCAATATCACAGGGATCAGTGCAACGGTGATTGCTCAAAAATTAGAAACAGGGAATCCAGCCATTCATACAAGAAATTATTGCCTGTCACAGGGACAAATCTTTATAGATCCGAGGCCTTTGCTGGAAGGACAGGAAAATCTTATAGCAGATCGTTTTAAAGAAATTTTAGCACAAACAAAGGGGAATAAATAAAAATGGCAACAATAAAAATAAATGTACTGGCAGCAGATGCACAAAATGCGAAAGAAATAGTAGAAGCCACCAATGGAAATGTTTATATTGGTGTTATGGTAAAACCTTTTCCAACGGCAGAAGCAGCAGCAAAGACGGTTAGAGAAATGCAGCGCTTAGGTATACCCGTGTCGGTTGGGCTTGGCGGAGCAGATCCGTTGATGTGGCATAAGGTTGTAGAAACAGCTGTTTTGACAAAACCAGCACATGTAAATCAAGTCTATCCTGGAGCTGGCTATACGCTTGCCGCACTTAAAGCTGCAGGAAGTGAAGATACCATTGTCAATGCATTGATCAAGCCAAGCGGTATAACGGGGAAAGTATCTATTCTTACGGGACCAGAAAGTCAGGCTTTTGATGAATATATTAGTTGTGAGGCAGCAGCAGCAGCCTTGAAAGAGTTACATATTCCTTCGGTAAAATTTTATCCAATAGGTGGAGCCAAACATCTCGATGAAGTTGCGGCCATGGTAAAGGCGGCTGTAAATGCTGGTATTACTATGTTTGAACCAACGGGCGGGATTGATGCTCAATCTATAGAAGCTGTTGTCAAAGTTTGTTTGGAAAACGGCGCACAAACCATAGTTCCTCATGTTTATACTGCTTTTGTCGACAAAAATACAGGAAAAACAGAACCATCTCAAGTAAAAAATTCACTGGAAAAGCTTTTAAAGTTACTCTGAGATAAACTTTAAAAAATGCGATATGAAATCGATGATAAAAACACTAGTTAGGTGCTTTTATTATACAAAACAAGAAGTTATGTAGAAAAGAATCAATGGAGTTTTGTTTGTAATGCAGGGTCAACTGGCCCTGCATTATTTTAATTTGTTCTCCAAAGAAAATCAAAAGGTAAGATATTATGTTAATAAAAATATGAACTTATGTCACTTTTTATTTTTGCAAATTTTTGTTTTTTATTTTATCTCATAGCAAAAAGATGCCTGTGTATCTAGAACACCACCTATATATTTAGCAACTTCCAAATGTGCCGGATGTGTAAGGTATGCATCCAAATCTTCTAAAGATGCATATTTCGTAATCAGAAGCAGATCATAAGTGCTTTTTCCAGGACGTACGTTCTCTTCAACTTGTATGTCCTGCAAAATATTTATTTTTCCTTTCATGCTAAGAAGAACACCTTGCGCTTTGTTTATATTGTTCTTATCCTGATTTTTTAGCTTTAATAGTACATTGTTTACAATCATGATTTTGACCTCCAGTAATAATTTTCTTTGTGCAGCCAAATGATGCCAACGCTTCATTCTTAGCTTTGCGAATAAGGGGATGACAGCCTCCCAGAATAGAAATTCACCAACTTCTAAATGTTTAATAAATTGATAATTCGATAATTTTATCATCCTTTATACTGAAATGGAAATCCAGTAGTAAAGGATCCGGTAAACCATTTTTATTGTAATCTCCATCTAATTTAAAAGTAATAATTATTTCATTCGAATCCCATTTAATTTGCTTGGGCTCCAGTCTTACGTTTAATGCAAA
This sequence comes from Propionispira arboris, assembly GCF_900109225.1. Taxonomy (GTDB): domain Bacteria; phylum Bacillota; class Negativicutes; order Selenomonadales; family Selenomonadaceae; genus Propionispira; species Propionispira arboris. The sequence goes on from NZ_FNZK01000002.1 coordinate 196,158, forward strand.
CTGATTTTCGTCGCTCCATTTTTTTATAGCAGATTTTCCGTATTTTTTTTGACCTTCATCAAGAACTATTGCATCCTCAGCAAAACAATCTAAATATGCGTCCGCATCAGGTTTGTTAGTAGCCGTGATAAAATTGTTAATCACTTGCGGTATTTCATTTAAATTCATATTTTTAGACTCCTTTTAAAGTGCTAAATCGTGCGGATGATTCCGCCGTCAATGATATGCTCACTACCTGTGATATAGGAAGCTCTGTCTGATACGAGAAAGGCAACAAGTTCCGCAATTTCTTCTGGTTTTGCCGGGCGTCCCAGTGGTATACCGCCGAGAACATTCATTAATTCTTGTCGGGCTGCATTATAATCACTTTTTGAGTTTTCGGCCATCCTTTCAATCAGGTGTTCTGCTGCCTTCGTCTCGGTAAATCCGGGAGCGACAGTATTTATGCGAATGCCTTCTGAACCAAACTGAGTTGCAAGATTTTTACTGTAATTAGTCAGAGCAGCCTTGGCTGCGGAATATGCCATTGTCATTTTTCCGGGAAGTCTGCGCTGAATAGATGTTATATGAATAATAACTCCCTTATGTTGTTCGAGCATAGATGGTAAAAAACCTCGATCCAAACGTACAGATGAAAAAAGATTCCCATTAAAATTTGTCAGCCAGTCTTCATCACTTAGTGCTAAAGCTCCTGCAGTAGAGGTTGATGAACCGCCTGCATTATTAATCAAAATATCTAATCCTCTGAGCTTTTTCAAGGTTTCCTTAATTATTTTTTCAGTACCTTCAGGTGTTTTAACGTCAGCTTGAATGAATCCTACGGATTTTGGTAAGTTGTCAGGAATTGTTCGTGCTGTAGTTATTATGGTTGCTCCCGATTTTAGCAAACGATTAACAATAGCCTGACCAATCCCTTTGGTTCCACCCGTAACAAGTATCCGTTTGCCTTCGAGTTCCTTGCTGAAATCTAATAAATTTTGATTTTCCAAAATGTATTCCTCCCTTCAATTGAGTTACATGTCTAGTATATCCAATAAAACTTGACTACAGTACGTCAGGTTATGGGTGAATATTTATTTGCCATGTTTTTAATGCGAGTTTTCATCTCTAAACGTATACTCGGAGGTTCTATAACTTCAAGCAGCGGCCCAAAAGAAAAAAGGTAATTGAAAATCCATTCACCACTCGGCATAGAAGCATTGACAGTATAGGAGCCGTCTTCATTTTTTATAATATCTTTTTCAGAGAAATCATCATATACCCGGTAAGCTCCCTTTGCTGATATTTTAAGTTTAAGGGAAATGGCAGCAGGAGCAGCATCATTTGATGAGACTGTCGCAGGCTGTTCCTGTGAAGCGGCATGGCTGCAAGGGTCGCCTGTAGGTTGAACATCTGACATACGTGTTATTTTAAAAGTTCGACAGGACATTCGTTGTAGGCAGTATCCTTTCAGATACCATGATTTATCCTTGAAAAGCAGCTTTATAGGTTCAACACGGCGATCACTTTTTTCACCAGCAACATTGAAATAGGAAAACGCAATGACTTGCTGTTTCAGTATGGCGTTTTTGAGCAGGCTGAATACCTCTTTTTGCTTTTGATCACTTCCCCAGGACGAAAATTCTACTTCTATCCAGTTAACGTTGCTTTTTAAAAATAAGTTGCTTAATTTTAATAATATATCATCGAATTCTGGATATCTGACAGCGGCTAAGCTCTGTAAAGCAATCAAAATTTCATCCTGCTCTTTTTCAGAAAGAAGAGACTTATTGAGGATAAACTTTTCAGTCAGAGAAATTCCACCGCCTTTGCCCTGGTTTGCATAAATGGGAATTCCAGCTTGGCTTAATGCATCAACATCTCTATAGATCGTCCGAACAGATACTTCAAAACGTTTGGCTAGCTCGGGGGCAGTTACTATACCTTTTTCAAGAATGATATATATAATTTGAAAGAGTCTGCTAATTTTCATTTTATCACCTCCATTTAAGTATAAAACATATAACTTGACAATAGTATGTCGAGTTATATGTTTTATACTTAAATATTACAAGGTGGAAACTTATGGAGAGCTGAAAAAAGATATTGGATGGATTTTAAGAAAGTTGTGTGAAGATAAAAGTGGAGAAATTATCGAGGAAAAAGCTTGGCAAATGAGTGAAATCCGTTGGAATAAACAAAATTTACTATAATTTTACATGGATACCATTTAAAATGGCAATATTTTCTTCTGTAAGAAAGTGATATACTAATAGAAAATGAGATGAATGGTGGAAGAAATCATGGAGAAAATCATGGAAGAGGTCATTCTTAAAAAGTGTAACTCTTATGATTATAAAGAAGTAGAAACGGCTGTTTTTTCTGGTATGGAACATTGCTCTGCTTTAAAAACAAAGGAAAAAAAGACAGGGAAAGCTTTAATCAAGGTGAACTTATTGAAAAAAAACGAACCGGAAGATGCGGTGACAACACATCCTGCGGTTGTCGAAGCAGCCGTCAGATATCTGCAAAAATTAGGCTGGAACGTTATAATTGGCGATAGTCCGGGTGGCCCTTTTTATAAAAAACGTTTGGAAGAAATTTATAAAGCAAGTGGAATGGCAAAGGTTGCTGAAGCTACAGGCTGTGAATTGAATTATGATATAAATTCGGTCGAAGTAAAAAATGAAAAAGCGGAAAAGTTGAAATCAATGAAAATTATTCGTGTGGTGACCGAAGTAGATCTGATTGTTTCCATTGCCAAATTTAAAACACATTGTATGATGTCGTATACGGGTGGGGTCAAAAATTTATTTGGCGTTATACCCGGACTGACGAAAGCCGAATATCATTTTAAAATGCATACGGCTGAAAACTTTGCAGATCATTTAGTTGATATTTGTGAATATGTCCGACCAGATTTTACCATGATTGATGCGATTGAAGGTATGGAAGGGAATGGACCTTCTTCAGGAACAAGCCGGCATGTTGGACTATTGCTGGCGGCTGAAAATCCTTACGCGCTCGATACAGTTGGTACTTACATTATGGGGATGGACCCGCTTACAGTTCCAACCGTTCAATCTGCTAAAAGACGCGGATTATTTTCTGGTGAATTGGCGGATATAAAAATAGCAGGTGATGATGTTAAAACGATTCCGATCGTTCCATTTAAACGACCAGATTCTATTAAAAAAAGTTTGATCAGCGGGCTTGTCCCACGTAAAGTGGAAGAATTTTTTATCAAGTCATTACGGCCAAAACCAATTTTTCATCATGAAAAATGTATTTCCTGTGGTGATTGCCTGCGGGGCTGTCCGGCAAAAATAATTGAGATGAAAAATGGAAAACCAGTTGCTAATCTGGAAAAATGTATTAGTTGTTTTTGTTGTCAGGAATTGTGTCCGGAAAAAGCCATTGATATAAAAGTACACTGGCTGCATAAGCTATTATTTGGCAATACATGATAAAATTTATTATATGGATAAGTCCGCAAGGTCAGTCTATATACTTTTTTATAAAATTGTTGGAATAAAAAATATCCAACAATAGATATGAGGGGTAATCGTATCCTGACTCTTATATTTATAACATCGATCATAATGGGATAAATCGGATTGAATATGAAGATACAGAGCATGTTACTATACCTAAAAATTTTTTTAATCATTATAAGATGATGCTTAATGAACTTATGAAGTTGGATGAATAGTAAATTTACGATTCCATTCATGGAACTAGCGTATTACTTTTATGATATTAAAAAGACCGTTAAAACGCATTTATGCGCTTCGACGGTCTTTTCTTTTTGATAGTGGAAAAATAAGTTTTAGTGATTCAGTATTAAAGGGCGTCGCTTTTTGTTTTTTTTGTAGAGAAGGTTTCAGCCAAAATAAGGTTGGTAGTCGTTTTTTTAAAACTGTTGACCGTATATTTACTTAGGCCTGAATCCGTAATAATATAGTTGATTTTATTTAAGGCAGCGATGCTTATGGTAACATTTCTATCAAATTTACTGCTATCAGCAGCCACAAAGACCTCGTTCGATCGTTCGATGATTATTTTTCTTGTAACGGCTTCTTGCATATTGAAATCAGAAATTCCATTTTCCACAGTGATGCCGCCAGCGCAAATAAAACTTTTTTGAATGTTTAGCTGGGAAAAGTCAAAAATATAATCGTAGGTAACAATGGAACTTTCATCGTGACGAACTTTCCCACCAATAATAATGATTTCAAAATCAGTGGACATTAATTCATTCACTACGGGCAGTGAATTTGTGATGATGGTGAGATTTTTTTTTGTTTTTATATATTTAACGATTTGAAATGTGGTGGAACCGCTATCGATAAAAATACAGTCGCCATCTTTAATAAAATCACAGCATTTTTTCCCAATGGATTCTTTTTGCAACAGATGATAAACCAATCTGCTTTCCATGGTAGGTTCAGAGAATGTAGAAATTTTAAGCTTGGCTCCGCCGTAAATTTTTTGAATACGATTTTGTTTTTCTAAAATCGTTAAGTCGCGGCGTGCGGTTTCTATCGATATTTTGAATTCCGTCATTAATTCTGGAATAGTGACGACATCTTTTGTCGATAAGAGGTCTAAAATCTTTGTATGTCTTTCATTTGGCAGCATGCATATCATCCTTATCCAATTCTATTTGTTAATATATACAAAGTGTAGCATAAAAAATGACAATGTTAAAGAAAAATATTAATAATATATTAAAATATTGTCAATTATTAAAAGATAATTATTAATAATGTTGTAATAATATTATCAATAATGATGATGTTTTAACAATGTGTTAACAAATTTATAACAAAAGTTGGGCGGAAGATGTGTATAGTAAAGACGTAAAGCGGTGTTTCGCTTTATTGATCAAAATAAAACAGCTTATTGAAATAGAAAGGGGGAGAACTATTTTGTTGAAATTAAAAAATATAAGTAAGCAATTTGCAGGAAAAGTTATATTAGATGAAATTAATGTTGAAATTGAAAACGGCGAGATTGTTTCGATGCTGGGACCAAGTGGCAGCGGTAAAACCACATTATTAAATATAATATTAGGTTTGACGCCTATGGATAGCGGCACTATTATTTTTAATGACAAAGACATAAGCCAGACCTCGATGAAAGAACGTGGTTTTAATATTGTTTTTCAAGATTATGCACTGTTCCCCAATCTCAATGCATATAAAAATATTATTTATGGACTCAAAAACAAACCAAAGTTAATAAGCTCTGACGAACTTGATAGTTTAATTGAATTTTTAGAGTTGAAGCCGCATCTGCTAAAAGGGATTGATCAGTTATCGGGTGGGCAAAAACAACGGGTCGCACTTGCTCGCACGTTAGCCGTAAAACCGAAGATACTTCTTTTGGATGAACCATTAAGCGCTTTAGACGGGGTTATAAAAGAAACGATTAAAGAACGAATTAAAGCCATTACCCAAAAATACAAGTTGACTACCATTATCGTAACCCATGATCCAGAAGAAGCTTTGACAATGTCGGATAAAGTATTGATCCTCGAGCAAGGTAAGGTTTCTCAATTTGGAACACCAAAACAAATTATTCATCAACCCAATAATAACTTTGTGGAGGAATTTATATTGCGTCAACTTAAAATAAAACGAGACAATATTTATGATTTGTTTGAAGGCTGCCATGCTTAAACAAAAGCTGGAAATAAAATTCATTTATATCGTACTAACCCTGTTTTTTGGAGTCTTTCTGTGCGCTCCCTTACTCATGCTGTTGCTGAATTCTTTTAAAAGCGGACAAAACGTGGGACTTGCCAATTATATTACAGTTATTGGGGATAAGGACATTTTCCTGGCAATTCAGCACAGTATCTATATATCAGCTCTTACAGCATTCATCGCAACTAGCTTAGCTTTCGTTTTAGCATATGCTGTAAATTGTACTAACATCCATAAATTGTTAAAACTTATCATACGAATTGGGATTTTGATTCCAATGCTTTTGCCTACCATAACATATGGTTTTGCCATTATTTATTCCTTTGGCAAACAAGGCTTACTGACTCATTTTTTTGGCAGAGAATTATTTTCGATTTATGGCTTTAATGGACTTTTAATCGGCTATGTTATTTACACTTTACCAGCGGCGTTTTTATTAATTCATAATTCGTTTGGTTATGTTGATAAAAAATACATCATTGTTTCAACATTGATGGGGGATAATTTTTTTAGGAATTTCATCAATACAATCCTTCGTCCGCTCATCGGTACGTTAGGAGGAGCGTTTGTCATTTCGTTCATCTTGAGCTTTACAGATTTTGGCATACCTGCTTCGGTTGGAGGTACGTATGGTGTCATTGCCGGGCAGCTGTATCAGGTGATGCTGGGATCTATTCCAAACTTCAATAGTGGTTCGGCTATCGCGATGCTGATGCTGTTGCCGGCCATTATGGGGGTTTGGTTTTTGAATTATCTTGAAAAATTTAATTTTTCTTATGATAAATTCACCCAAACAGATTTACTTAAAAACAGGTTTCGTGATATTTGCTGCGCGATCATATCCATTAGCACCGTTCTGGTTATTGGGATGGTTTTTTTGGTAATGTTTGTAACGCCGTTTGTAAATAATTTTCCTTACGATATGCATTTTACCACTGATTTTTTTAGACGCACACTTTTTTCGACCCCGATATTAAATGTATATGAAAATTCATTGCTCATAGCAATCCTGACAGCAGGACTGGGTACGTTACTTTCTTATAGTGCAGCCATCATAAATGCCCGTACCTCGATGAATAAACGAATCAAAATGAGTCTGGATGTCTTCGCGATGATAACAAATACGGTGCCTGGTATGGTGCTGGGGCTGTCTTATTTGTTACTGTTTAATCATAGTGATTTAAAGGGAACTTTCACTATTATCGTTATTTGTAATCTGGTGCATTTTTTTACTACACCTTATTTGATGGCGAAAAATTCACTGCTTAAAATGAATCAAGCTTGGGAAATTACCGGTTTGTTAATGGGGGATACTTGGTTGCAGACGATTATGCGCGTTATTGTTCCAAACTCCACAACAACTTTGGTGGAAATGTTTTGTTATTATTTTATAAATTCCATGGTTACAATTAGTGCGATTATTTTTTTAGTGACGGCGCGAACGGCGGTTGTAACCAGTAAAATAAATGAGTTGCAGCATTTCGCCAGCTTTAATGAAATATTTGTATTATCCATACTTATTTTTGCGACCAATTTATGTATGAAAACTTGCAGTGAATTTTTTAATAAAAAACGATCATTCACGAATTGACGTGAATGTAATGATAAAAATTGGCTTACGTTAAGTTTTACGTGTTTTTATTGAAAATCAAGGGTCAAGAGAATTAAATTATTTTTTGCAAAGGGGAAATATAAATTATGAAAAAAATACGAAAAAGTCTTCTGTTATGTTTTATTTTGGCTGCAATGGTTATGAGCTTGAGCGGCTGTGGGCAAAGTAATAACAATGATGCAGGTGCTGCAACGGCCCAAAAGGTTGTGATTTATACCAATGCCGATAAGGAAGCTGTAGATGCCATGCAAAATAGTCTTAATGCCGCGGGGTATGAGGGGGAATATGTACTGCAAACGATGGGAACATCAGAACTTGGTGGTAAACTCATTGCTGAGGGGGATAAAATTGAAGCCAATTTAGTAACAATGAGTTCATACTTTATTGATAGTGCACAAAAGCAGCATAACATGTTTGTTGATTTGGATTTTGATACGAAAGCATTGGACAAATATCCAGCCTATTATACGCCAATCCTGGCGAATACGGGAGCGATCTTTGTTAATACGCAAGTGCTTACAGAGAAAGGGCTGCCTATGCCAAAGTCGATAAAAGATTTAACGAAAGATGAATATAAAGGGCTCGTTTCCATTCCTAACATAATGAATTCATCAACGGCATGGCTATTGCTGCAGGCTATTATCAGTGAATATGGAGAGGTTGAAGGTAAGGAGATTTTGCATAAGTTGATTGAAAATTGCGGCCCACACATCGAAGCTTCCGGATCGGGACCAATAAAAAAAGTTAGAATTGGTGAAGTGGCAGTAGGATTTGGACTCCGCCATCAAGCGGTAGCAGATAAGGCTGCGGGAAAGCCGATTGATTATATTGATCCAATAGAAGGTAATTATACGCTTACGGAATCCATCGCAGTTGTTAAAAAAGAAGATACAGCGACGACAAAACTTGCAATGGAAATGGCAAAAGTCATCATTGAAAAAGCCAGACCTGAATTGATTAAAAGTTATCCGGTAGCTTTATATCAAGGCGAATCGATAACGGATTTAAATAAGGCTGGTAATCCAAAAACCTTTAATGAACCCTTGACAGTAGAACTTCTTATGGCACATCAAGCTTTTTTCAAAGCGGCACAATAATAATGGGATAAAATGGAAGGGACCTATATATGGAAAATTATAAACTTTTGACCCCCGGACCGTTAACTACAACAAGTAGTGTTAAAGAGGAGATGCTCTTTGATCGCTGCACCTGGGATGATGATTATAAAAAAATGACACAACAGATTCGCCGTCGTCTTTTAGAGATCGCCCTTGTATCACCGCATACATATACAGCGGTTTTACTGCAAGGAAGTGGAAGCTTTGGCGTAGAAGCTGTTTTGGCAACATGCATTCAACCAGAAGATAAATGTCTTATTATTGTCAATGGTGCGTATGGAGAAAGAATGGTAACCATGGCAAAATATATTGGGATAAATTATGTTGTTTATAGTGTCCCATATGACAGGATACCTGCAGTGAATGATATAGCTGTGATGCTAAAAAATGATCGCTGTATCACGCATATTGCAATGGTACATTGCGAAACGACAACGGGTATACTCAATCCGCTTGAAGAGATAGCAAATATTTGTAAAAAGAATAATATAACTTTTATTGTTGATGCTATGAGCAGCTTTGGTGGTATAGAAATTAAGGTTGAGGATTTAGCGATTGATTATCTGATAAGTAGTGCAAATAAATGTATTCAAGGTGTGCCAGGTTTTTGTTTTGTGGTGGCTAAAATTGAAAAATTGTTAAGCTGCCAGGGAACTGCAAAAAGTTTATCGTTGGATTTATATGATCAGTGGAAATGTATGGAAAAAGAAGGGAAGTGGCGATTTACTTCGCCCACCCATGTTGTAGCAGCTTTTTCTAAGGCACTTGAAGAATTAACCGCAGAAGGCGGTGTTCTTGCACGCTATAAACGCTATCGAGAAAATAATAGGGTGCTTAGAGACAAACTCAAAGCTATGGGCATTACTGCATATATAAGAGAAGAAGTTCAATCTCCAATTATAACGACCTTCCTGTTTCCCGGTATAAAGTTTGACTTTGCTGATTTCTACCAGTATGTTAAAGCCAATGGGTTTGTTTTATATCCCGGGAAGCTCACTGATGTGAATACTTTTAGAATTGGGAATATCGGTGAAGTCTATAAACAAGATATTGTGCAACTATGCGATATAATCGAAAAATATATGGAGGAGAGAATCAATGAATAAAGTTGCTGGTGTAATATTTGACTGGGCGGGAACAACCGTCGATTTTGGCTGTTTCGCGCCGGTAAATGTATTTGTTAAGATCTTTAAAACAGTAGGAATCAATGTAACAATTGCTGAAGCCAGGCTGCCTATGGGAATCCTAAAAAGAGACCATCTCAAGGTTATGCTGGAAATGCCAAGAATCAGTAAAAAATGGCAAGAACAATATGGCAGATGTTTTAATGAATACGATATTGATGAATTGTATTTGAAATTTGAGTCAATGCTGTTGTTGTCTCTTGAGGAATATACACAGCTGCTGCCAGGAGTAATAGAAACGGTGAGCAAGCTTAGAAAAAACGGATTGAAGATTGGGTCAACGACGGGATATACGGATACTATGCTAAACATAGTAAGGCAAGGCGCTAAGACACAAGGTTACGAACCTGATTTTTGGATTACACCTGATTCAATAAATGGCATGGGACGACCGAATCCATATATGATATTTAGAAATATGGAGGCTCTAAAATTAACAGCACCATGGCAAGTTGTAAAAATTGGGGATACGGAGGCAGATATAAAAGAAGGATTAAATGCTGGCGTATGGTCAGTGGGCGTAGCAGTTGGAAGTTCACAAATGGGACTTAGCTATGACGAATTTATTGGATTATCGGATAGCGAACAAAAAAGCTTCATAAGAAAAACAGAACAGACATTTTTAAATTATGGTGCGAACTTTACCATTGCGACTATGGAAGAAATCCCTGAGCTGCTTAAAAATATTAATACACTGCTTGCAAAAGGAAAAAGGCCTTATGCTCTATCAAACTGATTTCAACCGTGAAGGTGATGTTAATTTTAGTCCGTTAAGAAAGAATTGGCTTGATACGATAGGTGGAGAAACCATCGAGGTATTAAAAGCGGATGAATCTATATTCATGCGACAATCCATGTCAACTCCCTGCTTGAATGTTATCGTAGATGCGGTCGGTGCCTATATAACAGATAAAAATGGCAAAAAATATCTGGATTTTCATGGAAACAGTATTCATCAGGTCGGTTATAAAAATTCAGCAGTCATTGCAGCGGTTAAGAAACAATTTGATGAATTGCCTTTTATCCCGAGGCGATATACTGCTAATATTGCAATAGATGCAGCACAAGCATTGAACGATAAAACAACATCAAAAGATTACAAAGTTTTATTTACACCATCTGGTAGTGCTGCTGTAGGAATTGCCCTTAAAATGACCCGTAAAATTACTGGCAGACATAAAGTGATCTCTATGTGGGAGTCTTTTCACGGAGCAGGGCTGGATGCTATTTCGGTGGGAGGTGAATCTGTTTTTCGGAAAGATATGGGAGCTCTTATGCCAGGTGGCATAAGAGCAATACCATACAATGCGTATAGGAATCTTATACATAGCAGCTGTCCGGAAACTGTCGCAGCATTTTGTCTGGATTATATTGAATATATCATTAAAAATGAAGGGGCTATAGGAGCTATATTACTTGAACCCATTCGCGCAACAGACATTCATATTCCACCGCGATCCTATTTTACAAGGTTGCGAGAAATCTGTGATGAAAATGATATATTGTTAATTTTTGATGAGATTCCAACCGCGTTTGGTAGAAGCGGAATGTTTTATGTACACCAAAATTTTGGCGTTGAACCAGATATACTTGTACTTGGTAAAGGGATTGGTGGAGGTATTGTACCGCAGGCCGCGGTTCTCGTTAAATCCAAGTACGATTGTGCACAGGATATCTCGTTAGGACATTATACGCATGAGAAACCAGCAGCTGGCTGTGCAGCTATTTGTGCAACTATAAAATATATAGATGAACATAAACTCTTGGAAAACTGCCGAAACCAAGCTGCATTTGCCTTACAGTATTCGGAAAACCTTTATAACAAGTATCAATGTATCGGTGATTTTCGGATAAAAGGTTTATTGATGTCCTTTGAACTTGTTACCGATAGAGTTTCAAAGGGGAAAAATGATAAGCTTGCGGAAGCGATTCTCTATTATTGTCTGGAACATGGATTGTCCTTTAAATTATCAGCGGGAAATTGTATCACGTGGCATCCACCGCTCATTGTCACCACGGAACAATTGACTTTTGCCTTTCAATTGTTAGAAGAAGCGATAAAAAACAATTGTTGAACAAGGAAAAAATATTTATATTTTGCTAAATATTTTTCGCATTTATGGAAAACTAAAAAACTGCATATTGTTGAATACCCCCTTTGGATAGACAGTTAACTAATAAAACTGTCTGAGCAAAGGGGGTATCTTAATCTCTATAGTGCTTTAAGTTATTTTGGGAACAACATATAATTATTGAATCTTTAAATTTAAAATATTAAGCAAATTTGCAACTATTCAGGTGTGTTCTGAAATATAAAAATTGGTAAATGTTTTAAGAGAGATGAGAGTAGGTCTTTCAAAACCATCTGTTTCTGAATGCGGGCAGGATAAGTTTAGAAAAAACTGAATGGCTGTTGGTGCAAAGGCCCTGATACATGAGTTTTTTAGTTGTGCGTGCCGCATAGAAAATGCATAAATTATTGGGCGGGAAATATATTGTTAAGAACAGTATTTATGCCTATAATAAATACATGAAAAGAATTTACAGATAAAGCTGTATGGCAAAGGCGCCATTTTTGCAAGGAATTTGCAAAATGTTGCTTTTGCTGTACAGCTTTTTTTATGGGGGATGAAGGTATGAGTTATGTCAAAAATGCTACAAATACGTTAAAAAAGGTTTTATTGTGTCCACCTACTTATTTTGAATTTGAGCCAATCAACGTAATTACGGAAGAGTGGCTTAGGCAGGGGGAAAGCGTAAATAAAGAAGCTTGCCTGAGAGAGCATGCAGATTTTGTACAGGCATATAGGGAAAATGACGTAGAGGTTGTTCTTATGGAACCAACACCGGGTCTGACCTATGAAGTTTTCGCCAGGGACTTTGGTGGTTGTGTAGCAGAAGGTTATATTATGGGTAAATTCAGGGAACCCTGCCGTGTCGGAGAAACGGAAAAATATGAAGCCAAAATGAAAGAACTTGGAATTGCACCGATTGCACGTTGTACGTCGGGAGCCTTTGAAGGCGGTGATTTCTGGCTTCTGGATGAATACACGATTGTCCATGGGATTATTGCTAGAACGGATCAGGATGGTTATATAAATATTAAGCGTCAAATGCAGACATTGGGTTATACGATGATAGGGATACCCTGCAATAGAGAAAATCTTCATTTAGATATGTGTTTTAACATTGTTGCTGATAAGGTTGCGGTTGTATGTAAAGCTGCATTGCCGGATTTTTTCTTAAAGATGTTAGAAAAGAGACATTTTACATTAATTGATGTTCCGCAGGAAGGCGTATTCAGGCATTATTGCAATTTACAAGCATTAGGTGCAGGACGGGTTATCTCTTTTACGGACAATAAAAATGTTAATGAAAAAATGCAAACTTTGGGACTTAACGTGATTCGAGTAGATCTTGTGGAAATTCTAAAGGGCGGTGGAGGTCCTCACTGTATGACATTTCCTCTGCTGAGGGTATAACGTATAAAAACATATATGTTCATTAAGCAAGGGCGCTTAATTTAGAATGAATGCCCTTGCTTTTTTATTGTGAATTTTAATGAGCCGTAGATAGGAGAAAAAGAAATGAAAGATGACTTTAGGCTGCGCCAGAGTATTAACAAAAAAACATATATGATGATTACAGCAGTTACTTTTATCATATTTCTTGTTTTTTGGTATGTTGTTACAGCAGGCGGATTTGTAAAAGCTATGTTTTTACCGGCACTTACAAGTGTTTTGAAAAACCTTGCAGAAGGAACAGCGGACGGGAGTTTGGGGAGCAATACGGCTATAAGTATTTACCGCATTACAATGGGCTTTGCGGCAGCTGTTGCATTAGGGGTTCCCATTGGTATTTTATGCGGTTGCTTTCAGAAAGTAGAAGCGGTGATTAGTCCACTCTGTGAATTTATTCGTTATATGCCAGTTCCAGCATTTGTACCTCTTGTTATGGTGTGGGCTGGAATTGGCGAGATGGCAAAAATTATTGTGGTATTTATAGGGACCTTTTTTCAGATGATTTTGATGATTGCTGATGATGCCAGACTGGTTCCAGAGGATCTTTTATCAGCAAGCTATACTTTAGGAACGAAACGATGGAGTACGATTTTCAAGGTATTGATTCCGGCGATGGGACCTAAAATTATGCTTACATTGCGGGTGATGATCGGCTGGGCATGGACGTATCTTGTCGTTGCTGAACTTGTGGCATCGAATTCAGGCTTGGGTTATACAATTCTTAAAGCACAGCATTTTTTTAAGACAGATGCTATTTTTTCAGGCATTCTTGTTATTGGCTTTTTGGGACTGATTACCGATCGCTTTTTTGCTTTGCTGATTAAGCGGATGTTTCCGTGGGATGAAAGGAGCAATCCATGATGCAAAAAACAGCAGCAGATGATATGGAAGCAGCTTTTGCGGTAAATGCCGCTGCCAATAAAATTATTCTTCACAATGTTGGAAAATCCTATAAAATAGGCAAGGGGAACTTTACGGCAATTGCAAATGTGAATATAACAATTCAGGATAATGACTTTGCTTGTATTGTCGGACCATCCGGCTGTGGAAAATCAACTTTGCTGCATATGCTGGCAGGTCTTGATTTTCCCACACAGGGAGCAATATGGATCAATAATAAAAAAGTGACTTCTCCAGGAGCAGACCGGGGGATGGTTTTTCAGACTTACACGCTTTTTCCCTGGATGACAGTGGAGGATAATATCCAATTTGGCTTAAAACTGAAAAAAATGCCCATAAAACAAATAGAGGAAATTACAGATAAATATTTAGAGGATATTAAGCTTACAAAATTTCGAAAGAGCTATCCTAAGGAATTATCAGGAGGTATGAAGCAACGTGTTGCTATCGCCAGGGCTCTGGCAAATCAGCCCGAAGTCATTTTAATGGATGAACCCTTCGGCGCGCTGGATCAATATACGAAAAACAGGATGCAGCTTTTGTTACGGGAACTTTGGCAAAAAGAACAATCGACGATTGTATTTGTTACGCATGATATTGATGAAGCTGTTTTTCTGGCTACTAAGATTTTTGTTATGGATGCGCATCCCGGAAAAGTTAAAGAGGTTGTGAATATAGGGATAGGTGAGAACCGAACGCTGGAGGTAAAGGATACTTTTGAATTTATTCAACTTCGCAAATATATCAATGAACTTCTTTATGATCATCAGGACGATGATGAAGAAAATATATAGCGAGTTTTTTACATAAAAACAGAATATCTGGATAAGTATTTTTTATAGGGTGAAAAGTGAAGACCGCGCATTTTTTCTAAAAATTATATTGTTGGCGGGGACGATAAAATGGAGGGTATTATGAAAAAAAATAAAGTGATCATTTTCTTTTTTATAGGGGCTTTGACAATATTTTTCCTTGTTGGCTGCGGCAATACAAAAAATGCAGAGCAGGGCAGTGGTGGACCAAAGGGGCTTACAAAAATAAGTGTTGGGTTTACTTCATGGCCGACGAATATGATGATTTATTTAGCACAAGAGAAAGGTATTTTTGAAAAGAATGGTCTGGATGTTTCATCAGAGGAGTTTTCGTCGACGACAGAAAGCAGCAATGCTTTTCTGGCCGAAAACTTGGACATGTGCACGTATCCGGCACCAGATATAATTGCACCCATCAGCCGGGGAGCAGATTTTAAGGTTATTATGATGACAGACAAGTCACTTGGATCAGATGGATTAGTTGTAAAACCTGCGATTCAGCGAATTGAAGACCTGAAGGGTAAGACGATAGCAACACAGCTGTATAGTGTTGATCATATGTATTTATTGACTTTATTGGATGGAGCCGGAATGTCATCGGATGATGTAAATATTGTTGATATGAGCATGTCGGATGCTGGAAATGCTTTTTTAGCAGGACAGGTAGATGCAGCTTCGATTTGGGAACCGTATTTAAGTAAGGCTGTTGCTGGTGGTGGAAAATTATTGTATTCAACGAAAGACAATCCAGATTTAATTACAGATTGCATTGCAGCTTCCCATAAATTTGTAACAGATAATCCAGAAGCAGTCGCTGCTTTTGTAAAAAGTTGGGATGAAGCTGTTGCCTATTGGAAAGAACATCCGGAAGAATCGGAAGCTTTGATGGCTAAAAAAATGAATGTTTCCGATAAGGAATTTCACGATATGATGGGTACATTGTATATTACGACGGTACAAGATAGTGTAAAAGGATTTTCCAAGGCGGAAGATGCGAGTTATTGGGGTTATACACAGCAAAAAATTGTTACATTTCTAAAAAAACTAAATGTTATTGAAAAAAAGATAGATGCAGGTTCTATAATTGATAGTACTTTTGTTAATGAGGCAGCAAAATAAAAAATTCGGCGCTTTCTATATAAAAATGAAAGCGCCGTGCTTTTTATGTTATGTCTTACTGAGAGGAAAATGGAGGAAATTATATGAGAAAATTTGATTTAACAAGTGCGGCACAAGATGTTGTTGCTGAGCTGCGGGAACTGGCAAGTCTTACTTCCAATGAAAATGGGGCGCAGCGTATCGCTTGGACACCAATTTGGGATCGGTCCATTGAATGGTTTAAGGGCAAAATGCAGGCAGAAGGCGCGGAAATCCATATAGATGCTGCACATAATATATGGGCAAAGATTGAAGGCGAGATGGAGGATGCTGTTGTTATCGGCAGCCATCTGGATTGTGTGCCCGATGGCGGCTGGCTGGATGGTGCATTAGGAATTGTTAGTGGTATGGGGATTTTAAAGCAATTCGGTAAAAATGGAAAAAAACCAAAACATACAATCTATATTGTATGTTGGGCAGATGAAGAAGGCGCACGCTTTGGTTCAAGCTGCGTGGGTTCGGCAGCGGTAAGTGGTTCGCTGCATATTGAAGAAATTAAAAAACTTAAAGATAATGACGGTATATGTTTTTCTGATGCGTTAAAGCCATATCATATGAAATTGGAAGATTTTCCGAAAGCAAGAAAAGAATTTTTAAAAAAGCATATAAAAGCATATCTTGAACTTCATATAGAGCAAGCTCCACTGCTCGAATCGCAGGGGAAATCCGTTGCCAGCGTTTACGGTATTACTGGCTGTGAACGTCAGTATATCATATTCACAGGGCAATCTGCTCATTCCGGTGCACCGCTTTCAATGCGGCGGGATGCTTTTCTCGCAGCAGCGCAGGCGGTTTTGGAATTTCGCAAGATTGGTTTACAGTACGATGCCTACTGCACAGTGGGAAAAATAATTGTGGAACCAAATGTTGTAACGATTTTCCCAGGAAAATGCAAGATATCATTGGATCAACGTTCTATTCAGCCGGATATGCTTAAAATAATTTATGAAGAAGCACGAAAAGCTTGCGAGAAAGCAGCAAAAGCTAATAATGTATCTGTGTCGTTTGAACATGTATGGTCCAATCCGCCAACTGCTTTTGATGAAAATTTGATAGCCGCTTGTGAAGCTTCAGTGTGGGAAGAAACAGGAGAAAACACAAGCATGTTTTCCGGTTCACTGCACGATGCTGCCGAAATTGCCAAAATTGTACCGTCGGTCATGATGTTTGCAATGTCCTCAGCAGGATTATCACATTGTAAAGAAGAAAATACACCTGATGGTGATTTGGAAACAGCGATACGAGCATTTTTTCGTCTGGCAGAAAAAGTGATTCAAGGATAGTCAAAAGTGTGTACTTGTGAATCTATTATTCCTGGTTAAAGTCACAAATATAAAAAGATTTGTCAGATGAGGCTTTGATACTTTATAGGAGGCGCTGAATTTGTTTTATGCGGATATTATGAAACTTCCTCAATTAAAGGAACTTGTCCTGTTAGGCGGGGCAAAAGGGATTCATCGACCAATTCGCTGGTTATATTTTGCTGATTGCATGGAATGTCTGGAAAACTCGGATAACCTGGGAGACTGGATTCATGGAGGAGAACTCATTATTGTAACCAATATAAGTATTACCCGAAATATAAAAAAGCTGAAGCAATTTATGTATGCGGCAGATAAAAAGAACGCAGCAGGGTTTATTATTAACGTCGGGCAGATTTCTCCAGAGATTATTCAGGTGGCGGATACGCTTGCCATGCCTCTTTTTGAGCTTTCTTTGTCGATTAAACTGGTGGATTTATCGCAACTTGTCTGCAAAAAATTGATTGAACAAGAAAACAGAGAAAATGCTTTAGACCGTTTTTTTGCCGATCTTTTATACACGACGTATAAATCCGATATGGAAACTATTTACAAAGCACAATATTATGGCATTGATTTGCAGAAACCAGCTTGCATCGCTATATTTAGGCTGTTTAGCGAAAAAGGGACAGTAAATGAAGCCGAACAAGAGGAATATAGAACTAATTTGCAGAAGGCTATTCAATATGAATTTTATAATCAGGGAAGTAAAAATTTGCTGTTGCTTACGCAAAATAATGACATCATTATTCGTATACCTTTATATACATTGCAAGCAGACATAAAAGAAGTTTTACAGCATATACGAAATTATTTTGCCCGATTTTGCAAGCTTTCCTTTTGGGTAGGTGTTAGTGATACTTGTGATACGGTAGAAGGTTTAAAGGCTGCAGTAAAAGATGCAGTCAAAACGATAAGAATTTCCCAGATCATGGATAAAAAAGAGCTATTTTACAAAGAAATGGGAATTTATTCTATATTAACCAATGTAGAAAATGAAAGTTTACTCGTTGATTATTATAAGGATCGTTTAGGCTTGCTGATCGATTTTGATAAGCGACAGGATAAAAATTTATGCGATACATTGGAGACGTATTTGGAGTGTGACTGTAATGTCAGGAAGACCTCAAGTGTTTTATTTGTCCACCGTAATACGTTAAGGAATAGGCTGGATAAAATAGAGAATATTTTAAACCAAAAAATAGAGGGACTTTCTTTTTGTATGGAATTGCAATTTGCTTTCAAAGTAAAAACATATTGTGATATGTTTTTACTATAAAATTTCACTGAAAATAAGAGCATTTTCAGGTGGGAGGCAATGAAATGAGAGAAATGGATATTGGGAAAGCTTTTACTTTTTTAGAATCTGGACCAGTTACGTTGGTTACAACCTTTGACGGAAAGAAAAACAACATTATGACGATCTCATGGCATATGATCATGGATTTTAGCCCACATATTGCTATTTCTACAGGACCATGGAACACGTCTTTTGAAGTGATGATGAGGACAAAAGAGTGCGTTATTGCTGTTCCGGGAGTTAATTTGATTGAAGCTGTTATTGGGATTGGTACTGTTAATGGAGACATCGTGGATAAGTTTGATAAATTTTCTTTAACATCGCTTGCGGCTAAAACAGTTAAGGCACCTCTTATTAAGGAATGTCTGAAATGTATTGAATGTAAGGTGATTGACTATGTAGAGAAACATGGTTTGGTTATTTTATCAGGAGAAAGAGCTTGGATAAATGAAACGGCTGTTGAGCAACGAACATTTCATGCTGTGGGAGATGGAACTTTTATAGTGGATGGAGAAATGATGGAATACCGGGCTATGATGGGAAACCGTCTGCCACCGGGAGTATGATTTTGAAATGTTTTCGATTACACAGAAGATCACAAGATCAAATGAAGGAAAATCTCTAATACCAATTCTTGATTTAATGTATCAATGGGGAGAAAAACATATTATCAAATAATAAGTATTTTAATGTGCTTTAAGAATATTAGGTTCTATAATAAATGTTGGGGTAAGCAAAAAAACGATGCGAAATTTTTTTCTTTTCTGCTTCAATTTGTATTAGTGACACAATAATTTCTCCCCTAATATACTTTGATTTAAGCATGGTATAATTATTTTTGTTATACATTTAAAACATCTAACGGTTCATTATTATAACACTAAAAAAATCAATAAAATATCGAATAGTTATAATCTTTATTTGTAAAGGAAATTATTTGCTAATATATAATGCCATTATGCAACAGTAATAAGCTGATTCCTGTTCAATACAGAAATCAGCTTATTACGTTTATTGTCCTTGATAAAGGATACCTGTTATTCTAATATTACATAGTGATTTTACTGAAAATTGAAGTTGTCCGGGTTAGGTCCCCAACGATAATTTTGCTATTTTATGACGTTATAGTAAGGTGTAACTGCTTTTTTAACTTATACAGAGGCAACCATTCTTCTCTGACAAACATTTCGAAAGATATAGGAGCCGAATTGTCTTCTGAGTGAGGCTTCAACATTCGTATATAGCCTGAGTTCATTGCATCTGCCACTTCGAGAATAAGCTTAATGATATGCTCGGAAAAATTAAGTTCCAGCAGGTCATTCCGAGTCTTAACTTTCGAATCCTGGATATAGGCAAGAGCAGGATTATGAATTGCTTTCCCTATAATTGCGGAAACTTCGTGCATTGTCAGATCTTGGCTTCCATGAAGTTCACGGACCTGTTTGCCTTGGAAATCAAGCTTCAATAGAGCCTCTCCCACGGCAAGGCCGATGTCGTGCGTGGCGATAAACGGAAACTTTACATTTGGACTAAATGGACCGGCTGCCGTACCACGAGTTAAAATTGTATCGACTAGAGAAAGCGTATTTTCCATAAAATAGCCCGCGCGTAGATGAAGGACATTCAAATCTGCAATACGGTTTAGTCGTTGCTCAAGCTGGTGCAGGCCGACGACAGGACCTGTTCCTTCCGATTTATCCGCACCCCAACTGCTTAATGATACGACATATTTTACCTGTGCTTTTTCCAAAGCGGGTATAATTGCATTCATGATTCGGTCTTGATGGGCTCGAAAGTTGTTGCTTGTAGCAATATAATTAGGCTGAAGCATGACATAGACTGCCTTTGCCCCAATAAAAGCCTCGGTTAACGCTACCTGATCCGTAGGCTCGGCGACAAAAGCGTCAGCCCCTTTGCTTGTGAATGGTTTTAGGCGTTCTGCATTTCGGCCAATTACCCGTACAGACTGTCCTTGCTCTAATAAGTAATTTGTAACCACGCTTCCTGTTCTGCCAGTTGCACCTATAATAACATACATGTGATTTCCCCCCGATCTAATTCTTGTCAAATTTGCGTTTACATTCCGAGTAGATCCTTTCGTTTTGTTCTGGTAAATAGCCCAAAGGCTTTGTTTAAATGATCACAGGTTTCCTTTCGTACTATATTCATTATCTAACAATCAGGGCTTTATCTGGTAGACTATTATGCGCAAATCATTGCCTAATTCTCTCAGGTATGCTAAAGTCAAAATAGAGTTAAGGAAAGTTTAGTGGTGTATGTCGAAAGCAGGAGTGAATTAATTATGGTAAGAACTAAAGAAGATGATAAGATTGTAGAAATACAGGCAGAGTTGGTTCAACTTATCGAACGAGGTGCTAAATGTGATGGAACTCATTCAACTGCTATTCCTTCATTGTATTTTTCACGCATATCATATAAAGAAGGGCCTGTCCACGCGTTTCAGGGACCCGCCTTATGTATCATTGCCCAAGGAGAAAAAACATTTATGCTGTCTGAGAGCAGTTATTACTATGATCCTTTTCATTATCTTGTGGTTTCTGTGGATTTGCCACTTTCCGGACAAATTATCCAGGCAACTCCACAAACCCCGTTATTATGTTTGAGTCTGAATTTTGAACCGGAATTGATTTTCGACATTATCCAAAATTCCGGGTTATCCATTAATGTAAAGAAAAATTCTCAGCGGGGGATGTTTGTGGGCGAAACGAATTTGCCTCTTCTGGAGGCAGCCTTAAGACTGGTTGGTCTTTTGGATGAACCACAGGATATCCCTGCACTTGCACCTTTGGTGATAAGGGAAATATTTTATCGGATTCTCCAAGCTGAAAAAGGGGGTTTCTTAAAACAAATTGCGATCAATGGCAGCCATGCCCAAAGAATCATTGAAGCCATTCGTCTCATTAAGCAAGATTTTGCGAAACCTTTACGTATTGAAAAATTAGCATCGGCTGCAAATATGAGTATTTCCTCTTTACATCGCCATTTTAAACAAGTAACTGCAATGAGTCCCTTGCAATATCAAAAGCAATTGCGGCTGCAGGAGGCACGCCGCCTTTTGCAGTCCGAAAAGACAGATGCCGCTGATGCAGGCTTTCAGGTTGGTTATGAAAGTCCTTCACAATTTAGTCGTGAATATTCACGTTTGTTTGGCTTACCGCCGATCAGTGATATGAAGCGTCTGCATAACGTTTCAAAGAGCAGCTCAATATAGCTAATCGATTCACTAACAATTAGTGCATTTACTCATATTTGTGTTATAAGCATCAAAGAAATTATTGCGGTAGGAAGAACTGAACTAGCGTAGCAATACGAAAAGTGAGCCATATGAGAGTCATACCTATTATCCTGCATTCCTGAAATATTTATAACAAGGAATACAGGGCTTCAAAAAGAATGACTAACAATAGATATGAGGGGGTAATTAAAGTAAACGTCTTTAATACGAGTCAATATATATTAGAAGTAGCTTTAAATAGAGACAAAGTAGAGTCATTTAATGAGTATCCTTTTTCTATACCTGCCATCGTAAAACTAAATGAAATTGAATTGCATCCCCATGTCACTTTTTTTGTTGGAGAAAATGGATCAGGTAAATCAACTTTAATTGAGGCTATAGCGGTAGCCTTTGGGCTTAATCCTGAAGGTGGGTCTAAACACTTCACCTTTTCAACGGAAAATTCTCATTCAGAATTGCATAGATACCTGGTCTTGCGCAAAGGGATCAAACGGCCGAGAGATTCTTATTTTTTACGCGCCGAGAGCTTTTACAACGTAGCAACGAATATTGAAGAATTAGGCATAGGATATGTATATAGTGATAAGTCTTTACATCACCAGTCGCATGGCGAATCCTTTATGTCGTTATTTTTGCATCGTTTTTTAGGCAAAGGGCTCTATATCCTTGACGAACCGGAAGCGGCGTTATCTCCGATGAGACAATTAAGTTTGATTAGCCGAATTCATGAATTAGCTTCAAATAATTCGCAATTCATTATAGCGACACATTCGCCAATGCTGTTATCGTATCCTAACTCTTATATTTATAACATCGATAATAATGGGATAAATCGGATTAAATATGAAGACACAGATCATTTTACTATAACTAAAAATTTTTTTAATCATTATAAGATGATGCTTAATGAACTTATGAAGTTGGATGAATAGTAAATCAAAATTCAATTACAAGAAAAGTATATTAATGAATTGCCCCCTGTCCATTGGACAGGGGGCAATTCATGTGGAGATGGGTGTTTTTTTGCCATTCCATTCTATTGGAAAAATTAATGCAATTTGAACTGAAACGTTAATAACGGACGTTATAGTGCTGGATACAATGTGAATATTTAGCAAAAAAAGACAAAAAAAGCCTCTCTGCTAGTGCTTTTAGAGGACAACCGTATATAATAAAGCGTTATAAAAGCTGGCACTGCCAATCTTTAAAAGATCGAACCGTACGATCTTTTATTTCATCAGTGGGTCCAATTTCGCCAAATAAAAGTGGTGAGCTTGGATTATGGATTGCAAAATTTTTTGTTACGGTACTGTTGTTATAGTTTGCATAGCAATATAAGCAGCCGTTTTTACAAGTATTATAAGTTCCAATATCAATACTGGAACTACAGCCGCATTCAGGTCTTTGATTTTTGTCTTTTGCAATGTCTAGTTTATAGTTCCCTATTTGTTCAAATCGATTTTTGTCAATACAATGGGCATGAGCAATGCCAAAGACATCAAGGTTAAGTTTTTCGGCACATGTATCCAGCTTAATCCCAAACTCTTTTGCTATTTTTGCAAAACGCTGCATTATTTCAATTTGCTGTTGCTGTGTTTCGGGATTTATATTGAGGCATTGCATATTATGGTGAGTGTTTTTATATAAATCAAGAAAACTTACGGTGCATTTTTCGGTATAATTGTGGAGCTTTTCTGCAAGGACTTTAAAATATTTACAGTGATATTCCATTGTATACGTTTTATTAAAAAAAACAGGGTCGTACCGCCATATGATTTTATCTTTGCCAATCAAAGAAGAAAGTTTTTGAAAAGAAGGGATAATAACATGGCTTTTTGATGGAACATTTGGTTCTACATCTTTTCCATACGCAGTAAGAGTGAATTGGAAATAATACGTGTAGGCATCTAAGTCTGAAAGTCGACTAAGCAGCGGAATCGGGTTTTTTGTCCAAAATACAATTCCATCGACAACGTTCGGAAGCAAATTTATTTTGCTGATCTGATGAAAATTCATGGGGTTTCGAACAAGAACATACCCTTCTTTGATTCGATTAAAAAACCATTCGGAATAGTACGTTGGAATGTCTGTCCGACGGCTGGCACTGATAATCATAGGAGACCTCCTTTGTAAGTTAGCTATTTTAATTATAAACGCTGCAGCGTAATAAGTACCGTTTTTGATGTGGATCGGAGTGTGTTATTATGAAATATTTGAAAAACATCTTTGTATGTGACAAATTTGATGGAAATGACAAAAACAAAACTTCCCAATTGTATTCAAGATACCTTTTGGTATACAGATGCATATAAGACTAGGCGATAATTTTCAAAGAGCAGCGGGGCGGGGATCTTGTCTCACATAATTCTAAGAACGAAAAAGGGATTTTCGAGCTATAGTGGCATCGAAAATCCTTTTTTCGTAGCAGTTGTTATAAATCATAACCGAAGCAAATACAACAGGTGTATTTCATTCAGTTTTTGGTTTATTCCCCTTTAAAATTGGCAGGCCGTTTTTCTAAAAAAGCAGTGATTGCTTCTTCATAATCATGGCTGTCATAAACTTTTCTACGCAAGCCTTGCACCCGTTCAAAAGCAGACGGCGTAATTGCATATGCTTTTGATAATACACGAAATTGTTCTTTGATTACTTCTATAGACAAATGTGATCGCGTACTAATTGTCGCAGCTAATTTTAGCGTAAAAGAAAATAATTCGGATTCTTCGACTAAATGATTGATGATTCCTACACTTAAGGCCCTGTCAGCATCCATCAATTCAGCCGTGAAAAACATTTCTTTAGCGATATTAATCGGAAGACGATTAATAAAATGCAAGATGCCTGTCGAATTATACGGAACACCAAGTTTTGCTGGAGTCATGGCAAATTTGGCAGTTTTATCGGCAATTACCATATCACAAGTCATGATCAGATCACAGGCACCGCCCCAAACACTACCATGTATCATAGCAATTACCGGGCCTGGGTATTCTTCAACAGAACGTAACAGTATTTCAAGAGAATCATAGTAGCTTAATGGATCTCTCATTTTCAATGGCAATTCTTTTACATCATGTCCGGCTGACCAAACTTTCGTATTCTCTGGGGCACGCAAAATAACGATGCGAATTTTTTCTTTTTGCAATCTATCAAGAGCTTCAACAATTTCACTGACAAGTTCAGCGCTTAATGCATTTAATTTTTTTGAATTATTCAATGTAATAATTCCTATTTTCTTTTCTGTTTCAATTTGTATTAATGACATAACAATTTCTCCCCTGATATACTTTAAATTAAGCATATATAATTATTTTTGTTATATATTTTTAAAACATCTAACGGTTTTTTATTATAGCACTATACAAAAGATCAATGAAATATCGAATAGTTATAATCTATATTTCTGAAAAGAATTATTTGGTAATGATATTTCGTAAATTGCTAAATATGATTTACGAAAACTGCTAATTGTAAATACTGAAAAGTGCTGAATGGAATTGACGTAAACTGCTGAATGAAGTAAAATTTGGTTAGAAATATGGCATGGAAGGGCGTTTTGTTATGGCATTAACCAGGCCCGCTTATCGGCAGAGAATCGTAGACGATTCAACCCGATTGTTACTGGTGAAGTGGATTTGCGCCATTTGATTGATTTAACGGTTCGGGGCGGCTGGCCTGGAAGTTTAAATTTAAAAGTACCTGTTTCGACAGAGCTGGCAAAATCTTATCTTGATACAGTGGTTTATGAAGATATGTATAAAGTGGATGGCATCAAAAGAGATTATAAAAAAGCGATTTTATTGCTACGATCTTTGGCACGTAATGAATGTACAATTGCGGGTAATGCGAAACTAGTCAAGGATATACAAGAATATGATGGTGAATCCATAGACAGAAATACCGTGAGTAATTATTTGGAGATATTCCAGCGACTTTTTATTTTAGAGGACCAGCCCGCATTCAGTCCAAATCTTCGTTCATCCATTCGGGTTTTTATTTGAGACTTTATGCGAGCGTGATTTGCGTATTTACGCGGAGACGAATAGTAAACAGAAATTGAATTTCGTGAAAATTTTAGAAGCATGCTTGAATTGTGACACTTAATACGAAAAAAATGACAAATGGGTGAAATCTATTGGAATAAAGAAAACATACTGTATTGTAGGTTTTTATAAGGCAATTGAACGGCTGGATAATATGGTTCCAGTCGTTTATTTTGCGTTGTGAGAAATGTAAATATTTAGAAGATGCCAACAAACAAATGTATGCAATGCTGCTCTGTTGTAAGAATTTACGGGCAATTGTCGCTGAATTGCAGAATGCATCAAATGATAGCACTTGTTTTGCAGTAAATTGGAATATTTGAAGCATTGCTCAATCGACAACTCCCCGTATTTTTAACTGAAATTACGAAAGTAAATTATTCAGATAATTCCATATTATTAAAAAATTGAGAATAAAGAAGAAAATAGAACAAAATCATAGAATAATAAATAAAATCCGAAATATTCATCTATTTTTGAAGATTGTGATAATATACTTTTTTTGTTATTATTTGACCAAAAGAGTATGTTAATCGATTGCGTAAGTAAGGGAGCTGTAGCATAGTGGAAAAAAAAGATCATGTAACAATTTCTGATGTAGCAAAACGTGTGGGTGTTTCAACGACTACAATTTCTCGTTACTTAAATGGAAAATATGGATTCATGTCAGAGGATTCACGAGCTAGGATTGCATCGGCAATTGAGGAAGTTGGGTATCGTCCAAGTGGATTGGCTCGAGCTCTTAAGTTTCAAAAAAGCCGCACTTTGGGCTTGATTGTGGCTGATATTACAAATCCCTTTTCAGCAATTTTAGTTAAGGGTGTTAATGACAGATGTCAAGAATTGGGCTATAGCTTAAATATTGCAAATACCGATGAAGATCCTGAAAGAGAAAAAGCATATGTGCAATCTATGATTGATCAGAGAGTAGAAGGCTTAATTATACATAATACCGGGGAGAATAATTTGTTTTTTCAAAAAATTGCGACAGAACAAATGCCGATTGTGTTAGCAGAACGACCTATTGGGCAACCTCCAATATTAGATACTATCAAGACAAATGATATGGAAGCTATTCATAAAGTGATGAAATATATAAAAAAACATGGTTATGAACGAATAGGATTTTTTACGGAACCGCTCAAAAATATTGAAACACGAATTCAACGTAGTGCAGCTTATCATAATGTTTATCCAGAATTGTTTAATAGTGAAGCAGAGGAGTATGTGCTGACTTCGCATGAACCTGAATTTGTGCAACGTATGTTGCAGTCGTTTTTAGAAAATTCAGGGCGAAAAAGCATTTTAACAGGGAATGGTGTTGTGACCTTGAATTTACTTAAAGCAATTAAGGCTATGGGCCTTTCCTATCCGGATGATCTGGGTATATGTAGTTTTGATGATTGGGAATGGATGGAATTGGCTGATGTTACGGCAATTACACAACCATCATATGAAATTAGTATAGAATGCGTGAATCGTTTGATTGAACTGATTGATAACAAAGGTAAGGGAGTGCCGAAAATAAGAGAAATTCCTTGTAAAATGGTAGTTCGCAATTCAATTTAAAATTATTTTATGTTTTTAGCAATCGATTAACACAAACAATCATAAAAAATGAAACAATATGAGGTGTGGTGCGGATAAATCGTCGCCACATTCTATTTTATAGTTTTAGCAATCGATTAACATAGAATTTTAAGAAGGATGTGAGGAAAATGGTTAAAGTGATATTACCAACGCTAGTTTTTTCGACTCCAATTGCAGTAGAAAAAGAAATAAATGAAATTAAGTCGTATGGAGCTGATGGAATTGAAATTAGACGCGAACGACTTATACCGACACAAGAATTATTGCAAACAATGAAAACCTATATTGATAAGGTAGACTTATCTCCAGTTATTTATTCAGTGCCAGAGGATCTTTGGATGGCAGATGGTAGATTAAATGATAAATTTGCTACTTTTTGTCGCGAAGCAGCATGGGTATCAGCAAGTTATATAAAATTTTCTTTGGGAAACTTTTCGCTAGAAAAAGCTTGTTCTGAATCTGTATTGAAACAAAATCTGCAAAAAATTCCGGGAAAGCTTTTAGTAGAAAATAATCAAACAAAAGAGGGAGGGAGTTTAGCTGGTTTCGTAAGATTTTTTAAATGGAACAAAACCTTACCTGTTTCCATGACTTTTGATACAGGTAATTGGATAACGGTTAAGGAAGATGCCGAGCTGGCTTATGAAATTTTACGGGAGCATATTGAATATATGCATATAAAAGACACTATTTGGCGAGGCAAGTATGAAAGCATTCCTGTAAAAATAGATAGTCCTTGGTTTATAAGGGCTGCACAACATCAGATGGCGGCAGTAGAATTTCCATTCTCTGCACCAGCTGATGAAGGTCCTAAGTGGGTACAATGTATAAAAGGGAGTGGTATGAAATGAAAAAGTTTATTACATTTGGCGAGGCAATGGTTATGTTTGTTGCGCAGCAAGAAGGTGAGTTAGCACAACAACAAGATTTTAAAAAATTTATGGCAGGTGCGGAAACAAACGTAGCAATTGGTATGGCACGTTTAGGTTATAACAGTACCTTTATCAGTCGTGTTGGTAAAGACTCTTTTGGAAAATTTATTGTACAAGATCTTGAGCGAGAAGGAGTCAATACGGATCAGGTTGTTTTTGATGATGTATGGCCAACCGGATATCAAGTAAAATCGAAAGTGAGTACAGGTGATCCACAAATCGAATATTATCGAAAATTTACACCATTTCGTCAAATTTCCAAAGATCAAATGAATACGGATTGGTTGAGTCAAGCCGATCATCTCCATACAACAGGAATTCCATTAGCACTTTCGGTATCAACTTATGAATATGGAATAGAAATAATGAGAAAAGCAAGGGAAAATCAGCTAACAATTAGTTTTGATCCCAATTTACGACCAACGCTGTGGAGCTCTACAATTAAAATGCGTCAATTTATTAATGAAGCAGCTGGCTTAGCGGATTGGATTTTACCGGGACTATCTGAAGGACAATATCTGACAGGTTTAGAAAAACCACGTGAAATAGCTGATTTTTATTTAAATAAGGGAGTAAAACTTGTTGTAATTAAGCTTGGGAAGGAAGGTGCTTACTATTGTGACTCTGGAGAAAATGAAGGAATGATAAAAGGAATTCAAGCAGTAAAGGTTATTGATAGCGTTGGAGCTGGTGATGGATTTGCAGTTGGAATAATTAGTGGATTATTAGAAGGATTGACATTAAAAAAGTCTGTCGAACGAGGAAATGCAATCGGCGCATTAGCTATAAAATCGCAAGGGGATCATGATGGATTGCCTAATAGAGAGGTATTAAATAACTATATAAAAGAAAATTATCATAGACAGTAATAGAAAATGAGTTTTGTAAACCAAGTCATTTGTTTGCAAAATTGTGATGAGGAGAGAACAGAAATGGAAAAAACTCTGAGTATCAAAAGATGGTATCGTTTAATGCCAATTGTTTTTATCACGTATAGTCTGGCTTATCTTGATAGGGCAAATTTTAGCTTTGGTGCAGCGAGTAATATGGCACATGAATTAGCAATTACTCCCGCCGTTTCTTCTTTATTGGGAGCACTTTTTTTCTTGGGATATTTTTTCTTCCAGGTTCCAGGCGCAGCTTATGCGGAAAAGAAAAGTGCAAAAAAACTTGTGTTTTGGTCTCTTTTGCTTTGGGGCGGCTTTGCAGCATCAACGGGGGTGTTATCGGATCCGTACCAACTAATGATAGTACGTTTTATGCTGGGAGTAGTAGAAAGCGTTGTTATGCCAGCAATGTTAGTATTTCTTTGTCATTGGTTTACAAAAGGTGAACGTTCTAAAGCAAATACAATTTTGATCCTTGGCAATCCAGTTACAGTTCTTTGGATGTCTATTGTTTCTGGTTATTTACTTGATATTTGTGGTTGGCGGATGATGTTTATTTTAGAAGGAATACCACCACTCATATGGGCATTTTTTTGGAATAAAATGGTCAATAATCATCCACATGAAGCAACCTGGCTGGATAAACAGGAACAGATGGATTTGGAACTGGCACTTCAGGCAGAACAAAAGGGTATTAAGCCAATAAAAAACTATGCAGAAGCATTTAAAAATAAAAAAGTAATTCTTTTATGTGTACAATATTTTTTATGGAGTATTGGTGTATATGGGTTCATGATGTGGCTGCCGTCTATTTTGAAATCAGCACCGAATATGACAATGGTGTTAACCGGATGGTTGAGTTCTGTACCTTATTTATTGGCCATTATTGGCATGATATTAGCTTCATATTTTTCAGATAAGTTTTTGAATCGACGCGATTTTGTATGGCCGTTTCTTTTTCTGGGAGCCATTTGTTTTTATGCATCTTATCTTGTGGGTACGCAAAATTTTATGCTTTCATATATCTTGTTGGTTCTTGCAGGAGGAATGATGTATGCACCTTATGGACCGTTTTTTGCCATTATTCCAGAACTTTTACCATCTAATGTGGCCGGTGGAGCGATGGCTTTAATTAATAGCTTTGGAGCTTTAGGTAGTTTTACGGGTGCCTACGTGGTAGGCCTGCTTAATAGTTATACTGGCGGCTATGGAGTGTCATATATGTTGATGGCAATATCTCTTTTGTTAGCGGCTGGAATTACTTATTATGTTTGTACTGTGAAGAAGTCTGAGGGGGAAGTTCAGTGATGGATAAATATTTTATACAATTGGCGTTAGATCGAATGAATATAGAAGAGGCTATTCGGCTGACTCAGAAAGTAGAAGAAAATGTGGGATGGATTGAAATTGGTACATCTTTGATAAAAGAATTTGGCATGAAAAGTGTACGGAGTTTTCGCAATGCCTTTCCTGAAAAAATGTTGCTTGCCGATATGAAAATTATTGACAATGCACGCTATGAATGCGACCTTGCCTTTACAGCTGGAGCAAATGTTGTAACTGTTATGGGTTGTGGTCCGCTGATTACAGTGCAGCTTGTGGCGGAGACAGCAAGAAACGCGAATCAAAATTTTATGATAGATTTATTGAATACGACAGAAAAACAACAAATACTTTTACGGGATACGTTTCCAGATGCAATCTTTTGTTTGCATACAAGCAAGGATCAGCAAGAAAGAACTGGTGATACATTTCGTTCAAACGACATTGGCTGGAATGGTCGTCGAATTGCGGTAGCAGGTGGATTAAATGAAGAAACTTTGCCACCGATCATTGTACAGTTACGACCAGAGATATTTATTATTGGAAGCAGCATTACAAAAGCAACTAATCCAGTTGCAGCGATTCGTACTTATCAGCAGATTATAAAAGATAATCAATTTTAAAATGAGGAGGAAATATTACAAATGTCTATAATGGAAACGATTTTAAATGAAATTCATGGTGTTATCAAAGAAATAAATGAAACTGAAATAGATCAAGCCGTTACAAAATTGTTAACTGCAAAACGAATTTTTGTGATTGGTGAAGGCAGAAGCGGTCTTATGGCAAAGGCATTCGCTATGCGACTCATGCATTTAGGTGCAGAAAGCTATGTCATTGGTGAAACGATTACACCAGCAATTCACAAAGAAGATATGTTGGTGGCGATTTCAGGGTCAGGCAGTACACATCATGTTGTTTGGACAGCCCAAAAGGCCAAGGAGGAAGGTGTTGTTGTACAAGTGATTAGTGCAACAAAAGAAGGAGAATTGGCTAAATTTGCTGATTCATTAATTTTTGTGCCAGCGGCAACAAAGTTTCGGCATAAAGGAGAAGCATCAAGTATGCAGCCTTTAGGTTCTTTATTTGATCAGAGTGCTCATATTATATTTGATGCATTATGTATGAAGTATGCTATTGAAAAACAGGTTAGTCAATCTGAATCTTTTAAAATGCATAGTAATTTGGAATCTTAATATGTCAGCAATGATAAGTTTTAAACTTAAATAATGGGAAGTCTCATAAATGGAACTAAATAAATTTCGCATTTATGGAAAACTAAAAAACTGCATATTGTTGAATACCCCCTTTGGATAAACAGTAGTTAATAAAACTGTCTATCCAAAGGGGGTATCTTAATCTCTATCGTGCCTTAAGTTATTTGGGGAACGGAACAACATATAATTATTGAATATATTCTGAATATTTATGTGGAAATCAAACATTTATCCTCTTCTTAATCCATGAAATGATATCTTTCATGATCTCATGTCTGGCTGGCTCATTCAAAATTTCATGATACAGTTTCGCGTATATTTTTAGTTCTTTATCTGTTGAAGCAATATCACCGTAAAAATCACGCGAGTCCTTTTCCATTACTAATTGGTCATCGCAGCCATGAAGAATGAGCGTCGGAGCAACAAAAGAGTGGGTATTGTTCTTCAGCCATTGAACCCCGTTGTCAATTTCATAGAATAAACCAGCACTGATTTGAGTTAATACCAAGGGATCATTTTGATACGCAGCAACTACGGACGAGTCCGTACAAATCAAGTGTCCCAATTCGTTAGGCAAATAGTCTGTAACAGCAAGTCCTTGTGGAACACTACGGATTAGCCCCTTATTATCGTTGGTAAGTGCTCCCGAGAGAATAATACCGTCGGCCTTATTGGGATACTTGCTACCGAAACCAGCAGATGCAAATCCCCCCAGACTATGCCCCAGAATAAACAAAGGAACTTGAGGATGTTCATTCCTCGCCATTTCAACAATAAACTTTACATCTTCAATTATTACGGTGAAATTGCTAAAATAAGCCCTTTGTCCTTCCGATTTACCATGACCACGAAGATCAAAGCGATAAACCGCAAAATTATTCTCCGCAAATGTATTTGCTAATTCATCATAGCGCCCTAAATGTTCGGCTAACCCATGTACAATAACAACCGTAGCCTTTACTGTGGCAGGAATTAACGTAGAAGCATAAAGACTGGTACCGTCAAATGATTTTACCATTTTCTCTGTTTTCACATAAATCATCTCCGTTTGAATTTTCAGATTTTTTATTTGACATTATTGTATCCTTGGGACACAATAATGTCAAATACTATTTTCAAAATAATATTTTGTCAACCATAACGGGAGAAAGAGACAGCGTAATCCGAGAAGTGTATATATTGGCAAAAACAAAGTTTTTATGCATTATTATTGCTTTATGCTATACTTAAACTTGACATTTAATTTGGTTTATTAAGGAGTTGTCTGATTAACTATGGAGCTGGAATGGATGAATAAGCACCGTCAACTTGTTGAAAAAATCATTAAATTTGGAAATGCTTATGCACACATTTATAATAAGCAAATGAATTATCATGCGGATATTGATTTTTCTGCCGCACAAATTCAGGTAATGGAATATGTATTGGAAAACGAGGATCAGAACATGTCGGAAATTGCTAAGCGGTTAGGAATTACACGTAGTGCATTTTCAAAAAATGTAACAAAATTAATGAATAAGGGGCTATTGGAAAAATTTCATTGTAATAACAATCAAAAGCAATTTTTTTTGAAAATAACGCCACGAGGAGAAATGGTTTATAAAGAATACTCTAAATTTATATTCGAAAAAATTTTTAAAGAAATGTTTGCGTTAATAGATCAAATACCACAACAACATGAAGTAACGATGGCGAAAATGTTGGATGTTTTTGCGGAAAAAATTATTCTCTTCGAAAATGAAGAAAATAAGAGAACTTAGACTCTGGTGCACCGTTTAGTGTAACCTATCCAATCTCTATTGTGGAGTTCTTGACGATGGGCGCGTTTTCGGATTGCCAGAGAATGCAATAAACGTTCAGGGCGGCGGTGAGGTACACTTAAGTGTACCTCAAAATATATAAGGGAAGTTTATTTTTATATCGTGATGAATCATTCAGGATGAAGTATGTTTAATAAGGGAGTGCGTAAAATTTGATATCAAGAACATGGCATGGAATCGTTCCTTTAGCAATGAAAACAGGATTTGAAGCTTATGAATATGAGACTGGTGTAAAAGATACTTTGGCAATCAAAGGAAATTGTGGTGCTTATTTAAAAATTGTTAATCAAGGAGCATATGCGCATTTTTTTCTTTGTACGAAATGGGATTCTTGGGAAAGCATGGTTGACTATGCGGGGATTGAACCAGAAATTGCAGTAACGTATCCAGAAGATGAAAAGTATGGTCTTATATCTGATCCGATTGTTATTATTCAAGAGGTTACGGACAGTAAGAATCCTTTCGATAATTAAATATGCAGCAGATTTTTGCTTGACAGCCTGAGTAAAACACAGTGATTGGCGACATGTAAATATTTACCAGGAGACGAAATGAAAATGGATGTTTTACGCGAGTTTTTTACGGCACAGGATATTATTGATTTTTTTAATGAACAAAATATGCCTTTTGAATTTTATCAACATGCGCCAGCCTATAGTATTGATGATTTAGAAGCATTGGCTATTCCGCATAAAGAGGATATTGTAAAAAATCTTTTTTTGCGTGATGATAAGAAGAGAAATTATTATTTAGTGACACTTCCAGGACATAAAAAGATAGATTTGAAGATGCTTAGTGAGAAAATCCCCAGTCGCAGGTTGAGCTTTGCTAGTGAAGAGCTGTTATATGAAAAACTGCTTTTGAAAAAAGGAAATGTGACACCACTCGGGGTGCTGAATAACAAAGAAAAAAATGTCATCGTAGTATTCGATAAAAATTTACAAGGCAAAACGATAGGGGTTCATCCAATGGACAATAGCAAAACAGTTTTTTTGCGTTTTGAAGCACTTATTGAATTGATTAAAAACAATGGAAATCCCATTATCCTGTGTGATATTTGAACGGTTGTTACAAACGTTCTTAGATAACTTTAGGCCTAGGTGATGTTTATCCTAATCTCTATTTTTATCTTGCAATCATGGGATGAAAGTTTTAAAATTATACAGTAATTGAATATTTTTGAATAAATTTAAAATGTAAGTTTTGTTGATTTTTATGTCGACGTCAATAAGTCTTGTAACGCTTGAAGTATGGAACTGTTTGATTTTTATAAGTCGACTGAACGGTTCGATAGTATGGTTTCAGTCGTCTGTATTTGCGTTGTGGGAAATGCAAACATTTAGAAAAAGATGACAAAAAACAAACGATCTCATTGTTTCTCAATAAAAATTGATATCTAAAAATGTCTATTTAATTAGGTTTGTTTAGTGCGGATTTTTCGGGAGCTGTTTTCAGAATAACATTCCCATTGACGTTTAGCAAAATAAATAATGAAGAGGTGTTTTCTATATGGAAATGACTAATATATATCTATTTATTTCTGTATCGTTTATTCTCCTTATATCGCCTGGACCAAATACAATATACGTTGTTACGAAGGGAATGAATGAGGGACGTAAATCCGCATTTAAGGCAGTGATGGGAGCATCAGCCGGAGATTTGGTTCAAGTATTAGCAGCATCTCTAGGTTTGGCAGCATTATTACAAGTATCTGCGTTGATGTTTTTTATCGTCAAAATGTTTGGTGCTAGTTATTTATTTTATGTCGGAATACAGTGTTTTCTAAATAAACAGCGGATGCTGGTAAACTCATCAGAGAAACCAACTAAAGGTAAAAAACTGTTTTTCACTGGATTCTTAACCTCCGCATTAAATCCGAAGACGACATTGTTTTTTGTGAGTTTCTTACCTCAATTTATTGATAATCAAAGTGTTTATGCTCAACAGCAAATGATTTTGCTTGGTTCAAGCTTTGTTATTATGGGCTTTTTTGTAATGAGCATGTATGCTGTCTTAGCTGGAAAATTACGCTTTTGGATTGGAAAAAATGATAGAATACAGGCATATTTCAATTGGGTAACAGGGGCAGTTTTTATAGGTTTTGGATTGCGGGTGGCTTTTTCAGAACGGAAATAGCCATAACTAAATTATGATAGGTATCAATAAACTATATTTAAGAAAAAGTTGTGTGCCTTAAATATAGTTTATTGAGAAAAGATACTAAAAATAATACGAGAAACATTTTTTCTTGTGCTTAATTGAAATCATAGGACAAAAAGTTTATAATTGTATAAAAATTAATTCTTTTGAATAAAGTCAAAATGTAAGTTTTGTTGATTTTTATGTCGACATCAATAAGTCTTGTAACGCTTGAAGTATGGAACTGTTTGATTTTTGTAAGAAAATGCATGGCAATCGATACGAAAAGAAGTAGCGAAATGGCAGATGTTTGGCAAGTGGATGAAATCCGTTGAAATAAACAAAATTTACTATATTTTAGGTTTTTATAAGGCGACTGAACGATTCGATAGTATGGTTTCAGTCGTCTTTTTTTGCGTTGTGGGAAATGAAAACATTTAGAAAAAGATGACAACCCCCATTGTCTTTCATGTCAAGCCGTGGAACTTGTTATTGTCTTTGATAAAGAATCCACTTTAATGTTATAAAATGTAGGATTTACCTCTTTTTTTATTTTAAGAGAAAAAAGTTAATTTTAAATTATAATAATATTTAGAATTTTTTTACAATATTAAAAGGATTTTCCAATAAAGTACAGAATGTTTTTTAATAAAGTGAATAATAAGTGTTAAATAATAATTATCGTGAAATTATTCAAAGGACTTTTCATCGTAGAGAGCCTTGGTGTAATTAACGAATATAATTATATTATTGAATTAACATTGTTTGATTTGGTTGTATATTGCTTATAGTATGAAATACTTTATCTATAAAATGCTACAAGGAGCGATGTAAAATGGAATGGTTTAAGAATTTAAAAGTTAAGCAAAAACTTAGTGTTTTGATCATTGTTTTTAGTTTTGCTATTATTTTGGTGGGGTCTATTGGATATATTAATTTGAAGCAAAGCAGTGAATACACGGATAAGATATACGAGAACAATTTAACAGAAATGCAATTATCATATGAAAGCCAACTTTATGTACGAAAAGTTCGAACCGATGTATTAGATCTCATGATTACGACAGATGCGAATGAAAATAAGAAATTATCCGGTCAAATAACAGATTCCAGAAAATTATTAGGAGAAACTTTAGCAAAATATGATTCATTACCATTATCACAAGAACAAAAAAATAATGTCAAGGAGTTACAAAATAATATAACGCAATACCGTGACGGTAATAATATGGTTGTTGATTTAGCATCGAAAAATAAAAACAAAGAAGCATATACATTATATAAGACAACGGTAGAGCCTTTGGCTGATATAACATCTAAGACATTGCAAACGATTATAGATGTATCAAAGAAAAATGCAGAGCAGATGAACCAGGCATCAAAAGACAATTTTGTTAAAGCGAGTATGATGTTTATACTTATTACAATTTTTGCTATTATTGTGGGCGCCGGTCTAGGAATTTTGATTATAAAGCAAATTATGAAACGTTTAGGCGAATCAGTAAATTTCTTAGGCGGAATTGCCGCGGGCGATTTTTCACAAAATGTTGAAGAAAGCAATATGCAAGATAAAAGTGAATTTGGTATCTTGTCAAAAGCCGTTGACCGAATGAACCGGAATATTCGGGCGTTAATTAAGCAATTACTAAATACATCCGAACAATTGGCGGCAGCATCAGAGGAATTAACCGCTAGTGCAGAACAATCAGCACAGGCATCTAATCAAGTTGCAGAGACAATTACAGAAGTCGCCAAAGGTGCGGAAAAACAGTTGGAAATGGCTGTTAAGACAAATCACATTGTCGAAGAGATGGCAAAGGGGATTCACCAGGTGACCGAAAATACCATTGAAGTGGCTCGGTCGACAGATAAGACATCAACGGCTGCTATAGAAGGTAGTAGGGCTATTGAAAAAACTGTTTTACAGATGGAAACTATTGAAAAACGAACGGATGACACGGCTGATGTCATTGGTGAATTAGAGGGGAAATCAAAACAAATTGATACCATTGTCGGATTAATTTCAAATATTGCAGCGCAAACGAATTTATTATCTTTAAATGCGGCTATTGAAGCAGCTAGAGCTGGTGACGCTGGCAGGGGATTTTCAGTAGTTGCGGACGAAGTCAGAAAACTGGCTGAACAATCAGCACGTGCGACAAAAGATATCACGGAACTAATTGTTGATGTACAGGCCAAAACAAAAACCGCCGTCAACTATATGAATGAAAGTAAACGTGAAGTCAAAATGGGATCGGAACTTGTTGATTTGGCGGGTAAGAATTTCAATGAAATATTGTCGATGATTAAGGGCGTAGCTGATGAAATCAATGAAATATCGGCAGCGACCGAAGAATTGACGAGTGGAACTGAAGATGTTGTTGCTGCGGCAAATAGTATTAGTGGAGAAACGAAAAAAACAGCTGACGCTACGCAGACTGTTTCAGCTGCAACAGAAGAACAATCCGCTTCAATGCAGGAAATAGCATCAGCAAGTACGCACTTGTCAAAAATGGCAGCAGATTTACAAACTGAAATACAAAAGTTTAAAGTGTGATTAGACTTACTAACTTAATGATAGAATAAGTTAAAACTTTGCTGTTGTTTTTGGCTTTAACGTAATTTTTGCAATAGATCATAATAAAATAGTATATAAGAAAGAGGCCCCATGATGAAATAAATATCCATCATGGGGTCTCTTTTTACTGAAACAAAAAAACCTGTCCTTGATAAAAAAAAGAATCTCTAGGCTCAATCATAGAGAGAATAAAGACAATCTTCAGTGAATCAACATCTTGAGTATAGCACATTTACCAATAAAAGGGGTAAATGAAATTTATTCTATATATTAAAGGTGAAATTATGCCCATAGTTACAACTCCATTATGAAAAAAACTATCCTAATGCCACTTATTTTTATGCGATCTAACGTTGACACTAATACAGGGAAAACCAAGTGTGGTATTATTGATGGAAAGCAACGCTTACAAACTATAACGGGAGTCAAGGAGGTCTTTTTATGCCAAGATTATTAGGAAAGAATATTATGCTGCGTGAGTACCAAGCAGAAGATTTATCTTTTATGCGGGCATGGGTAAATGATGCAAATATAACGGATAATTTGTCTGATCTATTTTTACAGCCACATTCTCAAAAAGATACGGAGCGGTATTTAAATTCTATTTTGAATCATGAATACTCTGATCAAATCCATTTTGTAATTGCTGAAAAAGAATCAGATAAATATTTAGGGCAAGTTGATATTATTCACATTGATTGGAAAAATCGATTCGCTGAATTTGGAATCGTAATTCCTGCCGAATCAAATCAAAATAAGGGAATTGGGTCAGAAGCTATTCATCTTTTACAAGATTATGTTTTTAGAAAGTTAAACCTCACTCGGCTTCAGTTAAATTTGCACGAGTATAATCTGCGAGCCTATAATTGCTATAAAAAGTGTGGTTTCATTGAAGAAGGTCGGCTGCGAAAACATTTTTTTACGAACGGTCAATATTGGGATACGATATCGATGAGTATTTTAAAAGATGAATATTTGCAATTACAGTTAAGCGATTAATACTATAGCAAATTAACGGTGGAGGAAATACGCTTTTTGTGTGCCACTTGAAATTCTAGGACAAAAGATTTTTAATTGTATAAAAATTAATTTTTTTGAATAAATTTAAAAATGTAAGTTTTGTTGATTTTTATGTCGATATCAAGAATTCTTGTAACATTTGAAGTATGGAACTGTTCAGTTTTTGTAAGGAAATGCACGGCAATCGATACGAAAAGAAGTGGCAAAATGGCAGATGTTTGGCAAGGAGATAAAATCCGGTGGAATAAACAAAATTTACTATATCATAAGATTTTTATAAGGCGACTGAACGGCTAAATAGTATGGTTTCAGTCGTCTATTTTTGCGCCATGAAAGATCTAAATATTTAACAAAATAGGATAAAAAAATAAGTATGTTGAGAACGCTAACTGTATTAATAAATTTTATATTATCTACCACTATTCTACCTGTATTGTGGTACAATGGTGGTAGATAACTAGTAGAATATCTGGGAAAGGAAATAGATACTATGAATTTTATAGAGAGTCAGACCGTTGAATTAAAAGAGAAGGTTGTAGATGATATAAAAAAAGAAGTCATTGCATTCGCAAATAGTGATGGTGGAACTCTATACGTAGGGATTACGGATGATGGCAATATTGCTGGGGTGGATGATCCAGATGCTAATATGTTGCAAATATCTAACATGATTCGTGATGCAATTAAACCAGATATAACCATGTTTGTTGAATATTATATAGAAGAAATAAAAGATAAAAAGATCATTCGGGTTTATGTACAGAAAGGCACGCATTCACCATACTATTTAGTTGGAAAAGGCATTCGCCCAGAAGGGGTTTATATAAGGCAAGGAACATCCGCAGTTCCAGCCTCAGAAGAAGCGATTCGACGTATGATCAAAGACACGGATGGGGAACATTTTGAATGTATACGTTCGTTGACGCAATCGTTATCTTTTTCAGCACTTGAAGCAGAATTTAAGTCTAGAAAAATTATGTTTGGTGAGAATCAATTAGTCACATTGGGTATTAAAACTACGGAAGGCATTTATACAAATTTAGGATTGCTTCTTTCAGATCAGTGTGTTCATACAATAAAGGCTGCTGTTTTTGAAGGGGAAAAGAAAGCTGTATTCCAAGATCGTAGAGATTTTTCTGGTTCGTTATTACAACAGATGAACGAAGCATATAACTTTATTGATTTGAATAATAAGACAAAAGCAACTTTTTTAGGGCTTCATCGAATAGATCAACAAGATTATCCAGAAGAAGCTGTTAGGGAAGCATTGCTTAATTCACTGGTGCACAGAGAGTATTCTTTTAGTGGCAGTACTTTAATTAGTATTTTTTCCGATCGCCTAGAGTTCGTTTCTTTTGGTGGATTGGTAAAAGGTCTTACTATAAATGATATATTATTGGGAATATCTCAATGCCGCAATGAAAAGTTAGCAGCGATATTCTATCGATTAAAATTAATAGAAGCTTATGGAACAGGAATACCTAAAATTATGGAAAGTTATGAAGGAAGTCCATATAAGCCCCAAATTGAATCATCAGATAATGCCTTTAAAATTATATTACCAAACAGAAATTTTGCGGTAGGAAATTTAATTGATGTTACAGATCAAGAAAAAATTATTTTGGAATTGGCTAAGGAAAAAAAGAAGTTATTGCGTCGGGACATAGAAGAACGTTTGAATATTTCTTCTAGTAGAGCCGGGGTTCTTCTTAAGCAACTGGTGGAACATAATTTGTTAGACGCAGTTGCAAATGGACGAAATAGATTTTATATTGTAAAAAAATAAAAAGAGAAAAAGCAATTTAAAATCGATTGTTATTATTCAAGAGGTTACGGACAGTAAGAATCCTTTCGACAATTAATTATGCAGCAGATTTTGTTTGACAGTCTTCGTGAAACAATTTTTAGAAGTGCTTTTATTATGGAACGACTCGATTTTGTAAGAAAAAGCGACTGAATGAATCGCCTTGATCGAGTTCAGACGCTTATTTTTATGTTAGGAAGATGTAATATGAGAATAGAAAAGATTTTTTCGAATAAAAAGAAATTTATTGATTTGCTTTTGTTGGCGGATGAACAAGAATCGATGATTGATCGATATCTAGAATCTGGTGATATGTTTGCTTTATATGATGATGATTTAAAGTCAATTTGTGTTGTAACAAAAGAAACAGAAGAGACTTATGAATTGAAAAACATTGCTACTTATGAGAAAGATCAGGGAAAAGGCTATGGGAAGAAACTAATAGAGTATATTTTCGAATACTATGCTGGGAAATGTAAAATCATGTTGGTTGGTACAGGTGATAGTCCGCGAACCATTTCGTTTTATGAACATTGTGGATTTACAATATCGCATCGTATTAAAAATTTTTTTGT
Source organism: Propionispira arboris (assembly GCF_900109225.1). Taxonomy (GTDB): domain Bacteria; phylum Bacillota; class Negativicutes; order Selenomonadales; family Selenomonadaceae; genus Propionispira; species Propionispira arboris. Next base: position 237,938 of record NZ_FNZK01000002.1, read on the forward strand.
GGAAAATTATGACCATCTCATCTTTGAAGCAGGAAAGCAGTTGGTCGATATGGTTTATTTAAAAAAACTTTTGAAATGAAACACAGTGATTGAGCAATAGGTAAATATTTACCGGGAGGTAAAATAAAATGGATGTTTTACGCGAGTTTTTTACGGCACAGGATATTATTGATTTTTTAAATGAACAAAATATTCCTTTTGAATTTTATCAACATGCACCAGCCTATAGCATTGATGATTTAGAAGCATTGGCTATTCCTCATAAAGAGGATATTGTGAAAAATCTTTTTTTGCGTGATGATAAGAAGAGAAACTATTATTTGGTGACACTTCCAGGACACAAAAAGATAGATTTGAAGGAACTTAGTGAGAAAATCCCCAGTCGCAGGTTGAGCTTTGCTAGTGAAGAGCTGTTATATGAAAAACTGCTTTTGAAAAAAAGGAAATGTGACACCACTCGGGGTGCTGAATAACAAAAAAAAATGTCATCGTAGTATTCGATAAAAATTTACAAGGTAAAACGATAGGGGTTCATCCAATGGACAATAGCAAAACAGTTTTTTTGCGTTTTGAAGCAATTATTGAATTGATTAAAAACAATGGAAATCCCATGATCCTGTGTGATATTTGAGGTGAAATCCGTTGTAATAAAAAAGCTTTACTATAATCTTAAGATTTTTATAAGGCGACTGAACGGCTAGATAGTATGGCTTCACTCGTCTATTTTTCATTGTGAAAGATGCAAATGTTTAGAAAAAGATGAGAAAAAAACGTCACTGTTGGCGTTCTGCTAAAGTTTGTATTAATTAGGCAGGGGTTTTGTGTTTTATATTGAAATTTATAATTTAGAAATGTATAGGGCTAACTCAAGGAACCCTTTTCGGTGAGTCTTATGATAAAACAAGGATTAATTGCGTGAGCGAGATTGGTGAATCCTTTTTCAGATATTGATCAGCCAATTGGAAATGCAATTCAGCAGATTGCTCTAAATTAGAGTTGAAATACAGGCTTGGGGAGATGATAAACAATGATTTTAAATATTGCGAATGGTAAAGAATTGCAAGCCTATTTAACAAATAAATGTGATGTAGATGAAGATATTATGGCTTTCAATGAATCAATGGTTACAGGGGAAAGCAACGAGAAGATTTTTAGTGATGCTTTTTTTCATGTGCGAGCAAAATCTTTAAACATTAATTATGAAGAGTATTCTGCAATTTCGATTATGGAACTAGATAAATTATTAAATAAATCATATGCCAAAGTTATCTTGTGGTTTGATGAGGATATGTTTTGTCAAATTAATTTGCTGACTTTATGTGCATATCTAGACTATAGTAAATACGGTGGGATAGTATTATTAAATATTATTCGGAAAGATTTTTGGCAATATGACAAGCTGGATAATATAGTAATTAAATCTTACAATATAAATCTAAGTGGCTATTATTCAATATATCAAGATATCCTTATCAATAAAGTATTTACAAGAAATGATTACCTTGTTTTCGAAGAATTACGAGAAGGCATTAAATTATATAAGAATTATACTTCTGGCAATAGCGAAATTAGGTCCGCTATAAGAGCAATGATCAAGGATAAAAAGAGTAAAGAAGATATAATAAAAGTTATAATTGAAGCGTATCCCCAATATGGTATAGGTGATTATAATATCAAATTATTGTATCAACTGGAGAAAGACGTTATTGACGGATATAATCCCGGTTCACACCCCCAATATTAAAGTCTGGATAGGTTACACTAAATTGGGTCAGAAGCTATTCATTTTTTACAAGATTATGTTTTTAGAAAGTTAAACTTAAATCGGCTTCAGTTAAATTTGCACGAGTATAATCTGCGAGCATATAATTGCTATAAAAAATGTGGATTCATTGAAGAAGGTCGGCTGCGAAAACATTTTTTTATGAACGGTCAATATTGGGATACTATATGGATGAGTATTTTAAAAGATGAATATTTGCAATTACAGTTAAACGATTGATACTACAGCAACTTAAATGTGGAGAAAATACGCTTCTTGTGTGCCACTTGAAATTATAGGATAAAAGGTTTATAATTGTATAAAATTAATTTTTTTGAATAAATTTAAAATGTAAGTTTTGTTGATTTTATGTCGATATCAAGAATTCTTGTAACGCTTGAAGTATGGAACTGTTTGTTTTTGGTAAGAAAATGCATGGCAATCGATACGAAAAGAAGTGGCGAAATGGCAGATGCTTGGCAAATAAATAAAATCCGTTGGAATAAACAAAATTTACTATATCGTAAGATTTTTATAAGGCGACTAAACTGCTAATGGGTATAGTCGTCTGTTTTTGCGTTATGGGAGAATGCAAATGTTTAAAAAATATGACAAAAAACCAAAAAATAAAGGGTTATCGACAGTGCTTTTTCAACAATGTCGATAACCCTTTATTTCCCCTTTTCACCCGGATTTCAAAGGATCGTCAGTAAGCTTTGCTTATAAGAGAAGATGGCTAAATAGTTAATGTGGAGTACAAGTAAAGGTCTTATTACTAAATCAATATTCATATAGCAACACACTCCTTGGAGTAAAAAGTTAAGAACGGGTTTGATTAAAAACCAGCCTGTCATCATCAGCACAAGGTAGCCATCTCTTGTGAACATTGTTATGTTTCGACCAAACTATTATATCACATTTTTTTTGTTGTCAAGATACACTTTTGATCAAAAAGTTATTTTGTGATTTTTGTTTATTTTAGGGAAAAATATACAAAAAATAGTTGAAATGATATAGTAAGAGTTATAATATAATGAGATAAAACATGAATTAAATGAGTTGCAGACTATAAGTAATTACTGTTGCTTTTTTGCCTGTGGCAAACTATAGATGATGTATCAGAGGAGAGTGGCGAATGCTCAATTATTGGTGGGTAACACGGCCTAAACGAAAATTAAATTCAGTTCCAGATGTTTTAGCGGTCTTTGCAGAGCAATCTTTGGATCAGGTGTGGCAAGGACAGCGTGAATCACATTTATCATTGGAAGATGCTTTAGAAAGTAGTGGGCTGAAACGAGAGGGAGATAGGCGCGATCAAACTGGTGGTGGTGCCAGAACATATAAAGCATGGCTGCTAAGTTTAGGCCTTATTTTTTCTCAGCAGGAAACAAATCAACTTCGTTTGACTCTGGCCGGAGAAGCGATTATGAATGGTGCATCGCCAGTTCATATTTTAACTAACCAAGTTTTAAAATACCAATTTCCGTCCGCTTATTCTTTAGGACGTGGCGTACAGGTACATGAACGTTTTAAAATTCATCCTTTTTGGTTTTTGCTAAAACTTTTGATAGATGACAGACTTAGGTGGCTGTCACAGGAAGAAATTGCAAAAATCGTTTTAGTTGAAGCTGAAAATGAAAGTGATCAATCTTACGAACAGATTGTAAAGAGAATTTTACTGTTTAGAGAAATGGGTGATAGGTGTCTATCAAAAGATTTTTTCACATTATATAAGCCGTCAAAAGGCGATGTTAATCCAGAACATCCCTTTTCTCATTTAGAAGATACGGCCAATACAATGATTAACTGGATGGAATATACACAGTATGTTTTTCGAGAAGATGGGAAACTGCGGGTGCTAGAAGATCGCTATGATGAAGTGAAACAGATTATTAGTAAGCGATTGCCATTTATTGATCGTCCGGGAGACCATGAGTTTTTTCAGCGAAAATATGGTTTAGATCCGGCACATCGCAAAGATACGAGAAATCTTAGTCAAACAGAAACGGTTACGGCCGATATGATTGCTGAATATCGAGTTAAGCAGGCGTTTGTATCACTTTCGTTAAAAGAACCAATTGGCGCTATTAATGCGGCTGTGGTGGATAAAATTGCAGAATTAGCAGGGATCTCAGCAAAATTTGTTGAAGAAATTCTGCAAAAAAAATATCCGCATGGTTCGATTGGCGCTTTTATGGCTAATTATTTTGAATTGGCATTTAATGGCCGTGAAGATTGCCGAAAATTTGAAATTGCAACGGCAGAAATTTTTAAAAATGTGTTTGGTTTTACATCGCATCATATTGCGGGTGGTGCAAAGGAGGTGCCAGATGTTTTGTTGATTGCTGAAAATGCTGGATACCAAGCCATCATTGATACAAAAGCATACAATAGGTACGATTTAGGGGCGACGCAGCGTGATCGTATGATTTATCATTATTTGCAGGATATTCAAACGTATAGTTCTAGTACTCTGCCGGTAGGCTTTTTTTCGTACATAGCAGGTGGATTTTCTAATAATATTGCTTCACCGCTTTGTAAAATTGTGAATGCTACTGGCGTAAACGGTTCCGCAATGCCAGTAGCGGCTTTTATTAAAATGGCAGAGCGGCAAGGAAATAGTCCTTACACGAAAGACGAGATATGTCAGATCTTTTCTGTGAATCGAAAAATAGAACTCAGCGATTTAGATATATGCAGCTCTCTTATGGTAGCCGAAAACTCTATAAAATATGGGAAATAACCATGAGAAAAAAGAAATGTAAAAAGTAGGAAATGTTTAAAGGCATTAGAACCATGGCTTACTAGCTGTAATCCAGAGATTGGTGATAAGGTAAAAGTGAGACGGGTAACGGATACTGAAATTGAATTGACGCTTCTCACATATCACTAAAACCTGCAATCCCGCTAACTCATAACGAGGATTCTTATACATCCAATAAAATCAGCACTTTGAGTGATTATAATACTTCAAAATGTATCGTTATGTTAAAAATACGTAACGAGTTAGCTTTCTAGTAGTTATGCGGGTTAGAGATCACCTTGTTATGTGTTTCCGGGAATCTAGGCTAAAAGGTTGCGTGAATACTATGGATAATCTTACATCTTCCCAGCGACATAAAAATATGAAACATATAAAAAGTCAAGATACAAAGCCAGAGGTTCTTCTTCGTAAAGCTCTTTGGAATTATGGTATACGCTATAGAAAAAACTATAAAAAGTTGCCGGGAAAACCAGATATTGTTTTGATAAAACAGAAAATCGCTATTTTTGTAGATGGCGATTTTTGGCATGGCCGTGATATGGGGGGGATTCGTCGGCAGGTAAAAACAAATAAAGCGTATTGGCTGCCCAAAATTGAACGCAATATAGAACGAGGAAAAGAAGTCAACGATGCTTTACTGAATGAAGGTTGGCTCGTACTTCGTTTTTGGGAAAGCGACATAAAAAAAGATCTTGCCGGGTGTGTAAAAACGATATTAAGTTATTTGGCATAGGCTGTTATTTATTAAGTAATAGGTTTGGAGATATCTTTACTTTTGTTAGTTAGGCTAACGATAAAACGTGTTGAAGTATTTACGAATAATCATAGTTGCAAAATAAAAACTCGCACTAAACCAATTTTAAAAATAAGGTTTGGTGCGGGCTTTTCGTATTTACATATAGGGACGGGGGATAACCTCTTTTTTCAGAAAGTTTAGTGATTGTAGCATACTTTAGTTTGTGCATTCGAGCGTAATCCTGACGCTTGTAGCTGTGACCCAAGTGACGCGGATCGTATCTCCAACTTGAGCATGCAATTCATCTATAAGATAATGCCCTAATAATGTTAAATCTCCGCGGCTTTCTAAATTCTTTCCATATTCATGGCATGCTCCTTGTGATCCACCAGGAAATACATAAAAAGATTGTCCTTCAACTAGGTAATCAGGACCTGTTTTTAAAAGTTGTAATCTTCTTGCCGTAGGCATATCAATTTTTATATAGGCTTCATATGGATTGCGTTGATAGTTTGGACGATTTCCCCAGTGCACATGAACATTTTTTAATGGTGCAGTGAAATAATCATTTATTTGCGGCATAATAGCACTCCCTTTAATATTAAGTTCCTAAATTGTACCATATTTATTAAGAAAAGTGAATTTAACAAGATATGAAAAATTTCTTGATCATGAAATTAAAATTCTGCACAATCATTAAAAGTATGATATAATACATAATAAATCGAACGTGTATTCTCTTGTGTTACGAATTTTATGTGAATATGAAAAAAGATGATTGTAAATCAAGGTTTCATGAGAATAGTGCAAAACCTGTTTTTGGTAGATGTTTATATAGAGAAAACAGTCCTTTGTTGAAAGCTATTTATTGCAAAAATTCATAAGTTGAATTAAGTATAGATTTAAAATCTGTTGGAATGTATAATGTTATTTATGAAAAATAGTACGATATACGTTACTGTTATGTTTTTATCATATATGAGTTGAGGCAGAGGCGTTTCCGCTGCTTTATTTCTATTGAAATTTTTCTGAATTTATTATAATAATCACGATAAAGTGAAATAAATAAAATATGAATATTATTTAAGAAGTTGAGGAGTATATTAGTATGATTTTTAAATTAGGTGAATTATTTTGTGGACCTGGAGGAATAGCATTAGGTGCAACAAAAGCTGATATAGGATTAGATGATTTTAAAATAATACATGAGTGGGCAAATGATTATGATAAGAGTACATGCGATACATATGTAAATAATATTTGCCGAGAACATCCCGAGTCGGTTATTTGTGGCGATGTTCGAACGTTAAATATTGAATCATTATCGCCAATAGATGCTTTGGCGTTCGGTTTTCCGTGTAATGATTTCAGTGTAGTGGGAGAGCAAAAAGGCTTTGATGGAACATTTGGTCCTTTGTATACATATGGAGTGAAAGTTCTCAAATGTTTTCAGCCACAATGGTTTTTAGCTGAAAATGTTGGCGGATTGCGTAGTGCAAATGGGGGAGACGCATTTGATACAATACTCGCAGATTTAAGAGATGCTGGATATAGAGTTTATCCACATTTGTATAAATTTGAGGAATATGGAATTCCTCAAGCACGGCATCGTGTTATTATTATTGGCATTCGTAATGATTTACCGCATGAGTTTAAAGTTCCGAGTCCAGAAATTTATGCAAATATAGACAATTCTTGTAGAAAAGCATTAGAAGATCCACCTATTCCAGAAAATGCTTATAATAATGAAATAACAAAACAATCTAGTACGGTTATTGAACGGTTAAATCATATTTTACCAGGGCAAAATGTTTTTACAGCTGATCTTCCTGAACATCTAAAATTAAAAATTAAAGGTGCTAAAATTAGTCAGATATACAAACGACTTGATCCAGAGAAACCTGCATATACAGTTACAGGATCTGGCGGTGGTGGAACACATATGTATCATTATGATGAACCGCGAGCATTGACAAATAGAGAACGAGCCCGCTTGCAGACTTTTCCGGACTGGTATGAGTTTCTTGGTTCAAAAGAAGCTGTAAGAAAACAGATAGGTATGGCTGTTCCACGTTTAGGTGCTCAAATAATATTTGAAGCAGTATTGAGGACTTTTGCAGGTCTGGAGTATCCCAATATAGTTTGTAATATAAAAAAATAAGTGGAAGCATATACAACCATTAATGATTTCGAAAAGGTAAGCGAAAAGCAAATATAGAAAAAGTAAAAATTTGACGGTTTATTCATAGATGTACAAGAAAAATAATTTCCAAAAACCATGGAATGGGTAGTCTTCGAATATTCGAAGGTGTATACTTGTTGTCGATATCTTTACGAATATGGTTTATTTTTAAAATCTTGTTAGTTATACTGATTTTGAGTAAGTGTTGCAAGAATGTAAAAAGACGATATAAATTAGGCAATTACAAGCCCAATCTATATCGTCTTTTTTGGTGCATTTTTATTTTTCAGTGGGGTAATAGTCTGCAAACGCTTTCTGTAATTGAATTTTAGCCCATATTTGAAGTTCTGGGTTTGGGTCATTTAAAAGTTTACGAGGCACATCCAATAATTGTTCAATTTCGGCATCTTTAATAATAGTTTGTGGGGATTTTGCAGGGTCTTGGACGCCAGTTAGTAACCAATCAAAAGATACATGGCAGTTTTCTACTACCGCAAATAAATATTTAAGACTAGCTTTCTTACCTCTTTCAGTACTTTTTACATAAGATACAGATAATTTCATCATATCAGCTAGTTTTTGCTGCGTTAAATTGGCATTTTTTCTTGCTTGCTGTAAGCGTTTACCTATATCTATATCGTTTGGTTCCATAAAAACACGTCCTTTAGATGCATATTTACAACTTTTATATTGACTGGATGTATATAAGAGACTATAATGAAGACGTAAGATAAATAGTTATAAAAATTTGCTATAGAAAAGAGGGGAAGAGATCTTATTTAAAGACTATTCGTCTTTAAATTAAATTGATTAATATTAATATGATTTGATAGATGCTTTCTAAAATTGGTGATTGAGAAAAACCTATCAAGTGATATAAAACGAAAATCAAATTTTAAAAAAATTTAAAGTATCTTTAAACGATATTTTAGAAAAGGTTTAGCTGTCAGTATTATTAAGTCGCGTTCTATATATCTATAACTAAATCATTATATCACGAAGAAAAATTTGTTTAAATGTAAAGTACAATGTTCATTCATTTTCTAGATGCGTATTGAAAGAAAGATAAGAGAGCAGCGCGTGCATATGTTATTTAGTTATCTTCGTTTTTTAATATCACTTATACCAACCAGATAGTCGAGAGAAACATCAAAATAATCTGCAATCGCTGCAACTGTATCGAGAGTTGGTATCCGGTCACCTAATTCCCAACGACTTACAGTTTGCTTTGTAACTTCAAATTCAGTAGCAAGTTGTGTGGTTGTCATCTTTTTATCTTGTCGTAACTGTCTTAAGCGTTGGCAAAAAATTTCTTTTTTAAACATATAAAAATCTCCTTAACGTCACCATTTAGGTGATTTATAATAAGGATATAAAGTCACCTAATCGGTGATGAATGAAAACTTAATATGATATTAAAATCAAAGCAAGTTACTGGAGACCATGTTTTTAGCAATATAAATTAAAGCACATTTCTATTATGTGAGGAAGAAAGTTAAATTTGTTTGTATTAAATTATTATAACATGGTCTAACTTGACGAAAAATAGAAAAGGATAATTCTATTTTTCGTCAAGTGGTAGTAGTGGCTGTCAAGAGCCATATGATTTTTACAAAGGCTATTTTTTATCAGAGTTATTAACTTTGATAACGGTATCAACTATTTCTCGTTTGTCAGGTGACAGGTTTTTGATTTTTTGTAAAAGGGTAATATCATCTTCAGATATTTCTAGATGTGAAGGTCTGGATTTTATTTCATCAAGTCCTAAAAGGTAATCTGTCGTGACCATAAAATAATCAGCTATTTTTTTCAATGTCTCAGTATCGATACTGCGCTTGCCAGTTTCCCATTGAGATACTGTATTCTGTGCAACATTAAAGATCAGACTAAATTCCTTTTGACTTATCTTTTTTTCTTTTCGTAATTCAGTTAGACGCATCTAAAATCACCCTTCCAATATTTTGATTATCTCAAAAAGCGATATAAAATGAAAGGAAATAGATGCTTATATCTCAAAATGAGTTGACAAGTAAACGAAAAAGTAATAATATCTCATTGAGAGATATTATAGAAAGGCAAAAGATGGAGAGACCGTTAAAAAAATTAGATTGAAAAAAATTAGCTGAATGTGGATATAAGGAAAATTAAAACATCGAGGTGAGGAACGTGATACGGGACTTGGTACTTTATATCAAACAGGAACGTATAGCACAAAATCTTACCATGAACGAATTGGCTTTGAAAAGCAGTGTCAGTCAAAAGCATATATCCAATATTGAAAATGAAAAAGTGATACCAACGATTGAAACATTAGAAAAGCTGGCTAAGGCATTAGGCTTTGAGATTGCCCTGCAGGTAAAAGTCCGCAAATCGTAAATTTAAGTCGGAAAATTCTGTTAATAAAAGGAGGTGGTGTGGAATTCAGGGATGTTTGAGAGTTTGGAAAATCAACGGAAGGAGGTGAATAACGTGATTGGTATTATACTTGCGACACATGCGGATTTAGGACAGGAACTAATTCAGGCAATCACACTGATTTTGGGTAAACAGTCGAATTTAAAAGCCATTGGTTTAAAACACGGGGACAGCATTGAGACCTTTGAACAGAAATTGCTTGGCTTATTCGATGAAATCGATACAGGGGATGGTGTATTGGGATTCTGTGATTTTCTGGGTGGTACGCCAGCTAATACGCTGATGCGGTGTATGAAAAAGAAATATTTCCCCTGCATCACGGGCGTTAATATGCCAATGCTGATCGAAGCTCTCACAAATCGAGAGTCTATTTCAGTAGAGGAATTAAAGGATCGTTGCATCATCATCGGCACCAATAGTATTTTGAGCTTGAAAAATGTAATCGAAGAAGCTGCACAACAAAATACGGAAGAAGAATTTTAAGGAGGTCTTTTATCATGTATATAAGCGGAATTGTCTTAGTGCGGATTGATGATAGACTCATTCACGGACAGGTTATGACTTCGTGGTTAAATTATACGGGAGCTAATAAAATCATGATTATTGATGATGAATCTGCCGTTGATCCGTTTATGAAAAGTGTATTTAAAACGTGTGTGCCGGATGATGTTAAGGTAGCAGCCTTCACGGTTGCAAAAGCGATTCCTCGTTTGAAAAAAGGTTTTCAAAAAGATAAGTGCATTATACTGGTGAAATTTCCGAAAACTTTGTATGAGTTAATGGAAGCTGGCATTATTTTTGAACATATTAATATAGGTGGTATGGGAATTCGCGGGACGAGAAAGAAATTTTATAAGAATATTTCAGCTTCGGAGGAAGAACGCGGCATGTTAAAAGCATTAATAGAAAAAGGTTCAAAAGTTTCTGTACGAATTGTCGCGGATGATACGGAAACCGATGTTGCTACGCTGGTATAGTTTTTGGGAATACTTCGTTTAGCGAAACATATTTTAATTAAAATGGAGTGATAAAAATGACAATTGAATTTTGGCAGGCAGCCTTAATTGGCGTATTCTATTATTTAAGTCAAACTGGATCACTGTTTTTTGGCTGCATCGGCAGTTTATCCATTCTTTATAAACCACTGGTAGCTGGTACCATCGTAGGATTTATTCTGGGTGATCCAGTTAGCGGTTGTATCATTGGGGCAGCGATTCAACTGCCGTATATCGCCTTTATATCTGCCGGAGGCTCTCAGCCGATGGACCCAGGACTTGCCGGATATGTCGGGACGGCCTGGGCTATGGTTGCCGGCGTATCTCCGGCTGCGGCAGTAACCATTGCCTTGCCTTTGGGATTGTTGGGAACTATGATTTGGATCGCCCATATGACGTTAGATGTTACGTTTGTGCATATGGCAGATAAAGCGGCTGAAAAAGGTGATTTGGATAAAATTTGCTTTTTGCATGTTTGGCCGCCGCAGATTTTACTGTTTTTTCTTAGTGTGATTCCAGCGACGATTGCTGTTTATTATGGTGCGGATGCAGTCGCTGATATTATTGCTAGTTTATCAAGTACGCCTTTGCATGTTTTAGAGGTTATTGGTGGTTTACTTCCAGCACTTGGTATTGCGATGAATCTTAGAGCTATTGGACGTACGGGAACAATACCGTTTTTCATTTTAGGGTTTATTTTTATCATTTATTTCAAATTGCCTATTACGGCAGTCGCTGTTATAGCGGCAATTATCGCTTTTTTCTATACGCAATTAAGTCATCCGGCAGAAGAAGCTTTGGCCAGTGCCGGGGATAGCACGGAAGAGGAGGACTTTTAAAATGATTGAACAGAAAAGTTTATCCAAAAAGGATTTAGTGATTGCTTATTGGAGATGGATACTTTTTTCAAATTGCAATTACAATTATGAAAGATTAATGGCAACAGCGGTTGTATTTTCATTTAAAAATGTATTCAAAAAGCTGTATGGGGATAACAAAGTGGAATATAAAGCCGCATTGAAACGGCATATGCAGTTTTTTAATACAGAACCGCATTTTGGCAGTATTATACACGGCATTGTTTTAGCGATGGAAGAACAGCGTGCGCAGGGGAAGCCTGTTACGGATGAGGCTATTAATGGTATAAAAACAGGGTTAATGGGGCCATTTGCCGGAATCGGTGATACGTTGTGGCAGGGGACTTTGACACCAATTCTTTTGGCATTTGGTCTTAGTATGGGGTCACAGGGGAATTTGATGGGCCCACTTGTTTATTCCGTTTTGATGGCGTGTATTATGTTTCCAATCGGTTACATGTGTTTTATGAAAGGTTATGGACTTGGTCGTGAAGGAATTGAAAAAGTGCTGGGCGGGAATCAGATCAAAAAAGTTATTACGGGAGCTTCGTGTATGGGGGCTGTTGTTTTGGGTGCATTAGCCGCGCAATTTGTTACCGTATCTTGTCCGCAGACGATTCAAATGGGTGCGTTAAGCATGGGGATGCAAAAAGAAGTGTTTGATAAACTATTTTTGGGAATTTTGCCATTAGGTGCTACTTTATTGACTTTGTACATGTTGAAAAATCGTCAAATGAAGCCGACTCTTGTTACCGGAATCATGGTTCTGGTTGGCATGGTTGGCGGCGTATTCTGGATTTTGTAATCTTGGCAGGATAGAAAAAGGAATAGAAGGTGTTTTTTTATGATACAAATATCACCATCCATACTGGCGGCAGATTTTTCCTGTTTGTCGCATGAGGTGAAACGGACAGCAGAGGCTGGCGCAGATTCGATTCATATTGATGTGATGGACGGACATTTTGTTCCCAGTATCACGATTGGGGCAATGGTTACCGCTTCTTTGCGGGATAAGGTGGATATTCCCTTTGATGTCCATTTACAAGTGATGGCACCGGAAAGGCAAATTGCAGCATTCGCCGAAGCAGGCGCTGGTATATGCACGTTTCAGGTCGAAACAGCATCCAATATGTATCAAATCATCGAAAATATAAAGAAATTGGGTATGAAGGCAGGTGTTGCTCTTGCACCGGGAACGTCGTTAGCTTTTATTGAAGAAGTATTGCCGACCGTAGATCGTGTATTGTTATTGTCGGTAAATCCGGGTTACGGGGGACAAAAATTTTTACCATTTGTACTTGCAAAAATTCGCATGCTGCGATCACTGCTGACTGCGCAGTCTTTAGCGACGGAGATTGAAGTGGATGGCGGCATTGATTTTGTGACAGCCAGACAAGCGATTCAAGCAGGTGCAACTATTTTGGCAGTAGGAACAACCGTGTATAAAGCACCGGATATGAAAGAAGCAATTCAAAAATTGAAAAGGGCGCAAGATTTGCAATGAAAGAAATAGGGAGATGCATGGAACAATGCTTACAGGTTCAAAAGAATTTTTACTTCAAGCGAAACAAAATAAATATGCGATACCAGCTACTGATTTTGTGGATCAGTTGTCGGCGGAGGCTTACACGGAAGTTAGCAGTGAATTGCAATTGCCATTGATTTTATCATGGGCAGAGTCGCATTCGACGTATTTATCATTAGAGGAAGCAGCTATGCTGGGGAAATTTTATGCACAAAAAACAAATGCTCCCATTATATTGCATTTGGATCATGGTGTGACCTTTGAGACGATCACAAAATCGATTGATTATGGATTTACGTCGGTCATGATTGACGCATCTACCCAGCCATTCGGGCAAAATATAAAAACCACTAAAAATGTTGTGGAATATGCACATAAGAAGGGGGTCACGGTAGAAGGCGAAATTGGTCATGTGGGAGTTGGACTCAGTAAAACGGATGAATCTTTTTATACATCGGTGGAAGAAGCTGTGGAATTTGCACAAAAAACGCAGGTTGATTCGCTGGCGATTTCTATCGGAACCTCTCATGGCGTTTATAAAGGCAGCCCCAAACTTAACTTTTTACGACTAAGTGAAATCGCGGCAAAGGTCGATATCCCTCTGGTTTTGCATGGCGGGTCGTCTTCTGGTGATGAAAACCTGGAAAAATGTGCGCAAAATGGGATTAGTAAGATCAATATTTATACAGATTTTATTTTAGCGGCGAATTCGGCAATGAAAATGGGTCAGCTAAAGGATTATTTTGCTGTAAAATCTTTAGCAAAACAAGGCATGAAGAGTGTACTCAGACGCTATTATAAGGTTTTTCATACACAAGCAATAAAATAGTAAAGGAGCGGTTTACATGAAACCAATCAGAAAACCTTTTTTTATGGTGAACCCTAAATCCTATTTATGTGGTAAAAATTTGTTGAATTTGGCACTTGCTGCGGATGCTGCGGCAATGGGAAAAGACTTTGATGTTTTTTTTACGGCGCCCTTTGTTGATATTACAAGGATCGCGGAAAACACACAAAATCTTATCGTGACGGCACAGCATATGGAGAGTATAAAAATGGGGCGCGGCATGGGGCATATTGTTCCGGAAATGTTAGTGGGAGCCGGAGCGAGAGCGGTATTTTTGAATCATGCCGAAAATTCTTTAAAATTGGTCGATTTGGTTCAAACAATGGAACGGGCAAAAGAGGTTGGCTTATATACCATTGTGTGTGCAGATTCTATTGCTGAAGCGAAAGCAATCGCGGTGCTGAATCCAGATATTTTACTATGTGAACCAACCGATCTTATCGGGAAAGCGACGATCAGCCCGACGAGTTATATCCAGCAGACAATTCAGCAGATAAAAGCAATTAATCCGGACATTTTGGTGATGCAGGCAGCGGGTATTCGTACGGGTGAGGATGTTTATCATGTGATTATGGAAGGCGCGGAAGGCACTGGTTGTACGAGTGGTATTGTATGTGCCGACAATCCGCAGGCGATGTTAAGGGAAATGATCGATGCTGTAGAAAAGGCAGGAAAGGCTGGAGGAAAATAAAAAATGGCAGTTTATCAGGAAGAGATTGAAGTGGTATCCAATGGTAATCGGGTTTCGTATCATGAAGTCACCAAAGAGGTTCGTGAAGCTGTAGTAAAAAGTAAGATTCAAAATGGAATTGTCGTTATTACAACGCCGCATACAACGTGTTCGGTGATATATGAGGAATACTCACATGATCGTGATTTTTGTGGTGATGAGTATCTACAGGTTGATTTAAATGAAACGTTGGAAAAAATATTACCACGCTGTGTTACGGAAGGGCAATACCATCATCCAGGACCAGAACATGTTGCTTTTGGTGAAAAAGATTGTGATGCTGCCCTAGTACCAGATAGAAGATCCTTGCTTAATACTGAAGCGCATTTAAAAGGATCATTATTAGGCGAAAGTGTGACTTGCGCAGTGAAAGAGGGGGTCATTCAAATCAATCAGGTTACGGGTTATTTTTATTTTGTGGATTGGGATCAGAATCGTCCACGCACCAGAAAATGCAATATCGTTGTTATGGGCGAATAATCATAAGTATAGAAGCAAGCGTCCTGAAGCCATTGCTTAGGTAAATCAGGACTGATTCATGGAAAAATGAATACAGAAAGAAAATGGCCAAAAGTGCAATCTGGGAAGATCCCTTCTTATTGGTGACGCAAAAAGATCATTTTTTAAAAAAATATGCTCAACAAGATTCAGGGAGTGAATATCCTAAGATTGATTTGGCATTGTTTAAAAAGGAACCGTTTATTTTATTAAATGAAGGACAAAAAATACGGCAAATATCCGATTTGATTTTGCAGGAGGCTGCGTTTGAACCAAATGTAATTTTAATAACAAAAAGCTTTGAAACGGCGAGACGGTTGAGTAGTAAAGGGTTGGGAGTTAGCTTTATTCCACGACAATATATAGGGATTTTTCCGAATGCTTATGAGGCAGATTACTATTATATCGATCAAAAATATATGCCTTATTGGACTTTGTGCGTTAAGGCTCAGCAGCATGCTTATATGTCAAAAGCCGAACGATTGTTTATTCGGATGCTGGGCAGTCAGTTTGGGGCAAAAGGTCTGATGGACTGAGCGATCTAAATCGGAGAATAAGAAAGGCAGACGTAATCATTACGTCTGCCTAAATGCATTATTAAAATTAATCGTCGTAATCTTGTTTATAAGCGATCTGAAGTACATCGTCAGGTAATTCTTTTTCCCAGCGAGCCACAACAACGGCGGCAATACAATTCCCGGTAACATTGCAGGCTGTACGTGCCATATCAAGGATTCTATCTACGCCAAGAATAATGGCAATCCCTTCCACGGGAAGACCAAAGGCGGCAGCTGTGCCAGCAATAACGATCAGGGAAGCACCCGGTACGGCGGCGATTCCTTTTGTTGATAACATCAAAGTAATCAGCATCAGGACTTGTGTTTCAATTGGAAAAGGCATTCCATACACCTGAGAAATAAATACGACGGCTAAAGCACTATATAAAGTAGAACCATCCAGATTGAAGGTATAGCCGAGCGGCAGCACAAAAGTTACAATGTGTTTTGGTACACCGAATTTTTCGAGCTTGTCCATTGCAATCGGTAAGGCAGCTTCACTGGCAGCTGTTGAAAATGCCAGAATAAGCGGTTCTTTCAATGCACGAAGCAGGTGAAAGAAGTTGACCCGTACCGTAATGGAAGCTATTACAATGACAAGTGTAATAAAAATAATTAAAGCTAAATATAAAGATAGGATCAGTTTTCCTAAAGGGAAAAGCATTTCTAATCCATAGGTGCTAACGGTATAGGCAATCGAACCAAAGATTCCGATCGGTGCCAATAACATAACATAATGTGTAAACTTAAACATTACGTTTGCGACAGTCGTAGCAAAATCAATGACAGGACGGCCATTTTTGCCAATCGCAGCGGCAGCTACACCAAAGAAGCAAGAAAAGACAATAATTTGCAGCATATCTTGACGTGCCATCGCATCAATGATATTTGTGGGAATAAGGTTGACCAGCATATCAATGTGATTAATGGATTTTTTTGCAGCTTCAGCAATTGCATCACTGTTGCCATTCGTTATAACAACACCGAGACCTGGTTTTAAGACATTTACAACGACTAAACCGACAACCAGGGCTAAAGTGGTAGCAAATTCAAACCATAAAATTGCTTTACCGCCTAAACGGCCTAGTTTTTTAAAATCACCAGTACCGGCAATACCCATGATCAATGAGCTGAAAATTAATGGAACAACGATCATTTTGATCATGCGGATAAAAGCATCGCCAAGTGGTTTTAAATTTTTCCCGTATTCAGGGAAGAAATAACCGAAAGCAATACCTAAAATAAGTCCAATAAAAATTTGTGTTGCAAGCCCTAGGCCTTTTTTTTGTTCTGACATAAAATTTAAAAACCCCTTTTATTCATTTTTAATGAGACAGTCCTTTGTAACGGGACATCAATTGTGATAATGTAACTACACAACTATAAAAGATTCGTTATAAAATGTCAATAGGAAAGTCGTTTTATAAGAGTTGTGTTCACTGCAAAAACACAAAGAATTTCTATAA
The DNA here is from genome assembly GCF_900109225.1 of Propionispira arboris. Lineage (GTDB taxonomy): Bacteria > Bacillota > Negativicutes > Selenomonadales > Selenomonadaceae > Propionispira > Propionispira arboris. The sequence goes on from NZ_FNZK01000002.1 coordinate 255,272, forward strand.
ATGGATTTTACGGTGTAAAAGTATATAGTTTCTTTCGTACATAACAAAACATTCTGGGCTGCAAAAGTTTTTATCAGTAAGATAATGGGGTGTGTTGGCACACTAAAAAAGCAAGTATAAAATGAATTTATACTTGCTTTTTATATTTACTTTTTAGTATTAGGTGTTTTTAGCGATAAGTGCTCCAACTACAGCACCTACGATACCGGCGGTATTAACTTCACCTTGTGAATGAGTGTCTTCTTGTGATTGGTCTTCGTGATAACGATGATGGGCTTCAGAAATACCACCAAAAAGACCGGCAAACATTAAGCTGCAAAGTGCAAGTGAAACAATTTTAGTTGATTTATTTTTCATCATGAGGAAAGCCTCCTTATATTCTCTGGAACAAATTCTCTACAAGTCATAGTATAAGGTTTTATTATTTGAAATAGGTTTGATTTTGAAATATATGTAAGGAATATTTTATTTTTATTTAACAATTGAAGTGACAACTGCGAGGCGACAGGGCTATAGCGTGATTTACAATATAAAAAAGGCAGATTCTCGAGGAATCTGCCTTTTGCTTGTGCAAAAATTTTGTTAGGCGGATTTGCGGCTGCTATGAAAGACGGAGGTCTGTCAGGCGAGTCCAACATAAATTTTTACGTCAATATTGTCGCAGGTGAAATCTATGATAATAGCTTGTGGAACAGGCAGTGTAGCCTGACCTTGCCCCATCATAAGTGTTGGTGGTGAAATATCCAAACCGCCTACGTCGATTTTACTAAATTGTGTGCAGGCATTCGCACAAACCATATTTCCCATTTCGGAAATAGCACTTTGGGCTAATTTGTCAAATTCAGCTACTTCCATGCCCATCATCATTTTAGAAGCGAAGCTTTTGGCATCATCAATACTCATGCCAATTAAAATTACACCTTTTATGGAACCGATCATAGCAATGTTGAGCAAAATGCCATCATAATCAAAGGTCGAACCAACAAGGGCAATCTTCTTTTTTTCAATTTGCTGAAAACCGATTTGCGGTAGTATTTCTGTAAATGCGGATAAGATTGGGTTTATAATGTTTACATCCATAAAGTCGACCCCTTTTTAAAACCAACGCCTAAGAAGATTACGCCATACTCTGTTTGGGCTAAAGATTTGTGTATTTTAACGCTAGGACTTACAAGCTCAGCTGAATTGCCATGGAACATGCTTGGCGGTGATACACGCAGACCCAATGCTTTTTCTCTTTTATTGAGCATTGAACAGGCAATACCGCCGATAATATTCGCAAGTTCAGAAACCATAGCCAGTACTTCTTCAGGATTTTTGGCGGGGCGCCGTAAGATCGTTTCAGCAATTTTTTCAGCAACTTCAAATGATAAATCCAAAATCATGGTCCCGGTGTATTGACCGATAATACCAATGATTGTAGTGACACCTTTCGATTGATAAGGGTCGTCAATTTCGGCATCTTCAATGAAACTTACGGATGTTTTGGCCATGCGGGTAATGTTTTGCGACAAAGCTTCCTTGAACGTATCCAATCCACGAGATAGCAATTCTTGGAAAAGTGTATCTGGTGATAAGACTTTACGGATTACTTCAAATAAATTATCTGCTTCTACTGGTTTTTGAACGTAGCCGGAAATGCCAACACGTTTTGCCTCTAGTTCCGTTTCTTCGTCTTTCATCGAACTTGATAGGATGATCTTGGCTTTCGGATCATTCCTTAATAGGGCGCGGCTTACCTCAAAGCCATCTGCTTCGGGCATAGCTATATCCATCGTAACAATATCAGGTTTCGTTTTATTATACGTTTCGAGCGCCGTTTCTAGTGAATCAGCTTCACCAACAACTTCATAACCTCCATCTGTTAAAGTTTCGGCAATAATTGTTCGTGAAAATGGAGAATCGTCAACAATCATAATTTTAATCGCCATACAATTCACTCCTTTTTATATTATATTTAGTATCTTTTTATAAGATTCGACAAAAAATATTAAAACCTTTCAAAATAAAATAGCTTTTTATGAGGATATATGTAAGAGCAGCCTTAGTATATTGTAGTTGCTGTTTTTCACTTAACGAATAACGACTCTGTTGCGACCCGCTGTTTTTGCTTCATATAATGCTTTGTCAGTGCGTTCAAATAACGCAGCTTCATTATCTTGAGCAGTAAGTGTTGAGATGCCGATACTTACTGTAACTTGAACGGTTTTTTTGTTTGTGGGTCTAAATGTTTTGGCAGCAAAATCACGACGAATATTTTCCGCGATTTTGCTAGTTTCGACTGCGTCAAGATTGGGGAGTAAGATAACAAATTCTTCACCACCAAAACGAAATGCGAGTTGAGTATCATTCAGGTTCTTTAATAAAACGTTGCTAAAGCCTACCAGTACCTGATCACCCTGCCAATGCCCGTAAGCATCATTATATTTTTTAAAAAAATCAATATCCATGATCATAAGTGAGAGTGAGATACCTTCGGTGAGTGCCTGACTGATTTCTTTTTGCATTTTACTATTCAGGCAGCGGCGATTATATAGTCCGGTTAATGCATCCGTCAAACTTAAATCACGATAATAATGTAAATTGCGAGTCAGTGTCAACTGTGTAATCCGCAAATCACGGAAGCGTGCGGATAACGCAAGTGACAACAAAATAGATTCTAGTGCAGTTGCCAGCATGAGTACATTGGAGCTTGTTGTACGATCTGGGAGGAAGATCCAGCCCAAAATTCCACAAGATAGAATCCCCCAGGCGAGAAGATAATAAATGGCCGGGCGAAATCCATTGCGAAATCGGTAGAATGCTAAACCTATGAAAACTAGTGGCTGGATAAGTCCTAATCCATGAGACAGCCAATTTGCGGGAATTGAGCAGCCTGGTATTCCCAAAATACCAATGAGAATTGACAGGAGTAGAATTAAATTAAAGATTCGTTTCAAAAATATCTCATCTGAATGTATTTGTAAAAATTTAGCGGAAAATAAAGCAGCGAACGAAAATGCGGCTGATAAGCAGAACCAAAATAGAGCATTGTAAAGTCGATAATCGATATCCAGCCATAACCTTAAATGCCCATGTGAGTTGAATTGATAGATCAGCATGAAAGCGATATATAGGACATAAAATAAATAGGTTCGATCTTTGAGTACAAAAACAATAAATAAATTATAGAATACCATGGAAAGCAAAATGCCATAAAATAGCCCGTAGGCGATGTTTTTCAGTAAAGCAGCATGGATAAAATCTTTTTCCTGCCAGATCATAACGGGCAGGTTCATAACAGAAACACTTTGCAGGCGTAAATAAATATACTTGCCTTGAATATATTGATGCGGCAGAGAAAATGTCCAGTCAGCGTCCCAAATCTCGCGTGCTGTACCAGGTCGCTCTGCGCCAGCTTGTTTTAGAATGTAGTTTCTGCCTTTAGCGATTGTCGAGTCTTTAACAGGAATATACACATCTAGTTTATTGATGCTGGGATTGGTAAAATTCAATAGGAGAGGATCGGATTCATCAAAATAATTTTCTGCCGGGGGAATAAAACGTACCCAAAAAACAGAAGGCGAGATGCCCAGTGAAATGTTTTCCTGCACATGCTGGTGAAAAGCTTCATCAAAATCAGGTGAGCTTACGGTAGAAAAATCGTATTGTCCATCGACATCTTCCAAAATTTCAAAATTTTTTATTGTAAAACTGCTGGCTTCAGGCGATTTTACTTCGGCTAAAGTTGTAGCTGTGTTCAAAATAAATAAAAGGGAAAGAATTGCGAATATCTTCTGTAGAGATCTCTGCATATAATCCACCAACTGACATCGTATTTAATGCATTGTAGTATATTTAAACTTCACAGCTAAAGGTGTTTCTATAGCTAAAAAATCTCCAAGCACTTTGGTCTGAAATCGTATGAAGCAGAATAACTGGCATTTATGCAAATTATAGCACAAAAGTACTAGATTACAAAAGTTATTTTATGCAGGTTAAGCTAGTTATGAGGCTAATTTATTACAAAAAAAGGATACTTAGATATAAAATCTAAAGTATCCTTTTTTTGTTCCATTTATGGTATATTTAGTATACTTGTATTTTTATTGGGCAAGTATACTAGATTATCTTAGGATAATAGGGGAGATGGCCATTATAGCTGTATTGCAGCATATGAAATTAGCAATTATACTTTTAGCCTGTGTCATTGCAGGCGGTGTTTCTGGATATATGGCATTGGAGGATTTATCAATTTATGATGCCATATACCTTGTGGTGACAACGATTTCTACGGTCGGATATGGAGATATTACACCGAAAACTATAGCTGGTCGTATTTTCACAGTTTTCTTGATTATTTTTGGTGTTGGTATTGTATTTTATACTTGGACTTTAGCCGTGAGCCTGGTTGTTGAAGGACGTATGAAAGATATTTTTGGGAGGCGTGAAATGAAAAAGCGAATTGGAAAATTAAGTCAGCACGTTATTATTTGCGGTGCGGGAAAAGTTGGGTCGAATGCGATTCTTCGCTTGCAGCAAGAAAATGAAAAATTTGTCGTCATTGACAATAATCCAGTAATTTGTGAACGATTGGAACAAGAAAGAGTTCCGGTTATCCAAGGTGACGCTACGATGGATGACGTTCTCTTAGAAGCAGGTCTGTTACAGGCAAAAGGTGTTATTGCGGCATTGTCGGGAGATGCAAATAATGTGTATATTACTTTGACTGCCAGAAACATACGCCCGGATATTTTTATTGTAGCTAGAGCGGACCGCCCTGAGGCAGAAGACAAAATGCGTCGCGCTGGAGCAACATCGGTTGTTTCGCCAGCGGTGATGGGGGGGCGCCATATGGTCAATGCCTTGACAAAACCTTTAATTATGGATTTGCTTGAAAATGTCTTTTATAATCAGGAAATCCATCTGGATATGGCTCAGATCACCATTCACAACGGTTCAAGTCTGGTTGGTAAAGATTTGACAAATAGCGGGATTAAGACCGTATATGGTGCTATTGTTATTGCGATCCAACGTGGCACCGAAATGGTGGTAACACCAACGGCAGAAGAAAAAATTCGCTGTGATGATGTTTTAATTTTAATGGGAGAACGTGAAGCTCTGAATAAACTCAATCAATTGGCTGGTAATGAAGCATAAAATTAATTTTCATAAAGCCATTCGAAGATAGCCGCATAGGTTTTGCTTTGAATTGAATTCGCGCTGACCACACTTTTGTTTTCATCGTTTATTGTCGCGATCAGATTATTGTCACCATCGAAAAAACGATAATTTTTTGACAACAGGGTTTTATCTTTTTGATTATAGACCGTATAGATAACGCTGTACTTGATTTTATTCCAGTTGGCTGTATCATAGCTGGCTTTATACTTGGTCATTATTTCTTGAAGCATCGTTTGTGATAAATCTGTTTTTAAATCTACACTAAGGATATCAGGAGAACCAATGGTTTTAACGGTGTTTGTATCGAAATAAACTGTGGCATCATTGTCCTTATAAGCTGTTTGCCAATTTGATTGTGTGTCTGCCGCCGAAGCGGTCGTGAAAAACAACATAAAGAGACAAGTAATTAATAATAGATTTCTTTTTATCATAGTAATAATCTCCTTTATTTTTCGCTTCCAATGTTATGGGGACTATACAAATTTATCATACGGATATCATTCGTATTTTGTTGTACCTGCATGGAAAGGGTCGATAGTTTCTGCTCAATCGAATCCGTTTTTGATTTAGAGTTTGTGTAGGTTTGCAGGGCTGCTGTTTGTGTTTGCAGATCAACAATACTGGACTCAGTATCTGATAACCGCTTTTCAACGGCAGACATATCATGCTCGGCAGAAAGTTCTGTCTGAATTTGTTGTATTGTGGTATTTTGCTGCCAGATCACAATACTTAAGGCAATAATAATGATAAGAAACAAACAGTTTTTTATTATGTTGAAAATTTTAATACTAACACGACCTTATCTGTTGATAATAGATGCGGGGGCTTATTTTTGCTATATGGGAAACTACTGAAAATATTATAGCATATCATCTGCTGGATTACATGCATCGTTGTATAACGGAATGTAGTTTATGCAAGCTGGTTTTTATAGTGTTATTTGTGTTTTAAAAGCAATAACTGCTGTTCCGCCTATTTGCACTTGCGTTGGTTCATCATTTTGGATTTTTACTTTTACATGTACTGTGCCTTCACGCAAAATGGTTTCTCCTTGTATTCCGGTAAATACAAACATAGAATTATCATGTTTTACAATTTTGTGTTTAACCAGGTAGGCCCCGAGGGGACCGTTGGCATTGCCGGTTACCGGATCTTCTTCGATACCAATTGCCGGGGCAAACATTCTGCCATGGGTTACTATTTCAGGGGTGTCATCATCCAGCGTAAAAACAAAATATCCATTACAGGCAATCTGTGTACTAAAATTACGCAGCATACCCATGTCAGGAGATAGTGTATTGAGCTTGGCACGTGACTTGATGCCAATCATTACTTTAGAGTGCCCGGTGGAAACAATTTGTGCTGGGCAGCGTGGGTCCATATCAGCTTTTGTTAAGCCTAATGCGGTCAATAGCTGTTTTTCTTCTGTGGCTGAAAACAGTTCAGAAAACTCAATCTTTCCCTGTGTCATCCAGATGATATAATCCTTTGCTTTTATAATATTTACAGGCAAAAGACCAATGCCAATTTTTTGTGTGAGCTGGCAGGAGCAAAGCTGCTTTTCAACGGCACGAGCATAGTGAGCGGCAATTGTAGCATGACCACAAGACGGAACTTCAGTTGTTGGCGTGAAATATCTAAGCTTGACGTCATGTGAGGAATCTTCGGGTGCGAAAATAAAGGCTGTTTCCGAGTTGTTTAGTTCGCGAGCAATCTTTTGCATTGTTTGTTCAGATAATCCATCAGCATTTGTGATAACGCCGGCAGGGTTTCCTTTGAACTTTTCCGTAGTAAATGCATCAACTTGATAGATGGTATAGGTTTTCATTGAACAGGTCTCCTTATAAAACAAATAATTATGGATTTCTCTTCTGTTATAATAGTGCAAAACTTAGGATAAGTAAAAGAAAATTTATAGATATGATAAAAATGCAGCTTGCTTTATTTGTGATAAATTTTATTTATGATATAAAATGCTTTTGATTATGCATTATATTTGTTAGAATGTACATATTAAGAAATATAATAGATTGTAAAAAAATAATAGAGCTGCATTTTGAATTTGATATAAAATTTGTGACGGAATGCGTGATTTTTAAGTAAGGGAGAGAAATTGGTATGTTAGTACGAGACTTTATGACGCCGAATCCTCATGTTTTGGACAAAAAAGCAAAATTAAAAGATGTTGTAAATTTATTTTATAAGTACAAATTGGAAGCTGTTCCTATTTTAGATGAAGCTGGAAAATTGTGCGGTCTTGTAACGAGAACCGATATTATTGATACGATGGTAGACCAACTGTCAACGTCGATTAGTATTGAGTGTATTATGACCAAAAGTGTAGTTACCGTTCATCCTGACAATACACTGGAGGAAGCTTGGCAGATACCGATCACACATTTACCAGTTGTTGATTATGATGATAAAATTATAGGTTTATTAAACAGACAGGATTTTGTTGAAATCTTTTATAAAGAGCTGAGTAAATATAAGAATTCGGTACAGCAGTTAAGTGAATTATCATATAGCGGCGTTATTGGCATTAACCTCTATGGAATAATCAATCAGATTAATTCGGTCGCCGCGTGTTTGCTTGGTGTAACGCAAGAGTGTGCTTTGGGAAAATTTATCCATGATATTATTCCGAATACACGACTTATGGAAGTTGTACATACGGGCAAAAAAGAATTAGGTGCCACTATCGAAATTAATGGACAAAAATTGACGGTGAATCGAGCTCCTATTTGTGAAGGTTATAAAATTGTTGGTGCAGTCGTAATTATTCAGGATGTCTTTCCCAAGAATACGCTTGAAAAAGAAAATTTACTTAAATTAGAGGCAAAAGCAGAGGTATTGGAGCAAGTCTTTAGTAGTTTAAAACAAGGATTAATTATTGTTGATACGGATAACATCATTCGTTTTGTTAACGATGCTTATGAAGAAATAATGGGGATTCCCCGTGAAAAACTGTTGAATCATAATGCGCAGGAGGCAGTTGAAAATTCAAGGATGCATATTGTATTGAAAACGGGAATTCCTGAGCTGGATGCGATGCAATCCGTGCAAGGTCGTCAAATTATTGCGGATCGTGTACCATTTTTTAAAAATGGAAAAGTGGTTGGTGCGATTGGCGAGGCGATTTTTAAGGACATTAGTGAGGTTGAACAATTATTAAAAAGAAATAAAAGACTGATGGAAGAAAATCCAGCGAATAAAAGGATAAAGAGTAATGATTTACAGCCAAAATTGATGACTTTTGAGAATATTATTGGGCAATCAAGGAATATGATCCAGGTAAAAAGTCTGGCAGCTAAAATAGCTGCAACGGATACAACGGTGTTAATTCAAGGGGAGAGTGGAACGGGTAAGGATCTTTTTGCTCAGGCCATTCATAATGCCAGTAATAGAAATAATAATAAATTAGTAGCAATTAACTGTGCGGCAATTCCGGCAGATTTACTTGAATCAGAATTGTTTGGCTATGATGAAGGGGCTTTTACCGGGGCAAAGAAAGGTGGGAAAAAAGGTAAGTTTGAAATTGCTGAAGGTGGAACTTTATTTTTGGATGAGATTGGTGATATGCCAATGGTTATGCAGGCGAAATTGCTTAGAGTTATACAGAATAAAACATTCGAGCATGTAGGCGGGGAAAATGTCCATGTTTGTAATGTACGATTTATTGCTGCAACAAATAAAAATTTACAAGATTTAGTAAAAAAAAGGTTATTTCGTGAAGATCTGTATTATCGTTTAAATGTCGTTTATTTAAAAGTTCCGCCACTTCGGGAACGGAAAGAAGATATTCGTGAAATCATTGAAATGATGATGCCGGTTATCTGTAATAATTTAAATATAACAATTAAGCAATTTTCAGAAGAAGCAATCGATAAAATGCTTTTATATAAATGGCCGGGAAACATACGCGAATTGATTAATGTATTGGAACAGATTGCTGCGACCGTTAGCAGCATGATCATTCAAGTCAAAGATATTCCAGCCTTTGTTTTGGAAAAAGAAAAGAGTGAGTATTTCGAAAATGAAAATATTGATGAGGCCTCACAGTTGCGGTCTGTTTTGGATAAAACACATGGAAACAAAGCATTAGCCGCTAAAATGCTGGGGATTCATCGGTCAACATTATATGAAAAATTAAAGAAGTATGAAATATGATATATATATAATATTTAATGCAACTTATTTAGAAAGCGTATTTATTTTTAAAAGTGTTGGGAAAGTGTCGGAACAGACAATCACTGTCTGTTGATCCGACACTTTTTTTTATTTGAAGTGTCGGCATTACGTGCGCCTCAAAAAAATAACCATAACTTTTTTTTATAATAAAATAACCTTTAGACATCAATGGTTTGATGTTTTTTGATAATTTAATTTGATAAAAAGATAAGGTTTGGCATGTGAGTTGCATTAACAAAAGATGACACGGAAACGCAATTCAATGTTCAAGGTTATATAAAAACGTGTCGGTTATAAAAAATTATTGAGGAGGATTTATTATGGATTTTCAACTTACAGAAGAACAAACGCTATTACAACAAAGTGCCAGAGAATTTGCTGCTACATACTGTGAACCAATTGCAGCAGAAATAGATAAGACTGGCAGGTATCCGGCAGAAACAATTGAGCAATTGGCAAAACATGATTTTATGGGGATGCCTTATCCAGAAGAATATGGTGGAGCTGGTGCTGATTATCTGAGTTATACGCTTGCTGTAGAGGAAATTTCAAAAGTATGTGCTTCAACAGGAATTATTTATTCTGCGCATTGCTCTTTAGGATTATGGCCAATTTATAAATGGGGATCGGAAGATTTGAAGAAAAAATATCTTGTTCCTTTATGTAAAGGCGAAAAATTAGGAGCTTTTGCATTAACTGAACCTGGTGCAGGGACGGATGCAGCATCCGGAACTTGTACGGCGATATTGATGAATAATGAATATGTCTTGAATGGGACGAAATGCTTTATTACAAATGGTGGATTGGCCGATGTCTATATCATTTTTGCTTTAACGGATCCATCGAAAGGCATAAAAGGGTTAAGTGCTTTTGTGGTAGAAAAGGGTCTGGTTGGTTTCGAAATTGGCAAACACGAAGATAAAATGGGGATTCGTGGTTCACAGACAACAGAATTGATTTTTAAAGACTGTCATGTAGCGAAAGAAAATCTTATTGGCGAAGAAGGCAAGGGTTTTAAATATGCCATGCAGACTTTGGATGGTGGTCGTGTTGGTGTTGCTGCACAAGCAATCGGCATTGCTCAGGGAGCGTTGGATGCGGCCGTTAAGTTTGCAAAGGAAAGAGTTCAGTTTGGTAAGCCGATTGCTACAAAACAGGCGATTCAGTGGATGCTGGCAGATATGGAAACACAGATACAAGCTGCTCGTTTGCTGGTATATAATGCTGCTGCAGCAAAAGACAGAGGGGAATCCTTTAGTAAAGAAGCGGCCATGGCGAAATTATTTGCTGCGGAAACAGCAGACTATGTTTGTACAAAAGCAATTCAGGTTCATGGCGGGTATGGATATATTAAAGATTTTAAAGTAGAACGTTGTTATCGTGATGCAAAAATTTGTTCATTGTATGAAGGTACGAGTGAAGTACAACGAATGGTTATTTCTGGAGCGTTATTACGCTAATTTATAGCTGAAGAAAATAAGGATGTGATAAGATTGAAAATTATTACGAAAGAAGCAGCGATACAACTGATAAAAGATGGTTCTTTTGTTGGTTTGGCTGGGTTTGTTGGATGCGCGCATCCTGAAACTTTAACGGCAGCCTGTGAAGAAAGTTTTTTAAAAAATGGGCACCCTAAAAATTTGACGATTCAATTTAGTGCTGGTATTGGTGATGGTAAAACAAAAGGATCAAATCATTTTGGAAATGCAGGAATGGTTAAGCGAATTATTGGTGGTCATTATGGTTTGGCACCGCGCCTGGGTGAATTGATTTCCAAAAATCAAACCGAAGCATATAACCTTCCACAGGGGATTGTCGCGCATCTTTGGCGTGCGGCGGCTGGCAATAAACCAGGTGTTCTGAGCAAGGTTGGTTTAAAGACTTTTATTGATCCTCGCTTAGAAGGCGGTAAGCTTAATGAAAAAACAACAGAAGACATTGTAAAACTGATGCCGATTGATGGGGAAGAGTATTTGTTTTATAAGGCGTATAAACCAGATGTGGCTTTAATTCGTGCAAGCACGGCGGATGAAAACGGAAATTTGACGATGGAACGCGAGTCTGTGATAACCGAAGCTTTTGCTATTGCTGGAGCAGCAAAGGCAAATGGTGGTATTGTCATTGTGGAAGTGGAACGAATTGCGGTAAAGGGAACTTTGAAACCGATGGATATAAAAATTCCAGGGGTACTGGTTGATTATGTAGTTATGGGAGATAAAGACAAATTCTTGCAAACAAATGGTGAATATTATAATCCTGCTTATACAGGCGAAGTGAAATTTCCGTTAGGAAATGTCGTTCCACTGCCGCTTACAGAACGCAAGGTCATTGCCCGCAGGGCAGCAATGGAATTAAAGCCTCATTGTAAGGCAAATCTGGGTATCGGGATGCCGGAAGGTATCGCAACGGTAGCTGCTGAAGAAGGATTTGGTGATACGTTGACAATGACAGTTGAATCCGGTGGCTTTGGTGGAGTACCGGCTGCTGGGGCAAGCTTTGGCGCAACGGTAGATGCAGAAGCGATGATTTGTCAGACTGATATGTTTGATTTTTATGATGGAGGGAATTTGGATGTTACTTGTCTTGGCATTGCTCAGGTTGATAGCTTTGGCAATTTAAATGTCAGCAAGTTTGGACCGAAAATTCCCGGCTGTGGTGGATTTATTAATATTTCGCAAAATGCAAAAAAAATTGTTTTTTGTGGAACTTTAACGGCAGGCGGACTTAGGGAAACAATAAAGGATGGCAAGCTGGTTATTGAACAAGAAGGCAGATCTAAAAAATTTGTTCAAAAGGTAGAGCAGATTACGTTTAGTGCAGAATATGCAAAATCGATTCACCAACCCGTGATCTTTATTACGGAAAGAGCTGTTTTTGAATTGCAGGATGAGGGACTTGTATTAACGGAGATTGCCCCGGGTATGGATTTGCAAAAAGATATATTAGGGCAGATTGATGCTAAGGTGAAAGTGGCGGCAAATCTTAAAGTTATGGATGAAAGAATTTTTAAAGAGAAAATCATGGGCCTGGCGGCTGATATGATAAATGCGTAGAGGAGTGGATGGAAATGAAAGAATATAATAATGCAATCGTAGAGATAGAAAATGGAACAGCAGTCGTGACCCTGAACCGGCCGCAAGCTTTGAATGCTTTGAATGATGAGTTAATGTCAGAAATTAATGACATTTTTACAGATTTAAATCAAGATAACAGTGTAAAGGTTATTATTCTTACTGGTGCTGGTGAAAAATCTTTTGTTGCTGGTGCAGATATTAAAGAAATGAAAGATTTAAATGCGGATGAAGGAAGACGCTGGGCGGAAAAAGGTGAAACGACTTTCTTAAAAATAGAACAGTGTGAAAAGCCAGTGATTGCAGCAATTAATGGTTTTGCCCTTGGCGGTGGCTGTGAAATTGCAATGGCTTGTGATATTCGAATTGCCGCAGAAAATGCAAAATTTGGGCAGCCTGAGGTTGGATTGGGTATTATCCCTGGCTTTGGTGGAACACAGCGCATGAGCCGTTTAGTTGGGCGTGGTATGGCGAAATATCTTATTTATACAGCCAATATGATTAAAGCAGATGAGGCGTATAGAATCGGTTTAGTACAAAAAGTAGTTCCTCTGGCAAGTTTATTAGAAGAAGCTAAAAGTTTAGCGCAGACAATTATAAAAAAGAGTCAGACGGCAGTTTGTTTTGCTAAAGATGCAATTAATCGTGGTGCAGAAATGTCTATGGCAAATGCTATGGCCTATGAAGCTTATATTTTTGGTATGTGTTTTGGCGGTGAGGATCAAACGGAAGGTATGAATGCTTTTGTTACTAAAGCAAAACCAAATTTTACAGGGAAATTTTAAAAGAAACAGTGCTGTTGCAGCCATTGAAAACAGTATTTTCTGATAATTGTGGCCGAGCAAAGCCAGAGGAGTTGAATCACATGGATATAGTTGCCTGTTATAAATGGGTATTAGATGAACAAGATATAAAAATTGTCCCGGGAAGTCTTTTATTGGATACGAGTCGGGCTAAAGGGAAAATCAGTGACTATGACAAAAATGTCATTGAAGAAGCTGTACTTCAGGCAGAGAAAGATGATACTGTCACGGTAACAGCACTTACTTTTGGTAATGCGAAAGCGAAACAGTCCTTAAAGGATGCTTTATCGCGTGGTCCGGTAAAAGGATATTGGGTGAATGATGCAGCAGCCGATATTGCAGATGGATTTGTAACAGCAAATGTACTGACTGCAGCACTCAAAAAAATAGGGGCATATGATTTAATTTTATTTGGTGAAGGATCTTCTGATGCATATGGTCAGCAGGTTGGCCCGCGTGTTGCCGCTTTATTGGGAATCCCGGTAGTTACGTTTGTAACGAAATTAGAAATTTCAGAGGGGAAGGTTATGGCTGCGCGGAAAATCGGTGATTGCACAGAAGATGTAACGGTGAATCTTCCGGCAGTTATTACCCTGTTGCCAGAAGTATGCAAACCTCGTATTCCAGGATTGAAGCAAGTTTTAGGTGCTTCAAAAAAACCTGTTCAAGAATTTAAATTAGCCGATTTAGATCTTGTTGCAGAGAATACACTCCCTAAAAATAAAATAAAATCAATTCAGGGATATGCTATGGATCGTAAAAATGAAATTTATACCGATGGTACGGTTGATGAAAAAGTAAATACATTAATAGCAAGTCTTACAAAAGAAGGACTGTTATAGGGGGTGGAAGTATGAATGGGATTTTTGTATATTCAGAAGATATAGCCGTGACCAAGCAATTGCTGAATATTGGGCGCAGCCTGGCTGATGTATTGCAGGTAAATGTAACGGCATTGGCTTTGAATGAAACGGAAACGGATACAGCGGGTTTGATCGCATGCGGTGCAGAAAAAGTTATTGCATTGAGTGGCAGCAATCCATGGGTGGAAAGTTATGCCGAATCCATTGCCGAATGTATTGCAAAAGAAAATCCGTTGCTTGTACTGATTGGCGGTACAATGCGGGGTAAAGATGTTGCAGCAAGGATTGCTGCCTGGCATAGCCATGGTTTGGTAAATAGCGCCATGTCGATTGAGGTCGTTGAGCGTAAGCTGGAAACAAAACGAATGCTGTATGGCGGGTTGGCTGTTTGCAAGGAAGAACTCAGTGAAGGCTGTATCGTTACCATTGATCCACGGACTTATGAGGAAGCCGCAGCAGATCCGCTGCGGAACGGTGATGTGGTTGCCTGTACAGCACAGTCCAATGATGCAGTGCTTGTTGGTGGTGTTTGCCCTATTGTTCGAGAACGAGCAGATTTGGCAAATGCTGAAAAAATAATTTGTGTAGGCCGGGGGCTTAGTTCACAATCCGATATGAAACTAGTGGAAGACCTTGCAGAAAAAATTGGCGCAGAAATTGGCTGCTCACGGAGCATCGCCGAAGATTATCATTGGTTACCGACTGAATCTTATATTGGCCTTTCCGGGCAAAAGGTAAAGCCGCAATTGTATTTGTCTATCGGTATATCGGGGCAGGTACAGCATATTGTCGGTGCACGTGATGCAAGAGTTATTGTTGCAATTGATAAAAATGAAAAAGCACCAATTTTTTCTGCAGCTGATTATGGTATTGTCGGTGATTTATATGAAATTGTACCAAAGCTTATTGAAAAATTGGGGAAATAAGTTAGTGACCGGGGAGATGTGAAAAATGGAAGATGAAAAATTTGATGTTATTATCGTTGGCGCCGGTCCGGCAGGGAGTGCCTGTGCATATATTCTGGCTCGTGAGGGCAAGTCGGTTTTAATGATTGAACGCGGTGATACAGCTGGTAGTAAAAATGTCACGGGTGGTCGTCTGTATACGTATGCTTTGGAATTAGTTGAATCTAATTTGTATAAAGAGGCCATATTAGAACGTGCTGTTGTGCGAGAACAAATTATGATGCTCTCTGATAAAACGGGTCTTACAATTGATTATTTCGCCGGGACAAATATGGAAGAACGTATGCCGCAGTCCTATACGATTTTACGGGCACCATTTGATGAATGGTTTGCTGGCAAGGCCGAAGAACAAGGAGCAATGATTGCGGCTGGTATCTTGGTAGATGAACTGATCGAAAAAGATGGTAAAATTGTTGGCGTAAAAGCTGGTGGTGACGAAATGTATGCGGATCTTGTCATAGCAGCCGATGGTGTTAATTCGTCTATGGCAAGGCAGGCTGGGTTGAAGAAGGAATGGAATGGACATGAGGTCGGTATTGGGGTAAAAGAAGTCATCGAATTAGATCCGGAAACAATACAACAGCGGTTTAATATTGGACCGGATGAAGGCGTTGCACGAGCCATTCTTGGTGGCACAGATTCTGTAATGGGCGGGGGCTGTTTGTATACAAATAAGGATACTATTTCATTGGGGGTTGTCTTAAGTCCGGCATCTCTTGCGGCACAAAAGCGTTCTATTGCTGATATATATCAAGATTTTAAGATGCATCCTGCCATTTATCCATTGATAAAAGATGGAACGACCGTAGAATATAGCGCTCACCTTGTACCGGAAAACGGATGGAACAGTGT
Organism: Propionispira arboris; assembly: GCF_900109225.1. Classification (GTDB taxonomy): domain Bacteria; phylum Bacillota; class Negativicutes; order Selenomonadales; family Selenomonadaceae; genus Propionispira; species Propionispira arboris. The sequence continues at coordinate 271,180 of NZ_FNZK01000002.1, forward strand.
ACCAAAAAAATTGTACCGTGATGGTTTTTTAATGGTGGGGGATGCTGCTGGATTTGTCATAAATACCGGGACAATGATACGAGGTATTGATTTGGCTATTGTTAGCGGCGTAGCAGCAGCACGTGCTGTTTTGAAAGCCGCTGCACCAGCTGATGTCGGGCAGCTTTATATGAAAGAATTAAATGAGCTGCAGCTCATTTCAACTATGCAGTTATTTGCTGGCTGGCCGCAAATTACGGGGCTGCCTCGTATGTCTTCTGTGTATCCGGATTTGGCCAACGAAATGATAGGGTCATTGTTTTATGTTGATGGTAAACTTCCCAAACGCATGGATAAATCAATGCTGCAGATTTTGAGAAAACATGTTGGCATTGGCCAGGTTTTGGCGGATGCATGGAAGGGGTTTAAGGCACTATGACAGTACAAAAGCAAGGAACAGATGAACTATTAGGTTTGGATAAATTTACGGTAGATGAAGAAAATGCGCATATTGTGCTGGATAAAACGGCTTGTGCTGTTTGCAATGATAAACCTTGTCTGGTCGTTTGCCCAGCCGGGCTTTACAAATTAAATGACAAAGGTGAAATCCTTTTTGATTACGCGGGGTGTTTGGAATGTGGTACTTGCAGAATCATGTGTCATCAACTTAAACAATGGAAATATCCAACCGGAACTTTTGGCGTATCATTTCGATTTGGTTGATTTAAAATTGGAAGGAGTGGAATAATGTTATGAATAAAGTAATGGAACTAGATCAAGTAATGGGGAAAGTTCATGATGGCATGAGTATTATGTTTGGTGGATTCTGCGGTGTTGGGGCGCCACTCACTTGTATCCAAAAGATCGCTGAGTCAGGAGTTAAAGACTTAACGGTGATGGCAGTTGTTGCTACATATCCAGGGGGGCACTTTGACTTGGCTCCTCTTTTTGCAAATAAACAAATAAAAAAATTCATCTGTTCTCATGTGGGAACTTCGCCAGAAGCTGTACAAGCCTTAAAGACAGGTGATTTAGAAATTGAATTTTTCCCACAAGGCAGTTGGATAGAAAAAGTACGAGCTGGTGGAGCTGGCTTAGGTGGTGTACTAGTTCGTACGGGCTTGCACACTATGGTAGAAGAAGGCAAAGAAAAAATTACAATTGATGGAATAGAATACTTGATAGAAAAACCACTTCATGCGGATATGGCTTTTATTAAAGGTTATCGTGCAGATAAATGGGGGAATGTTGAATATCGCTATACAGCTATCAATAGTAACCCGACGATTGCTACGGCTGCTGATTTTACTGTGGCGGAAGTTAACGAAATTGTTGAAGTCGGCGATATTGATCCACAAAGGGTGGGCACTCCGGCAGTTTTTGTTAAAGCAATCATACAAGGAAATACATTTAAAGAGCATAAGGCTGTTTACCACGATATATGGGCGAGCACAGGCCAACTTAAATAATATGAGCTTGTTGTTAAAATAAGTAAAAATTTTTTTCTTTGTCATAGATGAAAGAATTGATTTATCTATTATTGCGTGTAGAAATGAAAAGATGTTATGTGAAAATAGAATTATATAAGGAGGTATCTTTTGATATGAACGCAAAAGAAATGATTGCTCGTAGAGCGGCCAAAGAATTGTCAAATGGAGAAGTTGTAAATCTTGGTTTTGGTATTCCAACTACTGTGGCAAATTTTGTTCCTGAGGGCGTGGAAGTTCTTTTAGAATCAGAAAATGGTGCACTTGTATTTGGTGCTGCACCAAAGGATGGAGAAGAAGATCCGGATCTTGGTAATGCGGGTGGTTTGCCTATTACAATGATACCAGGTTCTGCTTGCTTTGATGAAGCTACATCTTTTTGCATTATTCGTGGCGGTCATGTTGATACGACTATTTTAGGTGCGCTTGAAGTGGATCAGGAAGGCAGTATTGCTAATTGGGCCACACCGGTTGCACCAGGAAAATGGAGTCCTGGCATGGGTGGTGCTATGGATCTCGTAATGGGAGCTAAAAAAGTTATTGCCACCTTTGTTCATACACTCAAAGGCGCTCCTAAAATTCTGAAAAAATGTTCTCTTCCTATTACGGGTAAAGGCTGTGTATCTAAGATTATTACCGAAAAATGTGTTTTAGAAGTTACGCCAAAAGGTCTTTTACTTGTAGAATTGGCTGAAGGGGTAACGATTGAAGAACTTAGAGCTTGTACAGAAGCAGAGTTTTTGGTAGCGGATGAAGTAAAACCATATCAATTATAAATTAATAAAGTAGAATAGAGTTATAGTTGTTTTAAAATATGGGCGTTTAATAGTGCAAAAAAATATCATGGATGAAGAGGTTGTGCTATTGCAGAATTAAAAGCTTACAAGCATAACCTTTTTATGTTTTATTAATTTTTTTAGTTAAAGCATTCTGCTATAGATGGAAATAGAGGGAGATGGATTTTGTATGAGCAGTCATGATCTAAATCAATCAGGTAAAAAAAAGATAACAGACTATTTTACGGAATTTGCGGAGCGCTGGGTTCCGGATTCGTATGTTATTGCTCTTGTTTTAAGTGTTGTAGCCTTTGGACTTGCGGCGATTTTTACACCAAATAATCCATATCAAATCGTACAGGCATGGGGAAAAGGGTTCTGGACACTACTAGAATTTTCGATGCAAATGTCGTTAATTGTTATTACGGGATATGCTTTGGCGACAACACCTCTTTGTAAAAATTTAATTGCTGGTGTTTGTAATAAGCCGAGCACAGCACCACAGTTTTATGTGTGGGCAGTTATTATTTCTTCCATTGGTTATTATCTTAATTGGGGGTTTGGCTTGGTTTTTGCAGCACTCATTACAAAAGAATTAGCCAGGCAGGCAGCCAAGAAAGGGATTTTAGTTGATTATCGTTGTTTATGCGGTGCCAGCTGGACAGCATTTTATATTTGGCATATGGGACTTTCCGGGTCAGCACCGCTGTTGGTTGCTACTGCAAATCATTTTATGGTGAAAGAAATTGGCATTATTCCAATCACACAAACCATTTTTCATCCATATACTTTAATTTTACTTGGTATTTCCGTGCTGGCAATTGTCATATTATTTTGGAAAGTGTTGCTACCAACCGACGCTGGCAAAATTAAAACGTTTGCGGATTTAAGGCCTGATTTGGCAATTGATGAAAAGGTTGAAGTCGTTCAAAATAAAAAAATAACCACACCAAGTGAATGGTTTACTTATACACCATGGTTTTCTTATATTATTGGTATCATGTTTTTAGTATATCTGTATTATCATTTTGTTGAACTGGGCAAATCGCTCGATATTAATGTGCTGAATTTTATCTTTTTGATGTTAATTATCTTTTTGTACAAAAAACCAGCTGATTTAATTAAAGCAATTAAGGCCTCTACATCGGCATCGTGGGGGGTTATTTTACAGTTCCCATTTTATGCTGGTATATTTGGCATTATGAAATATACTGGACTGGTGGATACTCTTTCACAATGGGTTATTAGTTTTAGTACAGAGTTCACTTTCCCCGCAATTGCAGCAGTACTGACGGCAGGAATCGGATATTTTATCCCGTCTGGTGGAAGCAAATGGGTTATAGAGGCACCATTTCTTATTCCGGCAGGTCAGGCATTAGGGGTTCCGGATGCAAAAACAATTATAGCATATATGTTTGGTGGAGATTTAGTGGCATTAATTCAACCATTTTTCGCAGTACCATTTATGGCCGTAGCGGGGCTTGAATTTAAAGATTTTGTTGGTTATTCATTTGCTGCATTTATTGTTTTGGGCATCATCATGGTTTTAGGGTTAACTTTTATCCCATTTGCACTATAAATAAAATAAAAAGATAAAGGAAAGAGGCTATTTTATGAAAATGGAAGATATTAAAAATATTTGTAACTTAGGAACGGGAACCATGGGGTTTGGTACAGCGCTGCTATTTGCTAAAAAGGGTTATAATGTGCGGATGTTTGGACGCTCTGACGCGAGTGTTGAACGAGGCTTTCACAGTATAAAAGCTACATTGGAAACATATAAAGAAAATCAATTGGTAACAGAAAAAGAAATACCAGAAATTGTAGGCAGAATTAAAGGTTGTACAACTATCGAAGAAGCAGTGCAAAATGCGGATTTTGTTATAGAATCTATTGCTGAGGATTTGGCTATAAAAAGAGAAGTATGGAAAAAAGTTGAAAGTTTGAGTGGTCCTGATACTATTTTTGCAACAAATACTTCCGGTCTCAGTCCAACTGATATTGCTGAAGCATTGACAAGAAAAGATAAATTTGTTGTTGCTCATTTTTGGAATCCACCTCATCTGGTACCGCTGGTGGAAATTGTACCTGGGAAATATACTTCACAGGAAACGGTGGATGTGACCTGGAAATTAATTGAGAAAATTGGTAAGAAACCAGTAGCGTTAAAACGTGAAGCCCTTGGCTTTATTGGTAATCGTTTACAGCTCGCCTTACTGCGTGAAGCCTTATATATTGTTGAATCAGGGATTGCAACACAGGAAGCCGTTGATACGGCTGTAAAATATAGCATTGGTCGCCGCTTGTCAACAACGGGACCATTGGAAACAGCAGATCTGGGCGGGCTGGATATTTTTCATAATATAGCAGCTTATTTGTACGCTGATTTATGCGATGTAAAAGAACCTTCTGAACTATTAAAGAAAGCAATGAAGGAAGGAAATCTTGGAGCAAAAACCGGTACGGGACTTTATGACTGGACGCCGGACGGGCTGCAAAAAATCAAGAAGACTCGAGAAAATATTTTAATTGAATGGTTACAAAAAGATAAAATCATGACGTTCTGATTTTAGAATGTACAATCGCTTTTCGTAGAAAGACAGTATGTCATATCCTTGGTAGTTGAGGGGTGATGTACTGTCTTTTAATATATCAAGAAAATTTAGAGTTGGTGGAATTTCAAATGAGATTTGAGGGGGTTATTTTTATGTCAGAAAATATACTGGAAAGAGTATTAACAAGAGAATTAGCACGGCAAATTGATGGAATTTTAAGTAACTATCAATATGATGCATCGTGTTTGATCGGAATTTTATTGGATATACAGCAAATTATACCTAAACATTATATTCCAGAAGAAATAGCTTATTATTTAGCACAAAAACTTAATGTAAAAATTACCAATATTTACGATTGTATCACTTTTTATAGCTCAATCTATAGTAAAGCCAGAGCAGAGTATCCCTTGCAAATTTGTAATAGCATTGTTTGCAAAGTGAAAAAAGGGGAACGATTAGCGATGAATCTGAAAAAAATTTTGAAGGTAGAAATCGATCAAGCAACTGCAGATGGTAAATTTATTATTGAAATGGTACCTTGTTTTGGTGCCTGTGATGTGGCTCCAGCAGTCAAGGTAAATGGGAAAATATATGGTAATTTAAATAATGAAGAAAAAATCAAAGCAATGCTTCAAAAACTTGTGTAAAGGAGATAAAACGATGACGATGGCAGTTAAGTTTATGACGAAAAATTTTGGCCGTTATGATATCCGTTCGCTTGCTTCTTATATGGAAATTGGTGGATTAACAGCCTTAAAAAAAGCGATTCAGATGCCAGGCGCTGATATAGCAGCATTGCTTACCGCAGCAGGCATTAAAGGACGGGGTGGAGCCGCGTATCCAATGGGAAAAAAATGGCTGCAGGCAAGAGCTGTAAAAGCGGCAGAAAAAGTGATCATTTGTAATGCCGATGAAGGGGAACCTTGTACATTTAAAGATAGAACTCTTATTCAAAATGATCCTTTCAATTTGTTGGAAGGTATGATTATTGCTGGATATGTCATTGAGGCACAACATGGTTATATTTATTTGCGTGAAGAATACAGCTATTTGAAATCTATCTTGTTAAACGCAATCAAGCAGCTTACGGAAAAAAACTTTTTGGGAAAGAATATTCTTGGTAAAAAAGGCTTTGATTATGAATTACATCTTTGCAGTGGTGCCGGGGCATATGTATGTGGTGAAGGGACGGCGCTGATTGAATCTATAGAAGGTAAAAGCGGCAGGCCTAGAATGAAACCACCTTATATAAAACAGTGTGGTTTATATAATCATCCGACATGTGTACAAAATGTTGAGAGTTTATCACTTGTTGCAGCTATTGTGAATGATGAAAATAACATATATCAGACGTATGGAACGAAAGGAGAAAAAAATTCCATTGGAACGAAACTGATTAGTGTTGCCGGGAATGTAAAGCAGCCAGGCGTTTTCGAAATTCCTTTTGGAATAACAATAAGAGATATTATTTATGGACTTGCCGGGGGGCTGGAAGGTCAGCCAATCAGTCTTATCCAATTTGGCGGAGCATCTGGTAAAGTTGCTAGTAAAGATATACTCGATACACCATATTCTTATGAACATTTGATAAAAGCTGGTGTGGGTGTGGGTTCAGGGGCTATCTTGGTTGTCGATGAAAGTACAAGTGTAATTGATTTTTTAATTACAACACAGGCGTTTTTCAGTCATGAAAGCTGTGGACAGTGCGCTCCCTGCCGTGAAGGCAATCGACATATTCGGTTATTGCTGCAAAAGATTAAAGATGGAGTACATACGCAGGCAGATATTGAAAAACTTAATTCAATTGCAGATATTATGACAGTATCTTCTTTGTGTGGACTGGGACAGGCATCGCAAAATGCTCTTAAAACAGCTATGAAAGTATTTCCTGATGCATTTAAAATCATGGAACGAGGTGTGAAAATTGGCTAAAATCAATGTGAAAATTAATGGAGTTCTGATTGAAGTTGAATCAGGCACCCGAATTATTGAGGCGGCAAAACGTTTAAATATAGAAATTCCTCATCTATGCTATCATCCGGACCAAAGAATCAAAGCATTATGTCGTATTTGTTCAGTGGAAGTTGTTGGCAGTAAAAAAATGTCAGCGGCCTGTTCAACTTATGTATGGGATGGGATGGAAATTCTAACGAACACCAAGAAAGTGTATGATACACAAAAAGGTATTCTGGAAATGATTTTGGCCAATCATAAACAGGACTGTTTGTCTTGTTCAAGAAATGGAAATTGTGAGCTTCAGAATCTTTGTAGGAGGTTTGGAATTCAAAGGCAGACGCTGGATAAAACGATAAATCCTGTTTATTTAGATGATAATCCCTGTATTGAACGTAATATGGATAAATGTGTAAAGTGTGGCCGCTGTGATAAGATTTGTCGCGACGTGCAGGGGGTGAGTGCTATAACCTGGGCCGGACGATCTGAAACATTTATGTTTACAACAGCCTATAACAAGTCCTTGATGGATACGGATTGTGTGCTTTGCGGTCAATGTACGACGGTATGTCCTGTCGGTGCTATTGTAGAAAAAGATAATACGCAAACAGTTCGGGAAGCCATACAAGATTCGGGGAAACATGTTATTGTTCAAGTAGCACCTGCTGTTAGAGTGGCTCTTGGTGATATTTTCGGGTTGGAGAAAGGAACTGTTGTAACTGGCAAAATGGTGACCGCCTTGAAACAGCTTGGTTTTGATAAAGTGTTTGATACCGTATTTGCTGCCGATGTGACTATTATGGAAGAAGGAAATGAGCTATTGGATAGAATTCGTAATAATGGAATATTGCCAATGATTACTTCTTGCAGTCCAGGCTGGGTAAATTATATGGAAAAACATTATAGTGATCAGATTGATCATTTGTCTACAGCTAAATCCCCACAGCAAATTTTTGGTGCAATCGCAAAATCTTATTACGCTGACAAAAACAATATGAATAAAAAGAACATAGTAACGGTATCTGTTATGCCTTGCGTTACAAAAAAATTTGAGGCGGCGAGACCCGAGATGGCAACCGATGGAGTAAGAGACGTGGATATTGTTATTACGACGCGGGAACTTGCAAAAATGATTCAGTATGCTGGAATAGATTTTGTCGCTTTAGCAGAGTCTGAATTTGATAGTCCGTTGGGAGAAGGAACTGGTGCGGGTGTTATTTTTGGGACAACGGGGGGAGTCACGGAAGCTGCTGTCAGGACCGTATATGAAGTGGTAATGGAAGATGAACTTGAAAAACTCGAATTTAAAGATGCAAGAGGTTTGCAAGGAATTAAAGAGGCTGAAGTTGATTTAAAGGGTAGAAAATTGAAAATCGCAGTAGCACATGGACTTGCTAATGCCCAAAAAATTATGGAACAAATCAAAGCGGGAACAAGTCCCTACACGTTTATTGAAATTATGGCTTGTCCAGGCGGGTGTATAGGTGGAGGTGGCCAACCGCTTAACACAACAATTGACGGCAAGAAAATGCGTATGGATGCAATTTATGAAATTGATTGTAGTAAGAAGATTAGAAAATCGCATGAAAACCCAGAAGTGCAAAAACTATATCAAGAGTTTTTGGGGAAACCGCTTAGTGAGAAAGCACATGAATTATTGCATACACATTACCATAAGATGAATAGACGTTATGATTTTTCTTATTTAGGTGAATCATAAAAATTTAAAATAAGGAGGTCGCTGGAATTTATATGAGAAGTATTCAATCTATTTTTGTTATATTAATGATTGCAATTTTAGTGGTTACGGCTGGTACCTTAACAACGATTCACTATATCAAAACGGAAATTGTTTTGGTTGATGGCATAGAACAACATTTAACGGATACGACCAGAGAAGCAGCGGGAAATGTTGATTCTTGGCTGCAATTGCGTATGTCGGAATTGGAGGGCTTGGCGAATTCTCCAGTCTTACGTAGTGGTGATGAAAAGGCAATTAATACATATTTGCTGCAGGAAAATAAAAGACTGCCAATTTATAGTGCTTTTTGGGTATCTGATCCGGATGGAAATTGGTATTCGCCAGTTGGCTCATCGGGAAGTATTCAAGAAAGAGCTTATTATAAACAGGTTTTAACAACGAAAAAAACCGTAATTTCTGAGCCTTTGATTGGAAAAGCAGATGGGAAAATGGCAGTTGTTGTTGCTGTTCCGGTGGTCAAAGATGGGCAGTTAGTAGCGATTTTGGGCGGTAATGTAAAAATGGATGAATTGATGCAATTGATTTCTTCTATTAAGATTGGGCAGTCGGGGTTTGCTACATTGTATCAATTTGATGGTACTGTCTTAGTGGATCGAGATTCGAAAAAAAATTTGCAGTATAATCCATTACAGGAGGCAGACAGCCCCTTGTCTGGAGTTGTAAAAAAACTACAAAATGCACAATCGGGTATTGAGGAGATTGTGGAAAATGGAGAGGCTGAATATGTGTCTTATGCCCCGTTGAAGAATGTAAACTGGGCAATTACAGCAACAGCTTTCGTCCATGAATTTAAGAATCCGCTGATTACCATTCGCTTATGGTCCATTATTTCTGCTATTATTCTTGTTGTTTTAGCAGCATTGGCGGTATTGTTCTTTACAAGACGTCTTATCAAGCCTTTAAAACAGTTGCAGGTGGCGGCTGAAAAATTGTCGAATGGTGATTGTACAACGGTTATAGATATACAAGAGAAAAATGAAATTGGCAAATTGGCAGAGTCGTTTAAAATAATGATGCAGAATATTCAAGGTTTGGTTGGACATATCAAACAATCCGCCTTACAAGTAGCTTCATCATCTGAACAGTTAACTTCTAGTGTAGGACAATCGGCTGAGGCAGCTAACCAAGTTACTCTTGTTATTGCAGAGGTTGCTAAAGGAGCAGACATACAGGTCAAGGCTGTGGATACAGCAACTCTTATTGTAGAAAAAATGTCTGGAAATATTCAACAGGCAATTGATGGTGCAGCTAGTGTAGTTCATGTTACCAGCAAAACATCTCAGGCTGCCGAAACGGGGAATAAAGCGCTGCAATCTGCCTCAGATCAGATGAAAAATATTGAAATTGCAATTGAAAAAGTAGCTGAAGTTGTTGGAAAATTGGGTGAACGTTCCAAGGAGATTGGACAAATAGTGAGTGCTATTTCAGGAATTGCCGGGCAAACTAATTTATTGGCACTTAACGCTGCGATTGAGGCTGCTCGAGCTGGTGATCAGGGACGTGGTTTTGCGGTGGTGGCAGAAGAAGTGCGCAAACTAGCCGAACAATCGGAGGGGTCGGCCAAAAAAATTGCGACTCTTATTGGTGAAATTCAGTCTGATACAGAATGTGCGGTCATTTCTATGGATGCGGGAACTCATGAAGTAATCTGTGGTACAGAAGTTGTCACTTCAGCTGGCTTGACCTTTAAAGAGATTGCTGAATTGGTTAAACAAGCAGAGTCCGAAGCTCACGGTATTTCAGCTGTAATTGGGCAGGTGTCGGTTGACAGTAAAAATTTGGTTTCTGATATTGAGTCAATAAATCATATTAGCGGAGAAACATCAGGACAAACGCAGACTGTTTTAGCATCAACGGAAGAACAATCTGCTGGTATGCAAGAAATTGCATCATCTAGTCAGGCTTTAGATCAGATGGCTGAGGAATTACAGCATGCGGTTAGTAAGTTTAAAATCTGATTCAAGAAAAACTTATTTATATAGGATCAAAATACAATCGGACTGCAGAAAAATTCTGCAGTCCGATTAGTTTATAAGGAACATTATATGATGGATTGAACTTTTAAAATTGAGGTCATGACTTCGTCAGCAAGTCGGTTTTGCTTGATATATCAGGAGTAAACCCGGTTTACTCATTTTCGCTCTTTTTTATAGCGTCAAGATAGCTGTAAACCGTAACCTTGGATATATTTAATTTTTCGGCAACTTTTTCTATTGCTCCTTTGATTAGAAAAACACCTTTTTTGTCCATAAATTGAATCAATTCGATTTTATCTTTTCGTTTTAAAGTTGTTACAGAGCTATTGCCAATCATTTTATTTATAAGATCTTCTACGATTTCGATAACGTTATCAAAGGGTTCTACGTTGGCTTCGATTTTTTCTTGCTGTGTGTCCATAAATTCATCTAATAATATTTTCATATCGTTTAATGGGCTTAAATCGTAATTTACACACAAAGCACCTATTACTTCACCCTTAACATCGCGAAGAAGTGCCGTGGACGATTTGATTTTTTTCCCAGCAATGGTCGTAGTTCTGTAATTTGCGGTACAATCGTTCTCAAAATTTTTGGAGAGCAAAACGTCTTTTATTAAATGTTCAAATGGTTGTCCGACCTGACGTCCCGTGACGTGGTTATTAACGGTATATACCACTGAATTTTGAGGAATTGATAAATCATGGAGTACTACTTCACAATTTTTGCCGAAGGTTTGCGCTATTAAATTTGCGATGGGTATGTAGGTTTCTAATGCTTTATTTTTACTAGTCACTTAAATTTTAGCTCCTTTTGTATAAAAAAATCTATAAATACCTTGAATTTGTATAATTTTTTATATATAATATAGAAAAGAGGTAGAATATACTATTTATTATATATTTTTTTATATGATAGTCAAATATTTTACTTTGAAAATTTATATGTTAGCAAAATGAAAGGGTACATATTATGGAAAAAATTATACCCGGATATGCTTCTGAAAACAAAGGACATTATACCCCGGGAATTATTTCAAATGGAATGCTGTATATTTCGGGACAACTATCCATTGATCCTGATACACACAAAGTGGCAAATGGTGGAATAGAAGAACACGCAAGGCTTGCTTTGGCAAATCTTGATCATATCTTAAATGAATCAAATTGTTGTCGCACAGATGTTATCCAGTGCAGAATCTATATTTCGGATATTGAACAATGGGATGCGGTAAACCGTGTTTATATGGAATTTTTTGAGGAACACAAGCCAGCTCGGATCGTTGTGCCTGTAGGCCAGCTTCATTTTGGCTGTCTTGTGGAAATTGAAGCGATTGCTGAGGTGAATGGAAAATGAAATACATTTGTTCTCAATGTGGAAAAGCGATACCAGTAACAACCAGAAAGTCAAAATGTGATTGTGGTGGACTTTGGAAGCTTGATTATAAACCGCCGAAATTTGATCTGTCTTTGATTGATCGTGATACGTGGAGCCTTTTTCGTTATCGAGCATTTATGCCAATTTTTGACGAACATTGGCGTGAGGTTACTTTAGGAGAAGGTATGACACCTGTAATAGAGTTTGATGAGAACGTTCTATTGAAAATGGAGTATTACATGCCGACTTTATCTTTTAAAGATAGAGGGGCAGCTGTATTGATGGCTCATTGTAAATCGATTGGAGTAGATTCTGTTGTACAAGACAGCAGTGGGAATGCTGGAAATAGTGTAGCGGCTTATTGTGCAAAAACGGGTATTACCTGTGAGATTTTTGTTCCTGAAGGAACATCACAAAAAAAGATTCATATGATTGAATCTCATAAGGCTCGGGTGAATATTGTCTCGGGGTCGAGAGATCACTGTGCCGATGTCTGTCGGGCGAAAGTAGAATCAGAAGGAATGTATTATGCAAACCATGTTTATAATCCATTCTTCTATCAAGGAACAAAAACTTACATTTATGAAGTTTTTGAACAGTTGCATCGAATACCCCAAAACATTTTTGTTCCGTTAGGTAACGGAACCTTGTTTATTGGTATTGTAAAGGCGTTGGAGGAACTTATGGATAGTGGGATTATTGAAAAATTTCCTAATATTATTGCAGTTCAAAGTGAGTGTTGTGATCCTTTTGCGAAGGCCATGCGTATTGGGTCAAAACATCCAGCTATAGTAACTCCTTCACCGACAATGGCGGAGGGAATTGCAATCGGCATACCGATGCGCGGTGATGAAATATTGGAATATACCTATAAGTATCATATAAAAATAATTACAGCTCCTGAAAATCAAATTATGGAAGCTAGAATGGCACTGGCGGCGAAAGGGATTTACTGTGAACATACGACAGCTGCCACGTATGCAGCATATATGAAATATTGTGAGTTAAATGGCAAAACAACGGATTGTTTGCTTCCTATGTGTGGAGCTGGTCTTAAATCAGATCATTAATGGCAGTAAAAAACTATATAAATAATGAATTAAAAACAACTTTCTATGATAAAATTATAGGAAGTTGTTTTTATTATGTCATGTCCGTCGCGGTTATATTTAGGTAGAGGTCGATCATTTGTGATTTGAACGGAAGATGATGATTTTTGTAGTATACTCATAGAGGATTTGGATTAGAAGAGGTGTATAAATATGGAGTCAATTTTATTTGTTGCTCCGTTTAAAGAAATAGCGGATGTTGCGAAACGTGTTATTTTAGAAATGGAACTATCAATACCAGTTATCATTGCCAATAATGAAACAGCCTTGTCGGCGATCAAAGAGTTCCCCGACGCATCTGTATTAATAAGTCGTGGCGGGACGGCGAATGATTTGAAAGTTTTACCAGAAAAAACAATTGTTGAAATTAATACATCATTTACGGATATTTTGCTGATCATTGAAAAAGCTTTGTGTAAAGGCTATAAACGTATTGCAATCGTAACGAAGGATAATATTATTGATAATATAGAAACGGATTTTAACTTTCTTGGAGTAAAGATACAAGTGCGCCCTTGCCATACTGATATTGAAATCGCGACGATGGTCAGATCTTTAGACAAAGACGATATTGATTGTATTATCGGCTGCAAGCGAGCTGTCGAAGCGGCAGATGCCTGTGGTATTGATCATGCTTATATTGAATCAGGGGAAATATCCATACGCAAGGCGATTAAGGAAGCACAAAATATCGTTTATTCAAAAGGCATTGCCACACTTCAACTGGAAAGAATGAACGCCATTATTAATAATATTCAGGAAGGGGTTGTGATTCTGGATCGTGAACAAAAACCAATTTTTTCGAATCGGATTGCCAATGAAATATTAAATACTGAAAATGATTTTGACTGGCGGCAGGATATATTGAGAAAAATAGAAGGGGTTCATAAGGAGAAGATAGTTGAAATCGGTGATAATCAGATATTATTAAAAAGTATTTCGCTGGAGGTATACAATCAATATAAAAATGATGTGTGGATCTTTCAAGAAATAAGCCGTATCGAAAAAAACGAACGAAAAATAAGGCTGTCGATGTATAACAAGGGTTTTTATGCAAAATGGCATTTTGCGGATATTATAACACGTTCTCCTGTTATGAAACAGGTTGTAATGACGGCAGAAAAATTTGCAGCAGTAAAGTCGAATGTCTTGATTTATGGTGATACGGGAACTGGCAAGGAGGGACTGGCTCAAAGCATACATAATGCGAGCCAGCGAGCTCAGGAACCATTTATATCCGTGAATTGTGCATCCTTGCCGCCTAATTTGATTGAAAGTGAATTGTTTGGCTATGCGGAAGGTGCTTTTACAGGAGCGCGTAAATCAGGAAAGCGTGGTCTTTTTGAACTAGCCCATAAGGGGACAATATTCCTCGATGAAATTGGTGAAATGCCACTAGCGGTTCAGAGTCGGTTACTGCGTGTCTTACAAGAACGTGAGATTATGCGCATTGGTGATGACAAAATTGTGCCGCTTGATATTCGTGTTATTTGTGCAACGAATAAAGATTTATTAAAATTATCGCAAGCGGGAAAATTCCGTTTTGATTTATATTATAGGATTAATGTATTAAAGTTACAGCTGCCTTCATTGAAAGAACGACAGGAAGATATTATGCCGATTTTTAATTATTATCTAAGAAAATATCATACCGATGAAAATGATTTTCCCAAGCTGGATGCAAAAAGTGAAAAAATTTTAATGGAATACAGCTGGCCGGGAAATATTCGTGAGTTAAAAAATGTTGCAGAGGTTTTGGCTTTTGAAAGTGGAGTTATTGATGCCAGACAGGCGGCATCAATTTTAGAACCCATTGTAGAATCCGAAGGGTTAGACATTCATTTATCGACCAATCTATCTCTCAAAGAGATGGAACGTGAAATTATTCGACATTTATTAAAAACACATACAGCAGAAGAGGTGTGTGCAAAAATGGGAATTAGTCGTGTAACTTTATGGAGAAAAACAAAATAGTTTCAAAAATGAAATATATGTAATTCATTTTTGAAATAAAAAAGTTAAGTTGTGAGAAAAATCAAAATAAAATTCTTCAGATAAAATCCGCTCATAAATTTTTTTGAGCGGATTTTATCGCGAAATACATAGCTTTAGGCATACCATATTCAGAAAATAATGAATACGCAGTAAAAGTTGGCATTGTTATTGCTTTGTATTATAGTGTGATAATTTTTATGAATGGAGTTTAGCATATATAGGAACTCATTGCTGTTATAAATTACGTTACATAAGATTTGAAATGGAAAACATGTATTTATTTCTGAATATACTGTGTTTGGTATGTAGACGATTTATAAATGTTTTTTTATCACAATAAATAAAAAAAGAGGGTCTGTCAAAATGAAAAGCATAATAATTAATCAACCTGGTCGTGTAGAAATTCATGAAGTAGAAAAACCAGTACCCAAAGAAGGTGAAGCGTTATTGAAGGTTTTGTATGGCGGGATTTGTGGCAGCGATCTTGGGACGTATCGAGGTACTTTTGCATATGCTTCTTATCCAAGAATTCCGGGACATGAATTTTCAGCAGAGATTATAGAAATAGGCGCAAATCATCAGGGACTTAAAACGGGAATGATTGTAACCTGTAATCCATATTTTAATTGTGGTAAATGTTATTCTTGTGAACGCGGGCTCGTGAATTGCTGTACAAGTAATGAGACACTAGGGGCACAAAGGGATGGGGCTTTTTCTGAATATATAACGATGCCGATTGAACGTATCTATGATGGGAAAGGGCTTCCGGCTAAAACATTGGCTTTGATTGAACCATTTTGTATAAGTTATCATGGTGTTAGTCGTGCCAATGTGCAAAAGGAAGATAAAGTTTTAGTAATTGGTGCTGGTACAATTGGCGTCTTGGCGGCTGTCTCTGCCAGAGCCCTGGGGGCGAAGGTTTATATAGCAGATATAGCGAAAGGCAAAATAGAATATGCGGTAAATACGTTTGAACTGGCAGGTGGTATCTTAAACGATACTGCAGAAAATTTTACAAGGAAAATAGCAGAGTGTACAGAAGGTAAGGGCTTTGATGTTACGATTGAAGCGGTTGGTTTACCGTCAACATTTCAAAATTGTATTGATGCTGTAGCTTTTGGTGGTAAAGTTATCCAAATTGGTGTTGGTAAGAAAAATCTTGATTTTGACTTTACTTTATTGCAGAAAAAGGAATTAAATGTTTTTGGTTCCAGAAATGCATTAAAAAAAGATTTTCTTGCTTTGATTGATTTAGTAAAAAGCGGGAAAGTTGATTTAGAAAAAATAATTACGAATACCTATAAAATGGAAGATGCGGCAAAGGCTTTTGACGACTTTGATAAAAATGCGGCATCAATGCTCAAAGTTGTGCTGAAGTTTTGAAAGGAAAAATAGAAGATTCGTATATTTATGGAGTATGGTATAAAAGAATTGGTGGGGTTTACTCATGGGTGCAGAACAAAAAATTATTGACACACATAATCATTTATGGAAATTGAAGGGAGAGCATTTTTCCTGGATTACAGAGGAAATGGATTTAATTCGAAGGGATTTTTCGTTTGTTGATTTAAAAAAAGTGCTTTCGACGAATCATGTAAATGGGTCCATTTTAGTACAAGCCATTCCGACAACGGAAGAATCAGAAGCATTGTTGAAAATTGCGGATGACAATGAACTGGTTAAAGGCGTTATTGGCTGGTGTGATATTCGTAAAGGTGCAAGGGTCCAACAGGATATTGATCATTTGAAACAAAGCGGTTCGCTGTTGAAGGGCATTCGTTTTATGTCACAGGGCTTGCCAGCAGACCATTTACTGAAACCGGATTTTATCGAAGGTTGTCGTACGGTAGGAAAGAACCGACTTGTCTATGAACTACTAATTATAGCAAAACAACTGCCCGAAGCAATCGAACTGGTAAAGCAGTGCCCAGATGTAACTTTTGTAATTGAACATATTGCAAAGCCTGCGATTAAGAAACAGGAGATTTCTTTATGGCAGGAAAATATGATGAAAATGGCACAGGTATCCGATAAAACTTATTGCAAAATATCAGGTATGGTGACAGAAGCTGATTGGAAAAAATGGCAGCAAAAAGACTTTGAGCCATATATCGATAGCGTCTATCGGGCGTTTGGACAGGATCGAATTATGTTTGGTTCTGATTGGCCTGTTGCATTGGTTGCAGCTGAATATGAACAGGTGGTAAAAATCTTAAATAAATGGTTGGAAAAACATATAGAGCTGGATAAAAATAAGTTGTTTTATAAAAATGCTGAAAATGTTTATTCGCTTTCAGCAGATCATGTATAAAAGATACTGAAAGGGTGATTGTAATGATTAAAATGAATAGAATCAAAAGTGTAGGTTTGGAAGTGCCGGCATTGACGTTTGGGGCATCTGGAATGGGGAATTTATTCCACAAACTTTCGAACACCGAAGCAATTGAAACGATAGAAGGAGCAATCAAAATGGGCTGGCGAGCTTTTGATGTAGCACCGCATTATGGCAGCAGCTTGGCAGAAATTCGGCTGGGACTTGGTCTTCGTACATTGGATAGAGATCAATTTGTATTGTCGACAAAGGTTGGACGGCTTTTAATGCCACGGCAGGAAGCTGGTCTGCAGGCGGCTGATTTTTATGATGAAAATCCGTTTAACAGAGTGTATGACTATTCCTATGATGGAATTATGCGTTCGTATGAAGATTCTCTGCGGAGAATTGGTACGCGCCGTATCGACATTTTATATGTTCATGATATTGGAAAATATGCACATAGTGATAATGCCGATGAAAGAAAACATTTTAAAACATTGTGCACGTCTGGGTTTAAAGCGTTGGAAGAGCTTAGAAAAAATGGCGATATCAAGGCATTTGGTATTGGTGCGAATGAAACAGAAATCATGATGGAAGCAATGGATTATGCAGATATGGATATTATGCTACTAGCTAATCGTTATAATCTTTTAGAAACGGATCGAGCTGATTTCTTTATGAAGTGTGAAAAGCATAACGTTTCAGTGGCTGCCGCCGCAGTGTTTGCTTCAGGAGTATTAGTTAAAAAAGATATTTCGTCTGGGCATTATGAATATGGGAAGGTTCCAGAAAAAGTGTTTAATAGAGTTATGGAGATTTCTAAAGTATGTGATAAATATAATATTCCGATTGGTGCAGCAGCACTGCAATTCCCTTTACGTAATAAAAATGTTGTGAGTGTAGTATGTGGTGTGTCTTCATTTAAACAAGTGCAAAAAAATTATGAATGGGCGCAAGTGGATATTCCAGTAGCTTTATGGGCCGATTTGGCTGAACTTGGTATTAAATAGTGGATAGTTTTCTACGCATGACGGATTGATTATTTTTTTTATAATAAATATGTGGGGTGAAATCTATGTTAAAAAATATACCCAATATTCTTACGCCAGAATTATTGAAAATTTTAATGGAGATGGGGCACGGAGACGAACTGGTGTTGGCTGATGGTAATTATCCTCGGTTGGGGCATCCATCAAGGGTTGTTCGCTGCGATGGTCATGGTATACCGGAACTGCTAGATGCCATTATGAAATTTATGCCACTTGATTCGTATGTTGAAAATCCAACAATACTTATGGAAGTATTACCAAATGATCCATATGTGCCGACAATATGGAATACATATCGAGAAATTATTGGTAAATATGAAGAAACTGGTGCGCGTGAATTGCCTATTAATAAGTATGAGTTTTATAAACGTGGCGCACAGGCATATGCAGTAGTGACAACAAGTGAACAAGCCATGTATGCAAATGTTATTTTAAAAAAAGGTGTAATTAAGCCATAAACTTTAGGCTCAATTGATGAATATACGTTTCAACAAAAAATATAGATTTGTTTATTTGAAAGGCAGGATGATTAAAAATGTCTAAGAACTGGACACAATTATCGGATGGATATTTAACCAAGACACCTATTCTACAATTTGCATTAATGACAATGCTGTTTCCGTTATGGAGCATAGCAAACAGTTTGAATGATGTTCTTATAACACAGTTTAAGAGTGTGTTTGAACTTAGTAATTTTGCTAGTGCATTAGTGCAAAGTGCATTTTTTGGTGGGTATTTTGTAATGGCACTTCCCGCAGCTATTCTTATTAAAAAAAGTTCATATGTTTCTACGATTCTTGCAGGTTTGTTCTTTTATATATGTGGGTGTTTTTTATTTTTTCCAGCATCGCATATGGCAACTTATAACATGTTTCTTGTAGCAATTTTTGCTATTGCTTTAGGTTTGAGCTTTCTTGAAACTTCGGCAAATACTTATAGTACAATGCTTGGACCAAACAAGTCATCAACTTTCCGTATTAATTTAAGCCAAACGTTTACTCCTATTGGCAATATATGTGGTATTTTGCTTGGTAAATATTTAGTTTTTCAGGAAGGCGAGAGCCTGACCTCTCAAATGGCACAAATGACACAGGATCAAATTCATGTTTTTCAGTTGGAAATGCTTCAGTATACACTTACTCCATATAAAATTATTGTTTGTATTTTGGTAGTATTGTTTGTACTGTTTATGCTTATTAAATTTCCAAAATGTAAACCTGCTGTAGAAATGGCAGATAATGCGCCTAAGATAAAATTAAATTCTATGAAAACATTACGGTATATGTTTAGTGTAAAGAGATTTAGACGCGGTCTTTTAGCAATGTTTCTTTATAATGGTATGCAAGCGGCTGTATGGTCATTTACGATCAGATTAGCACTTGTTATGGATACATCGATCAATGAAAGAGAAGCGGCCAACTATATGATAGCAAGCTTTATCATATTTTTTATTGGGAGAGCTGTAGCAAGCGCACTTTTGAGTAAATTATCGGCTAACAAAGTTTTATTATGGTATTCTCTTGCAGGCTGTCTCTGTCTTGCCTATGTCGTACTTATACCAGATTTCTCAGTTATGTATGCGGTTGTACTTGCGAGTGCTTTTATGGGGCCGGGCTATCCAACAATTTATGCAAAATCACTTGATAATGTTGATCCATCTTATCGTGAAGCTGCAGCAGCAGCGATGGTAATGTCTATTATTGGTGGAGCTATATTCCCAGCTGTTTTTGGTTTGTTTGCTGATATAACAGGAGTTATGCACATGGCGTTCTTTATTCCGCTTATTTGCTTTATTGTTATTGCATGGTATTTCTATACAGAAATAAAAGAAGATAAAAGTGCAGAAGCTAGTCGGGTTTTATCAATGGAGCACTAAAAAAATATATTCTTGGATATAAGCAACGATGCCGCATTAAAAATATTAATGTGGCATCGTTTTAATAAAATAAGTATAAGTTTCGTATGAATATTAAAATGCTT
The DNA here is from genome assembly GCF_900109225.1 of Propionispira arboris. Taxonomy (GTDB): domain Bacteria; phylum Bacillota; class Negativicutes; order Selenomonadales; family Selenomonadaceae; genus Propionispira; species Propionispira arboris. The sequence goes on from NZ_FNZK01000002.1 coordinate 291,495, forward strand.
AGATATTAGCAATAAATTATGATAAAACATTAAGCTATGTTTTGTTAGCGAAGTAAAGTTTTTTTCCTCGGTTGGAAACCGAAGAAAAAGTATATAGCGCAAGAGCTGACCAGATAAATATAAATGCCATTATGTGGGCTGTTGATAGTGTTTCACGATAAAGAAAGACACCGACCAGGAGTGACAGGGTTGGCGAAATATATTGAAGTATACCTAACATGGATAAGGAAACAGTTTTCGCACTCTTTGTAAATAATAAAAGCGGTAGAGCGGTTACTGCACCGCTGCCCATTAATAGCAAACTTGTTGAAATGGATTCAGTGAATTGCAATTGCGTTTGCACCATCAAATGACTTAAATATAAGAATGCAAATGGGGCAATTGACATTGTTTCTATGGCTAGTCCCATTGTCGAATCTGTTTTAATAACCTTCTTTACTAAACCGTAAAATCCAAAGGTGAGAGCCAAACTAAGTGACAGCCAGGGAACCCCGCCGTAATGAAACGTTAAGATGAATACACCAATTCCAGCTAATAAAAATGAGATGGTTTGTAGTTTGTTTAATCGTTCTTTTAGTAGAATTACACCCAATAGTATGCTGGTAAGAGGTGTAATATATTGTCCGAGGCTGGCTTCTAATATCCTTCCATGGATCACTGCCCACATAAAAATACCCCAGTTTGCACTAATTAATATTGAAGCAATACAAAGTGATAACAATAGTCTTGGTTTTTCCAGGAGCTCTTTTATGAAAGCAAGAAACATAGACCATTTTTTCATGATCAGTAGAATTCCCAGCATAAAAATAAAAGACCAAAAAATTCTCTGTGCTAAAATTTCTGCTGAAGATACGTGCTGGATTAGTTTCCAATAAATTGGTGTAAGACCCCACATAAGATAAGAAAGTACGGCGTACACAATGCCTTTTTTTTCACTACTCAATTTTCTGTGAGCCTTCTTTCTGAAATTAGATTACCTGATTTAAATTTACAGTTAGTCATTTCCACGGATGAGAAAGGTATGGTGAAATGCTTTGCTCATTATACTAGGATTTGAGTAAATCATCAAATTTAAAAATGCCATATTATCAGAGTATAAAGAATTTATCATAACAAAAAGACCAATAATTTAATTGATATTGGTTACAAAAAAGCATCGACTGTGAAGCCGATGCTTTTTTGTGACCAATTTAGAGATTTCCCTAAATGTTGTAAATTTTTACTGTGGGAATGAAGTTATTATAATTAATTCAACATGTTTTTTTAAATTATCTGCATCAATAGAAGCCATTCCGTTATCCGTGACTAAATAATCTATATTTTTCCAAGAGGTGTATTCCACTAAAGCTGTAGAGTGTGATTTGTTACTGTCTGCTAGAACTACGGCTAGTTTAGAGTTATCAATCATTGTTTGCTTAACATTAGCATCGGAAAAATCTATAGAAGTCGGTCCATTATGTTCTTTAAAGCCACTGGAGCCTAAAAAAGCTATATCAACTTTAATTTTACTTAGAAAATTAGTAGCACCGAAGCCTTCTAAAGCCATGGTGGTATTGTTTAACTGCCCACCGCTCATGTGTATTATGTTTTGGCTATTGGATAAAACGTTGGCAGCACTAAATGAGTTGGTAATAATAGTAAGTCCTTTTTTTAAATACAGGAGTTTGGCCAAACACAGAGTGGTGCTGCCAGCATCAATAAAAATAACAGAATTATTTTTTACAAAAGAAAGGGCTTTATTTGCTATAGCATTTTTTAAATCAAAATTTTCCGTGTTTCTATATTCTAGCGGCTTTTCAATAATCTCTAAAGAGGATAAAGCACCACCACGACTTTTTTTGATGACGCCAATTTTATCCAAATAAATCAAATCTTTTCTAATAGTTTCCGTTGAAACATCAAATTTTTTTGCGACTTCTCCAACTTTGATGCTTCCATTGGAGATAATTAATTCAGCTATGTTATTTCTTCTTTCGGCTGTTATAAGCTTGGGCATAATAAGCACCTCTTAATAATATTATTTGGAGATATTTCCTTGTTTTTTATGAATATGAATGTAAAACGAGTATCATGATACCATATTTTTAGCAATGATCACTAAAGGATTATAATTATTGTAATATTATAATCCTTTTATGTCAAATAATCGCAATGTTTAACAATATAAAAATCAATTTATTGCAATTAAAAACAATAAAATAATATTGACAAAATAATAAAACAATGATAATCTTGCTTTAAAGGCCATTAAAACAATAATATTATTGTTAAACATTGCGAAAGGAATGGTGAGTTTGAAAAAATATATAGAGGTATCTCCTTCACTTATATGTGCAGATTTATGCAATTTAGAACAGGAGGTTAATACTTTGCAAAAAGCAGGGATGCGATCCTTACATGTTGATATTATTGATCCACATTTCAGCCCAAGTATGCCGATAGGGCTTTCCAGCGTGGAGCAGCTTAAAGCTAAAAGTAGTATGGACTTTGATGTGCATATCATGTCTACTGATAATGAATTCTTTATTAAAAAACTGGTGAAAATAAAACCAGCTAGTATTATTTTTCATTATGAATCAGGTATTCATGTAGAAAAGATGTTGCAACTTATAAAAGAGGCAGATATCAAAGCAGGAATTGCTCTTAATCCGGCGACTCCGTTGGACGTACTTGAGTACGTTGTTGAAGCTTGTGATTATGTTTTATTAATGTTAATAAACCCGGGCTATGCTGATGGGAAAAATGAGAGGATGGTGCCATATGCTTTAGAAAAAATACATCATTGCAAAGAATTTTTGAAGTGTCATAATTCTAAAGCTAAAATAATTGTTGATGGTCGTGTTTCATTGGAATCAATTCCTAAATTGTTGAACGCGGGTGCGGATGTATTGGTAGCTGGCAGCAAAAGCGTTTTTCGTAAAGAAAATAGTTATGCAGCAAATTATCAGCAGGTGAACGAAATCGTTAATAATTTTTTCAAAGGAGGTAAGCATGATGAATTATAAAATGGCAGTAAAACTAGTTTTAAGTGAATGTTCATCAGCATTAGATAAAATTAATGAAGACGAAGTCAATAACTTTATGAATATGCTTTTGGAAGCTGATCAAGTTTTTTTTGTAGGAGTGGGTCGCGTAAAACTAGAATTAGAAGCTTTTGCTAAAAGGCTGGCACATCTTGGTATAAAGGTGCATATAGTGGGTGATATTAATGAGCCAGCGATGACATCAAAAGATGTTTTAGTGATAGGATCTGGCAGTGGTGAATCTTTAATTCCAGTAGCTATCGCTAAAAAGGCTAAGCAGATAGGTGGAAAAATCATACACATAGGGTCCAATTCTAAAAGTTCTTTGGCGCCTATTACAGATTTAATGGTACGTATCCCGGTTCAGACAAAACTTTATTTGTCTGATGAAATTGTATCAAAACAGCCAATGTCCAGTTTATTTGAGCAAAGCCTGTTTTTATTTGGTGATGTGGTAGCAGTGATGATTATCGATAAAAAAAATATTGAGTTGAAAAAGTTATGGAATTATCACGCTAATCTGGAGTAAGAGTAGCACTCATTAATAGATAGTCGTGATACTTCAAGCAACCTTATGCATTAATATATTAAAAAATCAGAATTATTAAATTATAATAATCTGTTCAAAGCTAAATTTTTTAATGTAATGCAAAAAATACTTTTGACTTTAAATTTCTTATTGGTATTACTATTAATTGATTTGTCAGTTAATCATTATTTTTTTATTATATAGAAATATGATGTGAATTTGAAAGGAGAATAAATATGACAACGAATATAAGAGCTAAAATTCAGGCATTTGGTGGTTTTTTGACAGCCATGGTAATTCCTAATATGGGAGCCTTTATAGCTTGGGGGTTTATTACTGCACTATTTATACCGACAGGATGGTTTCCCAATGAAGCGTTTGCTAAATTAGTAGGCCCGATGGTCAGTTCCTTATTACCTTTGTTATTAGCATACGCTGGGGGGAAGTTAGTATATGATGCAAGAGGTGGAATTGCTGGAACTGTAGGAACGATAGGTCTTATTGTAGGAGCTAATATACCTATGTTTCTTGGTGCAATGATTATGGGGCCGCTTAGTGCTTATGTGATTAAAAAATTTGATAAAGCAATTAAAAATCATATTCCATCAGGGTTTGAAATGTTAATTGACAATTTTTCTCTAGGTATTGTAGGTCTTATTTTATGTCTCTTAGCAAATTCACTAATTGGTCCAGCTGTACAGGAAGCAAATAATCTTATCAGTATAGTAATAAAAGTATTGGTAAGCACTGGTATTTTACCAATATTGGCGTTAATCAATGAACCAGCTAAAGTATTGTTTTTAAATAATGTTATTGATCAGGGAGTATATTATCCTTTGGGAATGCAAGATGCTTTAGATACAGGAAAATCTATTTACTTTATGGTTGCATCAAATCCAGGGTCGGGGTTAGGCTTATTGCTGGCGTATGCGTTATTTGGTCAAGGCGTATCAAAAAGTACAGCACCCGGTGCAATAATAATACATTTCTTCGGTGGTATTCATGAAATGTATTTTCCATTTGTACTAATGAAACCTATTACTATTATTTCTATGATTTGCGGGTCTGCATGTGGAATAATTACTTTTCAATTATTTGGGGCAGGTCTTGTCGCAGGTCCTAGTCCTGGTTCTATTTTTGCCTACTTAGCACTTACACCAAAAGGTAATTTTTTAGGTGTAATAGCTGGTGTTTTTGTTGCAGCCGTAGTAAGTTTTCTAATTACAGCATTCATTCTTAAAATTTCTAAAACGAATAAGGATGAAGATTTAAATGAGTCTATTGTTCGGACCAAGTCAATGAAACAGGAAGGAAAAAATATTCTTACCGATATAACAAATAATACATCTCAAAAACTCATTACTTTTGTTGCCTTTGCCTGTGATGCGGGTATGGGAAGCAGTGCAATGGGAGCAAGCGTTATGAAAAAAAATTTAGACAAACTGGGAATCGATATTCGTGTTGAACATTTTGCTATTGAAAATATTCCGACTGAAGCTGATATTATTGTTACACATAAAAAATTAGTGGATCGGACTCGTATGGTTGTTAAGGACAAGCCAATCATTGCAATTGAAAATTATTTAAAAGATCCTGAGGTTACGAAACTCATTGAAAAGATAGAACAACAATACCATAAATAATAATTAACTCAAACTTCGCAGGCGAATCATTGCCTATGAGCCTTAAAGATGGCAATACCTTGCCGGTATTAATATAGAAATATCATTTATCATACATCAGAGCTTTACCGTAAATATTCTCATATCGAGAAAAATCAGGCGCCGCCATGGCAGATATTGGAAATATTTGCTATATGAAATAATTTTAAAATGTGGCATTGACTTTTGTAAGGTACCTTGCTATAATAAAAACTAAGGTACCTTACAAATATAGAGGAGTGATATTTTATGGAAAAATTTATTACATTAGGGCGTATGATGATGTATAGTCATCATCATACAAAAGGGCATTGTATGCATAGTCCGTATCGCGGACAAGGAAGAATTCTATCGTTACTTAAATTGGAACCTAAAATGAGGCAAACAAAGCTCGCTTTTTTATTAGGAATACGCCCGCAATCAATGGGTGAATTGCTAGCAAAACTTGAACAAAACGGAGATATTGTGAGAATTCCTTCTGAAGAAGACAAACGGGCATTAGATATTGAATTAACAGAAAAAGGAATGGAAGAAGCTGCTAAAAATGAAGATTTATCAGCGACCGATCAAAATCGCGAAGATGTCTTTAGCTGTCTTGCTGTAGATGAGCAGGCTAATATGAGTAATTACATGGATAAATTAATTGACGAATTAAAATCTAAAATGCCAGAAGGCCATCAATCTTTGATGAATCACCCTATGCATGAACATCATCACCACGGTGAACACGAAGGCTTTGCTGAGCACTTCATGAAAAAGTGTATGCACCACCATTATCATGGTAAAAATGGGCATAGAGGTATGGATGAAAATGGCCATGAACATCAAGCTCAAAGCGATGATAAACTTTGTCCAATTTGTAAAAATCATTGCGATCTCGATACTCCTAAATGTAATCGTGGTGCGGAATATAAAAATAATAGATCATAATTATTAACACCGTTATAAGTTTTTTTGTAAAAACCTCCAAGATGATTTTATATTACATCATCTTGGAGGTTTTCTTTGTGACAAAAAATAACACTTCATATATCTGGTAAACACAATCGCCACATGGGCCGTCATTGTATCATACGAAAGCCCTTGGCATTCCTCGCTGAGCTTCAGATAAGATTTGCGAATTTGAAAAATATCTCGATGCCCTAGCGTTTGCCGTAAAGACGAATCATTTCTTTTAGCGATTAAATTATACTAAAAATGGAAGTTTCAGGCTATTTTTATGCCAATTATTATTGAATTTTTAGGGTACACAGGTCATTTCGCAACTGCGAAGTTTGAGTTAATAAATTTTCTGATTAATCGTGAGTGCAGTGGGAATTTATTAATTTTATGTTGAGAATTGATGAATGTATAAAAGTATGCATAAATGTTAACATTTTGCGCACTACTGCAATAATAGCTTTTCATGCCATAAAAATATGCTCCCTTTATAGTAGACAGTTTTATTATTTTAACTGTCCATGAAAAGGGAGCATATCAATTTTTAAGCTGTTTTTTTGTGTTTTTTGTATTAATGCGTAGGAATATCCCCGACGCCATTTAAAACTAATCTTGGATGGTATGGGTATTTTTCCATTTCACGGCGAGTCGTGACACCAGAGAGAACTAAAATTGGATCGAGACCACTTTCGATGCCGGCGATGATATCTGTATCCATGCGGTCACCGATCATTGCGGTTTCTGCTGAATGGATGCCCAAAATCTGCAGGCCAGTGCGCATCATTAGCGGATTTGGCTTTCCAATATAATAGGCTTTTTTCCCAGTTGTGAGCTCAATTGGTGCAACCAGAGCACGGCAGGCAGGGAGAATCCCATTTTCGGATGGTCCGGTTAAGTCTGTATTTGTGCCAATGAGTTTTGCCCCGTTTAAAACATGATGCATGGCTTTGCATATGAGATCGTAGTTATAGTTAAGGGCTTCACCTATGATAACGTAGTCAGGATTAACATCCGTAATTTTAATGCCTGCATCTTGCAAGGCATTAAATAGACCTGATTCGCCGACCACAAAGGCACTGCAGCCTGGGTGTTGATGCCCTAAGAATTTCGCTGTTGCCAAGGCGCTTGTATAAAAATGACTTTCATCTACATCAAGGCCCATATGAGCTAGTTTCTGATGTAGTTCTTTCGGGGTTTTTCCACTATTATTGGTTAGAAATAAAAAATCTTTATTTTCGCGGTATAACCAGTCAACGAATTTTTTGACGCCAGGGAGAAGCTGGTTGCCTTGGTAGATTACACCATCCATATCACATATAAAACCTTTTTTTGCTCTCAATAAATCCAAAATCAATCCCACCTTTGCATATAACAGCCTTTTGTTTAACGGATATATTGCTACTTGATATATTCGTTTGAATATCCGAAAATACATGACTGTGCTTTAATAATAAGTATCCTATTAAAATAGTATTCTTCTACTGTAAGGTATATTCCTTTTTGGCAACATAAAAAAGATCTTTTAAATTGTAAACTATTTGTAAAATTTATTATATAAATACTATTTTATTTACTATTTTAAAAATATTTATTGGTTTATCAAAAATTAAAATTATGCAGAAAAAATTTCTATTCTTTATAAATGAAATACATTAAAATAATAATCATTATATATGAGAAATTTATTAAAAGATGATGGAGAAAATATTAAACTTAGGGATATAATACTTTATAATAAAAAGCTTGTAGACAACGGCATTTTTTATTCGACTAGAAAAATAAAGAATTCATAAACTGGCTGTTGGTCCAGAAGTTATCTATTTGAGTATATTACGGAAAACTTCTTTATAAATAGACCATAGAATGTGCTATTTTTATATGAAAACGATAATAATTTACTTTCGTTGTCTATGGGCAGGTGGTATAAAACAAATTGAAAATTAAAATTTGTTTGTGGTTTTGTAATTAAAACTATAGATAGGGATCATCCGTTTATTTTTATTTATATTTAGAAAAATCAAATATGTTATTTTTTATAATAAACATTTGTTATTTTTTTATAAATTTTAAGATGAAAAAGCACTGTCTGCTCAGCTTAAGTTGGATTACTGTTTGTATCTGAAAATATTGAGTAGAAGTGCTTAAGTTTGATCGCTTTTTGGTGATGCGAAACCCTTGTATAATCAACGATTTTACAGGATGTATATAGAGTGTTTTAGATCGGGGCAGGGCACGTTTTATTGGAGTTTTCTGCTTTTTCAGTGAACTCTTTCACGCGGATAATTTGTGAATTTTAGAAGGACAAATAAATTTTCTCGTGCTATAATTATCTCAAATGGTATAAACTGTCTTTATACATACCCGATACGAAGAAATATATTATTTATATAAAATATGACAGAGATAGAGTATAGAGCGTGGATTCTGTTGTGAATTTAAATAGAATAAGTATCAAATCTCTGGAGTGGGCAGGCTTTTGTTTTTTAGGCGGATAGCTCGGTATCGAGTGTGAACGGTGTTTACTATTGAACTATGTGAAATAATTCTTTAATGGAGGAGGAGAAGCCAGGATGTTACAAGAGTTTGGCAATATTGGGCTATTACTGCTGGTTGCCTTGATATTTCCGGTAATGGCATTAGGAACCGCATTTATGATTCGCCCTCGCCCTCGTCATAATGACGTGGAAAAATCTATGCCATATGAGTGTGGTGTAGATACGGTTGGCGAAACGTGGATTCAATTCAGAGCAAGTTATTTTTTATATGCATTAGTATTTGTCGCATTTGACATTGAAACTGTCTTTTTATATCTTTGGGCAATTAAATTTCGGCAATTAGGGACATTTGCCTTTATTGAAATGTTTATTTTTCTTGGCATTTTAGTGGTAGGGCTAGCCTATGCATGGAAGAAGGGAGCATTGGAATGGAAATAAGTAAATTGCAAACACAAGAAGAGCAAGCCAATGAATTGCTGCAAAAAAACATCATTTTAACAAGTTTTGATACTGTATTAAAATGGGCGCGAAGTAATTCTTTGTGGCCGTTGTCGTCAGGACTGGCTTGCTGTGCGATCGAGATGATGTCGGCTGCGGCTGCGCGCTTTGATTTGTCGAGGTTTGGCTATGAGGTCTTTCGTGCTTCGCCAAGACAAGCTGACTTGCTTATTGTAGCGGGAACTTTGACTTGGGCGATGGCAGGACCTTTGAAGCGTTTGTATGAACAGATGCCTGAACCGAAATATGTGATTGCCATGGGCAGTTGTGCAAATTCGGGAGGACCTTTTGCGGATTCTTATTCGGTTGTACCTGGTGTGGATAAGATTCTGCCAGTTGATGTTTATATTCCTGGCTGCCCGCCGCGTCCGGAAGCTCTGATTCATGGCATGCTGGAGTTGAAACGCAAGATTAAGCATCCTGAGGCTGCGAGGAGAAAAATATGAGCAATCTAGATATAAACGAGGTGCTGGCTGCGCTGCAAGCACACTGCGGAGAATCTATACAATTGATTGGTGAGGACTCTCAAGCAGCGCTGCTTGTTATGCCGGAACGAATGTTGGAAGTTTTGGATATTCTTAAAACGAATGAACTTTATCAATTTAATATGCTGCGTAATTTGACCGCGGTTGATTATCTGGAATATATGGAGATTGTGTATCATTTATATTCCTTGCCGCTTCGTCATGCGATTACGATAAAAGTTCGGTGTACAATGGAAGATTCAACAGTTCCGTCTGTGACAAAGATTTGGCCTTCGGCAAATTTTCAGGAACGGGAGATTTATGATTTATTAGGTGTGGATTTTACGGATCATCCTGATTTGCGACGTATTTTAATGCCAGAAGAATTCACGGAGCATCCATTGCGCAAGGCGTATAACTTCGTTGCTAATACGGGAGAAAAGAGGTAATCAATTCATGGTAAAGACAGAAACCTATACTTTGAATATGGGACCGCAGCATCCTAGTACGCATGGCGTTCTGCAAGTTGTACTGGAGCTAGATGGCGAACTGGTAATTCAAGCAATACCACATATGGGCTATCTGCATCGCGGTATTGAAAAACTGGCGGAAAGTCGTACGTATACTCAGTTTATACCTTATACGGATCGGTTGGACTATGTTTCATCTATGGGGAATAACTGGGGATATTGTCTGGCCGTAGAAAAGCTGATGGGAATTACGGTGCCTGAACGGGCCGAATATTTACGGATTATCATGACAGAACTGAATCGTATGGCCAGTCATTTGATTTTTATGGGTTCACTGGCCATTGATCTTGGTGCTTCGACCGGAATGATGTTTGGGTTTCGTGCTCGTGAACGAATTTTAGATTTATTTGATATGACCTGCGGTGCCAGACAGACCTATAATTATATAAGATTTGGCGGTGTATCTGTCGATATACCACCACAGTTCATTCCTGAATTAAAACGTTTCTTGGCAGATTTTCCCGCGATGCTGGCGGAATACCACGAGTTATTAACTGGTAATGAAATTTTGTATCATCGTTTAAAAGGTACCGGTGTGATTACAGCTGAGCGAGCACTTGAAATTGGTTTGACTGGACCTGCCTTACGGGCATCCGGCGTTGACTATGATATTCGAAAAATAGAACCATATGGTATTTATGATCGTTTTGATTTTGAAGTACCGCTCGGCAAAGTTGGCGATTGCTGGGATCGTTATATTGGTCGCATGGAAGAAATGAAGCAGAGTGCGAGTATTGTGGCTCAGGCGTTGGAGCAAATGCCTGAGGGTGAAGTTATGACGAAAATTCCTAAGGTAATCAAACCACCAATTGGGGATGTGTATCATTCTATCGAAAACCCCCGTGGCGAACTAGGTTTTTATATCGTTAGCGATGGCTCTACGAAACCTTATCGTATTCATGTGCGTCGTCCTTCCTTTATTAATCTGCAGGTATTAAACGAAACCTGTCAGGGGTTGTTAATCGGTGATGTTGTAGCAGTACTGGCGACCTTGGATTCGTTAATGGGGGAAGTAGATTGCTAAACTTTATAAAGAGGAGTCACAAAGTATGCAAGAGATAATGAGCTTATTTCAGATTGCAAAAATGCTGAGAGCATTATTAGAAAGCTTTTTACCGGATCAACAGCTTGTCGATATCTGTATGAGCCTGATTAATATCGGAGCTATTTTTACGATCATTTCCTTATCAGCAGTTGTATTAGTTTATGCTGAGCGCAAGGTAAGTGCTTTTATGCAGAGACGATCAGGTCCGAATCGCGTTGGTCCTAAGGGAATATTTCAGTCGGTTGCTGATATGGTAAAACTCATGGCGAAAGAGGATATTATGCCAGATGGTGCGGATCGATGGATGTGGATGTTAGCACCGATGTTGCTATTTATTCCCGCCGCGGCAGTTTTCGTAGTATTTCCTTTTGATAACAAGGCTATTTTTGCAGATTTGAATATTGGGATTTTTTATTTTATCGCGATATCCGCGCAGTCGGTTTTGCCTTTTTGATGGCTGGATGGGCCTCAAATAATAAGTATTCGCTCGTAGGCGGTATGCGTACAGTCGCACAGATGCTTAGCTATGAGGTTCCAATGGTGCTTTCAATTTTAGGCATTGTCATGTTGGTTGGTTCAATGCGGATGAGTACAATCGTAGCCGCGCAAGAGCAGGTTTGGTTCATTTTTTTACAACCAATTGCTTTTGTGGTTTATGTGATTACAGCAACCGCAGAAATTAATCGGGCACCATTTGACTTAGTTGAAGGTGAATCAGAACTTGTTGCCGGACCATTTACGGAATATACAGGTATGCGTTGGGCATTGTTCTTTTTGGCTGAATATGCCAATTTACTGGCTGTTTCAGCGATTGCGGCGACATTGTTTTTAGGCGGCTGGAACGGACCTTGGCTACCGGGATGGATATGGTTTTTCCTTAAAATCGGTGCAATGATTTTCCTGTTTATGTGGTTTCGTTGGACTTTTCCAAGACTGCGTATTGATCAGCTTATGTCTTTTGGCTGGAAAATATTACTGCCATTGGCATTGGCTAATGTTATTATTACAGGGATTGGTATGTATATTTACGAGTTTTTCAGTTAGGAGGGATAAAATATGCTTGGTAAAGGCTTATTAAAAGGCATGCGTGTAACCTTTAAAACTTTTTTTCACAAAAAGGAAACGCTGCAGTATCCAGAAGAAAAGTTAACCATGCCCGCGCGCTTTCGTGGCGGTGAGTTGGATTTAAATACGGAAAAATGTATCGCCTGTGGGCTGTGCAAAATGGCCTGTCCAAATCATGTGATTGAGATTACGACTGCTATGGATGACGCGAAAAAACGGCACTTAAAGTCATATGTATATCATTCAGGATTGTGCCTATATTGTAATTTTTGTGTGGAAGCATGTCCCACGAAGGCTATTTCTTGGGACAAAAACTATGAAAATTCTCGGTACTTTCGGGATGAACTGGATGTTGATTGTTTAGCAATTGCAAAGCAGAAATTAACAAAAACGATATCGGCAGATGATAAAGCGTCTGGTGAAAAAGACAATACCCTTAAAGGAGGAATTTTGGATGAATGAGCTGGCCTATAATGCTGCATTTTTTATATTTGCGGCGATTACAGTAGCATCGGCAATTGGGGTTGTGACAAAAAATGACCTTGTTCACAGTGCATTGCTATTGGCGTTGTGCTTTATTGGCGTAAGTGGTTTGTACGTACTTTTGCAGGCGGATTTTTTGGCAGCTGTCCAAATTTTAATTTACAATGGGGCTATTGCAATCGTTTTTGTTTTGGGAACGATGCTTACCAGAAGAAGTGCTCGGCATGGAACGAATGATACGGAAAAAAATATTCCATCCCGTTTAGTTGCGGTAGTCAGTGGTTTGTTTGTCGTTGTTACACTGGGCGTGATTGCTACAACACCATGGCATTATTTTGGTGAGGGAGTTGTTGAAGATACCCCATCACTTATTGCACAGTTCATTTTAACGGATTATATGGTGGCAATGGAAGCTGCAGCCGTGCTTTTATTGGCGGCTATGATTGGGGCAATTGTTTTGGCAAAGGGAGTGGAAGAATGATTGGGATGGCTCATTTTTTGACCGTTGCGGCCATTATATTTGCGATTGGTTTGTACGGCGTATTGACCAAGCGCACAATCATTGGCATTTTGATGAGTATTGAATTGATGCTCAATGCGGTGAATATAAATTTAATTACATTTTCACATTTTATCACACCGGAGGCTTTAACCGGGCAGGTATTTGCTATATTTACGATTACGGTAGCAGCTGCTGAAGTAGCAGTGGGACTAGCAATGGTCTTTCGCGTATATCATGATCGGAACACAGTGCATGCAGCGAGACTTGATGAGATGCACTGGTAAGATTGCATGAGAGAGTAGGTGAGAAATTTTGTTTAACCAATATGCATTACATCATGCTTGGCTTATTCCGTTGTTACCGGCATTCGCTTTTATCTTCGTAGGATTTTTTCTGCGTCGTCTTCCCGCAGTAGCAGGATTTGTCTCTATTTGCATGAGTTTGCTTAGTTTTATATTGAGTTTAGGTGTAGGGTATGGTGTTATAGCAAGGCAAATCACGGTGGATAATCCACTCGTACAGAAAATACCATGGGTTTCTATAGCAGGGTTTCAGGCTGATATGGGAGTCTATGTTGATCCAATATCAGCGATGATGCTGGTAGTTGTTTCATTGGTAGCATTGCTTGTACAAATCTATTCGCTTGGCTATATGCGGGGGGATAACGGCTTTGGACGATTTTTTGCCTATTTGTCGTTGTTTGCGGCATCTATGCTGGGGTTAGTTATTGCAGTTAACTTCGTACAATTGTTTGTTTTTTGGGAGTTAGTGGGCTTATGCTCCTATCTGCTAATTGGTTTTTATTTTAATAAAGTTTCCGCCAGGGAAGCGGCTAAAAAAGCTTTTATTACAACACGAATTGGTGATTTCGGCTTGTTAATAGGAATCTTGTTTTTGCAGATTTTATTTGGGACGCTAGACTTTCAGCAGTTGGCAGCAACTGTTCCGACTTACGTTATGCAGCATGGGACAGCCCTTTTAACGATTGTGGCTTTGCTTATATTCCTTGGTCCGATCGGGAAATCCGGTCAGTTTCCACTGCATGTGTGGCTACCGGATGCGATGGAAGGTCCAACACCAGTATCAGCTCTGATTCATGCTGCTACGATGGTAGTAGCTGGGGTATATCTGGTAGCTAGAGCCTTTTTCCTATTTAGTGTTTTGCCGGATGCGATGGCAGTTATTGCCTGGATCGGGGCTTTTACCGCTTGTTTTGCAGCAAGCATTGCCTTTACGCAGCGCGATATCAAACGTATTTTAGCGTATTCTACGATTAGCCAGTTAGGCTATATGATGCTGGCCCTTGGTGTTGGTAGTGTTACGGCATCCATGTTTCATTTGATGACACATGCTTTTTTTAAGGCATTGATGTTTTTAGCAGCTGGTGCGGTGCTGCATGCTTTGCCGGAAAAAAATGATATCTTTACGATGGGCGGGTTGCGGCATAAAATGCCAGTTACTTTTGCCGCGATGACAATTGGTGTACTTGCTATATCGGGTATTCCACCATTTGCTGGATTCTTTTCTAAAGACGAAATACTATTGGCGGTAGCTCAGGTGAGTACGCCATTATATACGATTGCGGTCGTGACTTCATTTATGACGGCTTTTTATATGGCAAGGCTCTTAATTGTTGTATTTTGTGGAGAAGAAAAACCAGAGAATCAGCCACATGAAGCGCCGCTGTCTATGCGTATACCTCTTATAGTGCTGGGGGTTCTTGCTGTTATTGGCGGCTATATACCATATGCAAATAACTTTGGTGACTGGGTTCGTTTCGGTGCAGCTGTTCATGAAGGAATCGATTTTAGCGTTGCGGCGACGTCGACAGTAATTGCTATCTTAGCAATGTGTCTGGCTTGGTTTATATACGGGAATGGTATGGTTAGATCGGATAAAATTTCTCGGCGTTTTCGTATTTTCTATAAAGTCAGTTTCCATAAATATTATATAGATGAATTGTATTTGTGGTTTAATCACACGTTTGTGGATGGGTTCGGAAAACTTTTGTATTGGCTGGAACTTCATTTTGTTGAAGCAATTCTTATAAAAGTGGCAGCAAGTTTACCAGTTAAACTTGGCAATGTTGTGCGCAAAAGCCAAAATGGTAACTTGCAACGGTATGGTTTAGTCATGTTTGGCGCCATGATCCTTGTTGTCGTATGGTTAGTACTACTCAATCCACTATTTAATGGTGTAGCAGGAGGTGCTTACTAAAATGGTTCATTTTCCATTATTAACGACAATTTTATTAACGCCTATCTGGGGAATACTCGTACTATCGATTATGCCGCGTGAAGCTGATAAAACGATCAAGATGATCGCAGCGGTAACGATGGCAATCGCTTTGGGGTTAACCTTATATGCATATTGGGCTTATGATATTACGTTGGGCGGCCTGCAATATGTAGAGCATGTTCCTTGGATTGAAGAGCTAGGTGTGGCTTATTCATTGGGAGTGGACGGAATTTCTTTGCCATTACTCTTATTGACTATGTTAGTGGGCTTTTCAGCGGTCTTTGTTTCTTGGAATATCGATAAACGTTCTAAAGAATTTTTTATTCAATTGCTTCTGTTGATAGTTGGTGCAATTGGCACGTTTGTATCGCAAGATTTGTTTATATTCTTATTGTTTTATGAACTGGGGATTGTTCCTACGTATATTATGATGGTTGTTTGGGGATCTGCGGAGCGAGTGAGTAAAGAATACGCGGCGATGAAGTTGACGATTTATTTACTGTTAGGTTCTGCCTTTATGCTTGCTGGTGTTATTGCGTTATATGTGAATGCATTTCCGGCAGGGATGCGAACATTTGGTATGCAGGCTTTAGCGCAGGCACATGTTCTGGGGAACTTATCAGAACATGTTCAAGTCATTGTGTTTTTTCTATTACTGCTTGGTTTTGGTTCGACCTTATCGATGTGGCCGTTTTACAGTTGGGCACCAGATGGTTATGCGGCTGCTCCGACAGGGGTATCGATGCTTCATGCCGGCGTATTAAAAAAAGTCGGTGGCTATGGGTTGATTCGGATCGGTTTGCTTATTTTACCGCTCGGAGTTAAATTTTGGGCACCATTTATCGCTATTTTTGCGGTTGTAAATGTTTTGTATGCTGCATTTGTTGCTTTAGCACAAAAAGATTTGAAATATATCATTGGATATTCTTCGATATCTCATATGGGTTATATACTGATTGGTTTTGCGGCTTTAAATGTTATCAGTATTGATGGGGCGATTGCTAATATGTTTGCTCACGGAATCATGAGTGCTTTGTTTTTTGCAATGATTGGTCTGGTTTATGATAAAACAAAGACACGGCAGGTTCCTGAACTTGGCGGATTAGCGCATCAAATGCCGCGCATTGCTACTGGCTTTATGTTAGCAGGAATGAGCTCACTCGGACTACCGGGACTCGCAGGCTTTATTCCAGAATTCACGACCTTTGTCGGTGCATTTAAGGTATATCCGTTATATACGTTCATCGCGATATCAGGTATTGTTTTTACGGCTGTCTACATCTTGCGCATGTTAGCAAATGTTCTGTTTGGACCGCGGCGTGAAGAATTTGATAGTTGCCGGGATGCTTCTGGTGCTGAGTTAGTATCCCTTGTACTACTAGGTACTGTTTTAGTTGCATTTGGGTTTTTCCCACAAATATTAATAGGTGTGATTAATAGTAGTGTAGAACCGATTATGGCGACTTTGATGGGAGGTGCTTTTTGATGAATATTGCACTGCTCACGAGTGAAATAGCGGTTGTTATTCTCGCTTTGCTTATCATCATTTTTGACTTACTGCTGCCACGACAAGAAACGCGTCGCAGTTTAGGAGCTTTTGCAGTTTGTGGTTTATTGGGAATTCTCGTATATACCTTTAGTCAGTATGGAATTTCAGCTACGGTATACCACGGATTTTTTGTGGTTGATACGTTTGCTTTGTTTTTCAAACAGTTATTCATTGTGGCTACGATATTAACGCTGTTGTTTTCGTTGGATTATGTAGAAAAAATGACTCGCAATGCGGGAGAATTTTATGCATTATTATTGCTGGGTTTAGTTGGCATGATGGTCATGGCATCCGCAACGGATTTATTAACCTTGTTTGTTGGGTTAGAACTGATGACTATTGTGTTTTATGTTCTTGTTGGTTTTGATTTGAAAAGTGTTAAGTCAAGTGAAGCTGGTATAAAGTATGCCATTTTAGGCTCGGCTTCTAGTGCGGTTTTCTTATATGGGGTGAGCTGGATCTACGGGTTTACCGGCAATATTATGTTAAGCCAAATTGCTGAACATATTACAGCTAGTCCAGCTGTACTTTTTGGTATGGGCCTTATGATTGCTGGCTTCTGTTTTAAATTATCCATTGTTCCCTTTCATATGTGGGCACCGGATGTTTATGAAGGGGCGCCGATTCCAGTTACGGCAATGCTGGCTATGGCATCAAAAGCTGCAGGATTTGCAATTGTGCTGCGAGTCTTTTTTGTAGCATTTAACGATTTACAAATGTACTGGCTGCCGATTGTCAGCGCCTTGGCAGGGCTTAGTATGGTTGTTGGCATTGTAGGCGCGATATGGCAGAAGAATACGAAACGTATGCTGGCTTATTCGTCAATAGCGCAAGCCGGATATATTTTATCAGGCATGTTAGCTGCTAATCCAGCTGGAGTCAAGGGAATGTTAGTGTATGCAGTACTTTATATGGTTGCTAATGTTGGAGCCTTTGCTGTAACATTAGCTGTTTATAATCAATGTGGTTCCGATGATATTGAAGATCTATCTGGTTTGTCACAAAAATCACCGTTGCTCGCTGTGGTTATGACCGTATCCTTGATGTCGATGGCTGGTCTTCCGCCAATGGCAGGTTTTGTTGGTAAGATGTATATATTTATGGCGATTGCAGACAGTGGCTATTTATGGCTTGCTATATTAGGTCTGGTTATGTCGATGATTTCAGTGTATTACTATATACTTGTGGTCAGAGCGATGTATAGCAATGCTGTAAAGGATCAGCAGATCTTTACGATGAGTGGTTCACTGCGAATTGTAGCTTTGCTTAGTTTGATTGCAACCTTATTCATTGGTATATATCCAGCTCCACTTGCCACACTGGCAAATGCGGCAGCAATGGCGCTGTGGTAAAAAAATAAAAATGATCTTCCTGAAATCACAAAAGAAAGCAGATTTTTAAGCTTCCTTTTGTGGTTTTTTATGCTATTTTATGCCGTAGATGTAAAAAACATTCAAGGTCTTCCAGTTTTATTACAGTAGATCCAATTCATGATTGACATAATAAGTGTAGCATGCTACACTTTTGAATATAAACTTATGAATCTATAATATATGGGAGTGTTTAGCGTGAGAAAAATAAACAAGAAAATGATAGTAGCATTATGTTTTTCAATGGTTTTGTCTTTTACAGTGATGAATTTTTCTAATATGAATACAGTAGTTTTTGCCGCTTCTAGTGAAAGTCAGGCAAAAGCAGAAATTGATGCCTTAAAAGCAAAAGGATATTCTGCTTCAGATATACAATCTGCTGGAGCCATCGCATTTGCAAGTAATAATTCAATATCTACAGTTGCAGGAAAGAAAACAAAATCTAATACGTGGAAAGATGTTCAAAAAACATTTAATGTAAGTGATGCGGCTTATAATCAAGCCTTAAAGAACATAAAGAGTATGAAAAAATAATATATTTTAAAATAATAGATTCTAAGTTTATAAAGAATAAATCATGTTTTTAATGTAAAAAATGAGAACTTTCTCTACTTTATTATTAATAGGAAAACCCCTTATCTATGCTATAATTAATAGATAAGGGGTTTTCTTATTCATAAGTTTAGTGAAGGGGGAAGTGATTATAATAAAACCTATAGGCTTTATTATTAAACTCATTAATGATAGCATTGTAGCTCAGGTGAATTTGTTTTTGAAACCTTATGAAGTAACTCTTAGACAACTTCGTATTTTAGGGTATTTGCACGATAATAAAGATAAGTTAGTGACGCAGAAAGAACTGGAAGAAGAATTACAGGTTTCTCATCCTACGGTTGTAGGAATTTTAAAACGTTTAGAAAAAAAAGGACTTATTCAAACTTTTTTGAATCCTAATAAAAAAACAATGAAAATTGTAACACTTATAGAATACGAAGCAGAGTTATTTAAAAATATCAATCAAGAGAAAGAAAAATTTGAAAATAAATTGTTGACTGGATTTACAGATGATGAAAAAGCTCAGTTGGAAGAATTCTTGATTCGCTTGCATAGAAATGTCAATTCATAAAGAATATACCGCAAAAGACATAATGAGAGTCAATGCACAGAACGATGTAGTTGATCCGTCATGGCTCAGTTCTGTAAGTAGCAGATGTGAGAACACTGACTATTTAAAAACTAATAATGAATTTAAAATATTGAGTTGTTACATTATATAAATAGATGTTGTGATCCCAATTAAAGAGTATAATGAAGTTAGCGGCAGGTAAGATAGAAATGTTTTTTTTCAATGCAATAAGAAAATTGATATATTTTTTTACGGTTTTGCGGAGGAGTGAGTTTATGAATTATATTGAAGTAATGAATGATGCCATTGAATATATTGAAAACAATTTGCAGAAAACAGTTCGACTTGATGAACTCGCAGCAAAATATTATATTTCTCGTTATCATTTCTATAGAATTTTTCGGTCGTTGACCAATGCCACATTAGCGGAATATATTACCCAGCGGCGTTTGTCAGAAGCGGCAAAAAAAATCAAAGCGACGAAGCAGAGCATTATTGATATTGCATTCGACTATGGTTTCGAGTCTCCTGAAACCTTTTCGAGAAGCTTTAAACGATTTTTTAAGATTACCCCGCTTGCCTGTCGGAACTTAGATTTTAGAATGCCATTTATTGAAAAAAAAGAAATTGTCGAAAGAAAATTTAAAAATGTTCATAATGATATTATTGTTGATTTTACCCTGAAACATGTAGCTGAATTCCAGTTATTCGGAAAACGCTTAGCGTTTAAGCCAACGGTAAAGAATGATTTAGATAAAGTAGTAAATTCCGTTCAAGAATTTTTGACGAATGTTATTAAACGGAGAAACATTGAACCAATGTATAATATAACAAAAAAGGAAGCCGGAAATTTGATCTATTTTACTGGCTGTAAAATAAAACGAGATCAGGCTGATGTTGATTTTGTAGAATTAACAGTGCCGGAGTCCGACTATGCTGTTTTCAAATATTCGACAGACCTGTTTTTGATTTATAAAACAGTAGTTCAAGATATCAGTAAGGCACTTTTGGTTTCGGGGCTTAAACTGAATCGATCGTTCGCAGATTTTATTTCTATGGAATTTTATGACCACGCTTATTTTAAAACAAAGCAATTTTGTATTTATATTCCTGTTTGTAAGCTGGATTAAATAAAAATGAAAAACTGCAAAAATAGTCAAGAATGTTCTTGCTATTACCTGTATAGTTTAAGGATAATATAAGAGAAAAATCGGTAATCCTTAAAAACGGTGCTGTTTTTTATATATTTGAGGAGGCTTTTAAAATGAAACTGCCTGAACTTAGAATAGGAAATTTAGTTGCAAAAATACCAATTATTCAAGGTGGTATGGCTGTACGGATTTCTACGGCACGACTTGCAGCGGCTGTAGGCGAAAACGGAGGCATAGGAATCATCGCTGGCTCTGGTATGTCTTTTGATGAACTGCGTACTGAAATTCGCTTGGCACGTTCCCTGACAAAAGGCATTATTGGTGTGAATGTGATGGTTGCTGCCAGGGAATTTAAAGAACTTGTAAAAACAGCGATTGACGAAGGTATTGATTTAGTTGTAGCTGGTGCCGGATTTTCGCGTGATGTATTTGATATAGGAAAAGAGAGTAATACTCCAATTGTTACAATGGTATCATCGATAAAAGCAGCGAAACTTTCAGAAAGATTAGGCGCAGCAGCTGTTGTTTTCGAAGGAAAAGAAGCTGGGGGGCATTTAGGTACGACAAATCATTCGATAAAAGATTTTATAGCTGAGATGAAAAATTCCGTTCATCTTCCGGTTATTGGTGCGGGAGGGATTGTTAATGGACAGGATATAGCAGAAGTGTTAAGGCTTGGTGCTGACGGAGTTCAAATGGGTACACGATTTGCTATGAGTGAAGAATGCAATGCCGCTCCTGCCTTAAAAGATTTTTATTTGAAGGCACAAAAAGAAGATGTTGTCTTAATCGACAGCCCGGTTGGGTTGCCGGGACGTGCCTTGAAAAATCCATTTGCTGAACAAATTGATCAAGGAACCGCAGGATCAAAAGACTGTAAAGCTTGCTTAAAACATTGCAGTCATAGTTTTTGTATAATCCGTGCCTTGTCGAGAGCACAACAAGGCGATGTTGCGACAGGACTGGTATTTACTGGTGAAAATATCTATAAAATAAAAGAAATATTGTCGGTTAAAGAGATTTTTAATAAGTTATTAAAAGAAATAGAGGTGGCAGATAATCTCTCATCTTCTAATTAGATGAATTTTCTGTGCATAAATCTAAGATCCTATATAACGAATTTTGTTGATTATTATCCTTTTATATTATATTATATAAATAGAAACATGTGCATTTAGTGTATCAATAGTGTAATGAGTAAGGTGAATTTAATACATTAAAAGGCATTTTAAACTGTATATGAGTATAAATTTTCTTGAATATCTATATAATTTGAAAATGGATATTAAGAATGCTCGATAAGTTTGAAATTCATTATAGAGGGGAAATAAATATTGTGCTTGCAATCGAACGTCACAGAGTTATTTTAAAGCTATTGTCAGAAAATGGACAGGTTACGACAAATGAATTATGTGAGAAATTAAGTGTGTCGCCAGCTACAGTACGTAATGATTTAAATAAGTTAGAAAACGATAAATTGATTTGTAAAACGCATGGTGGAGCGACATTGTTAATGCCTCGAGACGATATGCCACTGGTTAATTCAGTCGTATCTAATACGTTTAGCTTTAAGACGCGTGAAAGTAAAAATGGTGAAGAAAAACAAGCTATCAGTGAATATGCTCTTCAGTATATTCAAGATAATCAATGTATTTTATTGGATGCAAGCTCGACGGCACTTGTTTTAGCAAGAAAATTAGACCGCTTTAATAAACTTACTGTTATTACAAATGGTATTTATACTATGCTGGCATTAAAGGAAATGCCCAATATCACAGTTATCTTTATCGGTGGAATCGTAACAAAAAATTCGGGCTCTATTGAAGGTTTATTAGGTGCTGATATATTAAATCATATTAATGCTGATTGTGGATTTATTTCTGCAAATGGATTTACATTAAACGAAGGACTTACGGATTTTAATGTTTATGAAGTGGAATTAAAAAAAGCAATGCTTAAACATTGCAAACGTATTGTAGTTATGTTGGATTCGTTGAAATTCGAAAATATATCTACAACAAGTTTTTCTGCTTCATCAAATCTTGATTTGGTTTTAACAGATGAAAAAATCGATAAAGATTTATTGGATAGGTATAGGAAACATGGAATACACATAGAGATTTGTCCATATAAATCTAAACTTGAATAAAATAATGACAAGACTTTTCTTTAGAGATGTTATCTTTAATAAGCTTAATTATTACTTTGTTGAACTCTATCAATGTTTATAAATGAAACATTGATAAAAAAATACTTTGTGTAAATTAAAATTATATACAATTAATAAATATTTTTGCGACAATTTGTCAATATGACAGATTGTCCTTTTTTTGCCAATAACGGTTTTTTACTCTTGTGTGTGGCGTGAATAAAAAGATAAAAAAGGAGTTGGATAGAGTTTGAGACAAAAAATAGAAGTTATTAAAATACAACTAATAGTTTAGATTTTTTAGCGAAATGCTATTTACTCAACAGTAATGATCTCTTGAAAAGTTCTTTTTATTATTTATTTTTGTTTAAAATTAGCGAAAATAGCATTAATAAAAATATAATAAGATAAAATACGATAAAAAAGCTTGAAAAAAGAAAAGATAAATGATATTATAAAGCAGTAAAGAACAGAAATCTTTATAAAGTATTAATATTAAATAGTGTGGAGGTATGATGAATGAAATTTTTTATTGACACGGCTAAAGTTGAAGACATTAAAAAAGCAAATGATATGGGTGTTATTAGTGGTGTAACAACCAATCCATCCTTGATAGCCAAAGAAGGTCGTGATTTTAAAGAAGTAATAACTGAAATTACTTCAATAGTAGATGGTCCTATTAGTGGTGAAGTCAAAGCAACGACAACAGATGCAGAAGGAATGATTGCGGAAGGTAGAGAAATTGCTAAAATTCATAAAAATATGGTCGTAAAAATTCCGATGACGATCGAAGGGTTAAAGGCAGTAAAAGTTTTGACTTCAGAGGGAATAAAGACAAATGTAACACTTATTTTTAGTGCAACGCAAGCTTTATTAGCTGCGAAAGCAGGGGCTTCGTATGTTTCTCCTTTTTTAGGTAGATTGGATGATATTTCTACCCCGGGAATTGATTTAATTCGCACAATAGCAGAAATATTTAAAATTCATGGTCTCAAAGCAGAAATTATTTCTGCAAGCGTACGTAACCCTATTCATGTTATTGACTGTGCATTAGCTGGTGCCAATATAGCGACTGTTCCATATAGTGTAATAGCACAGATGACGAAACATCCACTTACACAACAAGGTATTGAAAAATTTCAAGCCGATTATAAGGCTGTATTTGGTGAATGAATATAGGAAAAGGACTGGTACGTGTGGATAAACTAAAGTTACAAAAAGTTTCAAATAAAATAAGGTCCAATATTATTGAAGCGGTGTATTCTGCGCAATCGGGACATCCTGGTGGGTCATTATCATCTGCAGATATTTTTGCATATCTTTATTTTGAAGAATTAGACATTGATCCAAACGATCCAGATAAATTGGATCGTGATCGTTTTGTTTTATCAAAAGGGCATGTGGCACCTGGATTTTATTCTGTATTGGCACTAAGAGGTTTTTTTCCGGTAGAAGACTTGAAAACTTTTCGACATCTCGGTTCTTATTTACAAGGACATCCGGATATGAAACATATTCCTGGTGTTGATATGTCGAGTGGCTCTTTAGGACAGGGAATATCAGCAGCTACTGGCATGGCACTTTCGGCTAAGTTAAGTAATGATAAATATAGAGTCTATACATTGTTAGGTGATGGTGAATTGCAAGAAGGACAAGTTTGGGAAGCCGCAATGTTTGCAGGGTCGCATAAACTTGATAATCTTGTTGTGATTATTGATAATAATGGTTTACAAATCGACGGAAAAATAGAAGATATATGCTCACCATACCCAATTGACAAAAAATTTGAAGCTTTTAATTTTCATGTGATTAATACGGATGCACACGATTTTGATGCTTTGCATAAAGCCTTTGAAGAAGCAAAAGAAGTAAAAGGCAGACCGACCGTTATTGTTGCTAAAAGTATAAAAGGTAAAGGTGTTTCATTTATGGAGAATGCAGTAGAATGGCATGGTAAAGCTCCAAATGAGACACAATACAAACTTGCCATGGAAGAGTTGGAAAGAGCAGGTAGTTTATTATGTCAGAAATAAAAAAAATTGCAACAAGGGAAAGTTATGGAAATGCATTAGTTGAATTAGGTGAAACCTATAGCGATTTGATTGTTTTAGATGCAGATTTGGCAGCGGCCACGAAAACAGGAATTTTCAAAAAAGCGTATCCGGCACGTCATATTGATTGTGGAATTGCCGAATGTAATATGATGGGGGTTGCAGCGGGTTTATCAATCACCGGAAAAGTTCCATTTGCCAGTACTTTTGCGATGTTTGCTGCCGGGCGGGCCTATGAACAAGTACGTAATTCAATTGGCTACCCTCATTTAAATGTTAAAATTGCGGCAACACATGCAGGAATTTCAGTAGGTGAAGATGGAGCTACGCATCAATGCAATGAAGATATTGGTTTGATGCGATCTATTCCGGGAATGGTTGTAATTAATCCAGTTGATGATATAGAAACAAAAGCTGCAATTAAAGCTGCTTACCATTATAATGGACCAGTTTATATCAGGTTGGGTCGATTAGTAACACCAATCATTAATAATTCTAAAAGTTATCATTTTACACTTGGTAAAGGCGTTCTATTGCGTGAAGGAAATGATTTAACGGTTATTTCTACGGGACTTTGTGTAGCACCAGCTTTAGCAGCGGCAAAAGAATTAGCGGAAAAAAAGAATATTCAAGTACGAGTGATTAATATTCATACCATTAAGCCGCTTGATGAAGAATTAGTATTAAAAGCAGCAGCTGAGACTGGAAAAATTATAACGGTTGAAGAACACTCTGTAATTGGCGGGCTTGGCAGTGCTGTAAGTGATTTACTTAGTGAAAAATTACCGACACAAGTTTTGAAAATAGGCATTCAGGATTGCTTTGGCGAATCTGGACCAGCAGTAGATTTGCTTCATAAATATGGATTAGATCAAGAAGGAATTTACAAAGCGATCATTGGAAATTTATAAATACGAGGGAGTTGTTTTAGATGAAAATTGCCATCGGGTGTGATGAAGCCGCTTACAATTTAAAAGTGGAACTTATTAAGTTTCTAAAAGAAAAAAATATTGAAGTTGATGATTTTGGGGCAAAAGAAAATGATACAGTGTTATATCCGGATGTAGCTTATACCGTAGCTGATGCAGTTGCAGCGGGTAAATATGAACGAGCTATTTTACTTTGTGGGACAGGTATAGGCATGTCAATTTGTGCAAACAAAGTTCCAGGAATTCGCGCAGCCGTATGCCATGATCCATATTCGGCAGAACGTGCCAGAAAGAGCAATAATACTCAAATTATGTGCCTGGGTGAGCGAGTAATTGGCGTGGAATTAGCGAAATATTTAGTGAATATTTGGCTGGGCTGTGATTTTGCTGGCGGTGGTTCGGCGGCAAAAGTTGTCCGTATTATAGAATTAGAAAAAGAACACATGCATAAATAGTGTAAAGTTGTTTTGTAAATAAATGGTTCAATTCATATTCGTTGTTTTAGTAAGTGGACGAATATGAATTGAAGTCCATATGTTTATATATATATTTATTCATACAGTTTGAATTTACTGAAAGTTAAGTATATTTGAAATTTCATGATGGAATTAAGTATAAGGGAGTTTGATGAAAAATGAAGTTGACGATGCATAATGTAAGTCATTTGGAGATTAACAAGTTTTTGGGTGAAAAAATAGACTGTGAATGTGGTAAAACACATTATATGAATGTAGATGAAGTTATTATCAAAAATGGCGCAATAGAAATGCTGGGAGATATTTTAAAAAAGTATAAGTATCAAAAAGCTTTAGTAGTTGATGACTCACATACACACAAAGCAGCTGGAGAAAAGGTAATAGAGCTTCTTGCAGCACAGCAATTTGATTATAAACTCTTTGTTTATGCTGTTGACAGGGATCTTGTTCCAGATGAAAATGCACTTGGTAAATTATTAGTTCAGATTGAAAAAAATATTGATGTTTTAGTTGTTATTGGTTCAGGTGTATTAAATGATATAGCTAAATTTATCAGTAAACAAACCAATATACCAATGATTCTGGTGGCAACGGCACCATCAATGGATGGTTTTGTTTCTAATACATCCGCATTAACGATCAATAACTTAAAAACAAGTGTAAGCTGTAATTTACCACAAGTTATTATTGGCGATCTTGATATTTTGCAAAAAGCGCCAAAGCGTATGATTTTAGCTGGCCTGGGAGATATGATTGGCAAATATTCAGCATTAATTGATTGGCAATTAAGTCGGTTGATTAATAATGAATATTATTGTGAACCTTCAGCTCAAATATCCAGAGATGCAATTGAAAAATGTGTAAAAAGTGTAGTTGACACGAATGATAATGCTGATTTTGATGCTGCGGCTATTAAAAATATTATGGAAGGGTTAATTCGTACAGGTATCGCAATGAGTTATGTGGGAAATTCGCGACCAGCATCCGGATCGGAACACCATATGTCACATTATTGGGAAATGATGTTTTTATTTGCAGGTAAAGAAGCGTTGTTTCATGGTACGAAAGTAGGCTTAACCAGTATTATTATTGCTAACATATATGAATGGTTTGCTAAAGAAAAAACGATTGATTTTGATGCTGCTAAAGCTAAAATCAAGGCTTTTAATGAAACTGAATGGACAAATAATATTACTGGCTTTTATGGAAAAGCAGCGTCAGGTATTATTGCAAATGCAAAAAAAGATCAGCGTAATGCAATTAATATGCGCTTAAAAAGAGTTGAATTTATAAAAGAACATTTTTCGGAAATTATTGATATCATCAAAACCGCTCAAAAAGCAAGTTCAATTGAAAGTTTAATGAAAAAAGCAGGTGCACCAATACGTCCGCAAGAGGTGGGCATCGATGCATCAATCGTTCACAACAGTGTTTTAACAGCGCATGAAGTTCGTGAAAGATATACCATTTTGAATATGTTGTCTGATTTAGGTATGTTAGAAAAATATGCCCAACAAGTCGATACTTATATCAGTACAAAAAAATAATAAGGTTTCGATTATAATAAATCCTCTATTTAGATAATATCAGGTAATAAACTTGGAGGAGCGTGAGTCAATTTTGGAAAAATTTCTATTCGTTTTATTTGGGTTTTATCTGTTGCAGACTTTCTTCGCTTTCTTACAGATGCAGCATTTTAAAAAAACAGTTAAAGAGCTTCGGGTGAAAGGCATTATTGGAATTGGTGTAAAAAAGAGCAAAGTATATAAAGGTAATGTTGTTATCTTGGTAAGTAATAAATTTGGTCAAATCTTGGAAGCTAAAGTCATGTCGGGGTTTAGTGTATTTGCCAGATTTAAAGAGAAAAAAGAGGTCTGTGGAATTCATTTTGATGAGTTATTAGCAGTGACAGCAGACAAAAAGAAAGAAGCGGCTATGAATGAAGCTTTGATGCAAATCAAGCAGCAACTGCTGGTATCCTAAACTTTGCTAGATATAGATTTTTAACCTTTGATGTTGTACTGAATTGCAATACAAAAAACATATAAATAATTTAAATGTTTTTTGTATGCGATTTTGGGTTAACATAAATAAATTTGAGAAAGGAGCAGTATATTTAATTGAAAAGTAAGAATTCATTTTTTGCGAGACAAAGAAAATATGTTTATTTATTTGAAGGGGGTTATTAAATGGAATCACTAGGCTTTTTAGCAGAAGGTTTTATTGCACTATTCCATAGAGGCGGAGAAAGTTTTATGGGAATGGTAACGGGCATGCTTCCTACATTAATTGTTTTGATTACGGCGGTTAATGCTTTAATTAATATTATTGGGCAGGACAGAGTAGATAACTTTGCACGGTTGACAACTAAAAATATTATTTTAAGATATACTATTTTCCCAGTATTGGCAATGTTCTTTTTGGGTAATCCAATGGCTTACAGTTTTGGTAGATTTTTACCAGAAAAATATAAGCCAGCATTTATGGATGCTGCCATCACATTTTGTCATCCAATTACAGGACTATTTCCACATGCAAATCCGGCAGAACTTTTTGTTTGGTTAGGTATTGCTGGTGGGATTACACAGTTAGGTTTTTCTACAGGTGAGTTAGCTGTAAGGTATTTTATTGCAGGTGTCATTGTTATATGCATCCGTGGTATTCTAACGGAAAAAATTACCCTTTATATGTTGAGAAAATCTAAGAGTAAATTACTGGAAGAATAGTAGTTTCAAAAAAATTTAGAAGAGGTGTAATTGATTTATGAGTAATGCAATTAAAATTGAAAAAGGTCCTAATGGATGGGGCGGTCCTTTAACTATTAAACTTACGGAAACAAGAAATAAGGTTGTCTGTATCACTGGAGGAAGTTTGCATCCAGTTGCAGTAAGAATTGCTAAATTATTAAATGCAGAATTGGTTAATGGATTTAAAACAGGTGTACCAGATGATGAAATTGCTGTTGCAATTGTGGATTGTGGTGGTACTTTGCGCTGTGGAATTTATCCTAAAAAAGGAGTTCCTACCGTTAATTTAACGCCTGTTGGCAAATCGGGTCCTTTAGCACAATTTATTAATGAGACTATTTATGTATCAGATGTAAAAGAATCTACTATTACACTGTTAGAGGGAGATGCAGCAGATTCTGCAGAAAGAACGATTGCAGTGACGACGCCTGCACAAGAAAGACCAGATATTTCAGATGAACCAAAACAAAAGGTAAATATTTTAGCACGATTTGGGCAAGCTGCAGGTGGGGTAATTTCGATTTTTTTCCAAGCTGGTCGTGATACGATTGATATGGTTATAAAAAGCATATTACCATTTATGGCATTTGTTAGTATGCTGGTCGGTATTATTTTACAGTCTGGCTTGGGAGATATTATAGCGAATTTCATTTCTCCTTATGCAGGCAGTTTGGGTGGATTGCTCGTTATTTCAATTATTTGTGCATTGCCAGTTTTATCGCCTTTGTTAGGTCCTGGGGCTGTTATTGCACAGGTTATTGGTGTTTTACTTGGTACGCAGATTGCAGGCGGCAGTATTCCTCCGCAGTATGCATTGCCGGCATTTTTTGCTATTGATGCGCAAGTCGGGTGCGATTTTATGCCAGTTGGTTTGAGTTTGATGGAAGCTAAATCGGAAACGATTGAAATCGGGGTACCGGCGATACTAATGTCAAGGGCAGTTACTGGACCTATTGGTGTTATTGTTGCATACTTTGTTGGTTTGGGTTTATTTGCTTAAGTTATTGTAAATCATGGCTTTTATACACAATAATTATAGACACCTGTCAATTTTGAAAAGTGAGAAATTTCTTTAAAATCGAGAGGTGTCTGTTTATATCAGATTTGATAAATATATTTAAGAAGGGAATATATGAATGAAACAAGTTGTTGTAATCGGAAGTGATCATGCGGGATTTTTAATGAAGCAAATCATAGCTGAAAAACTTAGAAAAGATAATTTTGAAGTAGAAGATATAGGGACTGATTCAGAAAAATCGGTGGATTTTGCACCTATAGCAAAATCTGTGGCTGAAAATGTAGCAAATAATTTAGATAAAAAAGGAATTTTAATTTGCGGGACTGGAATAGGTATGTCGATTATGGCTAATAAGGTCGCTGGTATAAGAGCGTCACTTGTTCATGATTTATTTTCGGCACATGCAACCAGAGAACATAATAATTCAAATATTTTGTGTATGGGTGCTCGTATTATTGCAGTTAGCATGGCCTGCGAAATTGTTGATACTTGGCTTGCGGCACCTTTCTTAAAAGGTAAATACGAAAAACGGCTTGATTATATAACAGATTACGAAAAAGAACATACAAAAAAGTAAAGTATATAAATGCAAGTATATTTGAACAAACACTAAGATGAGGTGGACAAATATGAAATATGAAGTAGAGATTGTTAATATTGGTAAATTTGTAGAGAGTATGTTAGATGAGGGGGATTTAATTATATTCGATAAATGTCCTAATGAAATATTAGAAGATGTTTGTATCATGCATACACGTGATCAAATAAAATCGACGATTCAAATTGGTGATACCGTTATTTTAGGTGCTAAAAAGTACGAAATTACGGCTATTGGTGATGAAGCGATTCATACGCTGGAAGAAATGGGACATTGTACTTTTAAATTCACAGGTGTGGATATAGTTGAGCTTCCGGGACAAATTGTTTTAAAAGGAAATGAAAAACCGATTCCTTTACAGATTGGTGACAAAATTTGTATTGGTTAAATTTTTATCATAAGATTTTGTATTTGTATAAAGTAAACTGGATTTTTTAATATAGACCGAAATATAGTATAATGGGTGGGGTTTGTATGAAAAGCTTAGGGGAAATTAAATGTTTTTTATTAGACATGGATGGGACTATTAATTTAGGTTCAGTTTTATTGCCCGGGGCTAAAGATTTTATGGACTACTTACAGAGCAGCGGCAGAGATTTTGTATTTGTTACCAATAATTCATCTAAAAACAGTGAGCATTATGTAAAAAAAATGTGCGCTTTAGGTATCAAATGTGACGCTTCTAATGTTTTGACATCGGGTGATGCTACTGTTAGTTATTTAAACAGTTTAAAACCGAAAGCACGCGTTTATTTGATGGGAACACCAGAGTTGGCACAAGAGTTTCAAGAAGCAGGATTTAGTTTAACGGATAAAAATCCTGAATATGTTGTCTTAGGTTTTGATATGACATTAACCTATGAAAAGCTTGTAAAAGGATGTGATTTTATCCGTGATGGCGTTACCTACATTGCAACACATCCAGATTTTAATTGTCCTGTTGAAAAGGGTTATATTCCTGATTGTGGTTCTATGATTGAACTTATAAAAGCTTCAACCGGAAAAGTACCATTTGTGATTGGAAAACCAAACAAAGAAATTATAAAAAGCGCTTTTCGTAAAAGAAGTCTATATTCATTGGATGAATTTGCGATGGTAGGTGATCGGGTTTATACAGATGTAAAGACTGGAGAAAATGCAGGAATTGTTTCGATTTTGGTATTATCTGGAGAAGGAACTGTTGCCGATTTAGACAAATATGGTGTTACAGCTACATTTGTTTATGATAGTGTGGGTGCCATGTGTAAAGATTTGAAAAAGTATGATGAATTTAATTATTAAAAAATAAATGAGCAATAATAAAGGTCTAAATAGTTTGATTTCTAAATATTGGAATAATTTTCTCGATTATGATATGAAATACATTGGATACATATTTACGCAATATGAAGTATTTTGAAACATTTTTAATACTGAAAAAACATAGAATTTAAGAGAAAACATATAAGCTATATAGGGAGGCGCAAAATTGGTGATGGAAAAAGCGACAGTGCTTGTAATTGGCGGTGGCGCCACAGGGGTTGGCATATTGCGCGACTTAGCAATGCGCGGCGTAGATGTCATGCTGCTTGAAATGCGTGATATGGTACATGGGACGAGTTCTCGTTACCATGGTCTGCTGCATAGCGGAGGACGTTATGCTGTGAAAGATGCAGATGCTGGACGTGAATGTATTGAAGAAAATACGATTTTACGTAAAATAGGCAGGCATTGTGTGGAAGCGACCGAAGGGTATTTTGTCCGTTTGCCAGAAGATGATCCGGCCTATGAAAAAGAATGGGTTGAAGCCTGCAAAAAGATCAATTTACCGGCCATCCAAATCGACCCTGCGGAAGCCTGGCATTTGGAACCAAACTTAACCCATCGTGCCCAAGCTGTATACCGTGTGCCGGATGCAGCCATTGATGGATTTCGCATGGCCTGGCAAAATATTGATTCTGCGAAGAGATATGGCGGCAGAGTAAAAACGTATACCGAAGTGGTTAAAATTCATT
Organism: Propionispira arboris; assembly: GCF_900109225.1. Lineage (GTDB taxonomy): Bacteria > Bacillota > Negativicutes > Selenomonadales > Selenomonadaceae > Propionispira > Propionispira arboris. Next base: position 324,125 of record NZ_FNZK01000002.1, read on the forward strand.
CTGTAAACGGACAAGTAACTACGGTTACCGTTCGTGACTATTTCACCAAACAACAATATGATATTGCCTGCGAATTTATTGTGAATGCAGCGGGTCCCTGGGCGGGACAGGTCGCAGCCTGTGCGAATATTCCAGTCCATGTGCAGCCGGATCGAGGCACACTGGTTGCATTTAATCATCGTCTAACCAGCCGTGTTATTAACCGTTTACACAAATCATCCGATGGAGACATCTTTGTTCCCCATGGATCGATTACGATTTTAGGAACGACCTCAACCACCGTGAACAGCCCGGACGATACACAACCGTTGACATCCGAAGTGGAATATCTGCTTGGTATTGGGGAACTTACAATAGAAAATCTTCGTGGTTTTCGCATATTACGGGCATTTTGCGGTTCACGTCCACTTTATACGGCGGATCCAAATGCAACCGGTCGCGGCGTATCCCGCGGGTTTGTAATTTTGGACCATGCGAATGATGGACTGAAAGGCTTTGCCAGCATATGTGGCGGTAAATTCACCACCTATCGCCTGATGGCAGAACATATGGCAGATCTTGTCTGCAAAAAACTCCATAATACAACTCTTTGCCGTACGGCGATTGAACCACTAGTCGAAGATGTAGCACCAGAAATTCTAGCGAAGGCACGGCAATATTTCCCTGCCTATGGAGTTTCACTGGCCTCCTCCAGATTGGGTGAAGCTACATTAAAGAACGTCATTGCCCGGATGCAAGCCGATCCAACAAAACGTGAACTTGCTTGTGAATGCGAAAATGTTACCCTGGCAGAAATAGAAGAAGTTGCAGAACTTCCGACCAGTCATACATTAAGTGATATCCGCCGGCAAACAAGAATGGGCATGGGAACCTGTCAGGGAGCTTTTTGTACATTTCGTGGAATGGGACTCGTCGCACAAGATGACATAATTCCCCAACATGATACCGTAAAAGAAATGAAAGATTTCCTGCAGGCTCGTTATAAAGGCCTTTCACCCATACTTTGGGGCAGTACACTGCGAGAAATGGAATTGACAAGAGGAATCTATGAAAGTGTATTCAATCTAAATGGAGCGATGTCTGATGAAAAAAAATGATGTACTTGTAATTGGCGGAGGATTCTCCGGACTGCTGGCGGCCATCGCCGTTGCAAAAAAAGGCAAAGCCGTAACGCTGCTCAGATTTGGGCTCGGTACGTTTGAAATTGGTGGTGGGCTGGTAGACCTAATGGCATATCCGAACGATAACAGACCTTGCCGGACCCCCGCAGAAGGAATCCAGCAGCTCTCGCCCGAGCATCCATACACGAAACTGGGGCTGCCACTTATAAAAAAAGCAGTCGAATTTTTTTTAAATCTCACCAAAGAAGCAGGCTATGAATACGAAGGCAGCACGACCCAAGCCCTGCATTGGGTGCCTACCGCCGTCGGAACCATGAAACCAACCGGACTCTATTCAAAAACATTTACTGGTGAAATATTAAAAAATGCCAAAACCATTTATTTGGTAGACTTTAAAGGGCTCAAAGATTACTATGCAAAAATGACAGAACAAAATCTCAAAAAACATTGGGGTGAAGACAAAGACTATAAAATTGTGACCGTTGATCCGCATATGGAAGAAGCGATTGGCGGTCGAGATATTATGACAATGGATATCGCTCGCTGGATCGATACCAAAGAAGGTTTAGAAGAATGCACAAAGCAGCTAAAAGCCGTTATAAAACCAGGAGCAGCCATTGTACTGCCACAAGTACTAGGAACAAGACCCGATTATACCCCCTATACATTCTTAAAAACAGAACTACAGTGTGACATTACCGAAACGCTATGCATTCCACCATCCATGTCCGGCATGCGTTTATCCAAAATGCTTCATGACTGTGCCAGAAAATATGGAGTCAAAATTATTGAACAAGCGAAAGCAACCGGATCGGTCATTCGAGATGGTCGTTGTGAAGCCGTTCTTGTAAATGGTGTCGGTAAAGAACATACCTACTATGCAGACCATTTTATCCTTGCCACGGGTGGCTTTTATGGTTCAGGTCTTTATGCACCCAGTGCAAAAAAAGGGACCGAACCCATATTTAATCTACCCGTGAATCTTTCAGCCGGTGAAGAAACCTGGGCTAACTTGGACTTGTTTTCAGATAAAAAACAACCATTTGCCCAAGTTGGCATTGCTGTAGATCCTGAAATGCGTCCTATTGATAAAAAAGGACAGTGCATTTTGAAAAATGTTTTTGTCACAGGCCGTAATCTCAGTGGGTATGATTTTAGCTTTGAAAAATCCGGAAATGGTGTAGCCCTTGTCTCTGCCTATCAGGCAGCTGCCTCGGTGCTAGAGGTGAAATAATATGGACGATAAAAAAATAAACTTACCCGATTGCTGCATTGCTTGTACTGCCTGCATAACCGCATGTCCTGTAACCGCGGCAACACATAAATTCCGTGGACCCAAAATGGTGGGCCCCGCACAGTCTCGACTGAACTTTGCCCAAAATGATTCCGAAGCCTCCCTTGAATACTGCTCAAACTGCAAAAATTGTGATATTGCCTGTCCGTCCAGTGTGCCAATTTCGACCTTAAATATGCTGGCGCGGGCAAAATATTATGAAACACACCCGCATTCACAGCGTGACGAAATGATGGGGCATCCTGAA
>NZ_FNZK01000020.1 GCF_900109225.1 Propionispira arboris
GAGCGCTTCTTCGTATGAATCGCTCCATTCAATCCGAAGGTACTTTTGGCATCATGAAAAATAACCGCTGGTACAAAAGAATCGTTCGAAAAGGCATGGAACAAGTACGTTTAGAGATTTTCCTGGTTTCTATCGGGCATAATCTTTATAAATACCACAATAAAAGACTACGTTTGAAGAAAGCCGCATAAACTGTAGAAAAACAGTTTTTATGGGGAAAGGGGTTGTGTACCCTTTTTAAGGTAATTGCCCGCTTGTTTACTCAATATGCATAGAAAAAGAGGATGTGGACAAAATGATTTCTCATTTTGTCACATCCCCTTTTATTTACATATATTCTTTTATTAGTTGCAAAAAAGCATCCGCCGCTTTTGACAAGCGTACTTTTTTAGGATACGCTGCCACCATGTGGCGCGGTTCTATTTGCTCAATCAACGAAAAATAACATGGATTCGTAGCCAGTTTATTATAAAGAGCCAATGTATCTGTGACCAGCGTAGCTCCAACACCAACAGCCACTAAGGACTGTGCTGAAACTAAACTATTCGACTGTAATATCACATTCGGATGCGTTTTTGTTTTTTCACATAAAGTTAAAAAAGCTTCCCGCATTTTACGTTTATTTTTCATAACAATAAAAGGTTCATTTGCAAAGGCAGCAAAGGAAACTTTCGGAAAAGGGCTCGTTTGTTCCTGCGGCGAAAATTTTTGACTAATCGGATGATTCGCGGGGAGTGCCAGCAAAATCTCTTCATCGACGATATGTTCATAAATAAGTTCTTCGTTTTTGAGTGGCAGATAAACAAAAGAAAGATCGGTCATGCCACTCGCTGCATACTCCTGCAATTCTGTTGTTGTACCTTCAACCAAACTGATGTCAATCCCCGGAAAACGGATACGAAATTCCGGTAAGATCCTCGTCAACAAATAAGCCGTCCTTGAATACGAAGTTCCTATCTTAAGATGCCCCCGTTTTAAATCTGAAAGGTCTTCAATCTGACTTAGCAAGTCTTGCTGAATTGTTTGAATCTGCTTTGCTTTTTTTATATATAGACTACCCGCAAACGTAAGGGTCAATGGGCTGGTTCGCCGATCAAACAATTCCACCCCAATTTCCATTTCAACTTTTTTAATACATTGGCTCAACGATGGCTGACTGACATAAAGTTTTTTTGCTGCTTGTGAAAAACTTAATTCTTCCGCAACTTGTAAAATATATTTCATTTCCCGTTCATCGATCATTCAGTTTCTTCCTTTTGCAATCATAATATTACGACCTTTACTTATTATTATATAATATTCCGTAAATTCTAACAAACTCCTGCAAAAGAAAAGAAAGCCGTGTTTTAAGCTTGAATCATTCGTTGGTGGTGATACCAAATATAATCTATGATCATCACGCCTATACATAAAAGGAGTACATAGATGCACTTAATCCCGAGTGATATAAATAAACAAGAACATAAAAGAGTCGACAAACAAGCCATCCCACGTTTAAGCCCCGATAATAAAACTACCCCGGCTAAAGAAGCCAGCAAATAGACAGCCATAAAAATAACATTGGCATATAAAATAAGTTCTTCAAGCTGAAAACCAATTAATTGCCTCACCAACAAGGTAAGAAAAACAATACTATAACATAGCAGCATTGCCGGTATGGGAACACTCATTTTATTCAATTTCTGGAAACATTCTGGTAACGCGCCAGTCATACTCATAGCATAAAGCATTTTTGAAAAACTCACCAAATATAAATTAACCGCAGCTAAACAAGTGCAAAAAGCCATCACAGCAACAAATATTTTACCGGCTGAGCCAAATAATATATTAAATAAAAAGACCATATAGTTAGCATTTAATACAGGATTTCCGTAGGCATGATATTTCAGGACAATGAGTCCCAACAAAATACACAGCCCCCCTACAATGCCAATACTGATCAAAATCGTCAAAGGAAAATCCCGCTTAACATTTTTGAAACTCCCCGCCAAATGAACGACTGCTTCGATACCGACAAAACACCAAAAAATCAAACTGACTGCCGGGATGACTATTCCTAAATCAGACCAGGACATTGAAAGATCTATGGGACGTGCAAAAGCACCAGCAAGCCCCGCCTTGCCAATTAAGCAAGCTAAAACAGCTAGTGTCACCAGCGTGATAAAGGTGTTTAATTTACTCATAAAATTAATTCCATACCGATTGATTATAAACAATGCCAACAAAGAAAAACTCTCTGCTAAAAAAAGCTGGAATTCATTTAAATTCCATAATGCCCCTAAATAAGAAATACCGGTAATTAAAATGATGGGAGGTGCGATCGGCATCGCTGCCAAAAAAAGCCACGACGTAAAACGCTCAAACTGACCATTAAATGCCTGACGAATAAAAAACGCTGTTCCACCTTCACTTGGATAAAGTGCTGCTAAATTACTAAAAGTAAAAGCTACTGGCAAAATACAAAGCAACGTTAAAAGCCATGCTATAATTGATTTCTCACCTGCTAAGGAAGCCGCCATCGCTGGCACGATAAAAATACTAGACCCCAGCAGTGTCGAAACTAAAATCCCCACACCCTGATATACATTTAAACTTTTCGTTAAACTTGACATAATAACCTCCACCATTCATAATGCCTAAATTTATACTGTAATTCAGTAAATTACTATTTAAATCATTAGCATGAATAGTATACTACATCGTTTTATAAAGTTCAACGTTTTATAAGGTGAAACTGCCTACAATAAATAAAAGATTAGGTATTTTAACCATAATCTTTTATTTATTCCTATTTATATATCATATTCTTTGTTTATTAAAGTCATTGATTTTATTTATTGTATTCTGCCGCTAATTTTTTAAATAAAGGCAAAGAACGACGAATTGTATCTGTATTTATACAATAAGAAGCCCTAAAATGCCCCGGACAACCAAAATCACGGCCTGGTACCAATAACAGATCATATTTTTTTGCTCGTTCACAAAAAGCAACATCATCTGCTTCAAGTGATTGTGGAAAAAGATAAAAAGCTCCCTGCGGTTTTACACAATGAAAACCCGCTTCAAGTAACCCGTTATAAAGCAATGTACCATTTGTCACATACGTGCTGATATCAGAAGGTTTGCCCGCACAGCGTGCTACCACTTTTTGAAACAATGACGGTGCATTGACATGAGTCAAAACACGGCCAGCCCCAGCGATAGCCGCATACATTCTGTTGAAATCAACAAGTTCGTCTGGAACGACTACATAACCAATTCTTTCGCCCGGCAAGGAAAAAGATTTGCTGTAGGAATAACAAACCAATGTATTTTTATAATATTTCGTTAGATAAGGAACTTCTATGTTATCATACGCAATTTCACGGTATGGTTCATCCGAAATCAAGAAAATTGGCTGTCCATACTGTGCCGATTTTTCTTCTAAAATTGCCACCAGTTTTTGTATTGTAGCTTCGGAATATACAGCACCACTTGGATTATTCGGAGAATTGACAATAACCGCTTTCGTATGACTGTTGATTCTTTTTTCAAATTCAGCAAAATTAATTTGAAAATCTTCAATCTGTGCAGGAACCACAACTAATTTAGCTCCGGTAGATTCCACAAAGCATTCATATTCAGGAAAGAATGGCGCAAATGCAATAAATTCATCTGCCTTTTCGCTAAGAGCTTTAAATACAACCGTAATGGCGGCTGCCGCGCCAGCTGTCATAAAAAGATTTTTTCCCGTAAAGGTCGTAGAAAATCTTGCATTGATACTCTGCGCTAAAATTTCTCGAACTTGTGGATTCCCTGGTGCTATCGTATAACCATGAATTGCACAAGGTTCTTCTTCATTTAAAATGTCCAAGATTGCCTCTTTAATAAAATCAGGAGCTGGTACATTCGGATTACCCAAACTAAAGTCAAAAATATTTTCGGCCCCTACAGCGGCGGCTCTTTCTTGACCATATTCAAAAATCGTACGAATCGTCGATTTTTTACTGCCTAATTCATACATTTTTTCTGCTATCATTTCCATCATCCTTCACTCTTTTTTAATGTTATGTATCGTATACCTTTACATAGTAACATTTATAAACACTTACAGGCAAGCATCAACCATATCCTCCAGCGTATAAAAAAAGAGATCACGCATGATCTCTTTTTTTATACCGTAAACGGCTGTATAAATAATTTTATATTTCAGCTTCAGAAAAATAACGCATACTTGTTTTTTTCCATTCTTTCACACTAAACAGCATCACACGATCCACTATATGCGTTTTTTCAGCCAGCTCCTGAGCAATCGCATTGCATTCCTCACGGCTGTGTCCATGGATCATTGTATAAACACTATAGGGCCAATCGGGCATCGTATTGCGATCATAACAATGAGAAACAGCCGTACTTTCCGACATCTGCTGCGCTACAATTTCAATCTGCTGTTCTGGAACCGCCCACGCACACAGTACATTCGATGAAAAACCGACTTCACGATGGCGAAGCACAGCTCCCATTTTGCGAATTTGTCCATCTCGTTTAAACACCTGTAAACGAGCTAAGAGTTCAGCTTCAGTAATACCAATCCGCCCAGCAATTTCTTCGTAAGGTTTTTCAACAACGGGAAACTCATCTTGCATGGCTTGAATAATTTTTTTATCTAATGCATCCATGTTTTCACCTACTTCAAATTAAACTGAACGTTAATTTTATATTTTTTTCTCGCAATTAAGCTAATGAGTTTTTCTACACCTGGCAAGTTTCGCACCTCTTCCAATATCTGCTCACGCAGCTTGGTATCGGGAGTCAACAGCGTAAACCACAGGTTGTATAAACCATCCCGTTCATAATTATGGGTAGCTCCCGGATAACAGTTAATCGCCGTTGCAACAGATTCCATATATGCTGGATCGACTTTTACGGCAATTAACGTTCCCTGGTAACCTAGTTTATCCGAATCAAAAAAAGGTCCTATACGCCGTACATATCCGGCTTCTTTTAAATCTTTAATACGATTGATCACAATCGATTCCTCTGTATTTAGCATAGCTGCTAAATCAGCAAATGGCCGTTTACTGATTGGCAACTGGGTCTGTAAGACATTCAATAACTCTTTATCAAACACTGTCAAACGAACCGGTTCCTTTTTTATCATTTTCGCTCCCCTTATATAACAAAAATTTACGCATAAACTTTTTACCATAAATCCCTCTTATATATGTTTTCTTTTATTGTACCAAAACATCACCTATGACGTCAAGTAATTCTGAACGCCCTTCACTTTTAACTGCAGAATAAGGCAGCACCGCCAAATCTGGTACACCTAATGATTTTCTGATAACGGCCAAATTTTTTTGTAGAGCATTTTTTCCCAATTTATCTGCTTTCGTAGCAATAACCAAGACTGGAAGATTATGTTTAACCAACCAATTAAACATGTCCACATCCGATGGCATTGGTGCATGACGGCTGTCAATTAACTGGCAAACAAATTGCAATTGTTGAGATTTCAGCAAATACTCATCAATAAATTTTGCCCAGCGTTTACGATTTTCCTGTCCGGTTTTTGCATATCCATACCCCGGCAAATCGACCAGATAAAAATCAATTCGATCTTCTCTGTCTTCTAACTTAGCACCTAATTCATAAAAGTTAATCGTCTGTGTCTTACCCGGATTCCCGCTCACTCTGGCCAACCCTTTAACTCTCGTAAGCGAATTGATCAACGACGACTTACCTACATTGGAGCGGCCCATAAAAACAATTTCTTTCATCTTGTCTTCTGGATACTGCTCCACTTGTACCGCTGAAGCAATATATTTGCCTTGCGTTATAATTACTTTATCTTTTTCACTCATGTTCTTTCACCATTGCACACGCTAAAACTTGATCCATATGTTCAACTGGAACAAATTCTAATTCGCGCCTTATATTTTTTGGAATATCCTCAATATCTCGTTCATTTTCTTTTGGTAAAATAATCGTTTTGATACCTTCACGATATGCCGCTATTACTTTTTCTTTTAGTCCACCGATCGGCAAAACTCTGCCACGTAAGGTAATTTCCCCAGTCATTGCCACATCCGAACGAACTTTTTGATCCGTTAAAGCAGATACCATAGCCGTAGCCATTGTAATACCAGCCGATGGACCATCTTTAGGAATCGCCCCTTCCGGCAGATGGATATGAATATCCTGCTTTTCATAAAATTCAGCATCAATATTCAATTCTTGGGTACGGCTGCGAATATAACTAAGTCCAGCCTGCGCTGATTCTTGCATCACATCACCTAATTGACCTGTCAGAATCAATTTCCCCTTGCCTTTGATGACAGTAACTTCAGTAGGTAAAATATCACCACCGACCTCAGTCCAGGCCATACCGGTACATACACCAACTTCGGCCTCTTTTTCCGCTTTGCTGTGTATAAATTTAGTTCTCCCTAAAAAAGCATGCAAATTTTGAGCTGTTACTTTTACCGTTTTTTTGTCCTTTTGGACAATTTGCAAAGCAACCTTACGGCAGACTTTTGCAACAATACGTTCTAGTTCGCGCACACCCGATTCTCGTGTAAAGCCTGCAATCATTTTCTGCAGTGTTCCTTCTGAAAATTGAATTTGTGCCGATTTTAAGCCATTTTCTTTTATTTGTTTTTTCACTAAATAACGCTGAGCAATCTGCAATTTTTCTTCTTCCGTATAACTTGGCAAATGAATGATTTCCATGCGGTCACGAAGCGGTCGCGGAATCGTATGTATTGCATTTGCTGTAACCACCCAGAGCACCTTTGAAAGATCAAATGGCAGTTCAATGTAGTGATCACTAAACGTATTGTTCTGTTCGGGATCAAGAACCTCTAGCAGAGCGGCCGATGGATCACCCTTAAAATCTGAATTCATTTTATCAATCTCATCCAACAAAAATACTGGATTGTATGATCCTGCTGTTTTTAGGCCTTGAATGATTCGCCCGGGAAGTGCTCCAACATACGTACGACGATGCCCGCGAATTTCCGCTTCATCCCGTACGCCACCCAAAGATGCTCTGACAAAAGTACGACCTAGTGAGCGGGCAATCGAACGTGCCAAAGATGTTTTACCAACCCCGGGAGGGCCAACTAAACACAGAATCGGTCCCTTAAGTGAATCGGATAATTTGCGAATTGCCAAATATTCTAAAATCCGTTCTTTTACCTTTTCTAACCCATAATGATCTTTATTTAATATTTTTTCAGCTTCTTTTATATCCAGCTGTTCCTTCGTTGCATTGTCCCATGGCAAAGACAGCAGCCAATCTAAATACGTACGAATCACACCAGTTTCAGAAGATAGCGACGACATTTTTTCTAAACGACTAAGTTCTTTATTGATACGTTCAACAACATCGTCCGGATACTTTGTTTCTGCGAGTTTTTTCTGATACTCCTCAATTTCAGCTGATTTATCATCTTTGTCACCCAGCTCTTTTTGAATAGCTTTCATTTGTTCTCGTAGATAATAATCTTTTTGGATCTTTTCCATTTGCTTTCTAACACGACCACTTATCTTTCGTTCAATTTCAAGAACTTCCATTTCTCGCGCCAATATCTCATATAATTTTTCCAGCCGAACTTTAACATCCGTTGCCGTAAGCAAGGCTTGTTTATCATCCAATTTAAGATTCAAATGACTGGCAATTAAATCACAAAGCCTGCCAGCATCTTCCACAATCACGACAGAGACTAAAGTTTCCGGCGGAATTTTCTTGCTTAACTTCACCCACTGTTCAAATTCGTGCACAACAGCTCGAGTCAAAGCTTCTAATTCCAGTGACGGCTCCACTGTTTCATTAAACTCTTCTATTTCAACTTCATAATATTTTTCCAATTCATTATGTTTCACAATCTTAGCTCTATGTAATCCCTCAACCAAAACACGAATTGTGCCACCTGGTAACTTTAAGAGCTGCTTTACTTCAGCAATCGTGCCAATTTCAAATATATCATCTTGTCCTGGTTTTTCAATGGCTGCATCTTTTTGGGCACTCAACATGATAATTCGATCATGCAGCATAGCCTCTTCCAAGGCTGCAATCGACTTTTCTCTGCCAACATCTAAATGGATGATCATATACGGAAAAACCATGATTCCTCGTAACGGTAATAAAGGCATTTTGCGATTCGTATCCATATAAAAACCTCCTCATTATATTTTTTTATGTAATGCGCACTTTATTGTAAATCATCTTTTTATCGTGCATAAACTAGAATCTTTATTGATACCTAAATAATTGGTATTCTAAACCAAAACAGAAAAATCCTCTATAATATTGATTCATAGAAAATAAACCAAAAAGAGACGCTGTAAAAATACAACGTCCCTTTTAAAAACCTTTTGACTAAGCCGATTCTTCATTGGTTAAAGGCTTTTTTGCCTTTTTCTCGTCTAATGTCAATATAGGATCTTTCTTATCTGTAACAACTTCCTTCGTCACAGTGCATTTCGCTACATCATCACGTGATGGAACTTCATACATCACATTGCGCATAACCGACTCAATGATGGAACGTAATCCACGAGCACCAGTATTGCGTTTTAAAGCTTCTTTTGCAATGACTCTAAGCGCATCTTCTTCAAATTCCAATTTAACATTATCCATATCAAGGAACTTTTGATACTGTTTCACCAAGGCGTTTTTCGGTTTTGTCAATATGCTGACAAGGACATCTTCATCAAGTGCTTCCAATGTAACAACCACTGGTAAACGCCCAACAAATTCAGGAATCAAGCCTATCTTAAGTAAATCTTCTGGAAGAACAAATTTCAAAATCTCACCGACTTTACGTTCTTCTTTACTCTTAATTTCGGCACCAAAACCTAAGTTCTTTTTACCTGTACGAGAATCAATGATTTTTTCAATACCATCAAATGCACCGCCGCAGATAAATAAGATATTCGTCGTATCAATCTGTATAAGTTCCTGATGTGGATGTTTGCGTCCGCCTTGCGGTGGAACACTTGCAACCGTACCTTCAAGAATCTTTAATAAAGCTTGTTGCACTCCTTCGCCTGAAACATCGCGTGTAATCGAAGGATTTTCTGATTTCCGGGCAATTTTATCGATTTCATCAATATAAATAATCCCTTTTTCTGCTTTTTCAACATCGTAATCAGCTGCTTGAATCAGTTTCAATAAGATATTTTCAACATCTTCACCAACATACCCAGCTTCTGTTAAAGAAGTAGCATCTGCTATGGCAAACGGTACATTCAAAATTTTCGCTAAGGTCTGTGCCAGTAAAGTCTTACCGCTGCCGGTCGGACCAAGCATCAGAATATTTGATTTTTGCAAATCAACATCATCAATTTTAGGTCCCATGTTGATTCTCTTATAATGATTGTATACAGCTACCGCTAAAGATTTCTTTGCTTCATCTTGACCAATTACATACTGATCTAAAATGCCCCTGATTTCTTTCGGTTTTGGAACATCCTTCAGTTCGACTTCAACATCATCACTGAATTCTTCCTCGATTATCTCATTGCAAAGTTCAATACATTCATCACAAATGTATACACCAGGACCTGCAACCAACTTTCTTACCTGTTCCTGTGATTTACCACAAAACGAGCATTTCAGTTGACCTTTTTCATCCCCAAACTTTAACATGTTATCACCTCTCTATTCAGGGCTTTCGGTTTTTTTTACCGGACGAGTAATGACTTCATCAATCAGACCATAAGTTTGTGCTTCCGCAGCTGACATAAAGCTGTCACGCTCCGTATCTAATACGACTTTATCACGAGTCTGACCTGTATGACGAACTAAAATATCATTACCAACTTCTCTTAAGCGAAGAATTTCTCTTGCTTGAATCTGAATATCCGTAGACTGACCCTGCGCTCCGCCTGACGGTTGGTGAATCATAATACGCGCGTATGGAAGCGCATATCGTTTGCCTTTGGCACCTGCTGTTAAAAGTAATGAGCCCATACTTGCGGCCTGACCTAAACAAATCGTAGAAACATCAGGTTTGATATACTGCATCGTGTCATAAATTGCAAGACCCGCCGTTACAACACCACCTGGACTATTAATATATAAATGGATATCTTTATCCGGATCTTCTGACTCTAAAAACAGCAATTGTGCAATAACAACATTTGCTACATTATCATCTATTGGTCCACCAATAAAAACGATACGATCTTTAAGTAAACGAGAATAAATATCATATGCTCGTTCGCCTCGGCTTGATTGTTCTACTACCATCGGTACATAATTCATAAGATCACCCCAGTTATCTCTTAGCGGCAAAACTTATTCTGCGATTTGATCAACAATAAACTGTGCAGCTTTCTTGCGCATAATCGTTGCCATTAAATCACCAATACGCCCTTGTTCGCTAATAATTTTTTGTACTTGTGCAGCTGTTGCACCATAAGCTTTCGCCATCGCTTCCACTTCTACCTGCATATCAGCTGCTTCAATTTTAATTTCTTCTGCTTTTGCTACTGCTTCAAGCATCAAATCTGTTTTCACATTGACGACTGCCGTTTCACGATATGTTTCACGTAATTTTGCAATATCCGTGTTTGCATATTGTAAATACTGGTCTAATTTCATTCCGCGATTTTCAAGGCTGATTGAAAGTTCTTCCAGCATATGGCTAATACGGTTATCAATCATTTCATCTGGAATATCCACTGTCATATTTTCAGTTGCAATTTTAAGAGCTTCTGCTTTTCTATCATTTTCAGCTTTTACGACTGCATTTTTTTCCAGTTTATCTTTCATATCGGCTTTAAGCTCAGCCACCGTTTCAAATGAACTTGCTTTTTTAGCAAATGCATCATCAAGTTCCGGCAATTCTTTACGTTTAATATTATTTACTGTGCATTTGAACACAGCTGGTTTACCAGCTAAATTTGCTGCGTGATATTCTGCAGGGAATGTTACATGTACATCAAGTTCCTGACCTACTGTAGCACCAATCAACTGTTCTTCAAAACCAGGAATGAAGCTTCCCGAACCAATTTGGAGTGGATAATCTTTACCTTCCCCACCATCAAAAGCAGCGTCATCAACAAAGCCCTTGAAATCAATCGTTGTAAAATCATCTTTTGCAACAATCGTATCTTCAACTGTAACCATTTTCGAATGATGATCCAGCATTTGTTTGATTTGTTCTTCTACTTGTTCGTCCTTAACTTCTACAGTTGTTTTTGCTACAGTTAAACCTTTATATTCACCAAGTGTAACTTCTGGTTTTGCAGTAATAGTTGCTTTAAACACAACATCTTTACCTTCTTCCAAAGTCACAACGTCAATTTTAGGACGGCTTACCGGTTCAATATTTTCCTGCGTAAGGGCATCATTAAATGCTTTAGGAGCAAGCAATTCAAAAGCTTCATCCAAAATTGCTTCTTTGCCGATGCGTTGTTCCAAAATTTTACGTGGTGCTTTACCTTTACGGAACCCTGGGACATTCACTCTATTTGCAAGCTTAGTATAAGCTTTTTCAATTGCTTTGCTCAATTCCGCTTGTGGTACTTCCATCTCTAAAACAACTTGATGATTGTCTATTTTTTCTGCAGTAACTTTCATTATATACAATGACCTCCTGTTTTTCCTACAACTCATTATTTTTCTCTGGCTTACGTAAACTTTGCCGAACTACCAATTTATAGTCTAAAGCACAATACGCCATATAGTGCATCATATCATAATTATTAGCCAAAAACAAGTAAATTGCATGCATATAGTAAATGACAGACGCCACTCGGTCCTATACCCATTCCTGACGATTGACATATAGAATATTTAATGCAGCTTAACTTATAGTTTCATTTCAAATAATATCTAAACTATATCTTAAAAAATATGGTATAATAATACTTAATATCAAAAATTAAAAATTTTTTCTAATGTAAGTATATAATTTTTAAATAAAAAAAGGATGTGGCTTTTTCTTGGACAGTCCCGAGACGAGTATTAAACTCGCATTAACTTTATGTTGTATTATTGCAAATGGCTTTTTTGTTCTGACCGAAACCGCGATACTAGAAACCCATAAAAGCAAGCTTGAAAAACTATCGAACAATGATGATCGTAAACTACAGCTGGCTAGCAAAATCATGGATGATCCAGAACGATTTCTTTCGGCCATGCAAATTGGCATAACCTTAATGAGTATTTTAATTGGTACTTTAGCCGGCGCTGAACTTGCGCCAATTTTATCAGGATTGTTATCAACTCTCTCGATTGATAATTTCTATGCTGATTTAATTGCTTTTATCTGCAGCGTTGTATTTATCACCTATTTAAATCTGATCATCGGCGAACTCGTACCGAAAAAAATTGCTGGCAACAGCCCTGAAACCATTCTGCTTCATTTTGCTAAATTATTGAATAAAATGGAATTATCTACTAGACCGTTTGTCCATTTTCTTTCCGCCTCCACGAATATGGTACTTGCTATTTGTGGCATTAATCCACGCGTTGAGGATGCTGTAACCGAAGATGAAGTGAAAAACCTAATTGAACAAGGCACTGAAGATGGCACCTTTGAAAAAACAGAACAGGATATGGTGGATCGAATTTTCCATATGAGCGACCAGACGGCTTATGCTTTAATGAGACCACGCACGCAGATGTTTTGGCTGGATCTTGCCGATTCACTCGAGCATAATTTAGAACTGATTAAAGAAAATCCTGATACGATCTTCCCTGTCGGCAAAGACAATCTCGATGACTTTGCTGGTGTACTCTATGCAAAAGATTTATTAAATGCTGCCATTAATAAACAGGATTTAAATTTGGCAAAATATCTTCGCAAACCGATGTTTATTCCTCGGTCTATGGAGTCTTTTCGTGTTTTAGAAAAATTTAAAGAAACGGGTACACATGAAGCGATTGTACTTGATGAATACGGCGGTGTCGTCGGTTTTATCACGATAAAAGATATCATTTCCGGAATTGTTGGTGATATCTCATTAAACAATGAACCAGAACCAATTCAGATCATTCGTCGTGATGATCAATCCTGGCTGGTAGATGGTCTATATTCGATTGACGATTTCAAGGAACAGTTTGAACTAGATGAATTACCCGATGAGGACCCTGATCATTATCAAACCATGGGAGGCTTCATTACTTCCTATTTAGGTTATATTCCAAAAGAAGCAGAGAAATTCACGTGGAATAATTTTACGTTTGAAATTCTTGATATGGATAGAGCCCGTATAGATAAAATCATGGTTATAAAAGAAGACACTGATAAAGAACCATCTGGTGAAAAAACAGAATCAGAGCTTCCCGTTTAAAAAAAGCATCGTTCAAAATAAAATTTTGAACGATGCTTTTTTATTTATGAATGATGTGGATTCACACTAACAATCTCAACAGCTTTAGCAATTTCACGAATCATGTCCACTTCATTTTCCGGTTGATATAGATTCAAGCGAGTTAGTGTATCTCCCTTGTCACTGCAAACATAATGCGGTGGCAAATGATTTAAAGCAAGCAAAGCAATATCAGTCCTGCATTTCTCACATTTACAAACATCACCATACTCCGCCAATATTGCGTTTATTTTGGAAAAAACAAAATCTTCCATACTGTTTTTGATTTTCACAGCCCATATCTCCTCTACTATTTTATACAAACTTATTTTACTGCCAACAAGAATTTATTTTTATCGAGTAAGATATAATTCAATTTAAGCGTATACTATCTGGCAAAGAAAATCAATTAAAAAATAATCTGCTTTTTGCCTCATGTCTCAACGAATAAAATACGGTTTTAACGCTAACGTAATAAAAAAGAGTCCTGCTGAAATAACTACAATCGTAGCACCGGTTGCCGTATTGGTATAATAGGAGGAAATGAGCCCTGCCAAACCGGCAGTCAAAGCAAAAAGCACCGACACTAGATGATATTGTTTTACGTTATTTGTAATATTTCGAGCTGCTGCCGCTGGTAAAACCAACATCGAATTGATAATCAAAAGACCAACCCATTGAATGCTTATCGCCACAACAACTGCCAAAACAGCAGCAAATCCCATTTCAATCCACATCGTTTTGATACCGCGGCTTGCCGCAAATGATGTATTGATGCTGATCATCAAAAATCGATTAAAGATGAGGACCCAAACAAACACCACCAACACAAAGACAAACAGCAGTGCTAAAAGTTCTTCTGTTTTTATGCTTAATAAATCACCAATCAAATACGATGAAAATTTATTAAATCCACCACCATACGACATCATCATTAACCCCATAGCAATCGCTGTCGAAGAAAAAACACCAATAATCGTATCGGTTGAGGCACTACTTTTACTTTTGATATACGTAATGAGCAGGGAAAATAAAATGGAGAAAATAACCAATGACACCAATGGTTCCACGCCTCCCAGCAGCACGCCAATAGCAATCCCTGTAAATGCACCATGCCCCAGTGAATCCGAAAAAAAAGCCATGCGATTACTGACCACCATCGTACTTAAAAGACCAAACAGCGGCGTAATCATAACCACTGCTAAAAAAGCATTTTTCATAAAGGTATGATCCATCCATTGAAAAGGAAATAAAGAATTTAGCAACATATAAATTGTATCTAACATTATGCCTCCACTCCTTTTTCTTCAGCTGGAGCAATCAGCATTCCAAAAATTTTTTTGGCTCGTTCATCTTTAAAAACCTCATGTGGTGTGCCTTGGCAAACCACTTTTTTATTGAGCAAAACCACTTGATCAGCATGTTTTGCTACCAGATTTAAATCATGTGAAATCAAAATAATTGCCATATCTTCCTTTTCGCGTAAATCCGCAACAATTTCATAAAAAAGTTCTAATCCGTTTTGATCAACGCCAGAAACAGGTTCATCTAAAAGTAATAAATCAGGAATCGGGTCCAGTGATAACGCCAAAAGGACACGCTGTAGTTCTCCCCCTGATAAAGCCCCTAAGCGCCGATCGATTAGATGCTCTGCTTTCACCCGTTTAAGACCAGCAAGGACACGTGGTCGCAACTTTTTAGAACTGCATAACCACACAGGTCGACTCGTTAAACAAGCCATAAAAATATCCATAACACTCGTCGGTGAACTCACATCAAAATTCAAATACTGTGGCACATAGCCAATAACTGGATGGCCTGTATGCTGCCCTTTGGCATCCACATAATGAAGATCCCCTGTATGCCCGACCTCACCCAAAATCGCCTTGAGCAATGTACTTTTGCCCGCACCATTTGGTCCTATCAATGCCGTCAGCTGGCCACAATGAATATGAATATTTACCTGACTAAAAATATCGGTTTTACCGATTTTTACACCAAAATTTTTTATTTTAGTACAACATAATTTCGTACAATCTTCACCAGACGGCGCATTATGATGTATCATTTTATTGAACACAAACAACAACCTTTCTACTATTGGTTACTTTTTATTTCCAGTATTACAGTCGTGGCAAATTCCATAAAATTCAAAAGTATGCCCGGTAATCTGAAAACCTTTTTTTTCTGCCTCACGTACATAAGCGTCATTTACTGGACAAATATCGAGACATTCCGTTCTGCCGCACTCGGTACAAACTAAATGATGGTGATGATGTCCTGGGGTTACTATTTCGTAAATATTGCCAGTATGACGATGGATTTCATGCACGATCCCTACTTCTGCCAGCAGCGTTAAATTTCGATAAATCGTGTCCAGTGACACATCCGGTTGTGTTTTTTTGACAGATTCCAGAATGTTCTGGGCTGTGGGAAACTTTCCGAACTCTTCTAACGCCGTAATAACAGCTCGACGCTGTGGAGTAATTTTATAGCCTTTTTCGCGCAGGATAGAAAGCTTTTTTTCCATTTCCACACTTCCTAAATCGTAATTTTTGTATATAGTATTGTAACATATATAGCGATCTCTGTTAAGATAATTCTTTATGGACTCTGCCATAAAATCGATCAATAAATATTAATCATTGCATATTCTTGTAATTTTCTCTATACTTTAAATGAATATACGTGAAACGGTAAGAAAAATTTTATCTTGATCAACAAAAGGAGTTGCTTCATTCATGTCAGAAAGCTTCAAAGAAAATTATTTAACATTTAGCGGTCGTTTAAACCGAAAGAAATACTTCATGCAAATCTTCACAGTCGGCGTAGTATTTGGTCTTGCAGCGGCAATTTTATCTTTTGTTGTCAGTACTTATCTATCCGCTACTGGCGCTAATGACAGCCTAACTACTGTAAATGAAGCGTGCATCACATTTTTGGCCATACTCAGTTTACCTTTTATTGCATCTCTTTATATTAGACGTTTACATGATTTCAATTTTAAAGGCTGGTGGATGATCATCGGACTTATCCTTTATTTTCCAATCCCTGTTATTTTTTCCCTATGCTTATTATCAATCAAAGGAACAAAAGGGGAAAATCGCTTTGGCAAAGACCCATTAGCCAAACAACAACGAATTATGACAACCAATTCATAAAAAACGACTGAGTAAAGATGAAAATCTTTACCCAGTCGTTTTTTTATTCCTTAATTTTACGCATAGCCCAAATGCAAACCAATAAACCTACGCACATATATAGAGCTAACACAAAAGCAGATAGCAAAGAAAAATCATGTCCTGCACCAATATTGCGTAATAAATAACTGGTATGTGTAAGCGGCAGCAGCTCCACAAAATATTTAGCTGCAAGCGGCAGTTTATCGGTCGCAAAGAATGTTCCACATAAAAAAGACATTGGGAGCAGAATATATGTATTAAAGCGTCCCATATCTTCATAAGAATGAATCGTCATCGCCGCACCAAAGCCAATTTCAGCAAAAATAATACAATTAAATATTAATACTAAAACAAAAAGCGGTGTAATCATAAAATTTGCCCCAAACAGATAGGCCAGCACAACAATAATAACGGAAGAAATAAGTCCACGCAGAACCGCCGCCAAAATTTTGCCGATAATAAACGCCAGCGGACGAATTGGTGCTACCAAATATTCCTCTAAACTTTTATGATAAATGCGTTCTGAATGTACAGGCGTAATACTATTGAAACTGATATTCATCGAATTCAGGGCCAAGATACCCGGTACCAGAAAATCAATATACGACCCACCACCAATCGGCGGCATACTGCGGCCAAGTCCCCACCCAAACGCAACAAGGTAAAGCATAGGCGCTACCATACGACTTAAGATAAATTTAATCATGCGATGTTTCAAGACAACCCAGTCCCGCCAAAACACCGTCCAAACATCATACAGCATCAAACATTCACCTTCCTGCCGGTAAGCTCAACAAACACATCCTCTAAATTCGAACGTCGAATTGTTGTAGCTGCATCCACTGTTGCAGCAAATTCAGCAGCAGCTTCTCTTGTCATAAAAAATCGAAAATCCCGTTCATCCAGTGCATCCCATTCCACAACATAACGGCCTACCCGTTCACACAAAGCCTTCGGTGAATCCAATGCAATTAATTTTCCTTTATTCAAAATCGCCACACGATTGCAAAGATGTTCCGCCTCTTCGATGTAATGTGTTGTTAATAAAACCGTAACATCTTCACGATGCATCCGGCGAATCAAGTCCCAAATGCGGCGCCGCACCTGAGGATCAAGCGCCACCGTTGGTTCATCCAAAAATAAAATTTTTGGATTATGTATGAGGGCCCTGGCAATCAAAAGCCGGCGTTTCATTCCTCCCGATAACAAACGTACATTATCATTCACACGATCGGAAAGTTCAACATATTCTAAAAGTTCAGCAATCCTTTGCCTTCTATTTTCTTTTCCCATATGATGCAGCCGAGCATGTAGTTCCATATTTTCACCAACTGTCAGATCCTGATCAAAATTAATCTGCTGCGGCACAACTCCGATCAGGGCTTTCATTGCCTCCTGATCGTGTTTTACATTGAGACCATTGTACATAATCTCGCCGGATGTTGCCTGGGTGAGCATCGTAAGCATACGAATCGTCGTTGTTTTTCCTGCACCATTTGGACCTAACAGACCAAAGATTTCCCCCGGCTCAATATGTAAATTCAAATCATTTACAACTGTTTTCCATTCATTCTTATTTTGAGCATTTTTATGCTGGTATTTTTTTACCAATCCTTCTATTTTGATCAACCACTTCACCTCGATTTTTCTCTAAACTTCATTATCCCTGACTAACGACGCGCACTTTGCTCACATTAAAACAAGCTTTCAATACAGGAATGAATTTTTGTTCAATAATTGAATAATACATCGTTTTTCCGGTGATAAGCAATAGAAGATCACCGCTCTTTTTGAGGCTGATCAATGAATTAATATATTTATCAAAATCGGCTTCACCAATTCGTTCCCTCACTTGATCCAACCCCACCAACAGCTCTGGCTGATCTATTGCAATTCGTTCGCGAAGCGGTGTAAACGGTATGCTTGTAAAATTTGACATAAAATCCCCTCCAGTACTTTTTATTTTACCATGTTGAAGCATATTATTTATCATTTTTCATAGACTGCTTCAAAAATATTTTTTACTGCAAAAACTACATATTGTGATGTCGAATAGGTATATTTATCATTAACTTGAATTAAATGATGATTCATAACCGCTGGAATATGCTGTAAGGCCGGGTCCGTCAATATAGAATTTCTAAACTGCGCAATGTCCTCCCCTGCATAATCCCATGTTGGAATCATCAAAATATCAGGTTTCATTGCCACGATCTGTTCTTTCGCTAACACATCATTTTTCTCAAGTCCGGCCAAAGCCGCTCCATTGATGACACCCGCGTTTTTATAAATATCATCCAGCATACTGCCTTTTCCGCCATAACACCCCATAAAAGACAGGGCCATGACCATCTTTTTTTGATTTTCAGGAATCAACTGAACTTTATTCGTTATTTGAGTTAATACAGCATCCATATCTGCAACAATTTTTTTACTTTTTTCAGTTTCACCAACAATAATCCCCATATCCAAAACCAAAGTTCTGACCTCAGCAATGGTTTGCGGCGTTTTATATACATACACTGGCACATTTAATTCACGCAGACTCACAATAAAATCGTCTGGCAGCCAGTCACCCACAATAATCAAATCTGGATTTTTAGCCAAAATCGCCTCAATACTTTTATTTTCAAGCATAGGCAAGCCTTCTGCCTGCACAGCGACATTTGAAATAGACGGGTTTGCCGCGAGTGATGATACCGACGCTAAACAGTCTTTATCAACTAAGGAAAGTAAAATTTCATCACTGCATAAAGTCAAAGAAACAATATGCTGCGGCTTATGCAACATTTCCACAACCTGCTCATGTGAGTCGACTGCCTTATAGCCAGTATTTTGTTCAAGTTTAACTGCATTATTGCCACAACCACTAAAAAACAGCCCTACAATGCTAAATAACAGTACCATTATAATCTTGCACTTCATTATTATACACCTGCCATCGTAGATTTTTGTATGGTTATTTTCTGCTGCCAATCCACGCTGGAACGTTGAACAAATTCATGAATTAAATAATCAGGACACACCATTTGAACAATTTTTTTGGCCGATGAATCTGTAAACGGCAGATGCTGATCAATCTGCAAAATATGATTCATCAACTGAACTGGATCCGTAGGATCATCCGTACAAAATTGTTTTTTCTGTTTCACATATCTTCCTGATAAAGAATAATGCAAATGAATACCATGAATTTTCGTTTTGTATTCCCCTAAATCCTCTACCGTTTTTAAAACGTAATCAACGGCCTCCGCCTGCGTGTTTAAATCTAAATTGGTATTCATCAAATGCCCCGTATCGAGCATTATACCGCTATTTTTGTGCTCGATATTCTGAAAAAGATATTCGACTAAATCTTTATCTAAAAGCGTCAAACCAGGCCACCATAAATTTTCAAATAACAACAATCGATCATTAGGCAATTCGCGCGTAATTTCATTAATCACCTCAACAGCAGCCGTCACAACTTCACGACTCGTGGCCGAAAAGCAATACTTAAAAACTTCGCTTGAACGAACTTGTGCGATATGAAAGACCATGTATTCGGCGGGTGTCGCTGCTGCTTGCACAATATTTTCCCGGTATACATCTAGCCAAGCTTGACGCGTTAAGCCACCATAACAGGCCGAAATCGAATCGGCATTTCCTATTTCTTTGTGTAAAATCGTATAATCCTGCCGCCAAAAATCAAACCAATTAAACCAAAAACGCAGATGGATGCCCTTAATCCACTCTGGCCTGTGCAAATTTTCCTGCCATGGCTTACAAAGCATCAGCTCAATGCCGTCCAAATGATATGTATTTAAAAAATGCTCCAGACAACAAGCTTGATTCATAATCAAATCTTTCGTATCAGTGGGATAATTGGATAAATTTACTAATTCTAAAATAAGACACCCTCCCTTATACGTTTCAAGTTCCATAACTGAAAAGCACCCTTTTATTGTCTCACCGATTCTATAATACATTACTTAAAAAGTATATTTAACGCCAACTTCCATAAAGCGACCGGCCATCGGATAAGCACCAACGGCTTTATTGCCAGTAATTTCATATGCTTTATTTGTAATATTATCAATTTTAATATACGCCGTCATGGCATTCGTAATCTTGTAATTGGCATTGGCATTCCAAATCCAGTAATTGCTGGCAGTGAAATATTGTAAGCTCCGACCGCTGCCGCCACTCACATTTACTGCATTATCCCATTTTGCATCATGATAATGTACCCCAAAATTATAGCCATTCGGACTGCTGTTATTTTGATCCCAGTTGTAGTTATCGGAAGATTTTGTTTCTGTTTTTATATAAGAGTAAGCTGCATCTACACTCCATTTATCACTCCATTTATGATTGACAGTAAATTCAATGCCGCGTTTTTTTTGTTCATCGGCATTAAGGGCTTCGTAAATGTAATTGGTCGGATCGATCTCTACCCATCCAATCGCATTATGAATTTTGCTTTCAAAAGCACTTAACGAAACTGCTGTTTTTTCATCAAACTGCCTGTTTATACCAAACGTGGTTTTATAACCGGTTTCCGGCTGCAAATCAGGATTGCCAAGCATATATCCATAAGGATCATGCCAAAACAAATCATCCGCATTCGGTGCATTAAAGATTCTACCCCAAGATGCATACATATTCGTTTTAGGATCAATTTTATAATTCAGTGCCGCTTTTGGTGTAGTCTGACCGCCAAACATACTATGATCATCATAGCGAACTCCTGGTACAAACGTTAAACGATCTGTCAATTGGATGGTATCTTCTAAATAAACAGCTTTATTGGTTATTTTTTTATCGAGATAATCCCCGCCGGATAATGCACCATTATTAATTTTTGTCTGATGCCATTCTGTGCCAGCAACAAAATGATTCTGACCAATTAACCAATTGTCCTGCCAGTCAAATCCTGTCATTTTATTACTATAACGGGAATAGCCAGCACCACCATCTATATCATTAAATCCTTGTGTTGTATAATTTTGATAATAGCGAAAATAACTTGAAGCATCTGTATTTTCTTTATAATGATATGTAAAAGCAGCATTATTGACTAATTTATCCATGCGATCGTGTAAGTAATTCGCTGACATGCCATACTTACTATACCCGAAGGCTTCATTCCATTGACCAGAATCATCTGTCATATGCTCATAATTAAATGTCAAAGAAGAAGCATCATTTATTTTTTTATCGAGACGCACCGTTCCATTTTTTTTCGCATAATCGCTGTTTCCCATTCTGGTAGTAGTATCATTTTTCCAATTGTTATATTTCATATAGTCTTGATTTTGCAGTCCAGCTGTAACAAACCAGCTCCAATCAGCCTGGCTGCCCTGATTGGTCAAATCATAATTTTGCGTTTTCCAAGATCCGATACTCATATCCAACGTCGATTCTGATTTAACATTTTTTCCTTTTTTCGTTATGATGTTAATCACACCGCCGACTGCATCAGAACCATATAAGGTTGATCCAGCCCCTTTTATGATTTCAATTCGCTCGATGTTTTGCATACTGGCAATTGTCTTTAAATCAATACTGGCACGATTACTTGATGCACCTTTATCCATATTCATACGACGACCATCGATCATTACCAAAACGCGGTCATCCCCGTCAATTCTCACTAAATCCTGCCTTGTCATCGAAGCTTCTGTCACTACAATACCATTTACCTGCCGTAAAACTTCTGCAAGAGATGCATAATGATTCGCTGCTATCTGGTCAGAGCTAATCACCGTAACATTGGCCGCGGTATCAGAACGTTTGGTTGGAATCCGGTTGGCGGTCACTACAACTGGATCAAGAACTGTATCTTGAATGGGTTCCGTCATATCCTCTGCATGTACCGTAGTAAAAGATGTCCCTAAAAGCAGTGTTATTCCCATTATTAGCATATGATATTGTTTTCTATTTCTTTTTGTTTTCAATCGCATAACTGCAAAATCTCCCTTTATTTTTTAAATAACATGACTAAAACAAACCAGTGATGCAGTTCTCTCCCTGCATCACCGGCACTTGTTTTTAAATTTTATTTTCAAGATTTTTCAAACGCATCAATAAGTTTTTGTGCGGCCATGGTTGCCGATAACTGATCTGCCGCCACCTGGTTTTCGATAAAGAGACGATTCGCTTTAACATTCGCATTTTGATAAAAAACACTGCGTAAATGATCTTCAACCATAGCATAAACCCACTCCAGCGTTTGAACTTTCCGGCGGTTAAGAAAAGCATGATTTTCCATCATTTTATCCCGAAATGTATGAATCACCTGCCAAATCTCGGCTATACCTGCTCCTGTTACAGCTGAGCAGGTATAGGCTTTGGTCTGCCACCCTTCCGTTGCTGGCCTCAGATAATGAAGCATTCGTTCATAATCGACTTTCACCATCTCGGCCTTTTGTTTATTATCACCATCGGCTTTATTTACCAAAATTGCATCGGCAATTTCCATAACGCCTTTTTTCATGCCTTGCAGTTCATCACCGGCACCTGTTAAAACAACCAATAAAAAGAAATCCACCATGGAGCGTACCGTAATTTCACTTTGTCCTACACCAACCGTTTCCACCAAAATGATATCATACCCGGCTGCCTCACATAAAAGCAGAGTTTCACGACTTTTTCGAGTTACACCTCCCAAGGTACCACCCGAGGGCGATGGTCGGATAAAAGCATTTTTTTCACGCGATAAATTCTCCATACGCGTTTTATCACCTAAGATACTGCCCCGAGTAATACTACTGCTCGGATCAACCGCTAAAACAGCTAATTTATGCCCCTTTTGACAGAGGATGCAACCTACAGCCTCAATAAAGGTACTTTTCCCGGCACCGGGAACGCCCGTAATTCCGACTCGAATGGAATTTCCCGAATAAGGTAAAATTCTCTGTAATACAGCTTGTGCCAGCTCCATGTGTTTCGGTGAATTACTTTCAATCAAAGTGATTGCTCTAGCTAGCAGCATCCGATCTCCCGCTAAAATGCCTTGTACATAATCGTCTACCGTAAGTTTGTCACGCTTGGTTACAGAAACAGATTTTCTTACCGTTGTCGCAGCAAAATTTGTCATTCCATCGTGACTACTTTGAACCCCTTTCATAACATCACAAGCAAATTCTTTGCCTGCATTGGCTGGGGTCCAATCCGGCTTATATACATCATTCATTCCAATGCAGTTGTTCCTTCAATTTTTCAAGAATATTTCCGGCTGCGATCGGAAGCACTGTACCTGGTCCAAAAATTGCGGCGGCTCCACTTTTGTATAAAAATTCGTAGTCCTGCGCTGGAATAACGCCACCTATACAAACCATAATATCTTCGCGACCGCGTTTTTTTAATTCTTCAATGAGTTGTGGCAGCAGTGTCTTATGTCCAGCAGCTAAGGAACTCATCCCCACTACATGGACATCATTATCAACAGCATCCTGTGCTGTTTCCTCTGGTGTCTGAAATAAAGGACCAATATCAACATCAAATCCTAAGTCAGCAAATGCCGTGGAGATTACTTTTGCTCCTCGATCATGTCCGTCTTGTCCCATTTTAGCAATCATAATACGTGGCCGACGCCCCTCATGCTCTTCAAATTCATCCGTCATTTTGCGAACTCTTTGAAATTCATTACTATCAGCAAACTCGCTGCTGTATACACCTGATATAGATCGAATGACCGCTTTATGCCTTCCACTGACTTTTTCAATTGCATCCGAAATTTCGCCCAAACTGGCTCTGGCTCTAGCAGCCTCCACAGCCAATTCCAAAAGATTTCCCCGACCAGTTTCCATTGAATTTGTGATAGCTTCTAAACAAGACTGTACTGTATCATTGTCCCGATTTGCTCTGAGCTTTTCGAGACGTTTAATTTGTGACAATCGTACAGCTACATTGTCAACCGCCAAAATATCAAGTGGATCTTCATGTTCTAAACGATATTTATTAATACCAACAATCATTTCATCACGCGAATCAATATGTGCCTGCCGACGAGCTGCAGCCTCTTCAATACGCATTTTGGGCAAACCAGTTTCAATAGCCTTTGCCATTCCACCCAATTTTTCAACTTCCTGAATATGTGCCCAGGCACTTCTAACAAGTTCTTGGGTTAAAGCTTCCACATAATAGGATCCGCCCCATGGATCAACAACCTTACATATTTTCGTTTCATCTTGCAGATAAAGCTGTGTATTACGCGCAATACGAGCAGAAAAATCCGTTGGCAGTGCAATCGCTTCATCTAATGCATTGGTATGCAAAGACTGTGTATGGCCTAAAGCAGCAGCCATAGCTTCTACACAAGTTCTTACAATATTGTTATAAGGATCTTGCTCCGTAAGGCTCCAGCCTGAAGTCTGACAATGTGTACGAAGTGCCATTGACTTGGCTTTTTGCGGATTAAATTGTTTGATAATTTTGGCCCATAACAACCGACCCGCCCTCATTTTGGCAACTTCCATAAAATAATTTTTACCCATAGCCCAAAAAAAGGACAGACGTGGGGCAAACGCATCAACATTAAGACCAGAATTCACGCCAGTTCGAATATATTCCAGACCATCGGCGAGCGTATAGCCGAGTTCAATATCAGCCGTAGCACCTGCTTCTTGCATATGGTATCCGGAAATACTAATACTATTAAATTTCGGCATATTCTGTGATGTGTAAGCAAAAATGTCGCCAATAATACGCATGGATGGAATTGGCGGATAAATATATGTATTACGTACCATAAATTCCTTAAGAATATCATTTTGAATCGTTCCGGCTAACACTTCTTTTTTAACACCCTGCTCTTCAGCTGCAACGATATAAAAAGCTAAAACTGGCAAAACCGCACCATTCATCGTCATTGATACAGACATTTTATCCAGTGGAATTCCTGAAAAAAGAATTTCCATATCCAAAATTGAATCAACTGCCACGCCAGCTTTACCAACATCACCAACAACCCTTGGATGATCGGAATCATAACCGCGATGTGTCGCCAGGTCAAAGGCTATCGAAAGTCCTTTTTGCCCGGCGGCAAGATTGCGGCGATAAAAAGCATTTGATTCTTCTGCCGTAGAAAAACCAGCGTATTGACGTACTGTCCAAGGACGAGTTACATACATACTAGGGTATGGTCCACGCAGAAATGGTGGAATGCCTGCCATATAATGCAAATGATGCATACCTGCCAAATCAAAGCCTGTATAAAGCGGTTTCAAATCAATCTGTTCCATAGTTCGTTGATACAATTCTTTAAAACTCTTGCCGGTTTGTGCCTCCAAACGATCTTTCCATTCAGCAAAACTTTCCTTTTCAACTTTCTGATTCAAAGAAATTTTTGTAAAATCAGGATTTTTCTGCATTATTTAATGCCCCCTTTCATTTGCATCCAGGTCAGAACCTGCAAACAATTTGCTCGTACATGAATAAATTCCTCTACACCAGAATCTTTGTATGACTGCACAAATTCTGGTGCAGGCATTCCCGCAACCATAACAACCATATCTGGTTTTGCAGCTTTAATTTGTTTTGTCGTTGGTGGCACAAGCTCAGGATATGTATCATCGGTTGAACAGATGATTGCAGCAAAAGCTCCCGAATCCACGGCTGCCTTGGCAGCTTCCTGGGTTGTCATAAAACCATCATTTTTCAAAACTTCAAAACCACCGACTTCAAAAAATCCTGTACTAAATTCAGCCCTCGGTTTATGCTGCGGAATATTTCCCATATTACATAAGAAAACTTTTAATTTTTCGCCGTGTTCACTTTCATAAATCCTCGCTTTATTACGCAATGCTTCAAACTGTTCACTAAAACGATGTTTTTCAACAACTTGCTCGATCTTTATCCCTGTATTTTTTCGGTTAAGTACGGCTGTAACTTCAGCTAAAGTCGCTCCTGCGGCAAAAGCCTGCTCCAGCATCGGCATGAAATTTGCATTTTCCCTTGCATTGGTTAATTCACTTAAACTGATATTTTTGTATGTTTCATCGATATCTGCTAAAAATGACTTTACCGATTGAGCCCTTGTTTGATAAATTTCTTCCACATTGATTTTCCGTTTCTCAATCACTGGTTCCATTGCATTCGCATACATATTGACACCAACGACCCGGTCTGCACGCTGCGCCAGCTTTTTAAAACGCTGTGACAATACGTCCTGAATGTCTTTTTGCACAAAACCATTTTGCAAGGCTAGCACCATACCGCCTTTATTTTCAATATCTTGTAAGACCTGCCATGCTTTATCTGCAACTTGCTGCGTCAAGGTTTCGACATACCACGAACCGCCAGCCGGATCAATTGGCTGCCGCAAATTACATTCATTTTGTAAAATCAATTGCGCATTACGGGCAATACGACGAGAAAATTCATCGGGCAGCTGCATACAAGCATCAAAAGGTGTTGTTTCCAAACTATCAATGCCACCAATTGCTGCCGAAAAAGCTTCCGTTGTCGTACGTAGCATATTCACATAAGGGTCATATGTCGTCTTATTAAACAGCCCTGTTTTAGCATGAATTACCATTTTTTGAGATTCTGCATCACCGCCAAAGCTCTGCACAATTTGAGCCCATAGAACTTTCGCTGCCCGTAATTTAGCAATTTCCATAAAGAAATTCGATCCCAAAGCAAAACTAAACGCAATATTTTTAGCAATACGATTAATATCGAGTCCCTGTTCTTGCAGTTTACGAATATAAACAATTGCGGTCGCCAGCATAAAGCCAAGTTCTTGCACTGCAGATGCGCCGCCATTATTATAAACCTGCCCTTGAATAAGTATCGTGCGAAGGTTCATTTTATTTTTGTCGGTCCATTTTATAAGCTCCGCCATTTCAGAATAAAGTACATCCCCTGAAATTGATAAACAGCCTTTTTCGGCCAATACACCAATCGGATCTGCACCAATGATTCCATGAAGCTTATCTTTTGTTTCGCCATTTGCCTGCATCATGGCACAAATCATAGCAACGATTGAAGCACTGGATTCTCCGGTATGAATATAAACACCATGAGCAGCAAGATCAATTCCAGATAAAGCTTCATAAACATCTTGCAATGTTGTTAAAGATACTCCGCCTTTTTTTATGGACTCCTTTGTAATAGCTTCTGCATTTTTCCCCTGGCGCGTACTATCATCCAGAGCAATGTTAAGGACCGTTGAGCCTTTATCTAATTCATGTTTCAATAGTTCGTTTAATTTATTTGGCAAAATCTCATCACTTTGCTGTGAAATTCCCCATGCTTGCGTTATATAACCACCGACTTTGGTACCACGCAAGTAATTTTCAGTTCCTGGAAAATTGGATATATCACCTGAATTTGGTGCCATTTCCATTGTATAAATTGGTGCTAAAGTAATTCCTTCATAAGTTTTTGTAAAAAGTTTTTTTTCAAAACTTCCGCCTTTGAGCAGTGCTGTGGCTTCTTCTTTCCAACTTTCATACGTTGGTGGATCAAATTCATCAAACAGGACCTCGGGGTTTTCTATTTTGTTTTTTTCTGCTGTCATTTTCCACAATCCTTTCTGACTTAGCTTCTTCTCTTTTACGAATCTAAACGTGTGCAACTATCAAGAGCTAAACGAACACTCTTCGCTGAAGCATGTAAAAGCTGTAGTTCCGTATTGGCCAAACGAATTTCAAAAGAACGAACAATTCCTGTTGAACAAAGCATGCGTGGTATACTGAGGGCCACATTTTTTATACCATATTCACCTTCCAAAACAGCTGACATCGGTAAAATCGTGTGTTCATCATAAATAATTGCCTTCACAAAACGACAAGCTGCCATCGCAATCCCTGTATTCGTAAACCCTTTCCAATTAATTACATCATAAGCGACTTGAACGATTTCCTTTTCCACTGCTGTGCGATCCAACTTTTCGGTAAGATGAAAATATTCATCCAAATGTTCCAGACCAAGACCTGCAACATCTACTGTACTCCAAGCCGGAAAAGCAGAATTTCCATGTTCTCCCAGAACATACCCATGAATATTTTTCGTATCCACATGATATTTATTCGCTAAAATCCTTCTAAATCGGAACGTTTCCAATAAGGTACCTGTTCCAATTATTTTTTCACGAGGATAGTCAAAGGTTGTTGATATATGATAGGTGGCAACATCCAATGGATTCGTAATAATGAGCAGCATTGCATCTTTGGTATATTTTACGATTTCCGTCATGACACTGCTCATTATTTTTGTATTCACATAAGCAAGGCGAAGTCGATCCGGTTCTTCTCCCGGACGAATACTTGGACCAGCCGTAATGATAATGATACCCGCATCCTTACACTCGGCATATGAACCAGCACGAATATTGATATTTGTACTATATATACAAGATGTCGAATGACTGGCATCCAACGCTTCGCCTTTTGCTTTTTCTTCATTTAAATCAATTAAGACAATCTCTGAAGCCAATTGAAAATCCATTAATTTGTTTAATACTGCTGACCCTACATTACTCGTTCCAATAATCACTATTTTCCCTTTATTTACCATAAATATTCGTTTCCTCCCATTTTAAACTAATTTCATCGCTATTTCCGCAAACAAAAGACCTCTTTTTCACATGCGCAAAAAAGAGGTCTTTTTTCAATAAACAAAAACACTTAACTAAAAAAATCTCGACAATTGCCGAGATTCATAGGTACTTAAAAGTATTTCTATAAATCCCCTTCCCATCGCTCGCGGGTCTAACGGTGATTGCTAAACAGGCAGTTCTCCTGGCTCTAGATCATTGCTCCTCCACGCCTTCCCAAAGCTTATGCTTCAGTGACATTTTGTGGATTCACTCCCTAATACAGTGGCGGGACCGCGTTGGCATTTTATCCAACTTCCCTATTAAGTCCTTTCGGACACCTGTTTCAACATTATTCAATTGTTAAATTATGAACTTATTGTTTCATAACTCAAATCTATCCTATCACTTCACTAAATGCTTGTCAACAACTCTGACAAGCAAAATTTTATCATGTGTGATCGTTATATGATAGTGTCTTAGTCTGCAATGTATATTATAAGACCTCTTAAATTTTTTTAAAATTTATACGTATATTTCAACATATAGTTAATGGGAGCACTATAATAAGTAGAACTCGAATGTGAGAGATTGTCTTCACGATTCAAAACGTTATCAATTGTAAACGTAATCTCATTTGCTGCATCTGGACTGTATGTTGTGTTTAATGTTGTAAGAAAATACGGTTTTGTCGCAAATGAATGTTCACTTGATGGCGTCTGTACACGTCCGCTCAGATAAGAGCCTGTAATAGATGACAGCCATTTTTCTTTTTTATAGGTAACTCCACCGGTAAGCTGTAATCGTCCGAACATTCGATCCCAATAGTCTTTTTTTGTGCTTTTACTCTGTGGATCCTGCCAGGTCACACCCCAATTATAGGAAAAACCTTTTTCCCCTGTGATATCACAAGAAAGTTCTACACCCGTATTCTTAAAATCTTCATTTGAATAGGTATATGCAGCCTTATTTTTATTCCAGATTGCGGAAATATTATCCTTGATATCAGTATGAAAAAGGGCTGCCTTCCAATTATGTCGATCGGCATTTTTCTTCCAGCCAATTTCGTAATTTACGCCAGTTTGCGGTTTAAGTCCTGGATTTGGAATTGCAGTATCACTGGCACCGTACATTTGCGCAAACGTCGGCATAATAAAAGACTGACCGATACTCATATAAACACTATTACTTTTATCCAGCTTATGAATGAACTGCCCAGCCATACTAAAATTATTGTAATTATTATCACCCGCTGCTGCGGATGTCCATGTTTCTCTGGCACTGAATATACCCGTATTGTTCTTATCAAAGGCTTGCTCCCACTGACCAAATATACCCCAGTTGTTGCGGAAATAGTCTTTATACATGGTGTTTTGAGGTGTATAAAGATACTGATAACTCTCACGCTGCAAATCCATTCCAAAAATTGCGGTGACTTTATCACTAACATGCCAGCTCTTTTGCGCATCAACTCCATAGGTTATATTTTTTTCACGCGTATTATACCATCCATTTGGCGTCTTTGCTCCTGTGCTGCTAATATAAGTAGGACCATAGGATTCGACCGTTCCTGTATTAAAATACCCACTGGCTTTCCAATCACCGTCATGAAAATGAATCTGACTCACATGCTGATCTGTTGTATATGTTCTGCCATTAAACATATCACCATTGCTAATACCTGAAGTTGTATGATCTACACGATCAACATAACGATTATATGTAGCTTTTGTTTGGTAATTGTTATACAGTACATCCCAATGATCATTAATTTTCCAGTTAAACCCGATATTTTCTTTTTCAATATCCTTTATATCGGTGCGTGTACTTCCATTAAACTTTACAGAATCCACATCCGCTTCGCTAATTCCATCAAGTTTGCGCCATTTATCAAGATTATAATTTACACTGAAGTTCTCATCACCAACATTCATGTTATACGCTTGCTGACCGTAGTTGCCAAACCCGGTGCTCACCTGATTCAGTGCCACACCTTTTTTTGTAATGATATTCACAGTTCCCCCCATTGCATCACTGCCATAAAGTACGGAACCACCACCTTTGACAATTTCGATACGCTCAATGCTTTCCGCTGGAATTGCATCAATATTATACTTGCCACGCCATGAAACCGGATTTCCATTAATAAGTACCAATGTACCATTCCCGTTTCCGCGAATATTGATTTCATTGATCATAGACCCCATTGATGCAGCCATTGGTCCAAATGATTTATACACCAAACCATTAACCTTTGAAAGTGCTTCCGCTGCATTTTTTGCTCCGCTCGCTTTAATCTGTTTTGCGGTAATTACAATTGTAGCCGCTGGAACATCTGTATCTTTTTTCTCACTGCGTGTTGCCGTAACAACAACCTCATCGAGTGCATACTCATCAATCGTATCCTTCGTCTTTTGCTCTGCCGTTATTTTTTGTTGTGCCTTTGCCGCAAAGCCAGTCGTTGCCCCCGCTGCCAAAGCACAGGCAATGACCATACACAAATATTTTTTCTTTTTCATCTTTAAACCCCTCTCTTTCCTCATACAGCAGACTCTTTTTTATATAATGCCGTATTCGTTAATACATTCACAATTTATAAAATGTTTTACTTCCATATATATAATTTTCAATTCAAGTTGAATTGAAATGTACGTTTTACCCCACAACGCACCGGATCGCCAGCGCTATTTTCTGCCGGTGAAAAACGATACTGATACGCAGCCGCTTCAGCGGCATGATCCATCTCATCGTAACCCGAAGAAGCTATAAGTGACACACTCTCAACGCTGCCATCTGTACCCACAATCATTTTGAGCACAACCTGCCCTTCAATACCTTCACTACGCAAATTTCTCGGATAGGAAACCGCTGCAGCAGTTATAAGCTGTGGTGGAATTTGGGGCCTCAAAGCATTTGCATTGTCATCACCGTTTCCGGTACCGCTCCCTGATCCGTTTTCATTTCCTGTACCCTTATTCCCATTCCCTGTTTTGTTACCCTCACCTTTTCCAATACCTTGCCCACTCGCCTTATCAGAAGAACCACTTCCTGCATCATTGTGGCTGGACACTGCCTGAGAATTGCCTTTTTGTTGTTCTTCCTGCTGTTCGGATTTTTGTGCTTTTTCCGTATAATATTCAGAAATAGATGGCTTCTTCGTATCTGCGTTCATTACAATTTCCGAATTTGAGACCGTTCCAGAGGCCTCTGATTCCGGTGATCCGCTCCCTGATGATCCACTTTTTTCTTCGGCATCATAGATTGCTACATCCATCACCTGTTTTTGCGGCTGTCCTACATACAAAAAAAAACCCGTCGAAGCAATAAGTATAAACACAATACTATGAAGTAAAAGTGATACACTTATGGCAATCCGCTCGTTTTTACAATTATCTTGCATTATTCTTACCTCCCGGAATCTGCTGCCAAACCAAAGTGCAGGATTCCTTGTGCCTTTAAATGATCAAGAAAAACGACAATTTTACCATAATCAAGTTGTTGGTCTGCCCGCAGCACCAGTGCAAACTTTGGATTTTTTTTATTTTCGTTTTTTGCTTGTACAAGCAAAGTCTTTTCATCTATTTCTTTATCTTCGAGCCACAGTGAACCATCCTTTTTCATTGTAACGAGATACGTTACACTCGTCTGCATCTCCGCGTGATCGGCTTTTGGCATATCAACAGGAATGGTCTTCAGATTCACCATATAGAGTGTACTCAACATAAAAAATACCAATAGAAAAAACATAATATCAATCATCGGAATAATCATGACTTCTGGCTTTATAAAGATACGACGATCACGCAGTCTCATAGTCTTTCACCTGCTCTTTTTGATTTTCCAGCATAGAAAAGCACTGTTCCATATCCGTTATAATAAGTTCAATGCGCTGCATGAAATACGCATGTACTGCTAATGAAATCATTGCTACACACAACCCCATTGCCGTAGCAATAAGGGCTTCACCAATACCACCCGTAATCGCCATTGCCTGTCCCGACGCCAAATTAAATATGCTAAAAGCCGA
The DNA here is from genome assembly GCF_900109225.1 of Propionispira arboris. Lineage (GTDB taxonomy): Bacteria > Bacillota > Negativicutes > Selenomonadales > Selenomonadaceae > Propionispira > Propionispira arboris. The sequence continues at coordinate 33,044 of NZ_FNZK01000020.1, forward strand.
AATCATCCCGCTAATCGTTCCAAGTAGTCCGAGCAATGGTGCCATCGTTACAATCACACTTAAATAGTAAAGTCGGCTACGCAATTTTGACAGTGCAATACCCGACTGTATTTCCATATAAGCAGAAACATGCCGTGTATTTTTCTCCATTTTTATCATCGTACTGTACAAGATCCCTGCTAAAGTACCTGGTGCTGTATGTGCCATATTTTTAGCTTCGTCGACCTTTCCATTCGCCAATAACAAATAAAATTCTCGTGAAAATTTTCGTCCAGAGTCAGCCTTTTGAAAATATAAACTCCGTTCTACTGCGATTGTTACAACAAAAATCGAACACAACAGCAATATATACATAACAAATCCACCCTTGTGAAAAAATTCCACGCCCTGCATTATAAAATCCATCTCTACCAAACTCCTTCTCCTCTATAGATCCTGTTAAACTCTTATATGCTTGTATTCGTCAATGTTTTTCTTTGGTTTCATTTTATCTGCTCAACGGCTCATATTTCTTGTTCGCCGCAACAAGTAGAGAAAATACGGTGTTCCTAAAACAGCTGTCATGACCCCTACACGTATCTCAATGGGCGGCATTATAATCCGCCCGATCGTATCACACAACACGAGAAATGTACCTCCGGCAATAATACTCGCTGGCAGGAGACGACGATGATCCGGCCCAACCAGCATACGCATCATATGCGGCACAACAAGACCGACAAAGCCAATATTACCACTCACACAAACCCCCGTCGCTGTTGTTAGTGAAGCTATAATCAGCAAAAACAATCGAAAAGGCATCACTGGCATGCCAACAGCTTTGGCCTCCACATCACCAAGCACAAGGATATTTAAGTGACGTGCCATAAGAAGCATTACACCAATCCCACCACAGATAGGCCCCACCGCCAAAAATACATGTTCCCATCGTCTATAGTCAAGGCCACCAATTGTCCAAAATAAATACTGCTGCATTTTCTGTTCATTCATCATTGTCAATATCCCTGATGTCATGGCCCCAAGCAGCATGCCAACGACAACACCAGACAAAAGTAAGGTCATAACTGGTATACGTCCATGACGCATTGCTAAAAACACCGTAAGTGTCACAGCTAAAAGTGCGCCGGCAAAGGCAAAAAGCGGCATGTAGAACATGCTGAGCTCCGTAAGTCCTAACGCAATTGCAATAACGGCACCAACAGATGCCCCACTCGAAACGCCAATTATTCCTGGATCCGCCAGTGGATTGCTAAAAATCCCCTGCATAACCGCTCCGGATGCCCCCAGTCCAGCCCCAACCAGAAGGCCGACAAGCGTACGCGGCATACGAATATGATACAGCACTGCCTGCTGTTCTGGTGTAAAGGGAACATCTGCAAAAAGCGGAATATGCAATTCATGGCATAGCATTGCTAAAATATTTTCAAACGGAATATCTATTTGCCCCCAGGATAATGAAATAAGAGAAATTATAAAGAAACACACAAATAAGAGAGGAAAAAAAACTGTCATTTTTTTCATCTAAATTGCTCCTCGCTTTGGCATTCATTCGTAACTGTATTCACCGCATCAATTCTATATAAAAGTCTTTCCATGGAAATATCTCTATCCGCATGAACCGTAAACACCTCAATATTGCCTGTTAACGGATTCTTGACGACTTTTACGGTCACACCATAGGCCTGACTCAGATGTTCCTCCGTGAGAACCTCATCAGCCGAACCATTGGCGATCACACCGCCGTTCCCCACAAGTATGATTCGAGAACAAAATCGGGCAGCAAGTGCCAATTCGTGTACAACCATTATCACAGTTTTACCAGCCCGGCACATATTTTGACAAAACCAAAAAATTTCTTCCTGATAAAAAACATCCAGTCCGGTTGTCGGTTCATCAAGGAAAAGAATTGGTGTCTGCTGCGCGAGAACCTTCGCCAAAAGTACACGTTGACGCTGCCCGCCTGAGATCGCATGCATCGTCTTATCGGCAAGATCCAACACACCTGTATATTCCATACAAGCACGAACAATTTTCCAATCCTTTGCACTTTCTTTCTGCCACCATTTTAAATGTGGATAGCGCCCTGCAAGAACAATCTCTTTTGCCGTATAACCAAAAGCAATCTCTGCATACTGTTGTAAATAGCCAACCTGACAGGCAAAATCATGTGCAGTAAGCTCCTGTACTTTTCGTCCATTTATTTCCACTAAACCTGTTAGCACAGGCAAAAATCCCCTCATTGTCTTTAAAAGGGTGCTTTTGCCTGCGCCATTCGGCCCAATCAAGCCAACCATTTCACCTTTATTAATAGCAAAAGAAACCTTATCTAATACAGGCTGTTTCATATACCCGGCACTTATATCTTTAACCTTTACAACCACCTCTGTAGCCATGTTTTTTCAACCACCAATCTCAGCTATTATTCTCGCAAATGAATCCTTTATCTTATAAATTTTGGCACTTTACTTAATGGCTGCCCTCTTCTACCGCAGAAATATGGCATGTATGCGGCTGCTTAAAATCATCGCCATACAAAACATAGGCCGTCTCTTGTATACCAAATACCATATTCTGAGATACATTATAAATATAACGGGCCCATGGCCGACAAAGATGCTTTTCCCTCACTGCCGTCATCGTTTGCAGGGAAGGATCTCTTACATATTCCTGCCCAAAATCATCTTCACGAGAAGATCCCCCCGGATATGACGGCAAAAACAAGAAATCGGGATTGAGTGCTACAAGCTGTTCCTTACTCATAGATTGCCCGTTTTTATTGCCTGCAAGCGCCTTGCCATTAACCGCTTCGGCATATTTACACATATCATCAAACGTACACCCACTGCCACCATACGATGCCATAATGGATATGAGTACTGCTTTTTTGTTTTTTTGTTCGCTTGGAACCCGTGCTACTTTTTCTTCAATCTCCACAATCTTTGCATCCATTTGTGCTAAAATATTTTCCCCACGCTCCGGTTCCCCGATTGCCTGTGCAATAAGTTTTACGGAAGCGCGTACATCCTTGATTCCTTTTGGGGTTTTACAAACAAGTACAGGAATTTCAAGATCGCGCAAGGCCGCTATATTTTCCAATGGTATCCAGTTTGGAACAATCACAAGATCAGGTCGCAAAGCTGCCGTTGCTTCAACAGACGGATTACGTGGTATCTTTTGTGGTATTTGTTTGGCAAGATTTACAACATTTGAAGACTGAGGGTCGTCCAGATTTTCATTAATCGCCGCCATGCGTTTGGGGTGTACAAGTCCCAACACAATTTCATCGGTTCCAATTGAAAATGTTACAATTCGCTGTGGTTTTGCCTTTAACTTTACGACAGTTCCCTGCGCATCCACAACTTCATAAGATGTATCCAAAGCTTCTTTGCTTACAATCATAGACGAGTTATCACTTTGACATCCGCCCGCAATCATACACAAAAACAATACAAATAGAATTCTTCCATATTTCTGCTTAACTTTTTTGATCATTTGACATTCCTCCATTTTATAGAAACAACACGCTCTTTACACGACTAGAGGAAAATGCCCTACTGTTTTCTTCATACTAGGAATAAAATAAAAAAATCCTGACACTATGTCAGGATTTTCATACGTAAATAAATAGAAATATTTCGTGCAAAATCCCCATCCCTATCGCTCGCAGGTCAAATGGTGATTGTTAAACAGGCAGTTCTCCTGGCTCTAGATCATCATTCCTCCACGCCTTCCCAAAGTTTGTGCTTTAGTGACATTTTGTGGATTCACTCCCTAATACAGTGGCGGGACCGCGTTGGCTTTACACCAAACTTCCCTATTAAGTCTTTGCAGACACCTGTTTCCATGTTATTAAATTTAAAATTTAATTCTTATTTTTTCTGCATATGATGAACTACAGGTTTAACTGTTTCATTTTCTAGTGCATTCCATGATTCATTCGCACGATCAACGAAAAGCTTCCGAACATTTTCATTTTCGCCTGCACCATGAATATATGTATCTACTTTAAAGCCTTCTTTTTCTAAAATAGATTTATGTGAATCTGGTTCTGCACCCGCCATGTCATTATTCGCATGATCACCGGCAACCATCATACCAGGAATCAATGTAACATGATTAATTCCTTTGGCTTTTAATTTTGGAATAATCGTTTCTAAACTTGGCCAGCCTTCGACCGTATACAGCAGCACATTATTCATTCCCATTTCATCAATGCGAGCCTGTATAACTGAATAATACGCATTACCTGGATGCGGTGTACCATGCTGCATTATTAATACAGCATCTTTTTTCCCTGTTTTAGGAAATTCTGTTTTGAATGCATTTAAGAATTCTGTAACATCATCTCTTTGTTTTTCCTGTCCGGTCCAATACATCAAAGATGTTCCCAATGTCATTTTTTTAAATTCTGTTTTGTATAAGTCAAAAATTGCACTATCATATGCATATTCCATTCCCGGAATCAGATCCAGTGACGTAAGAGCTACACGAGTATAACCATCTTGTTTTAAAGCAGTTAAAGCTTCTTCTGGTGTTTGAATTTTAATACCTTCTTTAGCCTGAATGCGATCAACAATAATGTGAGAAGTAAAAGCTAAGACCACTTTCGTATCAGGATGTGCTGCTTGAATATCTGCAACTGTTTTTTCAATGGTTGCCTTACGCGATTCTTTAAAGGTTGTACCAAAGCTCATGACAACGATGGCATCTTTGTTTGCTAAATTTTTCATTTCGGGATTTTCAAAAACACGAACCCCAATTTCTGCTGCCTGTTTTAACGCTGGTGTTGCATCTTTAACCTCTGGATTCAGTTCATAACTTGCATAACTCGTTGTCATTCCCACACCCACAAAAGCTGCACAAGCCAGAGATGTGATAAGCACTTTTTTCCAATTTTGTTTCATTATTTTTCCTCCTAAAATAAATAAATACATGCTATTAAAGTTATTGCTCTAGTAACATCAAATAAAGCTATCTTGGTTATACAGTTCACCTCCATATAGTCTAAACCATTACATTTGCGAAATATCTGAAAGCTGCATCTGCAACTCTTCTTGAAAAAGGCATGTTCCAAAAAAATTGGAACATGTAAGTACTTCAAGGCATAAAATATATGAGTAATATTCTCCTGTAAAAGCTACTAAACAGGAAAAACTTTTCGACAAGTATTAAGCTGACAAAAAGACCTCTTTTTGCGCAAACAAAAAGAGGTCTTTATTTTTCATAAATAAAAACACAAACATAAAAAAATCTCGACAATTGTCGAGACTCATAGGCTTAATATGTTGTATTCCTATAAATCCCCTTCCCATCGCTCGCGGGTCTAACGGTGACTGTTAATTGGGCAGTTCTCCTGGCTCTAGATCATTGTTCCTCCACGTCTTCCCAAAGTTTCTACTTCAGTGACATTTTGTGGATTCACTCCCTAATACAGTGGCGGGACCGCGTTGGCATTTCTCCAACTTCCCTATTAAGTCCTTTCGGACACCCAATTCAATCGATATGAAATTATCGGTAAATCAATTTCTCTATTTATACTATCATTATCATTCTATATTGTCAAGAATTGTATAATAATAAAATTTCAATTAGTTTTATACATAATATGCAAAAATATTAACGTTTTTTGCGTAAATAAACAACAAAAATTAAAAAATGATCTGATTTCACCTTTCATCGCAAGCAGTTTCATGTATTTAAACACTTGCTACCAAAGAAGGTTTTTGTTTTCCTTATTTTTTTATTTCATAAACCGATCAATGGCCTTGTTTAAATTTTCCAATACTTCTCTATCGTCTGTTTTGACCGCATCAACAATACAGTGTTCAATATGATCCTTTAAAATTACTTTACTTACACCATGTAAAGCAGAACTAACTGCCGATAATTGTATCAAAACTTCACTGCAGTCACGACCATTTTCAACCATTTTTTTATAGATTCCATATGTCCGATTAAACGAGACATTCTATTTAAAACAGCTTTTGTCTGAGTATGCGTATGCGCATGTGTATGTATAACAATGGTTCCATCTTCCCCTATATGTTGATGTTCCTGTTTTTCCATTTAGACACCTTCTACTATTTAAAAATAATAATGCATAGAATTACAAACCATAATGTATCATAAGAATCATTTTATTATATCACATGTTGCCAGCCTGGCCTTAATCAAAAGGCAGGACAGAAGCAAGCAGTTTTTTTGCATAGGGAGTTTGGACTTGTGAAATCTTCTGCACTTCAATTTTCTCAACAATCTTACCTTTAGATAAGAATAACAATTTATTACAAAGGCTTGTAATTGTTGGTAAATCATGCGCAATAAACAAATAGGACATATTCATTTCTTGTTTCAACTGTTTAAGCAACAATAAAGTTTGCGTTTGAGCCGATACATCCAATGAACTAAGAGCTTCATCAAATACAACAAAACGAGGTTGTGTGGCAATCGCTCTAGCTATACATACCCGTTGTAATTGCCCACCACTTAATTCATGTGGATGACGCATCAGCAGTCGACTGGACAATTGTACTTTCTCTAGTAAATGCAAAACCATTGCAGCAACGACTTGTTTGTCATATTTACATTTAGACCTGCGTATTGGTTCAGCAACACTCTCCTCAATTGTGAAAAAAGGATTAATCGATGTTGTATAATCTTGAAAAACAACACTCATTTCACCACGATGGCTTTCTAGCCAATTTTGTATTGGCTGTCCCTCCATTGTAATTTTACCAAAATCTGGTCTTTCAAGATTCAAAATCAATCGACTCAGTGTACTTTTTCCACTACCACTTTCGCCAATTAAACCTAGACATTCACCACACTGAAGCTGAAATGAAATGTCGTGTAAAATCTCCTGTTTTTTACTAGAAAAGATTGAACAATTTTGTTTTTTATAAGATTTATACACCGATTCTACTTTTAACATGACGTCGCTGCCCCTTTATTGATCAATTCTCCAAAGACTTTCGTCAAGCTTTTACGAGTATCAACCAAATATTTGCTGTAAGGCTGATCAGGGTTAGTAAACACCTTTGCTGCTTCACCATATTCGATACACTGACCATGTCGCATAACCAATACATCATCTGCTAAATACCTTACTACGCCAAGATCATGGGAAATAAAAATCAAAGTCATGCCTTCTTCACGCAAACGTTTAAACTCAGCTAATACATTTCGCTGATTAATCGAATCTAATCCTGTTGTGGGCTCATCCGCGATAATAATTTCTGGCTTTAACGCCATTGCCAACCCAATCATGCAGCGTTGTAACATTCCTCCAGATAATTGATGCGGATAACTTTGCATGATTAAAAGCGGATCATGAATCATCATTTTGTTTAAAACTTCCAGAGTGACTTTCTTCGCCTCACATGACGTATAGTTCATGTTTTCGCAAAAGGTTTCTATTATTTGTTCCCCCATTGTCGAAAGTGGGTCAAACGCTGTCATCGCATCTTGTAAAATCAGACAAATATGTTTACTGCGAATTTTACGCAATGTTTCTTGCTTTGCCGCAATCATTTCAATATCGCCAAAACGAACACAGCCTGTTGTTTTAAGGGAAGATGGCAATAAGCCTAAAATCGCCTTCATACTCATAGATTTACCACTACCGCTTTCCCCAACAATACCAAGACAAGTGTGCCTTTTTATATGGAAACTAAGATTTTCCACAATGAGTTCACCCGTTAGGCTATTCGATATACTAAGATTATAAGCTTCAATTAAATTCATAACTTCATCCCTTTTATTTGGTTATGCTTCGGGTCAAGTGCATCACGCAGACTATCACCGAGAAAATTGCAGGCCGCAACAACAATTAAAATTGCAAGACCTGGTGCTAACATCAAAGAAGGACGAATTGTCATAATATTTTTTGCCTCATTTAGCATCATACCCCATTCAGGCGTAGGAGCTTGTACTCCTAATCCAAGAAAAGAAAGTGCTGAAATATTCAAAATAACCCAGCCTGTATCTAATGTTGCAAGAACCAAAACTTTGCCCAAAATCGTCGGAAATAAATGTTTACAAAGAATATAACGCTTACTATATCCTGCTACTTTTGCAAAACGAATATAATTTTCATCAGAATATTCGAGAACAAGCGATCGAATCATCCTTGTATACCAGGCCCATTTAGAGGCTACATTTGCCATTACTACATTTCCGATTCCAGGCCCAAGCATACCAACAATAGCTAAAATCATGATTTCACTGGGAAAAGAAAGCAGTACATCACAGAGGCGCAGAATTCCTTCACCAACAATTCCTCGCAAATAACCGGCCATCAGTCCAAGCAATACACCAATTGTAATGGTCAGAAGCATCGTAACAATTGACAAAAATACCGTTGTTTGAATACCATATATTAAGCGAGATAAAATACAACGGCCTAACTGATCAGTCCCAAACGGATATGATAAACTGACTTTTGCAAACTTTATTTTTATATTTGCTGCCAGCGGATCATGGGGTGCTAAAAAGGGTGCAAAGATACCAATGAATACTATGCTAACTATAATGCCTAATGATAGCAATGCCATTTTATCTTTCTTTAACTTTTGCCACACATTCATATTATCCATCCTGACTTATCCGCGGATCTAGCGAAGCACTTAAAATATCCACTATAAGATTGCATATAACAAAAAGTACTGCCATCATTAAAACATAAGCCTGAATAATGGGAAAGTCGCGATTAAAAATCGCCGATACACATAAGCGGCCTACCCCCGGCCAGGCAAAAATATTCTCTACAATCACACTTCCGGCAATTAATTTAGGAATAGACATTCCAAGTGCTGTTAAGACCTCATTTAAAGAATTTTTAAAAATATGCCGGTAGATTATGCTCTCTTTTAATCCTCGTGCTTTTGCATAAGTCACATAATTTTCTTGCTTGTTTTCAATCATATTATTACGAATCAACCGTATATAGGTTGCAATATACGTTAGTGCTAGAGTAAACGCTGGCAAAACAACAGAATTTGCTGCTTGCATACCACTTGTTGGGAATAAGCCTAATTGAACCGAAAACAACCAAATCAACAGTAAGCCCACCCAAAACCCAGGCATTGCTGTTGCTAAAAAAATAAAAACTCGAACAAATATATCTCCCATACTACCTTCATAAACAGCACACAATACGCCAATCGGGACACTGATAAAAATGATAAAAATGAGTGCAACTGCCGACAAATAAAGCGTTGCCGGCAGTGCCATGATAAATTCCTGAAAAACCGATTTATTATTGACATAGCTGTTACCAAAATCACCTTGAACCACAGCCAACAGCCACTCCACATATCGTGTGAAAAACGGTTTATCGAGTCCTAACTGCTCCCGCATTAATGCAATCGCTTCAGGTGTGGGTACGATTTCATTCACACGAAGCGCAACCTCTGCCGGATCACCAGGACTCAACGTAATAAGTACAAAGGCAAAAAATGAAATTCCTACCAGCATTGGCAAAATCCATAGAATGCGCTTTATCATATAATTTCGCATAAATGCACCTCGCTGCATATCATCACAATTTCGGCCAAAACCCATACTTTATTTCTCAAAATACATCTTTTCAAAAGGTATTTCATATTGTGATAGATTAAATCCAACACCTTTTAGTTTAGGCATGTAAACTGCCTTGGTACGAGAATACGTCAAAGGTAAATATACACATTCATGATGTATATAGGTTAGTATTTCATTATATCTCAACTGCCGTTTATCCTTATCAGGTTCCACTAATGTAAGCCCTATTTCATCATCAAGCCATTTTTTCTTTTCCAGTCCCAATTGCGCTTGATAATCTCCATGGGCTGGAATCCGCCATGAAGATAGATATGACTGTGGATCATATGGTGTTCCCCACGATAAAGAATATTGTAAATCAAAATCACCATTTTTTTGTCTATCTAAAAATGCCTGTTTTTCTTCGCCAATAATTTTAAGTTCAACACCAGCTGCTTTCATATCACTTTGAATATACTCACTAATGGTTCGTTCTTGCGCGTTATTAGAATTAAAATATAAGGTAACAACCATTTTTTTGCCATTTTTATAACGATACCCATCCTCATTCATACTCCAACCTGCTACATTCAATAGTTGTTTTGCCTTATCCAGATCGTAATTTCTAGCTTTTAGAGGTACATTGCAATATGGAACAGTTGGTGACAATAGTGTATCCGCAACGGTTTCTGTTCCATTTAATACACCATTTGCGATCCCTTCTTTATTGACAACATATTGAAAAGCTTCTCGCACTTGACGATCAGAAGTAATCGGACGATGTGCATTGATTAAAATTGCCCGCGATGCAACTGGCTCACTCAACATAGCAGCATATTTTCCTTCTTTTTGTAATGCTGTAAAAGAATCTAAATCTACCATATCTCCATCTGCGCCAAATAATAAATCGATTTCACCCTTTTTTAAAGCCAATAAAATGGTTTGAGGATCTGGCATAACCTGCCATTTAATCGTTTCAAATTTTGCTTGATCTCCCCAATAATCTTTGTTTTTCGTAAAAATAGCATATTGCTTGTCTTTATGTTCCGTTAATATATAAGGACCCGTACCAGCATAACCATTAACTCCATTTTTCGTATCACCATCTTTAAAACACTTTGGCGATATCATACGAAATGGACGGGACAAAGCTAATTCTTTTAACGTAGGATAATATGGTTTTTTCAAAACGAGTCTATATGTATATGCATCCATAACTTCTCCATGATCAATTTGATTAACCATATCCAGCCACGCATGTCGCTCTTTGTTTTTACAAACAGCATCAATGTTCAGTTTAATTGCCTCTGCGTTCACATCTTCTCCGTCCGTGAATTTTACCCCCTGACGAATATGAAATGTATAACTAAGACCATCTGCTGATACTCCCCAGCTTTCAGCTAACCCCGGTTTTATTCCATCTTTTGTATCATATACCAATGGCTCAAACACCATAGCTTGTGCTGCCATTTCACCGCCATATAAATGTGGATTAATATCCCGAATGTCTTTGGTACTAGCATACACTAATTCATTTTTTGACAATCTATCATTTTCACTGCCACACCCACAAACGGCAAAAGTTAAGCACAATAATATAACGCAAAAAACTACACTTCTTATTTTCATAAAATTCCTCCTAAAAAATACTACTGCTGCCTGCTAAAATGGCCTTGCATCATTTTTCGGCAGCAATCATAAACATAGGTGTTGATGCATAATTTATTTTTTCGATCGTATTCCAAACTCTCTCACCAATACCCTTGTCTATGATGATCTTTTTAAAGCCAATTTTTTTAAGTTCTTGTACATCCCACTCTGGTCGTAATTTCTTACTGAGCGGTAATTTTTTTGCAATATTCTCCATGCGTCTGGTATCGGTGTTCGTATAATGATCTGGCAGATTTTTATTACGAGTCATAACACGATCATTCTCATATTCTTTTCTCTTTTCACTATTATGTACGTGCAAATACCAATTTGCATCAAAATTTAATAAACGCCCGTTCTTACCTAACACTCTGTACCATTCTTGATAAGCCTGCTCTGGCTCTTCAAGATTCCATGTCAGATTTCTGGAAACAATTAAATCAAAGCAATTATCAGCAAACAATAATTTATGTGCTTCCATTTTTTCAAAATGAATATTACAATGATATCGCTTTGCATTGGCTTGCGCTTTTTTTAACATTGCTTCCGTATAATCCACCGCAGTGACATCATGTCCAGCGCCTGCCATAATAATTGCAAAAAAACCAGGACCAGTACCGATATCCAATACTTTCAATTTTCGATCTTGTACAGCTGAACCTTGTTGCTGTATCAATTCAAGCCAAGCTTCTTTTTTAAAAGTTTCTAGTTCTTCTAAATTTGTTTCGCAATACCCGGAAGCTCGTTGATCCCAATAATTTTCTATTTCTTCTAAAAGTTCTTGCATAAAGTACCTCTCAATCCCGTAATCTTAAATTTTTCATACGACTTATAAAAGTATTAAAAATACTACTATATATATATAGTATAGACAGTTCTTCTACTCCACAACCCACCCTAGGGGTTATTTAAAGAAGTTTTCTTTTTATACTACAAAGCTTTGACAAATAACAAAAAAACAGCCCAGCCAACACCATTTTAATAAGTAGATGTTAGTCGCACTGTTTTTCTATTACTATCGATCCAATTTACGCTGCATTTTTTTTATAAAATCTCGTGCCATCGCAAAATCTGCTTCATTGGGGTGCTTTTCCGCTTCTGCCCAACGTTTTTTATTTTCTTCACTCGGTGCATGCGGATCATTTGCCGCCGTTTCAACGCGCCTAGCTAAAAGAGCTGGATTTATCCTTCCCTGGCAGGTAAATGTACCTAAAATACTACAACCTTCACCCAATAAATAAGCCGCTCTGGCCAAACTTGTCACAGCGTGTTCACTGCCAGGCAAAGCACCATGCGTCGCAAATAAAACAACTTTTTTACCCTTCAGTTTCGGCAAAAACTCCATAGTTTTTGGATCAGGACCACCACGCGTAAGCCAATAGCCAACTATAATTACATCATATGCAGCAAAATCAACTACCTCTCCATTAAGTGGCTGCAATTTTGACCCATCTGGTAAAATTTCAAACATAGCCTCACCAACTTGTTTCGTATTCCCTGTCACCGAAGAATATACCAATAACCATTTTGTCATAAAAATTCGTCCTCACCTTCACTCAAATATAAACGACGATACACATCGCTTGCAAGTATAAACCAAAAGGCAAGACAATGCTGTGATAAAAAGCACAAAAAGCAGCAAATATTATAATTTGCTGCTTTTTGCATTCAACCCATATTTTTATTTTACAATCAGTTTTGCATCGGTCGATTGAGTTTTAGAAGAACATTGACAGCATGATGAACATCCATCACCACTAGAGCCACAGCACTCACTTTCTCCTTTGAAAAAGCTTCTATACATTTTCCATAAACCAAACCCAAAACATCCAGCGACTATTAAGCCAATCACAAATGTAGCCAGTGTACCTGTTGACATAAAACCAACCCCTTTCCATTCGAAACCAAACTTCTTGATAGTGACAATTAAGCAAACCCTAACAGACTGCCAATTTGATATACAAGCAAGGAAACAACCCAAGCAGCAGCAAACGTATAGATCGCAGCAAAGGCAACCCACTTCCACTTACCCGTTTCTTTCTTGATTGTTCCCAAAGCTGTCACACAAGGTGTATATAACTGGGAAAATACCATGAAAGATAATGCGGACAATGCCGTAAAGGATCCCCCCATCGACCCCATGAGCTGTGAGGCTGTATCCACTGCATCTTGAGCATCCGACGATATATCAGCTACACCATAGAGTATCCCCATCGTAGAAATAACAGCTTCTTTTGCTAAAATTCCTGTCACAATGGCAGCTCCTGATTCCCAGGCAGCGAAACCATGAAAAGCAAAGATTGTCGACATCGCCGCACCAATCGAGGCTAAAAAGCTTTCACTCATTTCCTCTGTTGGTCCATCAAAATTATAATTACTCAAAAACCAAATTAAAACAGACATGGCAAATATAATTGTACCCGCTTTAATCAAGTACCCTTTTCCTTTATCCCATGTTTCGAGTAAAACAGTCTTCATATCCGGCATTCTGTATGGCGGAAGTTCCAATAAAAAGGTGCTTTCTTCATCTTTAAAAGTTGTAATATTTAAAACTTTAGCCATAATAATCGCCATAACTACACCCACAAGATACATACAAAAAACAACATTTGTTGCATTGTCAGGAAAAAACATGGCGGCAAACAGAGCCATAATCGGTAATTTTGCTCCGCAAGTCAAAAATGGTGTAATCAGTATAGAAATCATACGATCTTTTTCTGAATCCAGTGCTCTGGCACCCATAATCGCCGGAACACCACAGCCAAACCCCATAATCAGCGGCATAACACCTTTACCGGTCAAACCTGCACGACGCATGATTGGATCCATAATAAAAGCAACCCGCGCCATATAACCAGTCCCATCTAAAAAGCTTAAACAAAAAAATAGGGTAAAGATAAGTGGCACAAATGTGAGGACACTGCCCACCCCGGCAACAACACCATCAACAACCAAAGATTTAAGCCAATCTGCAACACCTAACGACACTAAAGAATCTTCAATCCATGGTGAAATATCATCACCAATCAATCCATCAAGACCGTCAGCCAAAGGTTGGCCAATCCAAGTAAATGTAATTTCAAATACTGCATAAATCAAAAGTAATAAGAGCGGTAACGCTAGAAAACCATTGGCGAAAACACGATCGATTTTTTCTGAAGTGCTGGCTCCCACATCCGTAGTTGTAACAGCTTGTGCCATAATTTGATCAATCAACGCATAACGAAGAGCAATAATTTCTTCTTCGACTTGTTCTTTGTTTTTGTTATTTGCCGTAAGTTCTTGCACTTTAGCAATATGATCTTCAATTATCGAGCTATTATGATAGTTACTCATTACCGTATCCGTAAATACGCCTAATAAATTTTTAATGCTTTTGCTGCTTCTGCCTACTGTTTCCACAACCGGCATACCAAACTGCTGCTCAAGAATTTTGGTATTAATTTTAAAGCCGCGCTTTTTCGCTTCATCCATCATATTTAAATCAATAATAACGGGAATACCATATTCAAGAAATTGAATGGTTAAAAATAAATTACGAGATAAGTTCGATGCATCCACAACATCAACTACAACATCCGGTTTTTCTTCTAATAAATAATCTATGACGATCTTTTCTTCCGGTGATCTTGCATTAATACTATACGTTCCCGGTAAATCAATAACCGAAATAGCCCGATCATTGTGTCTTACATACCCGACTTTTTTATCAACCGTAACCCCCGGCCAATTTCCTATTTTCTGTCTTGCACCTGTTAATTCATTAAAAATTGTTGATTTACCCGTGTTAGGATTACCTGTTAACGCAACGGATAGTGTTGCCATTCGCACCCACTCCTCATGTTTTGATTTTTTATTACAAAGCACTTACTTGAATTTTTTCTGCATCGGCAAGCCGCAGCGATAAATTATAAGACCGAATCGATATAGCCATCGGATCACCCAAGGGAGCCGACGGTAATATTTTAACCGTAGTTCCTTTTATTAAGCCCATACTCATCAGTCTCTGTTTTAAGGATGAGTGTTCTAAACTCTCTATTTTCACCGTCATACCCGGTGTGGCATCTTTTAATGTCATTTTTCTAGCCTCCATTTAAGTGATAATGATTATGATAGCCTTTATCATGTAATTAATATTAAAACGAATCGGCTTTTTTGTCAAGTCAATTGATAAAGATTTTCAATCATTTGCAAAAAAAGCAAAGATTTAGTAAAATACTGCTTTTAAAGTACTCCACTAAATCTTTGCTTTTTAGAATTTTTTTCAAAAGAAGCCATTAATTTTCACTTTATTTCACTAAAGAAATCGGCACTAAAACCTTGTTTCCGTCACGATTGATAAAAAAATCAGCTGTAACACCAAAAACCTTTTCCAACAGGTTCGCGCTTACTATTTTTTGCGGAGAACCTTGCGCAAAAACACTTTGGTTTTTGATAACTACAAGATCATTCGCATACTGCAGTGCCTGATTCATATCATGCAGAACCATGATAATGGTAATATTATATTTTTGCGTCAAACGATCGATAATCTGCATCACTTCAAGTTGATGGGCGATATCCAGATATGTCGTTGGTTCATCTAAAAGCAAAACTTTTGGTTTTTGTGCTAAAGCCATAGCAATCCAGGTTCGCTGCCGTTCTCCACCCGATAAGGTTGTTACGAACCGATTTTTAAATTCCTCTATTTGAGTCTGCTGCATAGCCCATTTGACACATTGCTGATCTTCCTTGTCATTTCTAGAAAACCACCGTTGATAAGGGAAGCGACCATATTGAACCAGCTCTCCTACCGTCAAATCAGCTGGTACTGACGGATCCTGCGGTAAAATCGCCAGATTGCGCGCCAAATTTTTTTTGCTAAAATCTTTAATATCCTTATTTTCAAATAAAACCTGTCCGGTAATATTGTTATTAAGTCCGGACAATGCCTTTAAAAGGGTCGATTTACCAGAGCCGTTCGGCCCGATAATAGCAGTTGTCTTACCTGTCAAAAAAGAGAGATTGATCTTTGTTAAAATATCTTTATTTTGGATTTTAATTGTTAAATCTCGCGTTTGCATAATCCCCATTAGAGTTCCCTCCGCAGTAAAAACAGAAAAAATGGAGCACCAATAAAAGCCATTATAATGCCAACCGGTAACTCAATCGGGGCAAAAGCAATACGGGCAAACGTATCACTGATTGTCACAACGCTCATTCCAAGTAGAGCTGCCGCTGGCAATAAAAATCGATAATCTGTGCCAATAATGAGGCGCGCGGCGTGCGGTACAATGAGTCCTACAAAACCTAAAAGACCAACCACCGCTACAGCGCTTGCTGCCAAAAGTGCCGCAACTGCCGTCATCACAATACGGGTCAGTTCCACATGCAGCCCTAAACCTTTTGCAAGTTCATCGCCTAATTGTAAAACATTAAGCTGCCGTGAACCTAAAAAGGCAAAAATCATACCGGCAATCGCGTAGGGCAAAATGATTTCGACATGCGGCCAGCTGCGGGCGGAAAGTCCGCCGACAAGCCACATTAAAGCACCACTTACGCGATCACTATAAAAAATCATCAAGGCAGAAATACCCGAACCTAAAAAGGCTGACACAGCCACACCAGCCAAAATGACTCGTATGGGACGAATCCCGCCTTTCCAAGCTAAAATATAGATGCAGACTGCCGCTCCCATCGCACCAACAAAAGCGGCTGGTGTAATGAGATATTCCATATGCGGATATAGTATCATGATAAGAACACCCGTAAGCCCTGCACCAGATGAGATTCCAATAATATGCGGATCTGCTAAAGGATTTTTCATTACAGCTTGTAATATGGCCCCCGATAATGATAAATTCATCCCGACCAAAGATGCTACAATCGTTCTCGGCAGGCGAATATTCCAGATAATCTGATCATGTATCCCCACACTTTGTCCAAATAAGGCTTGTAGAATTTCCTGCCAGGAAATAGCAACGGAGCCCAGCATGAGGCTAAGTACCACGGCACCGACAGCAAAAAGGGCAAATACCACTAAAACGAGTATTCGCCACATATTTATGCTCATGCCAAATTTTCTATTTTTTTCTTTGCCACTTTTCTTATTTTGCATCTTTAAATACCTCTGGGTAAACCAATTTTGCCATAGTCTCAACAGCGTTTGGATAATCAACACCTGGGTTTAACAAGAACAAATTTTGTGGTAAAAAGTAAAGTTGTTTATTTTTTACCGCTCGTAATGAACTCCATGCCGGATTGTTTTCAACATTAGCAGACATGCTTTTTTTGATTTCATCCATTTTACCCATACTGGTAACAAAAATAATATCTGGATCTTGCTCAACTAATGTTTCCAAACTATAAGGCGTAGCATCCGGGTCTTTTTCTAACGGCTGCCCCGTTGCTGCTACATTCATAAACCCTAATGATTTTGCAATACTGCCCGCAATACTACCGTCCAGTTCCACGGTTACATTTTGCGCTGTACTATGTAAAATAGCCACTTTTTTATGTTCAGATGGCATTTTCGCCTTAATAGCTTCCACCGAATCATCCATTGATTTTATTAAATCGTCACCTTTTTGTACTTCTCCTGTAATCGAAGCAAAAAGTTTAATTTTCGCTTTAACATCTTCATATGTTTTCATTTGCAATACAATCACAGGAATATGATTGCTCTCTAAAATCGGCACAAACTTATCATTAACGCCTTTAAAGGCAATTACCAGATCTGGCTGTAACGCAATCACTTTTTCGATATTAACTTGATAAAATGCACCAACTTCTTCAATCGGTTCAGCAAATTCTGGAACCCCGGTTTTGGAGCTCACCCGACCAACAATATTAGCCTTAACAGCCCCCAATGGTTCAAGAAAAGAAGTTGATAATGCTACAATACGTTCTGGTTTCTTAGTAAGAACCACAGTCCGGTTTACATCATCTTGGATCGTCAGATATTGTGCTGAAGCTTCTGGCGATGTCTTAGTTGACGTACAAGCCGCTGCCAGTAAACAAACACACAAGCTCAATAAAACCATTAACCATTTATATTTTGACATGCTTTTACCTCACCATAAATTTTTCTATTTGCGTCTTGCCAAAATCGTTGAAAGATAATTAACTTTTTTATCTTTTTCGGCTACAAGATCACTGATTCTGACTTCATCCGGCAAACCGCAGCGACTAAGCATAACAGCATTATCAATCATTTCATTTTCAACTAAAGTGTCGACAATCGAAGAAAAATTCTTATATACTTTCATCAAAACTACATTATCGGTTACAGCCATAACTTGTTTAATTTTTTCTGGATCAGCTGTAGCGGGAATTACACTTAATATATCATTTCCCTCAACTAATGGATACCCAAGTTTACTGCCGATTGCACAAAAAGCTGGAATACCCGGTATCGTCTCAATAGGGAATCCTTCATGTTCAAGCAAACGATATACATAAATATACGTACTATAAAACATCGGATCACCCAATGTTAAAAATGCAATTTTTTTGCCAGCTTTTAAAAGCGCGAGAATTTCGTTTTTATTGGTCTCCCAAGCTGCTGTTGACTCTTCAAACTTCACTACCATCGGAAAAACCTGATAAACGATTTCAATATCTTTTTTTAGATAAGGACGCGCAATCGATAAAGCAACGCTGCCATCTTTCTTCTCCGTTTTCGGGGCAATAATAATATCGACTTCCTTCATAATATTGATTGCCTTGACTGTTAATAGTTCCGGATCTCCCGGACCAACACCTATACCATAAAAAATGCCCGACATAACGTCCTCCTAAAATATAAAGCATATGTAAATATACTTCGTTTTATTATACAAAATCAACTGCATGATTTATAAATTCATGCAAAAAAACGAGCCTTTTTCGCGAAGAAAAAGGCTCACCTAATATAATCAATGAACAAAATCCCCTCCCCATCTCTCGCGGGTACAACGGTGATCGCTAAACAGGCAGTTCTCCTGACTTTGGATCATCACGACTTCAAGCCTTCCCAAAACAATTTGTTTCAGTGACATTTTATGAAGCTATTCCCCATTACAGTGGCGGGACCGCGTTGGCATTAAACCAAACTTCCCTATTAAGCCCTCACGGGCACCTGTTCCAATACAATATAATTGTCTGTAAACATTGAATCATTTACTCGTTTATAGTACACCGATTTGAGAAATGTGTCAATAAAAAAAGAGATTTGTATGTTATATAGGAATAATCAAATTTTATGCATAAGCATTAATGAATCGAAAATTTATTGATTTCTTCTCTAAGTTCTACAGCCATTTGTGCTAATGCTCCAGCTGCCGTTTTAATTTCCTGTACGGATGCTCCTTGGGATTCATTCTTTGAAGCAATTTGTTCAATCCCATCAACATTTGTATGAAGGAAGGTCGATATATCCTGTACAGCTTTTTCCATTTTCACACTGCCTGTTTTTTGTTTTATTGCCAGTTGTAAAATATGGTTAACTTGTTCATTCAAGCTTTCCACCGATGCATAAATTTCTTTAAATGCATCACCAGCTTGACGAACCGACAAAACTCCTTTATCAACTTCTGAGCGACTTTTTTCCATGGTAACTACCGCTGTTAATGTTTCCTGTTTCACTTCGTTAATAATGGTCGCAATTTCATTGGCAGCAAGTTCTGATTGCGCCGCCAGCTTACTTACTTCTTCCGCAACGACTGAGAACCCTCTACCGTGTTCACCAGCTCTGGCTGCTTCAATAGCCGCATTGAGTGCCAACAAATTAGTCTGCCCGGCAATACCGGCAATCGTATCGACAATCTGTCCAATTTTTTTTGATTTTTCTCCAAGTGAATCAATAACTTGTGCCGTTGCATTCACGTCGGTTTGAATATGAGTAATCTTATCAATCGCATCTTCCGACTGGCGGGCACCATGGCTCGCGGTCTCTTTGCTGCTGGTCGCTGATCTTACTACTTCTTCAGCTGAAAGCACTGACGCTTCAATGTGCCCGACAATTTCTTGAATGACAGCAACCGATTGTTCAGATATCAGCACTTTTTCTTTTGTGTCTGTCACAACACGGTTTACAGTCGTTAATACATCATCACTCAGATGTCCCACCGAATCAATGGAGGCCGACAATTCTTCTGATGAGGCGGATACCGTTTCAGAAGCTTCCGATGTTTTTAGAATCAGTGTCTTAAGATGCTTAACCATTAAATTAAACTGCGCTGTAAGTTCATTGATTTCAGTTGCACCCTGTATTTCGATGGCATGCGATAAATCGCCCTGTGAAATTCGTTTTGCCGCTTCCATTAAAGAATGAATCGGATCAACAATTCCTTTCGCCACCCGAAAAGCAACAAATATACTAATCAGTACAGCTAAAATTAAAATCACCAACATCACTAAAGCATTTTTTAATGCTGCTTCGTATACTTCACGCGTTGGTTCATAGGTAATAACACCCCAATGATAGGATTCAACTGGTGCATATGTAATCAAACTGTCGATCCCAGTCGTAGACTGTCCTTCAGCCGATCCCGCTGTTCCGGCAATAACTTTGCTGACATAATCATATTTAGAAAAATTTTCTTTATTTTCTATTTTATCTTTATCCGGATGTGCCATAACTGTACCTTTATCATCAACGATATCCATATAGCCAGCCGCACCTATTTTGGTATTATCCGTAATATCCCATAAAGATTTAAGCGATACGTCCGATGCCACAACACCAATAACGTTGCCCGTATTATTAAGGATTGGCGCCGCCATCGTTACGCAAAGGCCTTTTGTACTAGCTGAGATGTATGCAGGTGTCGCAAAAGACTTGCCTTGCATCGCTGCCTGAAAATAATCACGATCCGCACGATTGCTATTGCTGCCGCTTGTTCTGGCAATTTGCTGCCCAGATGCATCCAAAACGGCAATCAATTCAAACTGAGAATTTTTCTTTTGAATATCCACCAATGCCTGTTTTAATGTCGCAGAATCCATACTCTGTGCCATTGGCATCGCTGCCACCGCGGCGTTTACGCCTTCTGCATTATCCATTGAACGCTTAATGCCCGCAGCAATTTCTCGGTTTAAATTTAAATTTGCTGTCAGTGTGCTTTCACGCAAATTTGTCATACTCACATACCCGTTGATAATCGTTCCAGCCAATACAGGAATACAAGCAAATAAGGCTAAAAGTACAATCAATCTTGTTTTTAAACTACCTTGCAAAGTTTTCTCCTCCTAGTTGAATCTTAAGAATATAATACTATGATGTACAAGCTCAATATACTAATAGGTCTATAGAATCCGACAAGAAACTAAGTAAAAGTTTTCTGACTATTTTAATATAATATCTTATCATTAATACAAAATATGATTAATACATGTAATAAATATAGTATAGGTCACAAAAATCAGCCGCTTGTTTCTTGGCTTTCGTACATATAGATGTATTTCTATTTTGCTGGAATAATGAATTTTCAAGGACAATAAATTCATCAATACACCCTAATAAGTATACCACTAATTCAAAAAAATTTCACATTTCAAGTTGTTTCGTTATGCATCGAAAGAATCGACTGGTATTCCACTAATTCTTCAATTCTAAAGCAGCCTGAATATGTTGTATGTAAATGTCTTGAAATGCCTCATTTTCACCCAAACCTTTTGTATAAATACGAACGCTAAAACCAGCATGTTTTAATTTATTCAGCCATGAATCCGGCGATTCACCTGCCATATCCTGCATAATATGCATGCCTCCAGCTAAAAGCAGTGGCATTAAATATATATTTTTTTTATTTTTATTTTTTAACCTGGCAATTACATCCTCAAGTCCAGGATAATCAGTAGGTTCAAGAACTCCAATCGTAATCGGAAGGTTCAGTTCATCTGCTTTTCGCTGCAAAATTTCATAAATAGGATTATGCTGGTGCGGTGAACCATGTCCCATAAGTACAACTTCTTCTGTTTTCGCCAACGATACGATTTGCTGTAAAATACATTTTAGCCCGATCCTGTAATCATCTTTGTCAGGTATTTCATCTTCAACCGAAAACACGGGACTGCCTACCTTGAGCTTTGGAAAGACTGTTTTATAGACTTCACTCACGGCGATTATTTTATTTTCATATTCCTCACCAGGCGTCAAATGAGTTGGCTGTATCACGACTTCCTCATATTGTTCCTGCTGCAATTTAGTTAAAACTTCCGGCAGGGAATCAATGTGTATATTTTGCTTTCTAAGTTTCTTTAAAATAAACATGGATGTAAATGCTGTGCAAACTGTGTAATCGGGAAAAAACTGTTTTATTTTTAAAACAATAGAGTCAAGGCATTTTAGGCGAATGTGCTCATCCACGACGCCAAAGCTTACCAGTATAATTGCTTTTTTCATTTGTGACCACCTTTCTTATATAAAAAAAAGAATTAGAAACGAATCGTCTCTAATTCTACTACAATTTCATTTTATTTGCTAAAAAAAAATTTCGGACAAAATACAAGAATAAATGGGGTGACTGGAGGGAATCGAACCCTCGAATACCGGAGCCACAATCCGGCGTGTTAACCACTTCACCACAACCACCATATTTAAAATCCATAACGAAGAAAATTGGTGACCCTGGCAGGAGTCGAACCTGCGACCCTTTGATTCGTAGTCAAATACTCTATCCAGCTGAGCTACAGAGTCACTTTGTCTCGCGTTACTTTTAATATTATATTGATTTATCCCTTACTTGTCAAGCTGTTTTTGTTTTTTATTGATTGGATTTAGCAAAACGCCCCCCGTACGTTTCGCAAATTTGCTCCTGTGCCGCCTCTGGTTTTTCATTAACCATCAAACCTTCTTCAAATAAATGTGCTCCCGCCATGACAACCCGCTTTTCCCAATCGCGCATCCATTCACCGTCACCCCAGCCATAAGAACCAAACAATCCGATCTGTTTTTCTTTAAGATCGCCTTCAATGCCTGTAAAAAAAGGTTCAAATTCAGATTCCTCGAGTACTTCCGCTCCCATTGCTGGACAACCAAACAAAATAGCATCATATTTTTTGATTTGCCCCGCATCGACTGAATCCACACGAAATACATCAACGGATTGACCCGCACTTTCTATACCACGTTGAATCGCCTGCGCCATAATTTCCGTATTTCCTGATCCACTCCAATAAACCAATACAATTTTTTTCATTGTTATCGCTCCTCATTTTTATTTTTCTAATATTATGTAATGACTTGCTTTACACGGCTCTTGCTAACTCGATAATGGATGTTCCATTATTCAACCGTCGGCAAAAAACATCACTACATTTTGTATAACGTTCAAAAAGTTTTTCAGCTGCATGGATATCCGAATAAACTTTCCAGTAGCCACAAAGTTTAAATTTTTGCCCTTTATTTTCAATAAACCCAATAACATCTGCATATGGATAGCCCAAAAACAAACCAATTTCATGGGGAAATGTTTTTTTCAGCTGCATCCTAATTTTAAGATATATAAGACATTCTTCGACACCATCGGATTGTCGATAACCTAAAGATAAAAGCAAATCTCTATTTGGGGGCTGTGTTAAAATTTGCGCTAAAGCAGTTTTACGATAAACAAGAACAAGAAAATAATGTGGACTTTCTGAAAGAACCTCAAAAAAAATGCCTTTGCAGTTTAAACATTTTTCATATTCCTGTAATAAACTGAAAAAATCATTCATTTTTCGTTTTTGTACGGTAATCAAATTGCCAACTTTAATGCCAGCAAGAGTTGGTGCACAATGCAGGGCCAGTAATTGTTCAAATTTCCTGTTTTCAACCATAAGTTGCTCCTCATATAATAAAATTTATCAATAACTCGTCTATTTATTGATTTGTCTTTTTCTATTATAGTTTATTTGATAATGATTTTCAATATCAAATTTGAATTATTTATATTTTAGCGAAAAAAAAACTGTTCATCATTATGATGAACAGTTTTCCGCTAAAGAAAAAATTCTTATTCTGATAAAGCTTCGACGCCGTCTTCGGTAATCAAAAGTGTTTTTTCCCATTGTGCTGACAAGGAATGGTCTTTTGTATAAACCGTCCAATTGTCTTTTCTATCAACAATCACTTTGTATTTACCAATATTAATCATCGGTTCAACCGTTAATACCATCCCAGGTACTAACAACATACCTGTGTTTTTTTCACCAGTATGGGGAACAAACGGTTCTTCATGGAATTGTTTTCCAACACCGTGTCCGCCCAGTTCCGTTACAACAGAGTAGCCATGCGCATGCGCATGCGCTTCAACGGCTGCACCAATATCGCCTAAAAATCCCCAAGGTTTAATCGCTGCAATACCAAGTTCCATACATTCTTTGGCTACTCGCACTAAGGTTTCGGCCTCTACAGAAGCCTTTCCAACAATAAACATCCTTGATGCATCGGCATAATAACCATCTAGTATCGTTGTGATATCAACATTAACAATATCACCATCTTTGAGAATGGTTTTTTTTGATGGAATTCCATGACACACTACATCATTAATCGAAATACAAATACTCTTTGGATATCCTTCAAAATTCAGACACGCTGGAATACCACCCTGTTCAATAATAAAATTATGGGCGAGCTGATTGAGCGTTTCTGTATCAATTCCAACTTTTATATTGGCGCCTACTAAATCCAAAGCCGCATTATTGATCGTCGAACTCTTGCGAATTCCTTCAATGTCTATATCATTTTTAATTATACTTTTAGGTGGTCGAACCTGACCTTTTAATATATCCAAAGGAATATTTTTTATCTTTTCATCAAAACTCAAATGGCATTTCTTATATTTACGACCGCTGCCGCACCAACACAAATCATTTCTTGTCATAATTATAACCTCTCTTTTTTCTTTCTAATAATATTATATGACCTTTTGTCAAGTGATACGATTATAAATTTTTCTAAAAACAAATTTTTTGCAATCCATATTGTGTTCTGTATTGCAAAAATGTATACTAGAAGTAAATAATTGAATACGGTTTTTCTTCGCTATCCGTTCGTACTTATCTTTCATTTTGTTACATTACATAGCAAAGGAGAAACTCTATGAATATTGCCTTTTTTTTAATTCCCAAAAAAGATGTCGTTTGGCTAAATTCAAATGCCAGTATGCGACAAGCACTCGAAAAAATGGAATATCACCGGTATACAGCGATTCCACTGATTGATGATGATGGAAAATATGCCGGTACTTTGACTGAAGGGGACCTGCTCTGGAAACTAAAAAATGCCTCCGGCTTCTCATTTCATGATACGGAACAAATTAAGATTAAAAAAATCCCGCATCAAATAACGAATCAAGTCGTGCAAATCAGTGCCGAAATGGAAGACTTATTATCTCTGGCAATCGCGCAAAATTTTGTTCCGGTAGTGGATGATCAAAATATTTTCATTGGCATGATTCGCCGCCGTGAGATTATCGAATATTACGCGAATTTTTCAAAACGCAAAGTCATCTAAATCTTATCAGTAGGACATCAAATACCTTTCGCTTTAGAACAAAACTAAAGCGAAAGGTATTTATCTATATCCCCCCCTATCGTCTTTTGCTGATAGACTTATAGTCCAAGCTGGATTCTTTAATTCATTATATATTTTGAGGTGTACCCTATGAAAAATTTTTTATATCTTATGTCGTTCTTGTTTTGTATATGTGGTACTATATTGTTTTTTACAAATGCAAAATTGATCCAAAACACTTTTTCTAGTGAAATAACACCCGCTACACAAGCTGCAAATGAGAAAGCCTCGGTCATGCGAAATGCCTTGTATCCAACCCTGCCGCCAGAAGCGAACGGTAACATTATAATAAAACCACTTACTTCAAATCCAAATCAATATATCATATTATGTAAATTTACATTAAATGATACATCCGCTGATGCGAAATTACGAATGCAGACGATCTGCCGTGATTTTATATTTATGACATATAAAACCGCGTTGGAAAATCAAATTGATATTGCTGCTTCAACCGTTTTCATTCGCTGCCCGGATGATCGTATCGGTTTAACCGTCGGTTTAGGTCAACAAATTGCCGCCAAATTTGAAACGACCTACTGGTCTCAGCCAAATGACAGCCCAGCGGATTTTATGTTATGGTTACAGGAAAACAAACATAATGCAGTCGACGCTTTTCATAAATGCACCTATGGCGGGATCTATGCAAAAAAAGAATAAAAGAAACCTCTAGTAGATCTTACTGCTTCAATTTACGCATTCCCCAGCAAAAATTCACCTGTTTCTTTATCATGAATAAAAATTTCGCCCGTTTCGATAATATAATGCCAGCCACTCAGTTTCAATTTTCCTTGCATTACTCTTTCATAAATATAGGGATATGTCATCAAATGAGTCAACTGTTCAACAACATTGGCCTGCTCCATCATCCATTGCCGCGCTGCTAAATCCGTTTCTGGAATCCGTTTCATAACACGATCTTTCACCGGCTCCATCAGTTCAAGCCACTTTTTGATATGAGGCAGCGTATCATCCAATGGATCTTTCTCAGCCAAAACAGCGCCGCAACCACCACAATTAGAATGCCCGCAAACAATTATGTCGCTGACATTTAAATAAAGTACTGCGTATTCAACAGCTGACGTCGTTGCCAAGTATTCAGTTGATTCACGATAAGGCGGTGCAATATTGCCAATATTACGAATAATAAACAATTCACCGGGCAAACTGCCCGTAATCATATTCGGATCAATACGAGAATCGGAGCATGTAATAAACAAAGTTTGTGGTTTTTGTTGTGATTTCAATTTTTGAAATAACTCTCTATGTGTTTCAAAATCTCCACGTCTAAATTTCATGATTCCATCTAAAAGTCTCTGCATAATAACGCCCCTTCCTTTGTATGTGAAAATTAAAACAAGCTTTTATTGTATATACTACCATAAATTCTATATTTCCTACAGAAAAATCAAGAAATTTCGAACATAACCAGGAAAAACAATTTAAAATTTTCGTCGTAAAATTCAATTTATACACAAATAAAAAGAAGTATAGCTTCCTATACGCCTATACTTCCTTTTATTTTATGTTTTTTAAACTTTTGAATCCAGATCCACAGTTTCAGCCATCGTAGGTTCTATTTCATCTTTTGCTCCCCAGTAACCAGCCAGCAATGAACCTGTGAAATTGTGCCAAACGCTAAAAATCACCCCTGGAATTGCTGCGACTGGATCTAAATGCGCAATTGCCAGAGCTACAGCCAGGCCTGAATTTTCCATACCAATTTCAAAGGAAACTGCTTTTGCTTTTTTGTGCGGCATCCCAACCAACCGGGAAATACCATAACCAAGACTAAGGCCAAATCCATTATGCAATGCAACCGCCACGAAAGCAATCGCCGCAATCGTCACCAGTTTAGCAGCGCTTAGTGCCACAACAATCGTAATAATTGCAATAATCGCCACGACCGAAATCAGTGGAATCAACGTCATAATTTGCTTCACAAACGAATAACAAAAAGTTCGCAGCAGTAAACCTAAAACGATCGGGAATAAAACTATTTTTAAAATATCAATCAATAATGCATCGGCTTGAATTGGAATCAAAGTACCAGCCAGCCATAAAAAAATAAAAGGCGTAACAATCGGAGCCAGCAAAGTATTAACACTGGAAATCGTAACAGAAAGTGCAGTATCGCCTTTCGCAATAAACGTCATAACATTTGAAGCCGTACCACTTGGACAGGCACCCACCAAAATAAGTCCCGCCGCCAGCAAAGGTGGTAAATCCAAGACCTTTGCCACACAAAAAGCCACCGTCGGCATAACAAGGTAACGCAAGAGCACACCATACGCAACATCTTTAGGACGCGTAAGAACTAATTTAAAATCGCCCAATGTCATTGTAAGTCCCATGCCAAGCATAATTAGCCCCAACAGATATGAAATTGATCCGGCAAAAGGTTTAAATGGTTCTGGAAACAAAAAAGCCGCTACAGCAAAAACGATCACCCATAAAGGAAAAAGTCTTGTAATTATTCCAGCAATATTATTTATCATAATTCAGCACTCCCGTATAAAACGACTTTTGTATATTACCAAAAGTCACTTAATTAAAATTTTAAAATTAATTATATAATACTGTTACAATAAAAACAAGCAGGAATATAAAAACTCAAGAAAATGAAAGTTTAAATGAACCATGAATTAACAATGAAAATCTAATAAACAAAGCGAAAATACGATAAGTAACACAATAAGCAAAACCAAGCCCTCCTGCTAAATCAATTTATTTTATTTTACTACTAAAATATGACAAAATTGTGAAATTTCAACCTGTGCGCAAATAAGTATCTGATATACTATTTTTAATAATATATAATGCATGAAAGAAATTTAGCCTATGCCTCATTCCTGACGATTACCATATAGAATATTTAATACAACTTACTATAGATGATTTAAAACAGTGCGAATATATGGTATAATTTAAAAATAATTCGTACAAATGAGGAGTTTTCCAATGGATATTCGGCAATTATTTGTTTTAGAACAAAAAAAAGAAGAAAAAATTCTCTTATTAGATAAATGGGACCAAAAATTCAATGAACAGATTACCGCTTTCAAAAAAACGATCTTCGCTGAATTCGATGCGTTTTTTGAAAACAATAATTTTCCATTTACTTTAACTGAAGAAACCCCGACAAAACACATTATGAGCTATAAAGAACATACTATTATTTTAGAAAATACAGCCAACAAATATAATAACCTGCAATTCCACCTTTCCTTGCGATTTGCTTTTGATATCAAGGAAAATATTATCAAAATAAACTACATTCCACAGCACTCACCCTCTTGGCAAAATGAAATCGCCCATACTGAAAATGCATCTGATTTAGAAAAAATAATCGTTTCTGATTTAAATAAAATCAACAAAGAAATTTTTCTTATTGAACACCAACTAAATAATCTTGACACCTTAAGCTGGCGTTTTAATTATCCAAAGCCCTATTATACGAGTATCTCAAACCTATTAAAATATCTCTTATTAGAAAATAACTAAATCATCTACAGGACTTTTACAAATAAAAAACACATCAGGTCCCATCTGAAAATGGGAACTGATGTGTTTTTTGCTATTTATTGCTAAAGTACTATTTTTTCTATACGAACTTATAATTTCCCTTTGGTTTAAAAACGGAATCGGTGAACTGCTTTTTGCATGTTCCGGGCCATTTCCGCTAAGGCATTGCTGGAAGCTGCAATCTCTTGCGCGGAAGCAGATTGTTCTTCCGTAACAGCAGCTACATGCTCCGATTCAGCAGCTACAACTTTACTTTTACGATCAATTTCACCAACTGCTACAACAATCTGCTGGCTTCCTTCGGCCATATGATCGATAACCGTCGACATTTCCTTCATCTGATCGGCTACACGAAAAACAATACTCTTGATATGTTCAAAAGCCGTCCCTGTAACCTGAACCACATCCACTCCTATGGCAACTTCTTTCGTACCATTTTCCATAGCAGTTACTGCATCGGCTGTATCGGTTTGGATACCATCGATCAATATTGTAATCTGTTTCGCCGCGCCCTGCGATTGTTCTGCCAATTTACGAACTTCCTCTGCGACGACAGCAAAGCCGCGGCCTTGTTCACCGGCTCTGGCAGCCTCAATAGCCGCATTGAGTGCCAAAAGATTTGTCTGTGCCGCAATCCCTGAAATCGTTTCTATAATCTGACCAATTTCCTTTGAACTTTCACCAAGTTTACTGACTACCTTTGAAGAAAAAGTTACCGTTTCTTCAATATATTTCATTTGCGTTACGGCTTTTGTAACCGCCTGAGCTCCATCGACTGCCGCTTGCGAAGCTTGTGAAGACTGTTCGGTTACTTCATTGACACTGGCAGCAGCCTCTTCGAGTCCAGCCGAAAGAGTCTGCACAACCGCTGATGTATGGTCGATCGACTTTAGTTGATGGGTCGCACTTTCTGCAACAGCCGTTATCGCCTGTGCCCCCTGTTCAGAAGCACGCGCTGACTGTTCTGCACTTGATGTCAGTTCTTCCGATGAAGCAGCCACCTGCTCAGCTGTATTGGCTACCGTTCGCATTACTTCAGACAAGTTCTTCTTCATTTGATTAAATGAACGCCCCAGCTCACCAATTTCATCATTCGTATCCACTAAAACATCAGGCTGCGATAAATTTCCGTCCGCAATAGCCGCTGCGGCCCTGCTGACCGCCTGTGCCGGACGAGAAATCTTCCGACTGATGTATTGCCCAATACCTAATGCGATGAATGCAACAAAAATATTAACAATTAGCAGCATCCGCTGAATCGAAACAACCTGCTCATTTGTAAGCTGTTCATCAGCTTTTACAAAATCATCGACATTGCTTATCATTTGTATGGAAGCTTCCATGGCTGCCTTGTAAGGACGTCCCGCCTCTGACATATAACGGCTTACTTCATTTATATTATTTTCTTTTTTAGCAATAAAAGACTTTTCCGCAATACTTTCATATTCTGCTTTGCCTTGATGTATCCTCTCAACAATTATTTTATTTTTTTCCACAGATAAAATACTTTCTAACTGTTTCAATTTATCCTCAGACTGCGTGCGATATGTATTGAATACCGTAATATCATTTGTATCACCCGTGAAATTAAAACGCCGCATCGCAACCGCTTCATTCGCAATATCAGCACTGATCCCTTGCGCTAAAGACATTTTTTCCATATGGCTTCGAGCCGCTTGGATATGCATCTGATTGAGCTGCCCTACCTCATAATAGGTAAATGCACTCATAACCGCTACAATTGCTATGACAACAGCAAAAGCCATAATAATTTTTTTATTAAGATTCCAATTCATAATACCCCTCCATACCTGAATCACTAAAAATTCCTTGAATTCCATACTATTTATAAAAAGAGACAGTTTTGTTAATATACCATTATATTAACAAAACTGTCTCTTTACAGACATCCATAAACTGTATCCGTAATCCAGCATTCTCTGAAAAACATATAGTTTCTTCATTATATCATACAAAGATAAATTATAACACACAGATTTTATTGATCTTTATGCTACCAAAAATAATGAAAATTTCTACACACGAAAACACAATTAAAAAAAGCTGCCAGGTTACATCATTTTCATAATGTAACCTGACAGCTATAGATACAGTTTTCCGCAAAATCATTTGCCATTCTATTTCATCTGTAAAACGTTTTGGAACTTCTATCTGCTTTTATAAAACTCTCTGGATATGCATACCAAGCAGGCCGATTTCTTCCTGTGCCACATTTCGCCCAAGCTCTTGGGCCAAATCCTCACAAATTGCTTGGGCCAGTACATAAGCTTCGGGAAAACTTTGCTTCGCATAATTCTCCATATCAATATTCACACGTTCACCTTTGATGATGCGCACGATCATATAACGGATATGACTTACCAATCGATTGTAGCCTAAAGAATTCTTAATAAAAGTTTTTTTTAATTCAGCTTCTATTGTCCCAATCGTTTTTTTTACCAAGCGGGCTGTGTTCAAACCTTCGGATACATTTTCATCGGATAACCCCGCATGGATATGCAGTGTAATATAACCGGCTTCATCTTCAGAAATTGTTGTCCCCGAGATTTCTTTGATAATTTGTCTGCCTTTTTCTGCTACTTTATATTCATCGGGAAACATAGCCATGATATCCTGATGAAAGGGATTGGGCAATTCTTTCCCCTCCTTGGCACGTTTTACTGCTAAAGCAATATGATCAGCCATAGGCAGCAGAATATCATGATTTATTTTTTCAAACTGCAATTCAGCTTCATCAATAATCCGTGCCGTAATTTCAATGTAGGCTGGTGCAATTCCATTTACCATCTGCAATGCAGATATATTGGTACGAGAAACCAGCTCATAAATTTTTGCATCTTTAATATGATCGATACGTTCACCATTTTTTTTGCAAAAACCAATTCCTTTACCGAGCAAAATGATTTCTCTGTTCGCTTCGTCGAGTGTCAACAATCCATTATTATTCAAAACCTTAACGATCCGATACACAGTAATAAATCCCCCTTACAGAACCCTGACCATTAACTATTTTCTTATAGCTATTATACCTTATAACGAGAAAAACGTCATCCGCAGGGGGATTTCTTCACGCCAAACTCTTATATATGGAAAGTTTATCTTTCTTCCGTGATTTCAATACCAGGCAATTTCATTTAAAGCCTGGACAGCTCCCATCTTTTGCAGATGAATTTCCTGACCTTCCTGCAGCCCCGTAAAAATCACCAAACAAGCATCCGAAGTAGCATTTTCCTTAATATAATCTACATCAAAATGCATGAGTTTATCGCCTTTTTTGATTTTCTGATTATTTTCGACAAATACCTCAAATCCTTTGCCACCAAGATTCACTGTATCTACGCCAACATGAATGAGATAGTCGGTACCATCAGAAGATTGTAAACCAATTGCGTGTTTTGTTTCAAAAACAAACATAACTTCACCATCAGCTGGTGCAAACACGTCTCCATCGGATGGAGTTACGAAATAGCCATCTCCCATCATTTTACTGGCAAATGCTTCATCTGGAGCTTCCGTAATTGGTTTGATCAGACCCGTAAACGGCGAACAAAGAATATGTTTTTCCATCGCTGCTGTTGGGCCTGTCTGTTTTGCAGCTGCGTCAGGTTCAGAAACTTCATTTTTAAGAACAGCTATTTCCAATGGCCCTGCCAATTCATCAGGAGCATTTTCGAGATAATCTTCAAGATTCGATTTAATGACCGTCACTTTTGGTCCATAAATAATCTGCACACCCTGACCCTTGCTGATAACACCAACAGCGCCAGTCTGTTTCAACAGTTTTTCATTGACCAAAGTAGAAGTTTCTACGGAGCAGCGAAGCCTTGTTGCGCAACAATCTACAGATGTGATATTCTTTTTTCCACCCAATCCCTGAACAATAGCAGAACTTAAGGCATCATCACCACGTTCAACATTCGTCCCGCTCGCTTTTTGTGCATTGACATCCGCTTTTGTATAAAGCTTTGTTTCTTCATCTTCATCCTCACGACCGGGTGTCTTAAGATTGAATTTTTTGATCAAGAACGTAAAAATGAAGTAATAGAGAAAGAAATAGAGAATGCCCACTGGTATAATATAGAGCCAGCTTGTTTTATCATTTCCTTGTAAAATACCGAAGATAAAGAGATCAAGCAAACCACCCGAAAAAGTTAACCCCACTGCGATATTGAGCATATGGGCAATCATATAGGCAGCACCGGCAAGTATAACCTGCACATAAAACAGCATAGGTGCTACAAATAAGAAAGAGAATTCAATTGGTTCGGTAATCCCCGTTAACATACAGGTGAGTGCCGCTGAAAGTAAGAGCCCGCCTGCGATCCTCTTTTTTTCCGGTTTCGCACAACGATACATGGCAAGTGCTGCTCCTGGTAAACCGAAAATCATAAAAATAAATTCACCAGAAAAGTATCTTGTCGCATCCGCATTAAAATGCGTTACATTAGGCGAAGCAAGTTGGGCAAAGAAAATATTCTGACCGCCCTGAATCAAACTCCCATCAACAACCATGCTGCCACCAACGGCAGTTTGCCAAAAAGGAAGATAAAATACATGATGCAGACCGAATGGAATAAGTGCCCGTTTTACAATACCAAAGATCAAGGTACCAATGTAACCAGTTCCTGTCACCAGTCCACCCAACGCAAATATACCATTTTGAACCACTGGCCAAATGAAATACATTACAATACCTACAAAAAGATACACAATGGTAGATATAATTGGTACAAATCTTGAACCACCAAAAAAGGATAGTGCATCCGGTAATACGATTTTATGATAACGATTATGTAATGAAGAAACACCGAGACCGACAATAATACCACCAAATACGCCCATCTGTAAAGTAGGAATACCACAGACACTAGCAATCGTTCCTTCCAATACGCCAGGAGCCACTGTACCATTCGCTAGAACCTTACCGGTCAAAACGAGTACAGCATTAATCGAAACGTGCATAACAAAAAATGCTATCATCGAAGAAAGCGCTGCCACTTCTTTTTCTGCTTTTGCCATCCCAATAGCAACACCTACGGCAAAAATAATTGGCAAATTATCAAAAATAGCACTCCCCGCCTTACTCATAATAACAAGCAACGCATGAAGGATTGTACCATCACCTAAAAATTCTCCTAATCCATATGTAGATATTGTTGTTGCGTTCGTAAAAGAACTGCCCACACCAAGTAACAAACCGGCTACTGGTAAAATTGCAATCGGCAGCATGAAGCTTCGACCAACTCTTTGCAGTACACTAAAAATTTCGTCTTTCATTGATTTCTTCCTTTCGTTTTGTTACAAGCAAAAAAGGCACCAACTACCGTGACACATCAAAAAAGATGCCTCCATGATAGTTAATGCCTGCATAACCAGTAACACACTATATTATTTGTTTATTGCACTAGTATCATATACTATATCATTTATGTTGTCAATACAGGTCAAACTCATTCACCATATGCGTAAAGTATTATTCTCCCCTACAAATATAAAAAGCCGCCTTTATTTCTGTTTATGACTCTTGCAGGAGATATCTAACAAAAAATAGAATCTTTATTTATGTAGTAATGTAACTAAAAAATACGCATTGCTGCATAGATTACCTCCTCAGTTAAGTTTCAAAAATATACCATAGTAAAATGGGATTGTGTTTTCGCAACATATTTTGAAATTGAGAGGACGTGAACTGAAATGACAACGGATTTAAATTTTGATCTTCCGCAAGAACCCGGTATATATAAAATCTATCGTCGTGACAAAACGACCGGAGAACGAATTTATGTAGGCACGGCTGAAGTTGAATTCACACCCGTAGCATCTAATAAAAAACCAATAATATAAAATTTACAAAATTATTTTTATGAAAACAAAAACCCCCAGACTTATCAAAGTCTGGGGGTTTTGCTTTCATAAAAAGGGTTCACTCAAGCAAAAATCTTAACACGCTGTTCGATTGGTAATTTTTCAATTGCTTTAACTGCCTGCAAAGGCTGACCAAACGGCATTTGCGCAATTAACTTCCAGCTTGCTGGTATAGCAAATGCTGCTTTTACCTGATCATCAATTAAAGGATTGTAATGCTGCAGATTTGCTCCTAATCCCAAGTTCGTCAAAGCCGTCCAAATAGCAAACTGAAGCATTCCATTGGCTTGTTGTGCCCAAATTGGGAAATTATCCGCATAAGCAGCAAATTGTTTTTGCATACCTTGGACAGTTTCTGTTTCATCAAAAAAGAGTACGGTCCCATAAGCGGCTGCAAATCCCTTTATTTTTTCTTCTGTAGCTGCAAAATTTTCGGCTGGTACAATTGCCTGTAAAGTATCGTGGGTAATATTCCATATTTTATCATGGTTATCCCCAAAAGCAACAACAACTCTTCCCGACTGCATGTTAAAAGAAGATGGAACTTCCTTTACCATATTTTCTACAACCTCAATAATTTGTGCGGGTGAAACTTCAATTTGTTTTCCCAATGCGTAATTTGTCCGACGATTAACCACTGCTTCTTTAAATGATCTCATTATAAAAATCCCCTCTCTTTGCCTATCCATTTTCATTAAAAATATTTTTAACAACACACATTTTGAATCATAAATAAATGACTGTAATATCATTTTATGTCACACACAAACAACTTTCAATAAGTGTGTAACTTACTTTATGTAATTATATTATATCAATTACTTAAGTTTGTCAAGTAATTGATAGCAATTATTATTTTTAAAATTACACAAAGATAAATAAAAACCTCCCACCTGAAATTTCAAGTGGGAGATTTTCCGAAGTGACACGTTCAAACGTTAAACCGTGTGTATTATTTATTTCAGTTCATTTAAACGTTGCTGAACTATAAAAAGTCGCTCAGCTTGGACTCCACCGTCTAAAGCCGAGAGTAAACTCAAATAAAAATCATCCGCCTGCCGGGTCATCTGAAGAATTAGTTGACTGCATTCGTTATCCACAGCATTTCCATAAAGAGCCTTTAACCTTTTTTGCTCTTTTTGTAAATAAACATCCGCTAATGGCTTCAGCACCATTTCTAGCTCTTCACGCATTAACGTATGGTCATTTTTTTCAAAAAAAGATTTTGGATTTCTAAAATAAGCCAAAGCTTTTACAAACAAACCTGCCTGAATATCCTGAAATGCTGTTTCAAAGTCAATTTTGATTTGACCTTTAAATTCAAATAAAGAAAAAGATAGATCCGTGTTAATCTCAAAAAGACGTTCCATCAAACTATGCTGATATTCTACCGTTATTTTTTCCACAAAACGGTCAAGCCGCACCGTGGTTGCTCGCAGTTCCTGAGCAAAATCAAAACCAATTTGTTCGAGCAATTCCCCTAAAGCATCTTGCAAGGCTTTTTTTAAATTACGTCCATCATCCCTCAGCAGCGTAGGATTAAATGAATCCTTAAAAAAATCGCCAAAGCGGAAAAACACCCGCTGCTTAATATAATAAATTAATTCGTCACATTCTTGATACAGACGATTTTGTAACGCCTCCACTGTTTGCCCGACCAAAACTTTTGTTATCGCCGCTTTCTCAGCTTGAATATGAGAAGACTTTTGCTGTTTTATCACAGCATCTTCCTGGGTGCTTGCAATGAGTTTCTCGACAACACGCGACACCCGACACAGTTCGTTTTCCGATGCAGCAACCGCCATATTCGCCAAATCATTAGTAATAAAATGATAAAAAGCATCTTCAAAGGCTCTCAGCCCCGATGCATCAATTGTACTTTTTTCTTGTTTTTCCCTAAGTGCCTGAATACTTGATAAAGGATATAAATGGGGATTTCTCACGCCATACTTTATAAGCTGCTGCTGAACATATTCAACTACAGTTTGCTTTTCTCCCTCATTCTCCGCCAAATCAATGGCATTGATCATAAAAAACATTTTATCCAACTGAAACGAATCTTTTACCCGCCCAAGTTGAATTAAAAATTCCCGATCCGCTTTAGAAAAAGCATGATTATAGTACGTTACAAATAAAATTGCATCCGAATTTTTAATAAAGTCAAAGGAAACACCCGTATGACGTGCGTTAATTGAATCTGCCCCCGGTGTATCTACGAGTGTAATGCCCTGACGCGTTAATGGACAATCATAATAAAGATCAATCCATTCGACAAAGCACGATTTTTCTTCCAGCGCAACATAATCACTAAATTCATGAACTGTCGTTGTAAGGACCATACCGAGCTGTTCATAAAAGAAAGCATAACCTCGACTAACAGCCTTCAAAAACGTATAATTTGTCTTTTCAGCAGCCCCCTGCTGAGTCAAATCCCCCTGCAGTTCTTCGATTCGCTTACATGCATCAGCTAAGCTCTCTGCCGATAAATCAAATAATTTCAAGGCATGATTTACATCATCCAGCATAGCATCTGCTGTTTTGACTTGAATGATAACCGTTCCATGCTGATAAGAGCCATGAATTGGCTTAATTTTATTGATCGCCGCTGTCATCGGATTTGGTGAAACAGGTAGCACTCGCTCTCCGATCAAGGCATTGGCAAAAGAAGACTTTCCGGCACTAAATGCCCCGAATAATGCAACCGTAAAGCCTTTATGGTCAAGCCTTGCTGCTTTTTCCATCAGTTCATTGGCAATCTTTTTAAACCCTGGCAGGTCTTGAACTAACTGTGCTGTCTGCTTCAACTTTTCCGCAGTAGCTTTCATATGATCCACTGATTTATGCGGTATTTTATTTTTCCCCAACACGACTGGCATATGCACAATATTTATTGCCTTTTTTTCTGTTGCCGCGGTGAGGGTATCTCCAGAAATTACCTCAAACCCGACTTCACGTAAAGCAAATAAATTAAGGCGATCCACCGATAAATCAGGGGCTTCCTCACATAGCAGCTTTTCTAGATTGTCTTTTAGTAAACTGGTAATGGATTCTTGTTTTTTCAGCTGTTTTAAAGCAGCAATATAACGCTCTAAGTGCACAGATTTCTCCTGCAGAGTCGCCTGAATATCTACGTTTTTTTCCGCAGCAGCCTGCAAAATTTCGTTTTTAAGTGCCTTTAACACAGTTTTCACAAACGACTTAATGGCATGAGCCACATTCGCTGTATAATTTAAAACATATTCACCAGACAGACGTGCGCCCGGCTTCACAGCAGCTTCTAATAATTCATGCGGAAACTCAATATGAAAGTTCTGTATTTTTTCCAATAACTCTTTATTATCCACACGCGTACTGCGTAAAAACTGCAATAAGAAATCACGCAAATGCCATTCAATCTGCGACTTTGTTTTTTCGAGGATAGCCTTGTAGAAAGTTTCCAACCGCAATTGTCTTTCGCTTAATGTCTTTTGTTTTGTAAATAAAAAACCTACTTTAAATCCAGGATCACAAGCTGCAAGATAAGATTCCGCACAAGATCTGGTTTCAAACGGCATCAAATAAGCATTGTCCATAATTTTATTGATTGAGGCATCAAAGTTGCTTTCCGCCTGCTCAGCCCCAAGTTCCGACTCATGTTTTGCGTTGCATAGACTACTATATGTATCTTCTAAGGCAGCCTGATCCTCAGGCGATAATTCATGTAAGATATCCCGAAAAGGTTGAGATTTTTGCTCAGCCATTTTCTTCGTGGAGACAAAATAATCCTGGATAATTTTCTGCAAAGAATTCTCTATCGACTGCAGCAATAAACTGTCTTTTGCCTGTAACCGCTCCGCCAAGTAAACTTGAAGTTGGGGAAATTCATTATATTCATGATCGTCTTGTTTTAATGATGTATAAAAAATACGCGCGGGCTTAACACCCCATGATAAAAAGGAATCTGCCACACTCTTTTTAAAGTCAGTAAAAGAAAGTTCTTGTTTAGAATGTTTATCAATTTGGTTAATGACAAGACAAAATTCTTTGCCAGCTGCAGTCAATGCCTTGGTAAACATAAAATTTAGTTCCGATTGCACATGATTATAGTCCATGACATATAAAATCAGATCCGCCAAATGAATTGCCGATTCTGTGGCCAGACGATGTGCATCATCTGCTGAATCAATCCCTGGTGTATCCATAATAACAGTCTTATCAGGAAGGTTCGAACTTATATGACTAATTTCAATTTCCTGAATTTGGTCGCCGTCCTTACAATAATTTTTCACCATTTCATAATCATAAGGAGCAAGATATAACCGCGGCTTTTCATTTTTAAAAAAGACCTTTACAAACTCTTGACCCTCTTTGACTTTTACAAGATTTGCACTGGTCGGAATCGGACTCGATGGCAGAAGATTCCCGCCTACTACACGATTGATCATCTTTGATTTTCCTGCCGAAAAATGACCGCAAAAAGCAATGGTAAATTCTTCATTCATTAATTTATCTGCTAATTGCTTAACTTTTTCCGCATTTTCCTGATCCTTGTGTTCGACTAAATATTCATAAGCCGCTAAAAGTTTCCCTTTTAACGATCGAATCTCCACCTGACGCTCCGTCGTTTGAACCATAAACCATTTCTCCTTATAAACAACTTCATAATACATATATTTTATACTATCAGGATATAAATAAGCAATCTTATATTATTCGTTATATACAGATAGTATGATGAAATGAAAATGCTCTACCGCATTTATCATCACCGTTATGAACTAAATAATCTTATGATTCTTGCATTCTTGTACCTTTACGTAGTAGAATGAAGAAATTAATAACAACCAAAATATTATAGATGACCCTTATCCATAAAAATTTTAAAAGGAGAGCATAATGATTGATTTATTTATAAAACTAAAAGACAGAATCGTACATGGAAACTTCGAGACACATCTAGTCGTAGGCCTCATCTGTTTGGGAGTAGGAATTTTTATAATCCAAAAAGTATTCTATAAACTACTCAAAATAATTACAAAAAAACCAATATTTCATACACCTTACTGCATCGTGCATTTAAAGGAATACCCACATTATTAGGCATTCTTATTGGTCTGTACTTAGCTATGGATATTCTCGATTTTCCGCCACCAGTACTACAATTTCTTCACTATCTATTTCGTGCGCTTAACATTATGGTACTGACACTTTTTATCGCCCATCTTTTTTCAAGTTATTTTAAACAAAAAATAGGAAAAACATCAAATAGCTTCGGTGCTACTTCTATATTGCCCACAGCAATTGATCTGATCGTTTACAGTATCGGTTTTTTAATTTTACTTGAATCTTTTGGGATTTCAATTTCTCCGCTCCTCACAGCCTTAGGAATCGGTGGTTTGGCTACTGCTTTGGCACTACAGGACACTTTAACAAATTTATTCTCCGGTATTAATATGCTGGTTTCCAGACAAATCAAGATCGGCGATTTCGTTAAATTAGCTACTGGTGAAGAAGGTCAGGTAGTGGATTTAAGCTGGCGCAACACTACAATAAAGACCCCTTCTGAAAATATGGTAGTCGTCCCCAATCAAAAAATTGCTTCTTCTACACTCACGAATTATGCACAACCATTTGCTGAATGTTCCATCACGATTCCTCTTGGCGTTAGTTACGGAAGTAATTTAGCTTATGTAGAAAAAATTACAATTGCTGTTGCCCATGAGATTCTTCAAGAGGCAGAAGGGGGAGTCACAAGTTTTGAGCCGTATATACGATACATCGGGTTTGCTGAATCCAGTATTAATTTTTATGCAATTTTACGAGTAAAAACCTTCGCCGACCAAGCCCTGGTTCGACATGAATTCATAAAAAGACTTTATACTCGTTACGAAAAAGAAAACATAATCCTTTCATTTGCAAAAGGAAAAGTTCCTGATTCTATACCAGATCCAAACGGAAAATTAGAAACAATAACGCCTCCGGTAGTATCTAAGTCAAAATAAAAGCTGTCTGTAGAATTTGCTAATTCTTAGACAAGCATAAAAATTAAAATTATTTAATTCAATTAAAATTCCAAGAGAATTCTATATCGTTTCAAAATAATACATTTTTCAATACTCCATTTACCCCGTCTGTTTTAAATATTTCTTTATAATAACTTAGTTCGGTCTGGATTAATTCATCAATTACCCGCATTCCCAAAAGTTCCACTGGAGCCTTGTCATCGGTCAAAAGATAGTCACCTTTTTGATAAAGCTTCATATCCCTCTTAATATTATGCATCAAGCCTTTTAACGCACTATCCCTTAGCTGCATCGTATTTTTGGCAAAAGTTTCAGCAATGTCCTTATTTTGCGTAGCAAACAATTCCCGATTTGTTCCTCTTGCCACATTCACTGTATAAACCTTGTCAAAAACATTTGCAATGGTATCTGATAAATACTGATTAATATTTCCCTCTTTTTCAGTATGCATATTCATATTTACAACCATAATACCATCTTTGGTTAAGTGCTTCTTGACCAGCGTAAAAAACTCTAATGAAGACATCTGAAAAGGTATCGTTATATCCTGATAGGCATCCACCATAATTACATCATATTTTTCATCCGTTGCATTCAAATAGGCTCGTCCATCATAGGTAGTCACCTTTATAGTATTGGGAAGTTTAAAATATTCACTTGCTAAATTCGTGATTTTCTGATCGATTTCCACGCCCTCAATGGACGCATTGCTAAAATATTTTTGACATTGTTTGGCATACGTTCCCGTTCCCATACCAAGCACTAAAACTTTTGCATTTTCTTTAGCATTAAGACCGGACATGACTGGTGCTGCCAGTGCATAATCATAATACATGCCGGTCAAACTATCATCTTTTTTCATGATAGATTGAACACCGAAAAGTACATTCGTCGAAAGGATTATACTATCATTGGTTTCTTTGACCTGAAGATAATTGTAAATCGATTCGCCTTCATATAAGAGATTATTTTCCCAAAATGCGAAACGATCGGCAGAACCAAATATGCTGCAAAGAATAAATAAAAAAACACTGATGCTGCATTTCACTTTCTGCGTTTTTTTCTGGATAAAGTAAATCAAACCCAGAAGCAGTAAAATTCCTGAAAACAATAAGAATGTAATGGATGTCCCAACGGCTGGAATCGTAACAAAAGTTGGCAGAAATGTACCAAGAATACTACCTATTGTATTCACAGCAACAAGCGTACCTACAATTTTCCCACTGTCAGCCAAACTATCTACTGTATATTTCACGAGTGAAGGCGTAACTGTCCCCAATAAAAAAAGCGGAAATACAAAAATAACCATACAGGATAAAAAGGCTGCGAAAGCCAAAAAATTACTATTTATAGTCAAAACCAGTGCTGCCGACACCGCTAAAATGATATATTTCCCCAACAAAGGTATTGCGGCAATCCAAAGCGCGGCAATGATCAACCGCATGTATAATACATCAGGATTCGGATTCTTATCAGCACTTCTGCCACCCCAAATATTCCCCAAAGCCATCGCGATCATGATCGTTCCAATTATAATTGTCCAGACAATCTGTGATGAACTAAAATACGGTGCTAAAAGTCGACTTGCCGCAAGTTCAACTGCCATAACTGACATTCCTGCAAAAAACTCGGTCACATATAGGTAATATTTATTCGTTAAAATACTCCGTGATTCCATTTGTTTGCTCCTTTAATAAGACTTGAATTTATTATATGTTGCATTAAATATTCTATACGCCCTATACCCCATTTCTGTCCGACTAACAGACTAGCTGTAATTTCTTTAATGAGTTTTACATGTATTTGATTATCCTGATTACTTTTTAAGTATATACTAAAGCATAATCAATTACAGCTTCCTTTTATAAACAAAATTCACTTATTTTAGCCTACACAAGCAAAAGTTCTATTTCTTATTAAAATAAGTATATTTCGATAAAAAGCTGAACCTCAAAATTCCGAGGTTCAGCTTTTTATGCATTTACAATTAAATTTTAAAGACGGAAATCGCCGCTTGCAATTCCTGCGCCATCTGCGCCAGGCTTTGGCTCGCAGACGAAATTTCGTCCATAGATGCGAGCTGCTCCTCAGCCGCCGCGGACACCATCTGCGATTCATCCGTAGATACTCTGCTGATAGCATCGATATTCTTCACCGAAGAATCAATACGTTGACTGCCATCAACGATTTTCTTGAGTGCCAGCTGAATTCCTTCCATCCCATCACTACTTTGATGCACAAGCTGGACAATTGATTTGAGACTACCACCGACCATATGAACGCTTTCAACGCCAGCCTTCACCTTTTGGTTACCTTCCGCCATCGCAGAGACAGCTGCTTCGGTATCACTCTGTACTGTGATAATTTCTTCAGAAATTTTCTGTGCCGCTTTTTTAACTTCTTCTGCCAGTTTTCTAACTTCCTCTGCTACTACAGCAAAGCCTCGTCCCTGTTCACCAGCACGGGCTGCCTCAATCGCTGCGTTAAGTGCCAGTAAATTTGTTTGTGAAGCAATTCCGGAAATCGTTTCTGTAATCTGACCAATCTTTTGCGACTGTGCCCCCAGTTTACCGATAACTGCAGCGGATGATTGTACCGACTGTTCTATATCCTGCATATTACTTACCATGATGTCAACATCACTACTGCCACGCTCTGCATGTTCTGCTGCCTGCCTTGCTTCGGCTACAGCTTTACCACTATCCACTGCAATCACTTCTACATTATTTTTCATCTCAACTGCTACGATAGACGCTTCTTCTACAGATTTCATCTGCTTATGCGCGCCCTCAGCCACATTGGTAATCGACCCGGCAACCTGGGTTGCTGCCTGTGCCGTTTGATGTGCACTTGCGGTTAGCTCTTCACTGGCAGCGGCCATGTGCTCCGATTGATCGGCAACTTTGCGAATCAACGCCCGCAGCGCATCCCGCATTTTATTAAACCCTGCTGCAAGTACTGCAATTTCATCTTCACCTGTAATATCAACTTTCTGTGTAAAATCACCTTCTGCAATTTTCTCTACATACTGTGTCAAAAGTTCCAACGGCTGCGCCATGCGCTTAGCGATAATCCACGTTGCCAATACTACAATAATAAGTGCTAGTAATGTACCGAAAATAAAGATCCAACGCAAAGTAGCTAATGGTGCATACGCCACTGAAACCGGAATATTGATTCCCAATAGCCACTGCGTTGATGGTACTTTTTCAAAAACCAACAAATAATCTTTCCCATTCATCGTATAAGAGGAAATTCCCTTATCTTGATTTTCCGTTCCCTTTAAGACCTCATAAATTGGTTTGAGAGCCTCGACATCTTTGATATTTTTATTTTGTACCGATTCTTCTGAATAAGCTAGAATCGTGCCTGATTTATTTAATAAAAAAGCAAAACTGTCATCAAAGGGGCGAATCTTAGCGATGGTACTAAATACCGTATCCATAAGCACATCGGCTGACAAAACACCCCGAACCTCTCCCGTCGATGTTTTCAATGGCATCCCCACTGGCAATGCCATTTTTTTTGTAACACCATCTAAATACGGCTCACCAAAAGTCAACCCATTTCCCGCAATTGCATCTTTATACCAAGAACGCGTACGTGAATCGAAATCTGCTGGTGGTATCCAAAGTTTACCATCGATTATTTTACCGTCTGAATTTTGTCCAAAATATAAATCACTGATTTCTTTATCCGCCTGATCAAATCCCAAAAGCATTGGCAGTGTAACCATGCCGTCACCAGCTAATGCCTGAATAGTCATTGCTTTAGTCTTTACAACAGCGGCTTTTCCAGAAAGCCATCCATCAAGATCTTTCGTCGAAGCATCTACGATCGCTTTCGCACCTTTCTCTATTTCATTTTTCAACATCTT
Source organism: Propionispira arboris (assembly GCF_900109225.1). Classification (GTDB taxonomy): domain Bacteria; phylum Bacillota; class Negativicutes; order Selenomonadales; family Selenomonadaceae; genus Propionispira; species Propionispira arboris. The sequence continues at coordinate 78,024 of NZ_FNZK01000020.1, forward strand.
CTCCGTATAAAAATAGGCTGAGCAGGAAATAAGCACCAGCAACGTTGCCATCAAGAACGAAAAGATAAGCATTAGTTTTTTTTTCAGATTCATATATAGCCCTCCACCCGTAAATAATGCAGTGTAAAAAAAAAGACTATGGAGTACAATTGTATCCCATAGTCATCATTGACCAACAAAATCTTTTACTTCTGCTTGTTCAATATTTTACCGCATCGCGGGACTTTTGTCCATGACAAACTCAAATGCTTGTTAAAGTTTCCAATATCTTAACAAAAATTTAACAAGCTAACAAAGTGGTAATAACAAGAATTTTATGTACTCGAGTCATTTATACTCTACGCACTTTCCATTCCGTTTTTACTTTTATTCGTTCAATCTTGACCTCGGGTAATTTTTTTTTCGCTGCTACATATTTTTCGAATTCTGAAATATTCATCCACTTCTCTTGCAGCGGATAAGCATAATCAAAAGCATAGCCCCGGACACATCCAAAATCATCTTTATATGCAACCGTAATATGTTTCAACCTGTAAATCTCAAAATAAGATGCTGTTATTATTACTAGCGGTATTAATACAATCCAAACATTCATTGCATAGCCTCCTTAGATGAATCTTTACGGACTCGTTCCTTTATTTTGCAAATTCTTTATTGCCCCTTAAATGACTCAGCTAAATATTTCGACATTGCTTTTAAACTGTGCAGTTAAAAGGAACACTGGATGGATGCCTTTGACATTTACTTAAATATATTCTATATTTTTTCTACTCAAACGTTCCCAAAACAACAGCTTTCCCATTATTAACCATATGTTGTCCCTTTGCCCAAACATGCTGCAAAACAAATTTATCATCAATAATTGTAAAATCGGCATCACTGCCTACTTGGATACAACCTTTTTGCGGCCATATTTTTAAAATTTTAGCTACATTTGTGGTAATAACTTGAACTGCATCACTGATTGCAATACCTTCTATTGTAACCATGTCACGAAATTCTTCCAGCATTGAAAATTGACTGGCAACCCCTACCCCAATTGTATTACCCTGTTGGTCAAATATTGGCATACTACCATTGCCATCGGAACTCATCGTAATCTGACTTAAGGGAACACCAGCTTCCAGTGCTTTTTTCACAGCCTGGCTTGGTTTAATAGCTTTCACTGAACCACTCGCCGGACTAACCCCTGATGTGATATCCATCATACCACCTTGTTTTGCCCATTCAATACTTTGTGCAAATAACTCTTTATTCCGATTAACATGCGTCGGTAAAAATTGTGATTTGGGAATTTCACCATTGGCTGTTATTTCAAATAGCAACTTCATGCCATCTTTTCCATCCCCCATATGCATATCAATAATTCCAGCTTTAGCGCTTAGCATACCGCCCACTCTAGCTTCTGCAGCAATTTTTTGATATTCATCTTTAGTTGGCTGTGCCGAACGATGATCTGCCATCGCCAGTTCACCTGCACCAATAATCTTATCAATGATTATAATATCTTTTCGCACACTGCCCGTAATGGTTGGTGTGGGGATTTCATATGCACCAGTATAAATGTAAGTGGAAAGACCTTCTGCTTCCAAGCCACGAGCTTTTGCCAGTAAGCTCTCTACATGCCGTGTTACTCCATCTGTACCAAGGCACCCTACCAATGTAGTTACACCCGCAGTAGTTACTTTAGAAAGTACAATTTCCGGTGTGCGCGTGGCATAACCACCTTCTCCGCCGCCACCAATCATGTGAACATGACTATCAATAAAACCTGGCATTAATGTATGACCTGACAAATCAATTTCTTCAACACAATAACCTTGTGGTATTGTTAGACCTTTTCCAATCGCGGCGACCTTATCACCAGCAATTAAAATATTTTGACAGCCTAAATCATTTGGTGCAACTATCTTCACATTCCGCAATAGCGTGAAAAAAATTTTAGATTGTATCATATTCTCGCCCCTTTATTTTTAATAAAAGCATTTTCAAAAAAACATTAAAATAAATCTCATAAACCATATAGACAGTAATGCATTAATTACACAAATCCCTAATATAGCCGCATAATGTTTTGTATTCACATTAGCAATTCCTAAGCAGCGTCCAATATTCTGTACAGGATTCCCCATTAAATAAATTGCCGGAACAAGCATTGTAACCTGTGTTGCATCAAGATTCGCTCCTGTATAAAGGCCTACCGCTACACCAATCGCCCCGCCCATACTCATAAGTGACGTTATAATGACAGTTGCAGCTTCGCCCGGAAGTCCCCAAAGTGCCATAATCGGAGCAAAAACAATACCAATTAATTTCAAAAGTCCCGTGACGTCCAGCACTCGAATAATGACAAATGCCATCACTACGTTTGGTAAAAGACTCGTAGTTCCAATCGTAAAACCACGCTGAGCTCCTTCAATAAATAAATCAAGAATATTTTTCTTTTCTACTATCACATCATCATTCGTTGCCATTTTTAGCACCTCCGCTCAATCTATTTCTTAAAACAAATTTAAAATATAATCGCAGTAAATTCGCACCAATTACTTTAAACAGTAACATAACCAATATTGGCACAATAATCGGCACTAGCATAAACGAAAACACTGCCGGTCCCGAAGAAAAATAGTTTGTAATAAATGCACTCGCACTAGTCTGATATGCAATAATCACGGAACGTTCTTCATCCGTAATTTCACCTAAATCCACCAATTCTTTAACCATTCCTGCCGCCGCATCGGTACTTTGCATATTTGCAATATTTGCCAGGGCAGCAACCCCTGGAATACCAAGTAATGGACGCAAAATAGGTGACATTATTTTTTGTGCTGCTTTTAATCCCCCCAAACCATCTACCACATTAACAAGACCTAATGCTAAAATAACGGCTGGAATTAATTCCAATGCAAATAAAAAACCATCGCGCGCACCAGTTCCCCCAGCACCACGAAACGTGAAAACTTTTTCGACGCCTTCAATTTTACCAAAAGATCCATTTAATACATTAAAATCAAAAACACGTAACCATCCGTCATATGATGAAAATATTCCTGAAAACACTAAAACAGCAAAAAAGAATGCCACATATCCAATCCACGGTACCTTTAGTTCTCCTTCATTTTCTTTTTTCATCTGTTAATTGACCTCCCCAGTTTATAAAAAAATAATTTACAGTTACATATACAGCAAATTATGTGCCAAGTTTTAAAGTATTTTAAAAAACTTTAAACTTATGATAAAATAAAGGCGTTTTAGGCGTATTACCTATATTTACAAATATTCAGCTTACTATACTTTAATACTTATGCCCTTTCCATGAATCATAAAAGCAGGATTTCTTTACAATAAGGTAAATGATATATATAACCCTTTTTATTTCCCTTTTAAATCCCTTAAAGTGAATTTGCAGCAGGAGGTATCCACCGTCTACATGAAAAGTTTAGTTGTTATTGCTATTGGAAAAAACACAGCCCTTGCCTGTCGCGAACAATTACACCGACTTTTAGGTAATCAAGTAAATGTTAGTCATTATTATGCCGAAGGAAGCCTGCCTCACAATATAAAAGCCGATCTTATTTTATTTGCGAGTCAGCTTGCTTATCGAAGAACTAAACCGTATGTAAATAAAACATGTCCAATTTTAATTGCTAGAAGATCCATTAACTACCATGAAGTAAATAAACTTTTTCAAATATCGGCCGGAACTGACGTCCTATTAGTTAATGACTCATTAGCAAGTGCCAATCAAACTATTGCACTCCTGCAAACGCTGGGTATTGACCATATTAACTATTACCCGTTTGCACAGGGACTAATAAGTTATCCAAGATTAAAAATCGCAGTAACACCCGGTGAAAAAGAACGAGTTCCTGATTTTGTCGACGAAATCATTGATATAAAAGCCCGTCTAATTGACATCACAACACTAGTTGAATTGCTACTTCAATTGCGTTTATTAGATTTATATGCAGAGTTTCTCTCCGCAAATTACATGCAAGATATACTTCAACTAATAAAAAATGGAAACCAAATGATTTATGAAAGCAATAAAATGAAAACCCAACTCGAAACGATTCTAAACACCGTTCATGATGGTATTATCGCGACGGATGAAATGAGACAAATTTCCGTATTTAATCCAATCGCAGAAAAGCTGCTTCACGTTCAAGCACAAAATGCATTACACTCACCCATCGATAAAATAACCAATCCAAATATTCTACAAATTTTCCAAGAAAAAATGAATTCACAAGAAGCTTTGCTAAAAGTAAATGGACACCATCTCCTCGTAACCGTTTCTACACTGTATCCTGAAACAAATGATAATAGCAAAGTTTATACATTTAAAGATGTATCCGAAATAAGAAGACTGGAAGAATCGGTCCGACGTAAACTGCTCCAAGAGCACAATGTCGCCCGTTATACATTTGCGCAAATTGTCGGTCAAAGTAAAAAAATTCGGCAAACACTAGAAATCGCCAAAAAAATGTCACATTCTGACTCAACAATCTTAATTCAAGGTGAAAGCGGTACTGGTAAAGAACTGCTTGCTCAAAGCATACACAATGCTTCACCTCGCCATGCCGGCCCATTTATTGCCGTAAATTTTGCCGCACTCACCGAAAATCTACTTGAATCAGAACTATTCGGTTACACCGAGGGAGCTTTTACAGGTGCTAACAAAGGTGGTTCTTCTGGTTTATTCGAAGCTGCTCATAAAGGAACTATTTTTCTCGACGAAATAGGTGATGCGCCGCTGCCTTTCCAGGTAAAATTATTGCGCGTTTTACAAGAACAGCAAATCCGACGCGTTGGCAGTTCAAATCTAATCCCGATTGATGTTAGAGTGATTGTCGCCACCAATCAAGATTTAAAGCCATTAATAAAAAAAGGGTTATTTCGTCAGGATCTGTATTATCGACTAAATGTACTGCCCATTAAAATCCCACCCCTTCGAGAGCGTGTGGATGACATTCTTTTATTATGCAAAGTTTTTTATCAAAACTACACCCATAGTAAAGATTCTAATCAAGCTACTATGTACTTTCAATATATAGCGCCTTATCTTTTGAAATACAACTGGCCGGGAAATATTCGTGAACTGCAAAATATCGTAGAATATCTGCTTAATATTTGTCAAAACAAACCACCGCACTTTACTGACTTGCCAGAAGAACTCCAAAGTAGTTGCAATTTTAAACCTTCGGCAGCAAAAAATAAAAACCAGCTAAAAGCATCTATATGCCAAGAAATAAAACAAGCTAATCAGGAAAACCGTTCAATCGGTCGTCGCTCATTAGCACAAAATTTAATCATTCCAGAAAATCAAGTACGTGTTTTATTAGAAGAATTGGCAAAAGAAACCTGGATTATTTCACAAAAAGGACGAAGTGGTTTAAAAATAAACCCCCTGTATGAAAATAAACAATATCACACTCCCGATTCTTGCGATAAAATATGAATTTCATCAAAGCCTCCCTAAATTTTCCTTTAAATTAAATTTTTACAATTTGTTAGCAGGTCTTTCTTTACGATCAGCGAAATATTGTACTATAACACGAAACGAGGTGATATTATGGGATCAAAAAGCACTAAACCTGAAGGGCATGATAAAAAGTATGGTACAAAATGCGAATTTCTGCATGACCTTACCCTTCTCAAACTAAAAAATATACCAAATCTGCATGCATTGCCTGAAAACGAAATATATGACCTTTATTGTAAAACGTATGAAAGCTTCAAAATCGCTGTCAAAGAAAAAGAATCTTGCTGCGAACATGCCCACAAAACAGATAAATAATATTTCTCATCCGCGCCGCATCACGTTGGCGCGGATTTTTTTGCTTATTTTTCTATGTTACTCTTCTCATCAGCAATTATCTGTGTACTATAAAATATTCATACTATATATGGCATTAAACATTTTATGTGGCAATCGTCAGGAATGGGGTATAGGGTTGAGGGGCGTTACGTAGGAAGCAAACGATGCCCTATACCCCATTCCGGGCAGACTGATAGACTGGATGTAATTTCTTTAATGCGTTCTATATATCATACCGAAATCACTAAAAATAATATTCGCAAAAATAAAAGACTGCCAGTCTAACCATTTTTTCTAAATAAAGATGCAATAATTATTTCTGCATCTTTATTTAGATTATGTGTTAGTTTGACAGTCCTTTTAAAGTATTAACTATTCCATTTTATTCACTTACTGCGATCAATTTATCTTCTTTTAAAATATGTTCAACAAGCCACTCACTGACAAAATCCAAAATTCCTATTAAATATTCATTTTGACCATCATCAATTTGCTCAACATCGATATTGTCCATTTTCTCTAAGAAATCATTATGTGCGACCTTTTGTGATAAAAATTTTTTATAGCCAATCTCTTTCATATAGTCTTCTTCGGCTTGAAAATGATAAATTGTGTAATTTTTCAATTCATCAATGATCTCAATGATTTTCCCATATTTATCTGTAATTAATTGATTCCGTAAAAGATCGTAACTCCTATTTGCTATTTCGAATAATTTTTTATGCTGCTCATCCACACATTCTACACCAATACTATACTCGTCTTTCCATTTTATCATAATCTAACCATCTCCTTGACTTCTTACTTATCATCATCGACAATAAAACAAAAATGAGGCAGCAAAGTGCCACCCCATCAACATCGATGTTTTTAGCTATCTGTCTAATCAATATTTTAGCTTAACAGATATACTAAATTGTAATTTAGTATACTTGAGTTTAGGAAAAAAATCAATATTATTTTACGCCACTACCACGTATGCACAATTTTCCCATCGTCTTCTTCACCCCAGAGATTATTATGCTTTGCGACAAGTTTTTATTACTTGTTTTTCCCCCAGTACTTGATAAAGACCCTAAAATAAGCGACTCTCAAAAAAAATTGAAAGTCGCTTATAGGTTTAGATAGATTTACACAATATCTTTCCAGTTTGTGATATTTTTTTCCCAGATATAACTATAATTTTGGGCAATTTCTCGTACCGTTTTTGGCTTTTGACCTGTAAGAAGTTCAATCGCGTTAGACGATACATCCATTAACCCCTCTGCGATGCTTGCCTCATTTGTAACCATGTCATTTCCACACCATGGAACAGGTGACTGAGAATAGTCGCCTGTAGCAGTTCTTGGAATATGCACGGAATCAAGATATTCAAAGAATTCAGCATGGCTTACAGGACAGTATTCAATATGTTTTCCTGATAATTCGCTAATTAGTGTCACGATATCTCTCTGTGAAATAGATTCTCCGCCACAGGCTAGGTAGGTTTTATTGTCTTTGCCTTTTCCAAGTAACAATGCAGTAGCTAATCTGGCAACATCATCCTTTGGAACAAAGGTTGCCTTTCCTTCACCAGCAGTTGTGTACCATTTATTTTCAGACATAAGTGCAAGCATTACTGATGTTGTAAGATAGTTTTCCATATAGAGATTATCCTGCATGAAATTGTAGGAAATACCTGTCTCTTCATGCTTTTCACGGATGTATTTTTCTGTAGCAGTATGGTCTGGAGTAACATATACATGTTCATACGCAGGATTACTTGCACCAAGAAAAGATGTGTATGTTATATGTTTTATGCCGGCTTTGATAGCGGCATCTACTACATTTTTGTGTTGCTGTATTCTAATTTCGCCAATTGTTACAGCAGATACAATATAAAGCCTGTCACCACCTTCAAAAGCTTTTGCCATTTCTTCCACGTTGTCATAATTGGCTTGCGAGACAGTGACTCCTAAACTTTCCCAGTTTGTTTTCTTTTCAGGATTCAGTCGATTTAAAAAAGGACAAGTGAAAATCAATTCTTTTGGAGAAATATGCTCTAACATATTTCCAGCGACTCTGCCACCGAGTTTTCCATCACATCCGGTTACGATATACTTCATTGTAAATCCTCCTCGTAAAAATTACTCTAGTATAAATATAGCAGTTCCTTACTAGAAAATGAAATTGAAAACTGTTATGATTAATAAAAGATACTTATTAAAGACGGAGGTGATTTTTTGTATTTTAAACAAATCGAATGTTTTGTCCAATTGGCAGAAACATTGAATTTTAACACGACTGCTAAATTATTATATATAAGCCAACCCGCAGTTTCACAACAAATTAAAACACTAGAAGCTGAATTTGGCTTTAAGTTATTTATTAGAAATAAAAGAAATGTAGAATTGACACCTGCCGGTGTATCTTTTTATACTGATATGAAAGATGTTTTGACCAAAACGAACATTGCCATATCAAAGGCGAAAAATTATGCCATGAATTATAAAACAAATCTATCAATCTGCTATGAGGGAACATTGTTTGAACAAGAGATGATGCCTGAAATATTATCTTATTACAGGATAAACTACCCTGATATTCATTTTTATATAAAACATGCTGATTATAAGGAGTCTAAGAAATCCATTATTGATCAGAAGAGCGATATTATATTCACAGTACAGGAAAATATCCAGTCATATTCTGAGATATCCTATTACCAGCTTTTGAAAAGTACTTTTGTATGCGTGATTCCTAAGGATCATATTTTCGCAAAAAAGACATTTATTGGAATTGAAGACTTAAAAAATGAGACATTGATTTTACTTGATCCTATTAAATGCCCACCTGAAATGGCACGCGTGCAAAATAAAATCCAACGGTTATGTCCTGATGCACCAATACTTTTTTGTGATTCGGAAATAATTTGTACCACAATGATGAAAGGAAATATGGGGATTGCATTTATGCCAAGTTTTGTAGCACCAACAGATCAATATTATCTTACAATTCCACTGGATATTACGGAAATGGTATCTTACGGGGCAGCATGGAATAAATCAAATAAGAAAAAAGAAATACGTGATTTTATAAAAGTTGCAACATGTATATTTGGGAAACACGTGGTATGAATCTCGGAGAAATTTAAAGAATTATAGAATTCAAACTTCGCAGTAAAAAAACAATTTCTGGATAGGCTACACTAAACTGTTTGGTTGTCCAATACGCTTACCATCAAACAATCTCACACCTTAAAACGGTATGCCCCATCACGATGAGATCATTACCAATGCCATACAAAAATTATATGTTGTTAAATAAAAAATGGGCACGATAACATATTCAAACATGTTATCGTGCCCACTCTCGTAAAGGCTTGATTTCATTGGTGCGACTGCCGCGATTCGAACGCGGAACCACAGCTTAGAAGAATAATTTTATCATTTTATAGGATATTTCCTATTATTATTAAGTCTATTTATTCAGCCGTTCACTTAAAGCTTTTAATTCATTAAAATGTGTTGCAATGATCCGATTACATATTTCTATAGATATATCTTCTTTATAAATATGAGAAGTTAAATTTCTATCGTTTAAAATTTGTACCCATATTTCATCATTTTTTATTAAACCATAACTAAAAGCTTCTTTCATTACAGACTTTGGACTATTAACCTCAACAAACCCTTGATCTAGTAAATATTCACGTGTCGCTTTCCAAGCAAGTTCAGTAGTAAATTCAAAACGCTGAATAACGCCATCACGAACAACACTACTGCCAGAGTTTTCTAGCTCAATTAGTGCTTCACCAAGTCGTTCAACCGCACTTTTAAAATTATGTAATTTATTTGATAATCGTTCCATAATCACAATTCCCTCTTTATTTATATTAGCTAGCAACTTTTCATCTGTAAGAGGATTGATAAACACAATATCAAACTTAAACAAGGTATCTAATTTTTCTATATCATTCGTAAAATTAGCTACTTCTAAGCTTGATTCAGACTGACTAAAGATTGCTAAGTCAATATCACTACTACTTCTAAAATCGCCTCTTGCTCTTGATCCAAACAAGATGATTTTGTAAATATCAGGGTAATTAAAAGCAATCATTTTTATTTTGTCCATTAATTGCTCCATAACATATCCGCCCTCCACGCTACAATCAATTAGCATTATTATACCACAATTATATCCAAGACTACAGCCAGCTTCCAAGCATGATTCTATCAGTCTGGTCGTTAATGCGATTGAATTCAAGCAACGTTTCACCTTCGCACTGTGAAACAAATTTGTACAATCTAAAAAAAATTGCAATTTACAAAAGTAAATTGCAATCAACGTAACACACAAACAAATATTTATTTCATTTCAAACCCGCGTTTTTCTAAAAACTTCTTCATATGCGGACGCTGTTTTTGTTTAAGAAACGCCGCCATTCCTTCTGTCCAGCTATTGCTGCGTTCATTATTGCTTCGCTCCCGATAATACTGCCGAATAACCTCATCATATTCTTGTAGCTTAACATTATCTTCCTGCGTCGAATATTCATCTTCTTTTAAAACAAGCGACAGAGGCAGGCGAGGTTTTGTACTATTTACTTTTTCCGGATACCCAAGACACATACCAAATACAGGATACACGAGCTTGGGAATTTTAAGCAAATCACACACTTCCTGTGGATTATTCCGTATTCCTCCGATATAAACTCCGCCTAAACCTGCTGATTCAGCAGCAATCATGACATTTTGCGCAAAGAGAGCCGCATCGACTGTTGCCATAATAAACAACTCCGTCAAACTGCTTTCAATCGTTTCATTATTCATACTGCAAGCTTTTCCCAAACGATTTAAATCTGCACAAAAGACCAGAAAAACCGGGCATTCTTCAACATAACTTTGTTCACCCGTTAAATAAGCCAACTTCGTTTTCTTTGCTTGATCTTTAATATGGATCACTGTATAGGCTTGAATATGATGTGAAGTCGATGCGTATTGGCTCGATTTGATTATATCCTGCAGCAGATTTTCATCGACGTCCTGCTCTTTAAATTTTCTAACTGAAGAATGTTTTTTTAATAATTCCATAACCTGATTCATGTTAATCCCCCTAAAAAATAAAAATAGACTTTTTTATTTTTTGATTCTTATATGCATAGTAACACTGACGCCAATTTTACCAAACAAAACACTTGTTCAACCATAAATCGTTCAATTCAATGATTTTTTTCAGTAATTTTTAAATTCATCTATTATAACTATAGTTACAATAGCTTTTATATAAGACACCACATTCGTAATATAAGAACGCGGTGTCTATCCTTTATTTACTCTACTTGTTAGCGTATTTTTCCAACAATGTTTCCCCTCCAATACCAATACTGTCAGGATCATACTCTTCAATGAAAACAGTGAAAGAGCTGGCAGGAGAAGCTGAGTTTTTTTCATTTTCATTTTAATTACTGGCACAATAACACTTCCTTTCAATTTAATTAAATAACTAGCACTGTGCTACTAATATAGTAGCATGCTATAAAATAAATATCAATAGTTTTATTATTATTTCTTCTATCCCATCCTAATATTTCATATATGTTAGGTTTTCCCTTGCGAGTCTTTAGATTTCAAAATATATCATATAATGTAATTTTAAATTTTTCCATTATGTATTTGCTATATAAATGGTAGCATGATATTATTTATATAGCGCAATGTAAATATTTTACTATGAAAGAAAAGAATATTTATGCCAGTGATTACAATTAAAATAAAAAATCGCAAACTAAAAAAGAATTGATTAAAAAATCATCATAGACAAACATAAGGGGGATTAAAAATATGTCAGTTCCACATCCAGGAAAACCAGTTCGTGGCTCAAAATCAGGACTTCCTATTATGGCTCTTTTCGATCTTTTAGGTAGAAATTGGGCAATGGGTATCATCTGGAATTTGCAGAATGATTCCACTACTTTCAGAGAACTTCAGCAACGATGCGAGTCTATTTCTCCTGGAATATTAAACAATCGCATCAAAGAGTTAAGAGAAGCCGATATTGTAGAGCGTACTATTGAGGGCTATCAATTGACCCAACGCGGAAAAAAACTTATGGAATTATTGCGTCCATTTGGTGAGTGGTCACGTAACTGGTCAAAAGAAGTATTCAACTATACCAAGACACGTAGCAAGCAAACTAAGGATGATATGTAGTTAATTTTATCGAAATGTCAGATCATTATCACAAAACTGGTGAAGATGTGGTTTTACGAAATACACCTAACTTTATATTAGCAATTTCTGATAAAAATTTTACACATGGACGTGATAATACTAATTTTACTCTTGCATATGCTGAATTGTTTGCACCAAATCTGGCTATCACTCCTTGCTTCAACTATTAGATATACCTGAAAACTTAACAGTAAAGGGCGAAATTATAGTTATTTATTCCAAATATGGCTTTAGACGGCTGCTAAACTGCTCCCCATTGGTCGTAACTTGGCACTATTCATGCGATTCAAATGAATTCTAAACAGAAAAGTGGCATAACAAAAATCTCAAAATTTTACATATATTCTACCAAATTTCTCAACATCTGAAAAACAAAATCAATATATAAAGAAGGTACTTTCTATGGTTCGTTTACTTACACCCTTAAAAATTAGTAATCTTAATCTAAAAAACAGGCTAATAATGCCTCCAATGGCAACATCAAGAGCTGGATTACAAGGAGAAATAACTTCTCCTCTTTTACAATATTATGACGAAAAAACACGTGGCGGATACTTTGGTATGGTAATTACAGAACACACTTTTATTTCAGCAGACGGAAAATCGAGCTTCCACCAGATTTCTTCTGCTGACAACAGTATGCTTTCAGGCTTAAGACAGCTTTGCGATGTCATTCACAATAATAGCTGTCCTGTTATCTTGCAATTAAACCATGCGGGAAGCGGTACTAATATAAATGTTATTGGTTCTCAGCCGATTGCTCCATCAGCTGTTATAAATCCTTCAAAGTCAAATTTAGAGCTCCCGTGTGAACTTAAATGCGATGATATCAAAAAAATTATAAGTAATTTTGCGAATGCGGCTTTACGAGGAAAGCGAGCCGGTTTCGATGGGGTTGAAATACATTCCTGCCATGGTTATTTATTAAATCAGTTTTTGTCACCACTTACCAATAGAAGAACTGATAAATATGGAGGCAATATTAAAGACAGGATTCTTATTCATCTTCAAGTACTAAGAGCCGTCCGCAATGCGGTTGGTGATGATTTTCCTATTTTATTCCGCCTTGGTGCTACTGATAATATGGATGGCGGATTTAGCTTAAATGATTGTATTGTAGCGGCAAAAGAACTAGAAAATGAAGGCGCGGATATGCTTGACATATCCGGTGGAATGTGTCGTTACACAGTACCGGACTCGGAAAAATCAGGATATTTTATTAAACAGGCAAAAGCAGTTAAAAGTGCTGTTTCAATCCCGGTCATAGTAACTGGAGGTATTAGAACAATAGAAACAGCCGAATTGCTTCTGCAAAATAATGTTGCAGATTTAATTGGCGTCGGAAGACCTGTCTTTAACGATTCAAATTGGGTTAAAAACGCAATTAGTAAATATGCTTCGATACGGATTTAATTATTCGAAGTTTTTGGTAACAGGGATTTTTTTCGACTAAAATTAAAACTCGTCGATGCCCCTGGTTAAGTCGGTGTTTTATTTCAAACAGTTAATAAAAAAATAAACGGATCTGAACTGCCCCCCATAAATTAGATTTAGGTCTAATTTATGGGGGCAGTTTTTTTAGCTCACTTTTATATTACCATTTACAGTCGTATTGGACTTACGCCGACGAGTAAGCACCCATACTAGGCGCACAATACAAAAAAGGCTCCAGCAAAATGCTAGAACCCTTGATTACAATTGGTGCGACTGCCGCGATTCGTGTTTATGGCATAATGAAATAGGACAAAGTTGCAAATAAAAATCCCCACTTATGCAAAACAGAATTCCTCAAAAATGCAAAAAGCCATTGCGAACAAGAACCAAATAACCTACCCTTATTAGGTGACAAAACACTAACGGGGGAGGACTGGAGGATGCTCACAATGACCCAAATTGATTATATCAGAAAAGCGTTCTTTGAGGAAGGTCTCAATATTTCACAAATTGCAAAAACCTTTTCTTGTGATCGCAAAACGGTGCGCAAGTATTTGGCAATCGAAGATTTCAATCAACCATTCCCTAAAGCAAAAC
>NZ_FNZK01000021.1 GCF_900109225.1 Propionispira arboris
CTTTATATGGCTGCATAAAAATAGAAAATAGCGAGGAGAAATCCCCTCGCTAAAAATTCACTTTATGTTTTTACCCCAACACTTGACAAAGAACCAAAAAAATGCAACAAAAAAGACAGCCCGTATGGACTGCCTTTTTATTGCAAGAACTTATTTCAACGAATCGCCCAATAAACCATTCGTTTTACGAACTGCAGCAACGCTCTTATCAAACAAAGCTTTTTCTTCAGCATTCAATTTAACATCAACGATTTTTTCAATACCATTTGCTCCAAGAACAACTGGAACACCAATGCAAATATCTTTTTCGCCATATTCACCATCAAGGTATACACAGCAAGGAATCATTTTTTTCGAATCTGTTACAATAGCTTCAGCCAAAGCAGCACCGGCAGCACCAGGAGCATACCAGGCAGAAGTACCTAAAAGGCCCGTCAAAGTAGCACCGCCAACCATTGTGTCAGCTACTACTTTATCTAATGTTTCTTTATCCAATAAATCCGTTACAGGAACACCTCTATATGTAGCAAAACGAGTCAACGGAATCATTGTTGTATCACCATGACCACCAATTACCATACCATCAATATCAGTAGGTGTACAGCCAAGAGCCTGACTCAAATAATATCTGAAACGGCTGCTATCGAGCATCCCGCCCTGACCAATAATACGATTTTTAGGTAATCCGGAATCTTTAAGTGTTAAATAGGTCATTGTATCCATTGGATTGGAAATAATAACAAACACTGCATCTGGAGAATATTTTAAAGCTTCATCAATGACGCTTTTTACAATTTTAGCATTTGTGCCAATCAATTGTTCACGAGTCATACCTGGTTTACGAGGAATACCCGATGTAACAACAACTACTTTTGAATTCGCTGTTTTGCTATAATCACTTGTACAGCCAACAATCGTGGTATCGATGTTAAGCATATGTGCAGTCTGCATCATATCCATCGCTTTACCTTCGGAAACACCTTCTTTAATGTCTAACAAAACCAATTCGCTGGCAAAATTTTTCAACGCAATGACATTTGCCACTGTAGCTCCAACATTACCTGCTCCAACAACTGTAACTTTCATAATAAAATAGACCTCCTTATTATTTAGGATGCACATCCATGCCCCTTAACTAAAAAGGGGGAAATGCACACTCTTGACAACTACAAGCCATCTATGTGGGATGAAGTCCTTTACGTAACAAATTATAACAAAATCGCCCTTAAAAAGCAATGAATATTGTGTACATTTTTATATTAACATTAATTTTATTTATCAAACTTTATACCTAGTATTAAATAACCAGAAAGTTCAAATAATCATTTTCTGATTATATTCGCTCTATGACCCTTTACAATATCAAAAAATTCAACAGGAAAAAGCCGTAACTGTTTTTCTTTATCTACAGATACGGCTCAAAATATTAACGCTTATTCACTTACTTCAAACTCATCTTTGCCAACGCCACAAAGCGGGCAGACAAAATCATCCGGTAAATCTTCAAAAGCTACGCCTGCTTCAAGATCATTGTCCGGATCACCAAGTTCTTCATCATAAATCCAGCCACAAACAGTACATACATACTTCTTCATAATAATACCCCCTTATCTTTTTTTCAAAATGAAATATACGAAACCAGCACTGTGATCTTGCTTTCGTATATTCTCTTTTTGATTCTATACTTATATTACCATATTTTCATTGAACTACAAGATTTTTTTATAAGGAAAATGAATCTTTCAAACCGTCCGCTGACAATACTGCAAAACATTCTCATATAAGGTATAGGGCACGACAATATTATTTTTTATCCCCGTACCAAGTGCCACCTCTGGACGATTCAAGCCATGAAAATCTGACCCGCCCGTGGGAATCATTTTATATTTTGTCAGCATACTTTCAGCAAAGGCCTGATCTGCTGCTGTATAGTTTGGATAATACTGTTCCATGCCATCCAGTCCCATTGCACACAGTTCAGCAATAGCGGCTTCCTGTTCTTGACGATTCAGCCCGGCAAGGCCCAGACGTTTGTGAAAATGAGCGAGTGATGTCATGCCGCCAGCTGCCTTTATTGCCTGTGTCGTTTCTTCTACTGAAACATTATGATTGAGCTTCAACTGACGAATCACAGGATTAAGATACTGATCCCAAATTGGCTGGACATGATCAAATAAATGCAGAGAAACCAAATAACGCATAATAGCATACCGATCAATTTTGTTGAGTAATGTAAACGGCTGGATAAGTTCCATCGATATTGGCACACCTTTTTCTTTGATGCCCCAAATGAGTTCTTCCATCTTCGCTTCTTTAAGATCCCTTATTTTTTTATATAAATTTTGAAAAGCCGGCTGTTTTACATCAAACCCTAACGCCACGAGATGCAGATGTCGATTCTTATAATCAACGGTTATCTCCATCCCAGAAATAAATTCAATGCCCAATTTATCGGCTTCTACCTTTGCTTCAGCATTTCCGGCAATTGTTTCATGATCACTGAGTGTAATCGCACTAAGACCTGTTTTATGAGCCAGTTTTATAAGCTCTACAGGGGTATAGCTTCCATCTGATATATTTGAATGTACATGTAAATCAACAAATTTCATTTAAATATCACCTTGCATTTCCTTTCCTGTACCATCTATCTTATATTTCATTTCGACTCGCAAAAAAATTATAAACAGCCTGCGCAGCAGGCAGATTCATGCCGGTAATTCCTGCCATCGCCTCAACATTCGCTGTTTTTATTTTATCCACACTGCCAAAATAATCTAGTAAAAGTTTACGTCGTTTCGGACCGATACCAACAATATGGTCCAGCACCGACACCAGATTTCGTTTACTACGCAGTTTACGATGATACGTAACAGCAAATCGATGGGCTTCATCACGAATTCGCTGTACCAAGTACAATGCCTGCGAATGGCGAGGCAAAATTACCGGCTCTGATTCACCTTCCGTAAAAATATATTCAAACTGTTTAGCCAACCCTACAACCGGCACTAAAAGATGTCCCGCACCACGAATGATTTCCAGTGCTGAACTCAGCTGCCCTTTACCACCATCAATAATGATAAGATCTGGCATATCTTCAACAACTGAATCACCATAACGGCGCATCGTCACTTCACGCATCGATAAAAAATCATCCGGTTTGCCCTCTGCCGAGCGGATCTTAAAACGCCTGTAAGCCGCCTTATTGGGCACGCCTCCTTCAAAAACAACCATCGAAGCGACTGTCTCTGAGCCTTGAATATGTGATATATCAAAACACTCCATACGGTTTGGTGCCTTACTTAGCTGAAGATGCCGCTGAAGCTCAGCTACGGCCCCCAGCGTCTGCGCATTGGCTTGTTTTAATTTTGTGGCTTCATCCGCCAAAAACTTTTCTGCATTACCTGTTGCCATTTGCACAATATCTTTTTTAGTCCCGCGTTTTGGTGATTCCAGCTCAACCCGTGCCGCCTTTTGTTTGCTGAGCCATGCTTCCAGCAAACTCTGTTCACTTAATTCAAACGGCAAAAGCACTTCACGAGGAATAAAGGTCGCCTGATTATAATATTGTTTCAAAAATGCCTCCAGAACGGTCTCATCCGATTCCTCTTCGCTGCCCGTCACTAGAAAATGATCGCGTCCGACCATCTTCCCGCTGCGAATAAAAAACACCTGCATACATACACCAAATTCCGAACGAGCCATCCCCACAGCATCTTGATCACCTGCGCCCGTGACAATATTTTGTTTTTCGCTAATCTTTCGAACCGCTATTAATTGATCACGCAATTTCGCCGCCAATTCAAACTTAAAATTATCGGCAGCAGCAGCCATACGTTCCGTAAGATTTTTCTCCACCGCATCGCTGCGTCCTTCTAAAAACAAGCACACCGCCTTGATCATGTCATTATATTCGCTCACATCCACATTACCCGTACAAGGTGCCAGACAACGTTTAATATGATACTCCAGACAAGGACGATCCACATCCATGTTCTTGCAGCTGCGCAGCGGAAACAGACGCCGCAATAGTTTAATGCTTTCATGAACAGCTCCCGCATTTGTATAAGGTCCAAAATATCTGGCACCATCTTTCACAACTCGCCGAGTTGTGAGCACACGGGGATAGGGTTCATTTAGCGTCACCTTTACATAAGGATACGTCTTATCATCTTTAAGACTGATATTGTACTTAGGCCGATGTTTCTTAATTAAATTACATTCCAGTATAAGTGCTTCTATTTCCGAGCCAGTAATAATTGTTTCAAAATCATCAATTTTTGCCACCATCGATTTAACTTTAGCGGAATGATTTTTGTTCGTTTGAAAATATTGGCGCACTCTATTTTTTAAAACCACAGCTTTACCGACATAAATAATCTTGCCATGGTTGTCTTTCATAATATAAACACCAGGCTGATTCGGCAAAAGCTGTAATTTTTCAATTACATTCTCTGTCATATCTCACCAACTCTCTCTCTATATTATACACGAAAGCAATAATTTTTTTTATTTATAACGATTCAATAAAGTAATCGTAGTAATAGCCTGAAAGTATCATTGCTTTTAGGTATAGTTATGTGTTAAAATTGTAATTGTTTATTATTGTATGTCCTTACAGAAAATTCTCTATTGTTTTTTTTATGTATTTTCTATTGACTATAAATAAAATAAATGCTTTAATAAGCACGTGAGACGAAAGTGTATTATTTCACAATATTTTTCAAATGAGTTTTGTCAGACCAGATAGGATACAACTGTTGCAAAATATGTGTTCTCTTTTATTCATGGACACGTATAATTCAAGGGGGTTAATTTTATGTTCAAAAGAATTCTCATTGCGAACCGCGGCGAAATTGCCGTACGTGTTATTCGTGCCTGTCAGGAAATGGGTATTGAAACAGTGGCTGTTTATTCGGATGCAGACAAAAATGCCATGCATGTTCAGCTAGCTGACCTGACTTATAATATCGGACCTGCTGATGCTTCCCAAAGCTATTTAAATATGGATGCCCTGCTTGAAGCTGCGAAAGCAACAAAAGCTGAAGCTGTTCATCCCGGATATGGATTTCTATCGGAAAGCTCCGAATTTGCCGAAAAAGTAACCAATGCCGGCTTAACCTGGATTGGACCGCTGGCTGAAACAATCCGTCAGGTTGGTGATAAAGATATAGCCCGTGCCGCTATGCTGCCATCAGGAATTCCCATGGCCAAGGGTAGTGATCCACTTACCAGTGAAAGTCACGCCATCGAAGCGGCCAAAGAAGTCGGTTATCCTGTCATCTTAAAACCAGTAGCCGGTGGCGGTGGCAAAGGGATGTTTGTTGCTTATTCGGAAGAAGATTTAAAAAACATCCTGCAAATCGTCAATTTACAAAGTATAAAATTTTATTTTGAACATTATATTGAGCACTCCCGTCATATTGAAGTACAAATTGTCGCAGACAATTATGGTACGGTAATTCACCTTGGCGAACGCGAATGCTCCTTGCAGCGCCGCAACCAGAAACTGCTCGAAGAATCACCATCCATTGGTCTTTCGCCCGAGATGCGTGAAGAGATTGGTGCGCTCGCCATTAAAGCCGCCAAAAGTATCCACTATACCAATATTGGAACCGTCGAATTTTTATTTGATCTCAGCAATAATCAGTTTTATTTCATGGAAATCAATCCTCGCATTCAAGTGGAGCATGCCATTACGGAAGAAGTTACGGGGGTTGATCTTGTCAGAACCCAAATCCATATTGCCTTTGGTGAGCCTTTAACGCTCAGTCAAAAAGACATTGAATTTCATGGGCATGCCATCGAATGCCGTATCAATGCCGAAGACCCTGACAATAATTTTCTGCCATCACCCGGAAAAATTGAATTCTATCATGAACCAGGTGGTCCAAGAATCCGTGTAGACAGCGGTATTTCAGCCGGTCTTTCCATTGAACCTGACTACGATTCCCTTATGGCGAAAGTTGTGGTTCATGGACGCACGCGCGGCGATGCAATCAAGATCATGCAGCGAGCCCTCAATGAATTCAAAGTGGAAGGTGTAAAAACAACAATTTCACTGCATAAACGAATTCTTGAAGATACGTCTTTCTGTACCGGCGACATTGATACCCAATTCATCAAAAAACGTCTGCCAGCCTATGAACAGACTCCACCAAAACGAAAATTAAAAGACAAAATGGATCTTGCTGCTTTAATTAATAGCAGCATGTATTACGCATAACTACATAAAAGGGATTGCCACAATAAAATGGCAATCCCTTTTTTTAGTTTAAGTGTTCGATGAGTAATGGTTTCAAAAACTGACCAGTATATGATTTTTTAACATTTGCGATCTCTTCCGGTGTACCGGTAGCTACGATAGTGCCGCCACGGTCACCGCCTTCCGGCCCGAGATCAATTACATAATCCGCCGTCTTTATCACATCGAGATTATGCTCGATTACAACAACCGTATCCCCGCCATCAACCAGCCGCGTCAATACTTCCAGTAATTTATGGATATCGGCCGTATGAAGTCCCGTAGTCGGCTCATCCAGGATATACAACGTTTTCCCGGTGCTGCGGCGAGCCAGCTCAGTTGACAGCTTCACGCGCTGCGCTTCTCCCCCTGAAAGAGTCGTTGCTGACTGGCCAAGCTTGATATAGCCAAGACCAACATCTTGAATCACTTGCAGTTTTCGCTGCAGTTTTGGAATGTTTTGGAAAAACTCTATGGCTTCATCGACCACCATATTCAAAACATCCGAAATCGTTTTGCCTTTATATTTCACTTCCAGCGTTTCTCGATTATAGCGGGCTCCTTTGCAAACTTCACACGGCACATAAACATCCGGCAAAAAATGCATTTCAATTTTAATGATTCCATCACCATGACAAGCCTCACAGCGACCGCCTTTTACATTAAAACTGAATCGTCCTGGCTTATAACCACGAACTTTTGCTTCATTCGTCTGGCTGAAGACCTCACGAATTGTATCGAAAAGTCCCGTATAAGTCGCCGGATTCGAACGAGGTGTCCGCCCAATCGGCGACTGATCGATATCAATGATCTTATCAATAAGCTCCAAACCACGAATTGCTTTATGCGCTCCCGGTTTACCTTTGCCACTGTAAAGTTTAGCCGCCAGCCCTTTAAAAAGTATTTCATTCACTAACGTACTTTTCCCTGAACCGGATACACCCGTAACGACCGTAAATAAGCCGAGCGGAAACTTCACGGAGATATTTTTTAGATTATTTTCTTTCGCACCAATGATTTCAATCCATTTTCCATTTACTTGCTTTCGATTTTGCGGTACGGGAATGTATTTCTTGCGGCTCAGATATTGACCTGTAATCGAGCCTTTCGCCGCCTTGATATCTTCAACACTTCCCTTAGCAACAATATAGCCTCCAGCTTCACCAGCCGTCGGTCCAACATCAATAATATAATCGGCCGCATACATTGTATCTTCATCATGCTCAACGACCAGCAGAGTATTACCCAGATCACGCAAATGCTTCAATGTAGCCAAAAGACGGTTATTATCCCGTTGATGCAGTCCAATACTCGGTTCATCGAGTATATAAAGAACTCCCACCAGTCCCGATCCAATCTGTGTTGCTAAACGAATCCGCTGTGCTTCACCACCCGACAAGGTACCGGCGGCCCGGCTGAGCGTCAGATAATCCAAGCCAACATCCAGCAAGAATCCCAAACGGGCATGAATTTCTTTTAAAATTTGTGCAGCAATAAACTGTTCTCGTTCACTTAACGTAAGCTGCTTAAAAAACACATCGCACTCAGCAATCGTTAAACTTGTAACCTCATGAATATTTTTCTCGCCCACTTTTATGGCAAGTGTTTCCGGCTTAAGGCGCGCTCCATGACAGACTGGACAAGCTTTACTGCTCATATACGATTCATATTCCTCACGCATCGTATCCGAATTTGTTTCGCTGTAACGACGGTTTAAAAGTGGCATTACACCTTCAAATACCGAATGATACTCCTTGTATTCGCCAAACATATTTTCATAGAAATACGTGAACTTTTCATCACATGAACCATACAAAATAAGATTTTGTACCGTTTCATTAAGATCGGTCCACTTACTGTCCACTGTATATTTATACTGTTTCAGCACAGCATCTAACTGGCACATCGCATAGGAATTCAGATTGCGCGACAACGGGGCAAATAAACCCTCGGCAAAAGTCAATTCAGGATTTGGCATCACAAGTTCTAAATCAAATTCCATGTTATTGCCAAGTCCGCTGCATGCCGGACAAGCTCCATATGGACTGTTAAAAGAAAACATACGCGGGGCAATTTCCGGCAGACTGATGCCGCAATCCACACAAGCAAAGTTCTGACTAAACATCAACGTCTCGCCATCAACAATTTGAATATAAACAACACCCTGACCAAGTTCGAGAGCTGTTTCTAACGAATCGGCCAAACGCTGTTCCAGTCCATCGCGAATCACCAGTCGATCAATAACAACTTCAATCGTATGTTTCTTGTTTTTTTCCAGATTGATTTCCTCATTAATATCTTGTATTTCACCATCAATACGGACCCTTACATAGCCATCCTTACGAATCTGCTCCAAAACCTTGCGATGTTCGCCTTTTTTACCACGAATAATTTGCGCCATAATCAAAAGCTTTGTTTTTTCCGGCTGCGTCAAAATTTGATCAATCATCTGATCAACCGTCTGCTGTGTAATTAATTTACCGCATTTTGGGCAATGAGGACGCCCTGCACGAGCAAACATCAACCGCAGGTAATCATAGATTTCCGTAACCGTTCCGACTGTTGAGCGAGGATTACGGCTCGTTGTTTTTTGATCGATGGAAATCGCCGGTGAAAGACCTTCTATATAATCAACATCCGGTTTATCCATCTGCCCCAAAAACTGTCTGGCATACGCTGACAAAGATTCTACATAACGTCTTTGTCCTTCTGCATAAATTGTATCAAAAGCCAGTGATGATTTGCCGGAACCACTCAGGCCCGTAATCACGACAAGCTTGTCACGTGGTATTTCAATATCGATATTTTTTAAATTATGCTCTCTGGCACCCTTAACTTTGATTACATTATCCTTCACATTAACACCCCAAACTAATTGTTTCGATCGTCTCGATTTCGTCTTTTCACAGCCTTGGCTGGCAGGCTGCCCTTGAGTTCTACAATCATATCACGCAGATTCGCTGCTTTTTCAAATTCCATATTGCGCGATGCCAGCCGCATTTCTTTCGTCAGCGTCGTAATTAATTCTTCTTTTTCAGTAGCTGACATTTTCAACCTTGATTTTGGCTGCGTTATATATTCACCCTGACCTTCTGCAACCATCGTCGTTTCAATCAAGTTCTTAATTTTCTTATGGATTGTCTGTGGTGTAATATGATGTTCGATATTATAAAGAGCCTGCACTTCACGGCGGCGATCGGTCTCATCAATCGCCCGCTTCATCGAATCCGTAATACGATCTGCATACATGATAACCAGACCCTCTGAATTACGTGCCGCCCGCCCAATTGTTTGGATAAGCGCCGTATCGGAACGCAAAAAGCCTTCCTTATCTGCATCTAAGATTGCCACCAGCGATACTTCCGGCAAATCAAGCCCTTCTCGCAGCAAATTGATCCCCACCAGCACATCAAATACGCCGGCTCGAAGATCACGCAATATTTCCGCGCGTTCCATCGTCACGATATCCGAATGCAGGTAGCGGACCTTGATACCCAGTTCTTTAAGATAATCCGTCAGATTTTCAGCCATTTTTTTCGTTAAAGTCGTAACCAATACCCGTTCATTTTTTGTAATTCGCACTTTGATCTCCGAAAACAAATTATCCATTTGCCCCGTAAGCGGACGCACCTCGATCTGTGGGTCCAGAAGTCCTGTTGGCCTGATAATTTGCTGAACAACTTGATTAGCTTCACCTAATTCGTATTTAGACGGTGTGGCTGATACATAAATGATCTGATTAATATGTGCCACAAATTCAGGAAACTGCATCGGCCGATTATCAAAAGCAGATGGCAGACGAAATCCATTTCCCACCAGAGATTCTTTACGTGACCGATCTCCAGCATACATCGCCCTGATCTGGGGAATCGTCACATGCGATTCATCGACCACAATCAAAAAATCTTCGGGGAAATAATCGAGCAAGGTAAACGGCGGATCTCCAGCATGACGCTGGGTCAAATGACGTGAATAATTTTCAATACCGGAACAATAGCCCATTTCCTGCATCATTTCCAAATCATAATGAGTCCGCTGTTCTAACCGTTGGGCCTCAACAAGTTTATTTTCCGACCGCAATAACGCCAGACGTTCATCCAGCTCTGTCTCAATGGTTTCCATAGCCGTCTGCAAATGTTCTTTCGATGTGACATAATGTGAGGCCGGATAAATCATGACATGCTTGCGCTCACCATAAATTTCACCCGTGAGCACATCCACTTCTAAAATCCGTTCGATTTCATCACCAAATAATTCCAGGCGAATCGCACGCTCGTTGTATCCGGCAGGAAATATCTCAACCACATCACCACGAACCCGAAACTTTCCCCTGACAAAATTAATGTCATTGCGCTCATATTGGATACTCACCAACTTGCGTAAAATCGAATCACGATCATACGTCTGTCCTTCACGAATTGACAGCACCAGTTCTTTATAATCTTCGGGTGAACCGAGTCCATAAATACAAGACACACTTGCCACAATAATAACATCACGGCGCTCAAACAAAGAACAGGTTGCGGAATGCCGTAATTTATCAATTTCATCATTAATCGAAGCATCCTTCTCGATGTATGTATCAGTCTGAGCAATATACGCTTCCGGCTGATAATAGTCATAATAACTTACAAAATATTCCACAGCATTATTGGGGAAAAACTCTTTAAACTCACTTGCCAGCTGCGCTGCAAGCGTTTTATTATGGGCAATAACCAAGGTTGGTTTTTGAACCTTTTCAATCGTTTTTGCAATTGTAAATGTTTTCCCTGTCCCCGTTGCCCCAAGCAAAACTTGAGCGGTCTGCCCATTTTCAAGTCCGGCAGCCAGATCTTCAATCGCTTGCGGCTGATCCCCTGTTGGTTCAAAAGGAGCAAAAACCTTAAAAGGAACTTCACTTTCCAAGTGCAGTGTATTTAATTTAGGAACTGTAGCCATATTTTTACACTCCATATTATCAATAATAATTATTTGTTATATTTAATTATAATTTAGATTCATTTTATTTACTAGTGAACGTATGTACTATTATATAACGAAAAAAGAGGCACTGCAATCGCAGCACCTCTTTTATTGAATATATAATTACATTAAATATTTTAGATGCCCTGTACCCCATTCCTGGCAACCTAATAAGTTAGATGCAATTTCTTTAATGCAACTTATATAAAATCTTTATTGCATTTTTTCTTGTAAGACAGTCAAGGCCTTCGCGAGTTGATTATCAACTCCGCCATTCAAATCAAGTTCTACCGGAACATCCGGATCAATACCGATCCCATCGATACTTCGACCGCTTGGTGTATAATATTTAGCAATCGTAAGCTTTAATGCAGTCCCGCCATACATTGGCATAACAACCTGCACTGAACCTTTTCCATAGGATTTTGTGCCAACCAGCGTACCGGCCTGCGTATCCTGAATAGCACCAGCAACGATTTCAGCAGCGCTGGCACTACCGCCATTAATTAAAACAACCAACGGATATTTAACTTGTTCAAGAGTCGATTCATGAACTTCTTCTGAACCATCCCGTTTGTCAATGGAAACAATTTTACCTTTTGGCACCAGCATATTGGCAATATCCACACTGGCTGTCAATAGGCCTCCCGGGTTATTACGTAAATCAAGAACCATACCTTTCATTCCTTTGGCTTCAAGATCGGCATAAGCTGTCTTAAACTCCTGCCCGGTACGTTCGCCAAATGAAGCGATACGAATATATCCGATGCCATTGTCCATCATTTCATGACCAACACTTTTCGTTTCAATATTGGAACGAGTGAGTTCATACTCTTTATCCTCTACGCCTTGACGACGAATCGTCAAAACTACCTTCGTCCCCACATCACCACGAATTTTATTAGCAACCTGATCGATTGGCATATCTTTGGTTTCTTCGTCATTAATTTTAATGATTTGATCACCAGTCTGAATGCCAGCGGCTTCCCCCGGCGTGCCCTCAACAGCTGAAATAACCGTTATAATATTGTCTTTCACGCCCATGACCACACCAATGCCGCCAAAAGAACCTTCAGTATGACTTACCAGATCTTTATACATAGTTTGGTCCATATAAACAGAATGTGGATCATTCAGCGACTGCATCATACCAGAAATAGCCCCATCAATCAATTTTGTATCATCCACTTCATTCACAAACTGCGTTTCAATAAATCGCATTGCATGAAAAAACCGCATCGTATCGGCCAGTTTATACTGATTCATTCCCAGAAAATAATAAGCACCGCCAAGTGTTAGCCCCGACGCCAAAATAGCGATTCCAAAAGCACCAAGAATGATTTTCTTTTTATTATTCATATATTTCTCCCCTCAAGCTTCCAGGGATTACAAAGTTTACAAGTAATCATATGGACTCACTGCTTTACCATTTACATCGACCTCAAAATGACAATGCGGCCCTGTAGAATTTCCAGTCGATCCAACATAAGCGATAACCTGGCCTTGCGAAACCGTCTGGCCTTCACTTACGTTGAGTGATTGACAATGTCCATACAGCGTATTAAGCCCATTTCCATGGTCAATGATGACAGTATTCCCGTAACCACTAATCCAGCCTGCATTAATGACAACCCCGCCATCAGCTGCAAGAATTGGATCACCGTAATCACCAGCAATATCAAGCCCGCTATGAAAAATCTGCCTGCCAAAAATAGGATGTGTACGCCAGCCAAATTCTGAGGTAATTGGTCCGGATAGCGGCCAAATCATACGACCGCCGGATGTATGCGATGCACCCGTACCACGATATTTACTTTGACGAATCAGCTTTTCGACTTCACTTGATGCAGCAATCGTTTCCTGATAGGCACGTTCTGCTGTATCACGATCATACATTACTTTATCAAGAAGTTTTTGTTTCTTGGCTTTGCTTTCCTTGACCAATTGTTCTTTTTCTTTTGCTGCCTTTTCCAGTTCTTCCATGACAATATGATCTTTTTCCAGCTCTGCTTTTTTATCTAAGATCAGAGCTTTCTCTTCCTGGACTTTCGTAATCAGATCATAATCATACTTCATGATTCGCTTTAGCAGATCCATTCTTGTCATAAAATCAGAAAAGTCTTTCGCTCCAAATAATACATCAAGATAGCTGATCTGTCCATTAATATAAATATCACGAATTCGTTTATCGAGAATCGTTGTCTTTTTCTTCAAATCAACTTCTGTTTTTTCCAGCAATATTTTATTCTGATCCATTTTCGCTTCCGTATCATTGAGTTTTTTCTTCACTTCTTTATATTCAGCCGCAGCCGCATCGACATCTGCCTGCAGAGATCTCATTTGCCCTGATATCGTATTGACTTCAGCCCCTGCTGAATCGGCTTTATTTTTCTGATCGGTTGCCTGTTTTTGCAAAGTATCCAGCTTGTCTTGAAGTGACTCGGCCAACACAGTTGCCGAAAAAGAACTCAGCACGACAATTGCTGTTAAAACCAGCCAATAATGCTTTATTTCTCTCACGCTCAACTCTCCTTACACCTTTAAGAACCGTTTTAATGAAATCGTACTGCCCAGTGCACCAATAAAAGTACCACTAACCAGTATCGCCAGACTGATATAATTCAAAAATGGATATTCGGGAATTAGTGGTAAAAATGTCAACGTATCATAAACCCGCGCTGTAACTGCACTATAGGAACTGCGCAAAATAATCGTTGCAATCGCACCACCAAAAAAGCCTAAGACCATGCCTTCGAGTAAAAATGGCCAGCGAATAAACCAGTCCGTTGCCCCAACATATTTCATGATAGCAATTTCCTTACGCCGGGCAAAAACAGTCAGCCGGATTGTATTGGATATAATAAACACCGTCGCACCTGCTAAAACCAGCATAATCCCAAGACCAAATAAACGAACCATCCGCGTTAAATCAAATAAATGTTCTACAACATCCTGCCCGAATTTAGCCGACTCGACCCCCTCGATCTGACTGATGGATTCCGATAGCGTCTTAACAAAATCAGGTCGCTGCACCGTAACTTCAAAAGCATTTGGTAAAGGATTCGTATCTCCTAAAGCTGTAAGTAAAAATTTCTGATCCCCCAAACGGTCTTTAAAGCGTTCCAACGCTTTGTCTTTATCGATATACGTGATGGTTTCGATTCCCTGGAAATCTTTGATTTTACCCTCAATGCGATCAATATCTTTTTGCTTCAAATCATCCTGCAAGTACACACTGATCTGCACCTGTGATTCCAGTGAGGCTGCCATCTTGTTAAGGTTCAATACCACAATCAAAAACATGCCAAGAATGAGCAGTGATACCGCCACTGTTCCAATGGAAGCGAAAGACATCCAGTTATTTCGTTTCAAAGAAACGAAAACCTCCCGAATAAAATGCTCCACTGTTCTAATCTTCATAACCGTATGCCCCTTCCATTTCATCGCGGGCAATACGTCCATCTTCAATTGCTACAACACGTTTATGCATCGTATCGACAATCGTCTTATCATGTGTAGCCATTACAATCGTTGTTCCAGCCTTATTGATACGCGTAAAAATATCCATAATCCCCCAGGACGTATCCGGGTCCAAATTACCAGTTGGTTCATCCGCAATCACGATTTGCGGATGATTAACAATTGCTCTGGCAATCGCTACCCGCTGCTGTTCACCACCGGAAAGCTGTGAAGGAAAACATTTATATTTATCCTTGAGTCCAACAACATCCAAAACATTATTAACACACTTTTGCATCTCACGTCTTGGCGCCTCGATGACCTGCATCGCAAAAGCGATATTTTCATAGACTGTTTTCTCAGTTAATAGACGATAATCCTGAAAAATAACTCCCAGCCCGCGCCGTAGATAAGGAACTTCTGTAGCTGCCATTTCCAGTACATTGCGTCCATTGACAACAAGCGAACCCTGTGTTGGTAAAACTTCACGCAAAAGCATTTTCACAAAAGTTGATTTACCAGCCCCACTTGCTCCAACAATAAAAACAAACTCCCCTTTTTCAATATCGATATCTACATTTTGTAAGGCTACTGCACCATTTTCATAAATCTTCGATACATTATGCATATGAATCATATAAACTATATTCCTCCTAAAACAAAACAAATCAAATCGAATTTGTCACTTTTCCATCTCACAAAATTACTTTTTCTCTAAAAACTATCTCTCATTGTAACATAAAAAAAGTCTTTTTCCTATAAAAAAACGACCTCTATGCCATTACAAACATAGAAATCGTTTCTCTAGATAAACCCTATTCATTCTTCATCTCACGAAAACGCTTCACCGCTTTATTATTGCCAATAAGTTCCATAGCTAGTTCCGCATTTTTTGAAGCCGCATCACGAAGCCCGCTCAGAAGCTGTGCATTCATTTTACGAAAAATCGCTTTATCATTCCATTTTTTTCGAACCCGTATCATCAATGTATCAACCGTCACATTTTCCAAATCCCCGACCACATCTTCGCCAATTGATTGCAAAAAACGATCAATTTTCGGATCATATGACATTCCAATCATTGGAACACCCATAACACCAGCAAAGATCAAGGCATGGAGTCGAATGCCAATCAACAAGTCCAAATTACCAACAATAGATAAGAGTTCACTCGTCGTATATTCATCATTGAGCACAATTGACTTTTCTTTGGTTCTCAATGCAATCGTTTCCGCTGCAGCAACATCCTCCGGATACTGCATTGGCAGAAAAACAACCCTTGCATCAAATTCTTCGACAATTTGATCCGCTGCCTGTGCAATAATATCTTTATAATGAGTCCAGCAGCGCCATTCACGCACCGATATTCCCACGAGAGGTTTGGCCCCGGATGCGCCATAAGATTTAAGCACGGCGCGTCCCATTTCTTTATCTACGGGATGGATTGCCAGAACCGGGTCAGCCGTCACATGGATTGGCGGTTTATGAATATGCAGCCGTTCCAGCTCCCCTAAGGAGCCGGAATCACGTACCGTAATCAAATTTGCCATATTACCAACAAATTGCATCATTCGGCGCGCAAAAGCTCCATAAATGGGGCCAATGCCCTGTGCATAAAGCATAACTGGTGTGCCAAGGCATTTTGCCAAAAACAAAATACCCATATAATAATACAAACTGCGGCCGCTTGTCACATTTTGCAACAAACTGCCCCCACCACTAAGGAGCAAATCTGCCCGCATCATAGCTTTCGCAATATCAAACAGATTTAGCCAGGAAACCGATGCAACACCATGACGTTTTTGTGTATCAGATGGATTGGCCGAAATAACAGTAATTCGTATCTTTGGATCAATATCCGATAAAACTTCAATCATGGCCGCAAGCATAGCCTCATCTCCGGCATTTTTCGAACCATAATACCCAGAAATTACAATATTACTCATGCTCAGATATATTCCTCCTTTTAGAGGAAAACAACCTCTGCCAGCCATGAACTACAAGCATCGCAATGATGCCCAGACCAGCTCCCAAAACAATTCCACCAACACCGCGATCAAATGACATCATAAATGGTGTACGCATATGGGCGAAAGTTTCGACAAGCGAACCTTGACCAATCGTCGCAAACACCACTAAGACAAAAAAGATAATCGTCGGCCATTTGCGATAAAAAGCGAGTACTGCCAGCATAAAAGCCGGATGCCCAATTAAGAGTTCCTTTGAACGTGGTCTGGCATATAATAATTGTTCCAAGAATGCTCTAAACTTGAGTTCAATTCCTGGTACTGGCATACCTTCGGTATGACCCGAACGGCCAATAAAAACAATAATGACAATCACCGCAAAGAAAAAAGCCATTAAAGATTTTATATAAACTGGTGTGTTAAGAATTTTTTTAACTTGTGCCATAATGCTTTCCGTAGAATCTGTACTGCCATCAAAGATATTATACCGACGCAAAAATGCAATCGAAACAAGAATAATTGGCAAAATAAATGTCAATTTTATGCCCCGGAAAATATTTACTTCCAGTAAATACTGCACATCAGCTAAAATCCCCGACACATAAGCCGCTCCAACAAAAGAAAGTATCCCTGTCACAAACAAAGCGGCTACACCCGTACCAATAATTTTAAGCATCGAACTGTTTTCAGCTAAACGAATACCGCGGATCTGATCCAGCAGCCAAATTACAGCTAAGGCTGGAAATAAATTTGCACTGGCAAGCGCTGTCAAAGTACGAACCGATGCACCATGGCCCATGGCTAACGGAACAATGAAGCAAATAGAAAGCACAGCAAAAAGCAAATACTGCTGTTTTTCTTTAAAAGCTGGCAGAATGAGTCTTAAATAAAGCACAATTGCTGCCGCAACACCCAGCATCATAATCATTCGTAAAATATTGCTCGCATTATAATTTTCAAAAGTTCCGGCTTTACCAAGTGTAAAACCACTTCTTTGTAAAAGATCGCGCGTATCACTAAAATATTTTAAATTTGTTGCCAAAAGAGACATATTGCCTTCTGGTTTTTCATAAATCCGCATAAGATCAATACGGATATTCCGTTCCTCATCCGTATTGGCCCAGCGTTCTACCGCTGTAGCAATTTTGAGTTTCGGTTGTTCATCTTTGGGAATCGAATACACCCTTGCCGCTTTATAATCAAGCGCCTGTGCCAGTTCCATCAACCCATCCTGTTTATAAAATTGCAGCTGCGTCGTATGCTCAATCATGCCCAGCGTGATACCACGAGTCTTAAAATAGTCTACTGTCGCATCAAGCTGAGTCGGACTTCCCAAAGTCTGATCACCAGAAAAGATGATATCGGATATATTGATGCCGTCAAGACGCTTGAAAACAGCATCTACATCGTCTTTGCTAACATCCGAATAATTACTTGGCCGGGCAATAACATAAAAGCCTGCTGCATTAACAAGTTTCATCTCATCCGTCGGCATACCAAGATTCATTTTTAAAAACTGCTCATAATTTACTTTTAATGCCAAAACTTCTTCCTTGCCAACCTGCAAAGATTGTACACGATCATGGCCAAGACGACGCAGTAAATCTTCTTTCAGCTCAACAAAAGTTTGTTTATCATTGCCAGTCACATAGACATCCGCCCCTTGGATCACCCCTGCATCAACCAACTGACGCCAGTTCGGATCAATTAAGGAACCATTGTGATATTTTTGCAAAATCTCACTACCGGCCGTCGCACTGGCTTTGCCGTTTTCATTAAACTTTTTAAAAGTCGTTTCATATACCGCCAAAGATGTAATTCCTGCATCTTTCGCTTTTTGCAGCATCGTGTCAATTGGTATACCTTCCATCTGAGCCAATTGCACTAAACCTTCATAATCAATCGCCATTTCAACGGACATGTTATTTTTCTCAACTTGATAGCGCTGTATATTAACAATCATCGCTGCCACTAAACCCACAATAATAAAAGCTATCAGCCATCGACTATACTTGAAAATCTTCAATGTCTTCTCCACCTTACGAGCAAAATTCAGATATAGTACTTACTGATTGAACTGCAAATACTATTCATTTTTATGATTATCGGCAGTAATGATAACTTTCCCATCTTCCTGCTCAACCTTAGTCAGCCTAACGTCAAATGGCAATTTATTCAAATCAACCAGCACTAAATCATTAAATAAATTTGATCCCATTTTACCAAGCAATGCATTTTTGATATCTACTTTTTCCATACGGAACAAAATATGATTCTGATCCATAATCAAGCGGCCTTCCACTGTAACGGAAATTGATTTTCCTAAAAGCGGAATCCCCCCCTGAATATGGATTCGATCCGGCGTAACCTGAACCTTAACATCTTGTAGTTTATTCTCTTTTTGCGAAAGTGCCGCTGCCAGTTGCTGCTCTGACAGAACACCTTTCAATGATATTTCCTCTGCGTTTTGTATGCTGAAGCGCTGAGCAAACAAAATCTGCTGCAAATCCAGCTGTGCTTTATTAACATGTAAGTCAAGTTCATCAAACTGCACTTTATTCAAAGCTGCATTTTCTGCCTTGATATCAATTGTGTCAAATCGCCCCAGCAACATCATAAAAGCCGGAGACTGTTCCACCTTCGATACAACCTGCTCCGTTTGCAGCCGGGTTTGCATCGCTGCAGTAAGCCGATTGGCAAATAAGGCTGGCAAAAATATTTGACCGATCCCGATTAATAATATGATAAATATCCCTAAAATAGTCAACCCTTTGAACATAGCTTCACCTGAATTCAATTTAATTTTATAGATCAAAGGAATGTATTTACCCTTAATTTCAGCAAAGAAAGGGACTAACTGCCTTGAAAAGCAGCAGTCCCTCTTGCTCTTTATAATTCATTGTTCGCTTTCGCCTTCAAATACGCTTCAATAAACATAGCAAGATCGCCATCCATAACAGCTTGCGTATTACCGGTTTCCGCATTGGTCCGATGATCTTTGACCATATTATACGGTTGGAATACATACGATCGAATCTGACTGCCCCACTCGATTTTTTGATGTTCACCATCAATTTCGGCCAGCTGATCCGCTTTTTTCTGCTGTTCCAGTTCAAACAATCTGGCTCTAAGCAGTTTCATACACTGAACCCTATTTTGCAGCTGTGAACGCTGCGTTTGACATTGAGCCACCGTTCCCGTTGGCAGATGTGTCATACGAACAGCCGAGTCTGTTTTATTGATATGCTGTCCGCCTGCGCCGCTGGCGCGATACGTATCAACCCGGATATCAGCCATATTAATATCTACTTCCACCGTTTCATCGATTTCCGGCATTACATCACACGCGGAAAACGATGTATGACGGCGTGCATTCGCATCAAAAGGTGATATACGAACCAGACGATGAACCCCTTTTTCGCCTTTTAAATAACCATAGGCATTATGCCCATTGATCATGATTGTAGCCGACTTGACGCCCGCTTCATCGCCTGGCAGAAAATCAATGGTTTCCACCGAAAAGCCATTGCGTTCAGCCCAGCGCCCATACATTCGCAGCAGCATCTGTGTCCAGTCCTGCGCTTCTGTTCCACCAGCACCGGCATGTAATGTCAAAATGGCATTATTGACATCATATTCTTCTGACAGCATAACATCAAGTTCCAGTTGATCAATGGCCTGTTGAATGGATTTAATCGTGCTGGTAATTTCACCATACACACTTTCATCCTTATCCTCCATGCCCATTTCCCAAAGGAGCTGCATATCTTCATACTTTGCCTGAAGAGCTTTATATTTTTCTACACTATCTTTAACGCCATTCAGTTCCATGGTGATCTTTTGTGCATAATCAGAATCATCCCAGAAACTCGGTTCGCCCATCTTATATTCAAGTTCTGCTATTTTTTCTTCTTTATGAGCGACGTCAAAGTGAAGTCCCCATTTGTTCAAGCTTTTTTCCCATATCGACAATGGTTATCTTTAAATCTTCTAAAAGCACGTTTATCAACTCCAAAAATATATTTAAGGGCGGTCTGCTTATTTATCGCGACCGCAGCAATTCTTGTATTTTTTCCCGCTGCCACATGGACACAAATCATTGCGCCCTACATGTTCTTTATTGACAACTGGTTTTTGTTTCATTTCAGCTTCCGGTTCTTCTTCCCCACGAGATTCTTTGGCATTTTTCAAATGATCCTCTGGCTGAGGCTGCTGCGCAACAATATTGACTCTAAACATAAGTTTAGCAATATCTTGTTGAATCGTATCAATCATTTCCTGAAAAACATCATACGCTTCAATTTTATATTCAATCAACGGATTTCTTTGACCATAGGCACGCAAATTAATACCTTCACGCAGCATATCCATATGATCAAGATGTTCCATCCATTTTCCATCGACTACTTTCAGCATAACAACTTTTTCAAGTTCGCGCATATTTTCTTCACCAAATAAAATTTCGCGTTCATGATATGCTGTTTCTGCCACGGCACGCAAATAATCACCAAGTTCATCACGGCTCATCACTTCAAGTTCTGCTTTAACCAATTTACCCTCTGGGGCAAAAATGTCATTGGCCTCTTTAATCAGACCATCCAGATCCCATTCTTCCGGATACAATTTCTCATTCGCAAAATTATCCATGGCAGCATCAATGATCTGCTGAAGCATTCCCATGATATTATCACGTAAATTTTCTCCCAGCAAAATTTGACGGCGCTGACCATAAATCACTTCACGCTGCTGATTCATAACATCATCGTACTCAAGCACATGTTTACGAATATCGAAATTACGTGCTTCGACTTTCTTCTGAGCCTGCTCAATCGAACGACTAATCAGTTTATGTTCGATTGGTTCATCTTCTTCCATACCCAGTTTATCCATAATGGCCGCAATATTATCCGAACCAAACAAACGCATCAGATCGTCTTCCAGTGACAAATAAAATCTGGAAGAACCTGGATCGCCTTGACGACCAGCACGACCACGCAGCTGGTTATCAATACGACGTGACTCATGACGTTCTGTACCAATAATATGCAGACCGCCCAGTTCCACAACGCCCTCGCCCAAAACAATATCCGTACCACGCCCAGCCATATTGGTTGCGATGGTAACGGCACCTTTTTGTCCGGCACCGGAAATGATCTGTGCTTCCATTTCATGATATTTCGCATTCAATACGTTATGCGGCACACCCTTTTTTTTCAACACCTGACTAAGTTCTTCCGACTGCACAATAGAAGTCGTACCCACAAGAACCGGCTGCCCCTTGCGATGTGATTCCGTTATAGCATTGACAACCGCGTTATACTTAGCCCGTTTCGTCTTATAAATCGTATCTGGAAAATCTACACGCGCAATCGCCTGATTGGTTGGAATAACAATTACCGGCAATTTGTATATTTTTAAGAATTCATCTTCTTCTGTTTTAGCTGTCCCTGTCATCCCGCTCAGTTTCTTATACATCCTGAAATAATTCTGGAATGTAATGGTTGCCAGTGTT
The DNA here is from genome assembly GCF_900109225.1 of Propionispira arboris. GTDB lineage: Bacteria > Bacillota > Negativicutes > Selenomonadales > Selenomonadaceae > Propionispira > Propionispira arboris. Next base: position 22,142 of record NZ_FNZK01000021.1, read on the forward strand.
TGTGATTCACGCTGGATTGTTACCTGTTCCTTGGCTTCAATAGCCTGATGCAGACCATCAGAATAACGGCGGCCAAACATTAAACGCCCCGTAAATTCATCCACAATCACGACTTCATCTTCACGAACCACGTAATCGCGATCACGCTTCATCAAAGCTTTGGCTCTTAATGCCTGCGTAAAACAATGTGACATTTCAATATTTGCACTATCATAAAGATTTTTTACATTTAATGATTTTTCGACTTTAGCAATGGCTGTTTCATTTGGCAGCACAGCTTTTTCTTTTTCATTTAATGTGTAATCTGTACCTTCCACGAGCGGTGCAACTGCCAGTGCCATAATACGATACATATCCGTTGACTTATCACCAGGACCGGAAATAATAAGCGGCGTTCTTGCTTCATCGACCAAAATACTATCTACTTCATCGACAATTGCATAATTAAGCGGACGCTGTACCATTTGATCTTTATAAATAACCATATTATCACGCAGATAATCAAACCCATACTCATTATTCGTACCAAACGTAACATCGCAGTCATACGCATGTTTCCGTTCCGGGAAATCCATATCATGGACTATTAATCCAACCGTCAACCCTAAAAACTGGTATAAGCGTCCCATCCATTCGCTGTCACGTTTTGCCAAATAATCATTGACTGTTATCAGATGTACACCTTTGCCTGTGAGTGCATTTAAGTAGGTAGGTAATGTCCCAACAAGAGTTTTACCTTCACCTGTACGCATTTCAGCAATATGCCCTTCATGCAGGCAAATACCACCCAGCATCTGCACATCAAAATGCCGCATGCCAAGTACACGGTGTGAAGCTTCTCTTACAACTGCAAAAGCTTCCGGCAAAATATCATCTAACGTTTCACCATTTTCCAAACGATTTTTAAACTGAGCTGTTTTGGCACATAAAGATCCATCACTCAGTCCCTGTAAGTCACTCTCCAGTGTATTTATTTTATCTACAATTTCCTGCATACGTTTTATTTCTGCTTCATTATTATCGCCTAAAAACTTTTTTAAAAACCCGAACAATCAGAATCACTCCTCGAAATTTGCACATACTAGTGCCACTATTAAGCCTATCATACGATTTTATCAAACTATCTGGTATAAGTCAAAAAATATATACAAGTTTACGCATAAAATAACGATTTTCATTTATATAAAAATCAAAAAAGTCCTGCCATGATGACCTTTCTCATTTAAAAGAGACATGTCACACGGCAAGACCTTTTGATCATTTTAATTTACAAACCTTTATAGACCTGATTCAATCAAACCATAATTACCATCTTTACGACGATATACTACATTCGTTTCATTGCTTTCAGAATCCCGAAATACAAAAAAATCATGATTCACAAGATTCATTTGCATGATTGCTTCTTGAACATCCATTGGTTTGACCGCAAAACGTTTGGTCTTTACAACAGAATATTCATCATTGTCATCTTCTGTATTTGAAATAACCGGTGGCACCATTGCTTCTGTCTTAAAACTGCCAGCACGGAATCTTTTTTCTAATTTCGTTTTATGTTTATGGATTTGTCTTTCGAGTTTTTCAATAACAAGGTCAATCGAGGTGTACATATCCATCGTTGATTCTTCGCCACGTAATAACACGCCCTGAACGGGTACAGTTACCTCTACAATATGCCGGCCTTTCGTTACGGTAAGGAGTACAGTGATTTCGCCCACTTTGTCAAAATACTTAGTGACTTTACCCACTCTCTTTTCTACATAGTCTCTTAAAGCTGGAGTAATCTCAATGTTTTTACCTCTAATAGTGAATGTTGCCATATGCATCCATCCCCTTTCCTGTATCCTATATTATATATATTCTCCACCTATAAAAAAACTCCTACCTAAAGATGCGAAAAGTTTCAGAAACTTTACAATTATTTTCCATAATTTTTATAATTATGTCCATATGTTACAATTTTCCTATAATTTTGCAGTCTATAATGTAGAATGAATCCCCGTGCTTATTTTTCGGCACAATAAAAAACCCGGATTAGGTTTATCCTAATCCGGGTCCGCATAAATTAAATTAGACCAAATTACGCAGTTTTTGTTACATTCGATGCCTGTGGGCCTCTAGCGCCTTCAACAATTTCGAATTCAACGCCTTGTCCTTCAGTTAAGGTTTTAAAACCTTCATCCTGAATTGCGGAGAAATGTACGAATACATCGCCACCATCTTCTCTTTCAATAAAACCATAACCTTTTTCTGCGCTAAACCATTTTACTTTACCAACCATTAGAAACTCCTCCTACAAATAAACTGGGCCTATCAGTGGCCACGCTTTATATTATAAAGCTCTTACTTGCATATGTCAACGACTTTCTCCCCTGCTTCGTTAGAGTATACATTATTATTTAAAGCGCTTTCATGATCTATCAATACAGAATCATTACTACGTAATTTAGTGTCAATTTATATCATAAAACTTTCGACAAAAACAATTTTGTTCTCTCTTCATGCGGGTGTTCAAAGATAACGGCCGGTGCAGCCTGTTCAACAATTTTCCCATCATCAACAAATAAAACCCGGTCACCAACTTCACGGGCGAATCCCATTTCATGGGTTACAACAACCATCGTCATGCCCTCTTTTGCAAGCTTCTTCATTACCTCCAGCACTTCATTGACCATTTCCGGATCAAGAGCTGACGTTGGTTCATCAAAGAGCATGATTTTCGGTTTCATGGCCAAAGCTCTGGCAATTGCGACACGTTGCTGCTGACCACCCGATAGCTGCGCCGGATAGGCCTGCGCTTTGTCGGAAAGTCCTACTTTTTCCAATAGAGCAAGCGCATCCGCTCTGGCAGCATCTTTTGATAATTTACGAACTTTCATAGGTGCTAAAAGAATGTTTTCCAAAACCGTCATATGAGGAAACAAATTAAACCTTTGAAAAACCATTCCCACTTCTTCACGAACTTTATTAATATTGGACTCATTATTGAGCGGAATTTTATCCACCACAATTTCACCTGCAGTTGGTTCTTCAAGATAATTAATGCAGCGCAGCAGCGTACTTTTCCCTGATCCGCTTGGTCCTATAATAACAACAACTTCTTTTTCAGCAATCGATACATCAATCCCCTTGAGGACTTTAATCTCGCCAAATGCCTTATAAAGATTTTTAATGTCTATCATCTGTTTTATACCTCCGTTCCAAATAAGCCACAAAACGAGAAATCGTAAGTGTCATTATCAGATACAAAACGGCTACACTGAACCAGATTTCAAGCGATCCATACGTCCTCGCAATAATGAGCTGACCACGTCTTGTCAGCTCTTCAAAACCAATCACTGAAACCAAAGATGAATCTTTGAGCAATGCAATAAACTCGTTCCCCAGTGGTGGTATAACGCGTTTAAACGCCTGTGGTACGATAACATAACGCATGGTCTGTGACCAGCTCATGCCAAGTGAGCGGCCCGCTTCCATCTGCCCTTCATCAATCGATTGGATGCCCGCCCGAAAAATCTCCGCAACATAGGCACCGCTATTTACGCTGCAAGCTGTAATCGCCGCCACAAACGGATCAATTCTCAACCCGGTAATAACCGGTAAAGCAAAATACATTAAAAATATTTGTACTAAAAGCGGTGTTCCTCGAATAAAATCAACATAAACCGCCGCTAAGGCACGCAATGCCCAAAAATGTGAAATTCTTGCGATTCCCGCAAACAAACCAATGCAAATCCCCAGACTCACGCTGATAGCTGTGATCTGTATCGTGACGAACGCACCTTCCAACAACAGTGGAAGCGAACTTACGACCAGTGCAAAATCAAAATCCATCCTCTTCATCCTAACTATTAATTTTTATTGACAAAATCATGTATAAATATGCTGATTTAATTATATTTCACTCCTAAGAGACTGTCAACCGCCGAGCAGTCCAATGAAATATAAAAGCGGATGCCGCAGCACCCGCTTTTATATTTCATTGGACTATTGTTTTTTACCGAACCATGTTTCATAAATCTTATCATATTCACCATTGGCTTTTAATTTATCCAAGGCTTCATCAATCTGTTTTGCCAGTTCAGGATTTTTCTTGCTCATAGCAATCCCATAATCTTCCGCCGTCAAAACTTCAGACAAACGTTTCACATTTTTTTCGCCGCTTTTTGCCAGATAATAATCATTTACCGGACGATCATTGACTACAGCATCCACACCGCCAGCTTTTAGTTCCATAAAAGTATCAGCCGAACTATTAAATTCTTTTACGACTGCATTCGGGATTGTCTTTGCTTCGGTAGCACCCGTTGTACCAATTTGAACAGCAATCTTTTTACCATCCAGATCCTTAAATTCTTTGATTGCATCATTATCACCTTTAACTACAATCGTTAAACCAGATTGATAGTATGGTTTTGAAAAAAGAACTTTATTTTTACGTTCATCATTAATCGTCATACCAGAAATAATAACATCAATATTTCCGGCTTCCATGGAAGGAATCAACCCATCAAAATTAATATTTTGAATATCGACCTTATAGCCCATTTCCTTACCAACAGCCCGAATTAAATCCATATCAAAACCAGTATATTCCTTACTGTCTTCACTTTGGAATTCAAACGGTGCAAAATCGGCATTACAGCCAACGCGCAATACTTTCTCACTGCTTGCCGCATCTTTTTTCTGATCACCACAACCTGCAACTACAGCAGTTAAAATAAAAAGACTCATCATACATAATAGCAAAAACTTTTTTGACATAAAATTTCCTCCTTTAAATAAAAAAAGCCCGGATTTCTCCGAGCTCCATTGCCAGATACTAATTAAAATAAATATATTGCGTTTTTAATTTAGCTTCTTTTAGCATTAAAACAATCGCGGCAATAAATTGGACGATCATTTTTAGGTTCGAAAGGTACTTGCGTTTCTTTACCGCATTCAGCACAAATTACTGTATACATGCGGCGTGCTTCTCTTGCTTCTCCACCATCACGGCTATGACGTCTTGCATCACGACAATCGCGGCAGCGAACTGGTTCGTTTTCGAAACCTTTTTCTGCATAGAATTCTTGTTCTCCTACGCTAAAAACAAAATCCTTACCACAGTCTTTACATACCAAAGTCTTGTCTTCGAAAGCCATTAAAAAATCCCCTCACCTTTTGAGTTTTAAGAGCCACTCAGGTTTCCCCATCACTCATGCCAAGATGCAAACACGGACCCAAGCATTATGTTCTCTAAGATTAAGTATAAGTTTCTCACAAGAAAAAATCAAGAGAAATATTTCAAAAAATCTGGATATTTCTTAAAATTCAATTTTTTCATTAATATTCATAAATACTTATTTTCCCGCGTTGATATTTAAAGATACTTCATGGTTTAAGTAGAATATTTTTAGTATAAGATACATTTTTATACACAAATAATATAAAATCCATTCTTTCATCTGCAAGTGCAAACTTTATGCCTTAACGTCAAGTACAGATCCAACCGATGGATCAACTGCCATGTTCCCCGTGTCGGATGTCGACGGCAACAGTGCGCCTACATCATTACTCATATCGTTCATAGACATTTTCAAAAGAGATACACCAAGTTTTTGATCTGTCTTATATTGGCTGAGCCCTACCGATAAAGAAGCTATACTCATATCCATATCCATTACATAAACCCCTCTCTTCTATTATAATAATTTAATAATTTCATTATACGCCCGTTCTACGCGTGACACAAATCGCGGTGAATCCATCAGCGGCGATTTTAAAATACGCTCTGGCAAATTTTTATGTAAATACTTTAATTTATAGGAGTTTCCCGCCAAAAGCAATGCTTTTTTGATATACTCCTGCTCACTTTGAGCAATACATTCTTCCAATGAAATATTTTTTAAAATACTATACCCCAAACGACCTTTATGCTGGCTTCCCGCCAGCGTCAAGACCGGTATGCCACGATAAATAGCTTCACAAGTCGTCTCCCCACCGGTATAAGGAAATGTATCTAGAATTATATCAATATATGGATATAGTTCTTTATCCGTATATTGGACGGACAGTAGTTCCACCCGCTCCACCGGAAATCCCAAACGATCCAATCGATAACGGACCTCCTGGCAAGAAGCGCCGCTGCCGAACACCCTGCTTTTCAGTAGCAGCCGGGCAGTAGGAAGCTGCTTCAATATTTCCGCCCAAATCTGTAAAAAACCATCCGTAACTCTGGTAAAATGATGCAAACTGCCAAAGGTAATATAACCATTTTCCTCAAACGGCAGCTCATTTGGGGTGATTGACTGCGGTACTGTATAACAAAAATGTGTTTGAGATAAACGATAAAGCTTCTCGGTAAAATAATCTTCTTTGCGCCCCATAGGGTCACAATATTTATCCGTAAAAATATAATCTACCGTTGTGAGTTTCGTCGTATTATAAGACCCTACAAAACAAATTTGTACCGACGCCGGTTTAAAACCAAGAATTGCCCAAAAACGGTTATGATGATATCCAGATAAATCCACCAAAATATCTAACCTGTCATGATGAATCAGCTGCACCGCTTTTTCAATGCTAAAATTAGATACATCCCGCCAGCGGCTTACCCCATCCTGAAACTCCTGATAAGAAGCTACCAGTCCATCAACATAACAATACACCTGAAAATCAAGTCTCGTATAATCGATCAAAAGCTGTCTGCGGAAAAAAATAACGTCCGCATCCTGCCAGGACGGTACCAGATAGCCTATTTTTATTTTACGTTTTGCCAAAACCTCTTTACGCATCTGCATCAACATCCAACTTTATAAAATTTAACTTAATTATACAAGATTCTGTAAATTTAATCGAGAAAAATCGTATTTAGACTTACATCCGTTTTTTTATTTGTTATAATAGAAATTAAGAGAATTCTCTAATATAAGGAGTGATCAAGCATGTCAATTACAAGTATTTCCTCAACGACTGCCAGTACCAGCCAAGATAGGCTGAACAACATCAACCAGTTGAAACTAGAAAAAAAAACTATAGAGGCACAAATCGCTAAGTTACAAGCGACAAAATCAAAAGACAATGAAACGACCATTAAGACACTACAAAAACAGGCCGATCAAATCGAAAAGCAAATTGAACAGCTCCAAAATGCATCATCTAGTACAGGGCAAACCAATAATACGAATAAAGCAGCGTCCACCCCGTCGCTCAATGAAAAATCCGGACCTGCTTATCAAACTAGTTTAAGTGATGCAGGGTTAAATGCCTTAAACACAGCCCAAGACCAGAAAAATACTGCTGATCAAACAACTGCAAATGCCACGCTCAGTAACTTAGTGAATGGTGTACAATAAACGAAAAAGAACTGCTTCTGATTTTATCACCAGCCCATGGCTGCATAAGATAAAACCAGAGGCAGTTTTTTTATGTTTGATTTTTATTTGCGGCTTGATAAGACTGCCACATGGATTGATACATACACTCAATATCTTTCATGTACTGCTTCTCATCCATTAAAGGTGACTCCAGCATATCCGCCCGCAAAGTTTTATGCAACGTGTCCAAAAGTGCAGGCTGTTTGGAAAATTCTATGGCTTTGGCGATATATTCCGCTTCCGATCCTGCAATCCACGCATCTAACCCAAGATTTTTCAAGATGCTATACCCAAATCGAGCACCATGTCTTTGCCCTTTTAAAGTCAAAACCGGTATTCCCATATAAAGTGCATCAAATGTCGTGCCCCCACCCGGATAGGGAAATGTATCCAGTGCAATATCGACCGAAAGATATTCATTCAAATAATCCAGTGAATCCCCCTGCAGCTCAACCCGTTCCAAATCAAAACCAGCATTCTGCAAACGACCTTTCGCCAAATCACAAGCCGATGCACCATTAAAAATTTCTGTTTTCAATAAAAGCCGGCTGTCAGGAATACTTGCCATAATGGCTTGCCAAATCTGCAAAACTTCCTTTGTTATTTTCGCAAAATTATTAAAACAGCCAAAGGTAATAAATTTATTATGAATACAAGCCGCACCTTGCGGTGCTTTAGCATCACTGCGACCCGTATATGAAAACTGGCTGTGCGGCAAACGATATAATTTTTCTACAAATTCATGATCGCCAGCACCCGGTGGATCAACATACCGGTCTGTCAGGAAATAATCAACCGTTTCCAGCCCTGTCGTATTGACATATCCCAAACCGGATACCTGAACAGGTGCTGGTTTATAAGCCAAAATTGGCAGCCCGCCATTACAGGAATGCCCGCCAAGTTCCACTAAAATATCAATTTCATCCTCATAAATCAGCTGCGCCGCCGCAGCATAATCGGAATAATGAACCGTTCGCCAGCCATCAACTTTACTTTGCAACAGCTCTGTAAAGCCGTCCGCATCGCCCAATGAATAGCAAAGCACTTCGTATGCCGTATGATCATAAGCAGTTAATAAATTATACATAAAATAAAACATCACATGACTGCGAAAATCAGGTGAAAGATACCCGATTCGCAATTTTTTTTTACTTTTTGGCTTTGCATGTTTAAATGGTTTGATATTCGCAAAAAAGTCCTGATACTTTTTATGTTGAGCAAAAAGTTCGACATTACTGATTCCATTTTCATAATGAAGACATAATAAATAACCGCTGTAAGCCCGCACCTGCTCACCAAAGTCTTTATCACTGTGCACTGCCTTCAAATAAGAATCCGCAGCCCGCCCCGGGCTTCCCAGTCGAAGCTGAAGGCTTCCCAGCCCCCGCAAAAGATTCGGCAGAAAGACCTTATCACGTTTACGCCTGTCAAACGGTAAAACTCCAAGCGCCAGCTCGACCATTTCCATCGCCTGCACATAGTCTTTCAGCTCTTCGTAAATATAGCTAAGCAAACTATAAGCTTCGGCATCATAATTCGTATGATACTGCACCGATTTTTTCAAGGCAGGAATAGCCGCTTCATTATTTTTTAATTGATAACAGGAAACTCCTAAAAAATACAGTAAATCTCCATTATCCGGCTCTGCCACCAGTCTCAGTTGAAGCTGCTGAATCATTTTCTCAAGCACTGCATCCGTATTTGTTTGACAACTCTCTATTTTCATTGGTCACTCCATCATGAAAAATTTATTTAAACATGATCTTTGATTAATTTCAGCAAAGCAAAATCAGTGGTGGGTAATTTTGCCGCATACTGTAATGCTCCAATCGTATCATGCGCAGCAACCGCCAGCAAAACCATATTCCGTAAGCTTTCTCCATTGTATTCATCCAGTTCCAATGCTGCCAGTAATAAAATTTCCGCATCACCCAATTGGTCCTCATAATAGGCCTGACCAGCCGCTTTATTATACAATGTAATCTTTTCCTGCAAGGAAACTTTTTGATTCGCAATTTCCATTTTTAAAGTTTGCACCGATTGCACTATGTCGTTAATTTCCGCAGCCTCTTGATCCACCTTAACTACAAGGTTTTTCTTCCGATCAACACGCTCTTCAGACTGATTCAGACCAGGCAAGACTTCCGCTTTTTTAAGATTTTCAACAGGATTCATAAATTCTATAATATGAGGATATTCTATAAACAGTTCACGTGTTGGACTTTCTAGAGATTCAAGGATTTCTTGAATTGCTCCCGCTTGCTGATCCGTTAAGTGCTGTGTCGTATTTAAAATGAATTCCAAGACTGCTAAACCATCCTTGGGGCGATCCTTGAGAAAACAAATTCGGCTGAGTAAAATACGAGCACCTATATGTGCACCTTCAAATTCCATGGTTTTATTAGCCCAAACTGTTGCCCTATCATAATCACCATCTAAGAAATAAAGTTCCGCCGCGTCAAAAAGAACCTCCACGTCATAACACTTTAAATTGAATAATTCAATAACTATATCTAATGCTTCTTTTACATTGCCTGTTTCTTTATATTCTGTGATTTTGGCTTTTAATTCAACCAACTTGTTTTTCTTTTGATTCTTGGCTAATTTCTTACTTGCTTTTCCCATTATACGCCCACCGTTCCTTATCAATTAAGACATAATTTACTATCAATAAAACGACTTAAGAATGATCAATTTATTTAAAATTAATTGCTTTAATAAGCCAAGATGTTCTTAAATTTTTCGTAAATCAGCAAGAATATCTCCATATGATCTATTTTTACCAAATAAAACTGTTGTTCCTAAAACAAACCCTTTCATTCCTTTTGGGGCGAATGTTTCAATCTTATCCATTCCGCAGGCACCATCCCAGTAAACATCAATATTGTACTCATCCTTCATCGCCAATAACTTGTCTACCTTTTGTCCAACATATGGCAAATAAATTTGTCCAGCATGTCCAGGATTGACACTCATGATTAACACTTTATCAACAATATATAAAAGTTCTAAAATACTTTCGATTGAAGTACCTGGATTAATCGCAATTCCTGGTTTAATTCCCGCTTCAATGATTTTTTGTAATGTTGTTGATGGATGATAATCTGCTTCCGGATGAATATAAATTGTATCAACACCACGATTTATAAACAAATCCAAATAGCTGCCTGGCTTTTTAATCATAAGATGAACTTCTACTTCTTTTTTCGTAGCTTTCCTTATAAATTCCAAGTCTTGCAGGCCCATAGCAAAATTAGGAACAAACTGTCCATCCATAATATCAATATGAAAGCTATCTATGCCCGCATCTTCTAATATTTTCACCTCATGTTCTAAGTGACCATAATTTGCACACATCATCGATGCACTATATTCGACTCCAGCCATAAACTCAACTCCAACTCTATAATTATTCCTCTATTACAAACATAATTTTACAATAAAGTTCTTTTTTTTCACGCATAATAGAAAAAGCCTCTTTATATTGCTCCAATGTAAATTCATGTGTAATAAGTGGTAAAACGTCTAGTTGTTTGCACTGCATTGCCGCTAAGGCATCCTTCCAATCATTTTCCATTTCAGTAAAACTACTATTCCACGTTCCAACTAAACAGATTTCTTTTCTTAAAATATTCCAATAAGCATTTTGTGACAAAGTAATAGCCTCCACAGGGTTTCCCATGGTAACGACTTTCCCGAAATTCCGCACTGCTAACAAACATTCTTCTAATGTTGCAGATTGTCCCGTTCCCTCAATGCAGGCATCTGCGCCAACACCATTGGTTAACGATAAAACATAATCCCGCACACTTATCTCACTAGAATTAATCGTCTGTAAAAAACCTAAACGTTGCGCAAATTCTACTTTATCCCGATTCCGAGCAACAAGTACAATATTTTTAAGACCTGCTATTTTTGCCCACTGAGCAAGTATCAACCCAATCGGACCAATACCAAAAATCACAATGGTATTTCCAATCCCGACACATGCTTTTCTAAAAGCATGCAGCGCGACTGCCACTGGTTCACACATTGCTGCTTCTTTACATGATACACCTTCCGGTATAAAAACTAAATTTTCTTTTTTGACAGCAATGTATTCACTCATTCCACCATTACAACGTGAACCATAATAATTATATTGTTTACATTGTGCATAACGACCGCATTGGCAGGCACTGCATTCACCACATGGAATTAAAGGGAAAACTGCTACATTACGCCCGATCAAATCTGTATTGTCTGCCTCAACAACTGTCCCGGCAAACTCATGCCCAATAACGGTAGGAAAATGATAGGTTCCTTTATCAAAAACACGCGGTATGTCACTGCCGCAAATTCCGACTGCTTTTACTTGCAAAAGGACTTCTGTATTTTTTCTCTCAGGCATGCCTATTTCATCATAGCGAAGATCATTTACACCATAAAGATTCAATACTCTCATTTTAACCACGCATCCCTTTTTATCTCGAGTAAAGCTTTAAATAAATCAATATCTTCCGTTGTCGTAAGCTTAATATTTTTTTCATCGCCCCGAGCAAAATGTATGTCCCAGCCAAGTGCGACTTGCAAAGCGGATATAGAGTCTATTTTCAGTCCTTGTTTTTCAGCTGCCGGATAAAGTTCCCGCATCCGCTTTCCCGAAACAGCTTCCGGAGTTTGCCCACGCACTAAAAGACTTCGGTCCATATTCTCTTTGGTAAAGGTAGATTCTGTCTTTAAGTACATCGTATCCATGCAATCTAATACAGACATTGAATTGCCTTGCTCACTGCATACACGAATCGTATCAGAAATAGCCGCACTTGTAACCAAAGGACGCACAGCATCATGGACAATAATAACATCATCATCCCAAATATCAGTAAATGAGCACATCCCTCGATAAGTAGATTCATATCGAGTAAGTCCACCCGAAACAATCCCAGTCAACTTGGTAATGTTAAATTGCAGTGCATACCCTTCTAAAATAGGTTGCCAGCCCTCAACACAAACAACTTGAATTTGATCAATTTCCGAATGTTGTTGAAATGCTAGCAAAGTATAAATAATAACCGGTCGATTATTGATATGGATAAACTGCTTAGGTATATCCTGCCCCATACGACCACCTACTCCACCAGCTAAAATCAATGCCTTATTCATAGTTTCACTCCCGACATAGTTTTTGTTCATATATCTTTTTTTATTCATGTAAAGAAACTATGATAGACATTACCATCAGCTTCCCCAAAATACCACTAAATTCTATTATCCATAACATATTCCCGATTGCAAAATTCATCTCTAGACAAACTATTTTCAAAAACACAATTATCCACTCGAGAATATTTTTTTTGAATCAAACTATATATCACATCTACAAACTGTGGTCGAATATCAAATGAAAAAATATCCCCTATAGTCAAATATTCTTTAAAATAAGAAAGTATGCCTGCCTGTACATCTTTCACGTAAAGCAATTCACCATGACTGCGTTTCTCATTTATATAGATTGGTCGACCATCTTCTGTAAAAGATTTTAATGTTGGCATTAACGACACAATAATACTCTCAATCAGTAAATAATTATGCGATAAGTAGCTTTGCAAATCATATAAAAACCCGTCTTCGACAAAAGCTTTCATATTCAGGGCTTGTTTTTTTCCATAATCCTCAGCAAATTGAATGAAATAAAATCCATTCATTGGATAATCCAACAAATCTAATAAACACATTTGGCAAGTCCCAGAAGAAACAAAATCAAAAAATGCTAATCTTTCATCCGGCTCTAGCTTTAAAGAATCTATATATTGCCAGTAACGCCCCCGAAGTACCGATGAGCGCTGAAAAATTTTATTTTTATGTCTCATGACATACTCATTTAATGTTTCATGTCTTCGTATTGGTAAAATTTCTTCATCAAGTAAAAAAAATCTTTGCCTTAACATATCTGCTGGCGTACCATCAAAAGCAATCCGCAAAGCATAGCAGATATCCTCTTCAGTAAACAAAGTTGCGGATATTGCAGCCATTCGTGAAGTGTAAAAATAATCAGCTTTAGGAATTTTTCGTTTTGGATATTTCTTTCTTAATAGCTGATACATTTCAGAAAAAATATATCCATCCCTTGCCGAAAACAATATACGACTATAATCTTTTGCGGTCTCATATAAAAGCCATGCCATAAAAGCCGTTAGTAATGGTCCAATAAACAAATACCCCATAGTATAACCATCACCAATCTTTGCCTTTCCACCTGATTTTTCTAAAGCAAACGGACTATTAAAAACCTTGGATAAAAAGAATCCTACAAGGATCCTTTCCGACAAAGATTCAGCTTTTTCTAGTATGAATGCATAAGAAGAAATTTCTGCCATATCGATCGCATTGTAAATTCTGAAGCTATCCAATCCATGCATCTGTGCATAAACAATATCTGCATCCGCATTATCACCAATATGTAGATATGATTTTCCCTGCACTCGTTTTTTGAACACCTCATATAAATTCTGTGTCTTTAATGTTTGATATTCTACAGATACAAAAATATCCTCATAACCACTAAAGCCACAATCTATTAAGATTGATTCAATAAGTTTCCGGGATAAATACATATCCGAAATCAAAAACACCCGTTTTCCTTGCGCTACCGCAAATTGCAACATACGTAACATATCCTCACGAGAAAATAACAGCGCTCGCTCTGTTTGTATCTCCCGCTCCATTAATGACTCTGCTTGCTCCCATGTAATCGTCAATTTTTCTGCTAATACACGATATATTTCTTCATGTGTCGGATTCCGCCCTTGACGGTAAAGTTCCTTTTCTGATTCAATTCGAATATTACAAAATCCTTTTATCTCTGTCGTTTTCTCTACCAATGCAAAAACATCTTCTGGATACATCACCCGTCGTATAAGTAGTGTGTCAAAAATATCGAAACTAATAATATCATGCTGCAAAATTTCTGTCTTAAGTTGCTCCTCATTGATCGCAAAATACGGGTGATCCACCAACGTTTGTTTCGCCTCTTGCAATAACTTTACGCCATGAATATCATAAAGTTCAATAGCATTTTTTTTACAAAAATCACCAATTCGTGTGCAAATAATCTTCGAAGAATTCGCTCTTGCCACAATGATAATACAATCCGGCCGCAAAAATTGCACTTGATCTATTGGAAAAATTGGTTTTCCATAAAGTTCTCCGCTATCCTTAAAACCATCCAGCAATCCTAAAAAATTATACTGTGGAAATATCTCTAAAATCGTCTTTGTATTTACACCTATTCCATAAAGAATAATTTTCTTATGTTCCATTTTTCCAAAATTCTCTTTAAAAGTTTGAATTATATATTCACATTCAGTCATATTACCTTATCCTTATATATATTTATAAAACAAATTTGTATGACCTTTTGCACGAAGTTCTTGTAAAATCTCATTTTGATATTTCTTTGTAGCAGCAATAACAATTCCAGTGTTTTCCGTTACTAAAACCTGCGATAAATAATAACAACGTAAATCGATATTTTCTTTCATCTTTTGTCCATCTGAAATAATAAAACCCCGTACGTCAATTCCTCTTTTTTTTAATACATTTAATAACCTATGTCCAAAAGCCCCTGCACCATAGATATAGATATTCTTATATTTTTCACAAAAACTACTTAGACCATCATTTACAAACATACTACACAACCCATAAAAGCTAGAAAAATATTTTTCATGGCTTTCTAAACAAATGACCTTTGACAGCATTCGCTGCATATCCGTTATGTGCATTGCTGTATATTCTTCATTTTCTACTATCCCCGAAAAATATCCTTCATATTGCGCAATAAAAATAAAACATCGTTCAATAGCGTGGCTAATCGTACCATCCAGAGGCAATGGTTCTGTCGGAAAATCTTCATATGCAAAAGAATGTTGAAAAAGCTTTTTCAAAGCCTTCGTTCTACACCAAAAACTAGAAGACAACGCAAAAGGTCCTTTATCTTTATGTAACTTCACACGAACACCTAACATATCAAGTAAACCTTTCGTTATCTTATAATTCGTCGTCCATTCATTTCCCATCACATGAAAATGATCTGCATGATAGGGTTCTGGAGGCGATAAAAAACCTAAGCGAGGATTTCGATCAAATGTATCTAGTATATTTCCAATATAAGCTTCACTCTTCAAAAGATTTTCCCATATCATATAACGAAAAGACTTTCCCACAGTAACTGCACCAGAATCACCACTCGTCTTTTTATCATGCAAAAAACACAGATATTCGTATTGCAGCAAATAAGGTTTCGCAGTAACCAGTAAAGCTGCAATATCACGACCTCTATTTCCAGAAGGCAATACCCGTAAATTTTCTCTTCCAATAGATTTGGCCTTGTTCCAAATCATCTCATGATTTTTTTCTAACGACGTAATAATAATATCTATATCTTTTGGTATCTGATCTATGTACAAAAAAACCTCATCCAATAAATCCATATAGTATAAATGAATGAGCACGACTGCTTTTTTGCATATTGGGTTTTTATCTTCTCTAGCATATCGTATTCTAGAAGGTAAAATGTAGTTAATATGTAATAGGTTCCGCAAATCCACAATATTTTCTTTCCGCAAAATGCTTTCCCAAATCAAATCTATATTATAAGGCAAATACTCATCAATATACTTCATAGCATTCGTTATACTTTCACCAGTTCCATAAGAAAAATCCTTATCATTGATCTTTAAACAGCTTTTTTTAAGAATAGGATATTTTAAATCATGTATCAATTCGTAACTCAAATACCGCTCATAATCTAAATTATTTTGTAACAATGCTGAACTGTATTGCTTTATATCAACATAAGTTTCAAACTGATATCCTAATTCACAAAAATAATTTAAAAATGATTTCATAGAATAACAACTCGAATTAAAGAATTTGATAAAATCTAAAGTTTTAAAAAGACTAGAGCGTACAGCTAAAAAGCCCCCACATAAATGCTGATCAATATCATTCCAATTTTCATCCACCATTTTATCCTGACAAAGCAATCCCCAAAAATCACAATTTTTTTCTTGCATTTTAAAAAAAATCTCTTGTAAGCCATAAAATGGTCCAAAAAAACTATTATCAAAGAAAAATAATTCGTCATATATATATAAGTGTTTTTGATCAATTTTCTCTAATAAAAACTTATAGCATTCTACCTCTGTCAAATTATTCGCCAACTGATAAATATCTGTTGTGTAATGTTGCAAAGTCTCCTGCAGTAAAGAAAACCGCTTTGTTCTACAACCAATATACAAACAAGATAGATTTTCTTTCACCATATCTAATAAGTATATATCCGAATCATCTACCGTTCCTGTTTCATCAGATAACACAAAAACACCTATACGATTGGTTTGTTTCATCGGTGGTATCATATCACTCAAACCTTTTTTCTTAACACAACAAAAAATTCAAGCTCATTTTTTGCTGTATCAGATATTTGTTCTATATCAAAATGAATAAATTTCATCTCTATCAGATATTTTAAAATATGATACATACTTTGCGGTGTATAGTACCATGCGTGCGAATCTATATATTGACTATTGGATACTTTATATCTTTCAATTTGATCTTCAATCTGCTGTTTTGTTATTTTAGGATAATTCCCGTGTTCTCCTTGCCAATGTAAAACAGAATTACTATGTGTCCTATATAAATTACACAACAATGTATGTAATGTATGTACTTTATTCTTTTCATAATATGCCAGCACTATATCCATAATAGTAGAATTTTTATTATAATAATCGAAACAATATCTTCTATCCGGTATTGCCATAATATACTTACCATTATTTCTTAAAAGATTTTCTACTTTCTTCAAGTGCAAAATAAAATCAGGCTGATGCTCAACAACATGTGAACTAAAGACATGTGAAAACTTGTCACTAATTATATCTAAATCACCATTTGGGGATATATAATCTATTGTAGCAGGTACCCCAGCAGCTTCAAATCCCCAAGAAACAGCTTTTTTTCTCAATTCAATTGCTGATAATACATCAAAATACTTTGTAGTTCCACCTACAAAGACTGGATTATTTAATGGTCCGATTTCTAATATCGACAAAGCTTTATTATCTAATAAAGATATCAAATATTCTGTAAAAGTATATATTTTAGAATATCCTTTTAACTTTTCTACTTCTCGAATTCCTGCTGCTTGTGACCCATTCGCCACAATTAAAATTACATCTTTATTCTCTTTAAAAAATTCAGTCGGGGCTTTAATATCAACTCCATCCTGCCGGTGTCCCTGCTTGTTAATATCTTTATCTAAAAAACAAATCACATGAATATTCAACTTTTTTAATAACCCACTTAAACTTTGTCCAAGTTTTCCTGCTCCCCAAATAGCAACTGGTTCCTGCTGATAAAGTTCCAATTTTTTTTTATCAAGATATACAGAAAACTGATTCCATACTAAATTTATTTTATCTGTTATATTCATTTTCTCTCCTCCACTAAAAAATTATAAAATATCTTCAAAAAGCACAAAATCTTTACAATAAGTAAACCCCTCTTGCAATAATTGTTTTTTGATTTGTATTCCATATTGGCTAGTTACAACCAAAATAAAAAATTTGCTTTTTTCCTGTTTCATCAAATTTAAAGATTTAACGGTTAATCCCCAAAAAAGCTTTCCTTGTTGATCTACATTGTTGTCAATAAAATAACAAGGATATTCCTGTTGCGGTAATATAGTCATCAATTTCATTGCATCTTCACCTGTCCCAAAAACAACTAAATCTCGACCATTGCATTTGTTTTTTAACAAAGAATATAATGAACACACTTCTTTTTCCAGCGCATAATTAAGTAAAATGTATTTTCGCAAACGTAAAAACCAACATTTAACTAGCTCAATATATACATCACGTTCTTTTATGGGCATAGAAATTTCTTTTATTGTCTGCATATATACATCTTCGATAGCATCGTTGCGTATTAATAATTTACTATATGGTTCACGTCGCTGACTATGACTATCGCTTCTAATTACCCGTACATATAAATAATCTTCTAAAAAACCACATTTATAATGATAAGCTATGGGTAACAACATTTGTACATCTTGCAACGTAAAATCAGAATTCATATAGATTTTCCGCGATGGTAATGATTTAAAAAAAGCATCTCTCCGAAACATATATGTACAAGTAAAGGTTGTCCATTCATTTTTTATAGTTTCCATAAATAAATTTTCAACTACTCCATTCTGCCTAGGTGCAACCAATACATAATGGTCCAAATCATCCTCATAGGCATCCCAGCCTTTACTCCCCACAAATCCATATTCAGTATGATTATCTAAAAATTCTGCGCGCTTTTGTATACTATCTGGCAATAAAATATCATCTGCATCAGGATATACAAAATAGTCTCCTGTAAACATTTGTAATCCTTTATTAATAGCAGCAGCCTGCCCTGCATTTTTTTGATAACAATATACAAAATCAATATTTTTTTCTTTTAGGCGCACTTCATATGACTTAACAATTTTTTCAGTTTGATCCGTTGACCCATCATTAATAAAGACAAGTTCCAAATGAGAATAGGTTTGCTCCAAAATCATTTTCATATATCTATCAATAAATTTTTCGCCATTATAGCAAGGTGTCACAATACTAACTTTTTTCACTTTTACCACCTCATCATTAATGTCAATATTCACTTAAGTAAGCGCGGCTGCAAATGCTACTATATAAGTAAGCTAATTCATAGTCTACGCTTACAAAAATTCGAGCTACTTTGATTAAAATTCTTTAAATGATAGAAAGAAAAAATATCATGTCATAGATAAAAATTCGCTATACTGCAACTTTAAATCTATTTAATTTATTATAACCTCCCCAAAATCATTTATCGAAAGAGCTAAAAATATCCACAATCACATCATCTATGGAATAAGTCGGAGTCCATCCAATATCTCTTATATTTTTTGAACTTACAGACAAAGCAACCTCATTCTTCATATAATCTTTTTTCAAATTTGGAATTTGAACTTTTGCTTCTTTATTGTATCGTTGTTCATATATTTCCCCTACTTTTACTGCAAGCTCTCTGATACTATATGCCTTTTCCCCACTTACATTATATAGATGAACTCCGTAAGATTCTTCATACTGCAATAAAATATTTACTGCTGATCCAACATCTTGCATAGCTACAAAATCCCGCATTTGCAATCCATTAGATTGCAAAATAATCTTTCCAGTTTCATAAACGGTTCGGCAAAAATCGTTAAGTACCAAATACCATCTATCTACATTTTTTGGTACACCAATGCCATTCGTTAATCGGATAATATCCACACAGGTTCCTTGCCCCAGTGATAATTGCTCTAAATATTTTTCCGCAAAATAGTGTGTCATCCCATAATCATTCTTAGGATATGGTATATCATCCTCACTAATATGACCCGAACTTTGACCATAAACATGAAAAGTCGAAAAGTAAATAAACTTCTTTACCCCTTGTTTTACTGCATCACGATAAAGTTCCCTTGTTGCAAAACTATTACATAGCAGGGCGTCTTTTGCTCGATCTTTCACTAGTCGCTCGTCAAAATTTGCCAAGTGGATTACTGCATCCATTCCTTTACAAATACCACTTATACTCTTTTCATCCAACAATTCCATATAAAAGCAACGTTTATCTAAATTCTTTTTTCTAGAAGTAACATACACATCCCAAGAATTTTGCTGTAAATAATCCACGATATATTGACCAATATATCCTTTACCGCCTGTAACTAAAACTTTCTTCATGGCACAGCTCCTTATATTCCTAAAAAAGTAATAACAAACCCCATCATAAACCACCATATTTTTTCATGAAATTGCCAAAGCTCTGTAACCTTTTATCCTTATCTGACAAAATCACATTATCAATACCGCCAATTTTTCCCACTGGCCATTCTATCTGCAAATCTTTATCATCCCATAAAATGCCATCATCAAATTCTCCATAAAAATTTTCTGCACATTTATATGACACAACAGACTTTTCTAAAACTAAATATCCATGTGCACAGCCTGCTGGTACTAATATCTCATCATATTTATTGCCCTTAAGGTCAAATCCTATCCACTTCTTGAATGTAGGACTTTCTTTTCGTAAATCTACTACTACATCATATACATGCCCAGAAATACAGCGAACTAACTTAGGCTGTTGCTTCACACGCTGAAAATGAAGTGCCCTAACAACGCCTTTAGATGATGTTGTATAGAATACCTCTTGTAAATCATGCTGTATTCCATTTTGTTTAAATGCTTCCTTAGAATAATCTTTTGTAAAAGAGCCCCTAAGATCCTCTGCATGAAATGACATAATTGCAAAAAGCCCTTGTATTTGAGTCTCTTTAAAGGAAAATTGTTGAACCATGGCGCCGCCCTCACTCCCATTTTTTTGCAGATTCATACTCCATAATCTGCTTTATACATACCCGCTCCATATTTTCACCATTTTTATACGCTTTTACCCAATCTACAATTTTTTCTAACCCATCTTCTATATGCCATCTTGACCGCCAATTTAATCTTGCATATGCCTTAGAACAATCCAATTTCAAAAAAGCAGCCTCATGGGGTTGTTTTTCATCTTCTAATTGATAATCTGCCGCACCGCCCCATAATTCACATAATTTTTTTACAATCCATTCTACATTGCGTATATCTACTTCATTCGGCCCAAAGTTCCAGCCCTCCGCATAGTCTATGCCTTCTGTATATAATTTTTCTGCCAAGCTTAAATATCCATTTAAAGGTTCAAGAACATGCTGCCACGGACGAACAGCGTTAGGATTACGTAAAACAATACATCTTTTTTCTAATAAATTATGCAAACAATCTGGTATTAAGCGGTCTTTTGCCCAGTCACCACCACCAATCACATTTCCAGCTCTTGCAGTTGCAATAGCAATACCACTTTTTTTATAATCACTAGAAGAAAAAAAAGAATTTCGGTACGCTGCTGTCACTAATTCTGAACAAGCTTTGCTATTAGAATAAGGATCATAGCCGCCCATAGAATCATCTTCACGATATCCCCACAACCACTCTTTATTTTCATAACATTTATCCGTTGTTACATTTAGAACAGCTCTTACCCCATCTGTATGGCGTACAGCCTCTAATAAATTTACGGTGCCCATCACATTAGTCGCATATGTTTCTACAGGTGTTTTATAAGACACTCTAACCAACGACTGTGCTGCCATATGAATAACTATTTCCGGCTTTGTTAGTAAGAGTGCTCGTTGCAAAGATGGTAAATCGCGAATATCCCCTTCAATAGAATGTAGCGATGTCCTAATGTGAGAAATTTCAAACAAGCTAGGTACCGTTGGTGGTTTTAAAGAATAGCCTGTAATTTCCGCGCCTAAATATTTCAATAACAGACAAAGCCAGGCCCCTTTAAACCCTGTGTGTCCTGTTACAAATACTTTTTTTCCTTGCCAAAATGTTTTATTCAATCTTTATCACCATACCTTCCACGGGGCTTTGCCTTGATTCCATAATTTTTCTAACTTCTTTTTATCACGCAAAGTGTCCATGCAATGCCAAAAGCCATTGTGTCTAAACGCAGCAAATTTACTATCTGCCGCCAAGCTCTCAAATGGCTCACACTCAAGAATAGTATCATCTCCGTCAATGTAATTAAAAATCTGAGGTTCCAAAACCATGTATCCGCCATTAATATAACCCACATCATCTTTATTCTTTTCTCGAAAAGATTTAATGCGATCTCCATCCAAATCTAATATTCCAAAACGGCCATCTGGCTTTACTGCGGTTAAAGTACAAATTTTCTTCTGGGCCTTATGAAATTTAACCAACTCATCAATGGGCACATCACATACGCCATCACCATAAGTCATCATAAAAGCTTCATCATTTATGTACGATTGAATACGTTTAAGTCTTCCCCCTGTCATCGTATTAAGTCCAGTATCAATAATAGTTACTCGCCACGGCTCCGAAAAATTATTATGAATCTCGATACGATTATCCCCACGGAAATCAAAAGTTATATCACTATTATAAATATAGTAATTTGAAAAATATTCTTTTATGATATGTTGTTTATATCCGGCACAAATAATAAAATCCGTATAACCATAATGCGCATATTCTTTCATAATATGCCATAAAATAGGCTTTCCACCTATTTCTAGCATTGGTTTTGGCTTAAACTGAGATTCTTCACTAATTCTTGTTCCAAATCCACCTGCCAATAAAACAACTTTCACGGTAAATCCCCCCATAACGTACTATACTTTATTGCATCATATAACAATTTTCTTTTGCTCTGCTATATCTGTAAAAGCGTCAAAACTTCGATTTGTTAACATATATACTGTGACAAAATTGTTTACAACTATATTAGAATGAAAAACTGCCGTTGCCTCTCCGAAAATAAGCATTCTAAAACCAGTTTTAATCTTAACATCTGTCCCAAACTTAATTTTGTTATTATCTCCATAAACTTCGAGAATGCCATTTTCAATCTCAAAACCCTTTTCAAATTCTATCAAATTATTAGCACCATAAAAATGAATCTCCAAATTGCCCTGTCCAACTATTTGATTACCTAATAAATCTGTATATAAATCTGTATTTGCCTCTATTTTTTTATGAACATAAATATAGTCCATAATATTCTCATATTCACATTCCACAAGGAACTTTTCTATACTGCCATAATATTTTAATGGACTAACCAACACATAATATTTTTTCTGGTTGTGTAAAAGAGCATCTATTTTTTCTGATGAATCACTACTATTTATATCAACAAACTTACACGCTTTAACAAAGCCTCCATCAATAAGAGTATTTCGCCAAAAAATCCCTTCCTCGCCTTTACCCCAAATAACTAATTCCCGTTCTCCCCTATTCATTAAAATTTTCATAACAAAATCAAAAATTTTTTCTTTTTTAAATTTATTTACATGTTTATACTCATCATAAGAAAAAATCTTAGTCTCTAAATATTTACCATATACAATAGCATTATCATATAGATAACATTCATGATTTTCATTAATTCCGCAATTTTTCAGCCATTGTTCCCTCATACAATCGTAAAACCATGCTCTATTTTCACCGCGCATTTCACCAAAATAATAAGACAAATGTTTTACTACAAAACTACTAAATACATTTATCAAACGATCATAAAGATCTCGTTTTAACAATTCATGATAAACAGCCAATACTGCATAGTATGGTGATTCTTTAAATTTATCGTATCGCTTAGCAGATACAGCACCTTCTAAATTTACACGATAGTGCACTAGGCAATCTTTAACAATGATTAAATTTTTTGCTAAAATTGAAGCCATGCTGGTAAAAAACATGTCTTCACAGCTTTCACATTTACGAGACTCCAAAAAATATATTCCTAATTGTTGAATAAATTCCTTTCTATAAAGTTTATTCCAAGCCGCCCCACAAAAAATCTGATAGTCGTATACTTTATCAAAAATATCCTCACCTGAAAAAGGTTGATTTATTAAAATAGATTGATCTACATACAACAAATTTTCTTTATCTTTTCCTAAAACATCGTCA
This sequence comes from Propionispira arboris, assembly GCF_900109225.1. Taxonomy (GTDB): domain Bacteria; phylum Bacillota; class Negativicutes; order Selenomonadales; family Selenomonadaceae; genus Propionispira; species Propionispira arboris. Next base: position 46,113 of record NZ_FNZK01000021.1, read on the forward strand.
TACCATGTAAAATTGCATATCACAATATCAGCCTGTGTATTTTCTGCTGTCACATACATCTTTTCTAAAAAATCATTTTCAAAAAAATCATCAGCATCTAAAATCGCCAAATACTTGCCTCTCGCTAATGTTATACCCCAATTTCTTGATGCTCCTGCTCCACAATCTACATGTTTATATACCCTTATTCTGGCATCCTTCTCCTTATATAACTTTAAAATATGATCTGTTCCATCAGTAGAACCATCATTTATACAAATAATTTCTATATCCTCAAAAGTTTGCTGAAGAAGGCTATCTAAACATTGCTTCAAATATTTTTCAGCATTATATATAGGAACAATCACCGATATCTCCATATATTTCCACCTTTCGTTTTTTTATCAAAACTTAGAAACATATTATATTTTTTCCCACCATTTTCAGCAGAAAGTAAATCCTCTCCATAGAAAAAATCTCGATTCTCTTGATATCCATAAAACTCCAATTGCCTTTTTATTGTAGTATATTGTAAACTTACTATAATTATCACTATCGAATTTCTCTGTTCAGTGCATATTTTTTGAGGATCGCATACAGGCATCTCTGCAACAATCTCCCCCCATTTATCAGAATCATTATCTACAAAATAGTCACTCAGCTGTCTGGGTATTTCCTTCAATATTGCTTGTAGCAACACGCCTGATGCACCAAAATATATAACTTTTTTACTACGAACAAACATGCATTTTTGTTTTCGCAATTGCTTTTGCAAAGCGTATAAATCAGAATGCATATTCAACAAACAATTCATACCAAATTCAACGTCTCCCCACGGAGACTCTAATAAATATTGATAATAAAGCTGATCATATTCATCTACCTGCTCGCTTCCGTAAGAACGATTAATATAATGATAAATTGCGGGCTTAATTTTTATTTTTCCCAGTTCTCGTTCATGCTTCACTGATAAATTATATATATTATCCACAAAACGACAAGATGTTTTAAACACATAATTTAAAGCATCTTGATCTGCAGAAAGTATCTCTTCATAATGCTCAACAAAAAAATTTATACTATTATTTAATAAATTAAATTTTTCCCGAATCAGATTACAATTTAAGACTAAAACCCCCGCGTTAAAATATTTATCTGCACTTAAACAAGCATTATCAAACAAGGGGTAGCTCTTAAAACTTTGTATATGTACATCGTGAGCAGCAATTATTGCAGCATCTTGGAAAGGTATATCCCATAATTGCTTGATATCTAAATGAACCACTACATCTGCATCCAAATAAATAATTTTTTCTATAACTGAAGGTACTGTTTTTAAAATATATAACCGAAAAAAAGTTCCAACCGTATAATACCATCTTGCTGTACCATCCAACCGCTGAATAACATCATCTATTGATATACAATAAAATTTTATATCTTGTGAAAATGCTTTTACCATGTCCACTAATTTTTTTTTATCTTCTAAACGGAAAGTATCGTCATGCAACAAATGTATCATAACTTTTTCTTTTGTATTTTTTAATAAAGAATATATTGCTGTCCCTAAATATTTTGCATACGTACCATTTTTATCATGTATCGGAAAACAAACATGTATCATTCTATTGTCTCCTTATAAAATATTACTCATATTTCAATCTAAATAAATAATTTCTCTAAAGGGTTCCATGCTTTATACATTTTTGTGATGCCCATCTCTAAATTAACTGTAGGACTCCACCCTAGCTCTTGCTTTACTAAACCAATATCTAAAACGTTACTGGGTACATCCTGTCTTCGAGCTTCTATTTTTTGAACAGCCACTTTATCTCCAATAACAGAGTCAATAATATTAATAATTTCATTAACAGAATGACCTTGCCCTGAACCTATATTAAAAATTTTTTCACACCCATTATAATATATTACACGTTCAGCAACTTCTACTACATCTTGTACATAAATATAATCCCTGATAACACTGCCATCACCCCAAATTTTTATAGGATGCTGAATAAAGTAATGTCCTAATATATTTGCTATTAATCCTTGGGCAGAAAAAGGACGTTGCCGCTCTCCGTATGGATTAGATATACGTAAAATCATATAATCCATACCAAACATTCGATAATAATACTCTAAGTACTTCTCTAAAACTAATTTTTGAATTCCATATGCAGAAATTGGATCGGTTGGATGAGTTTCCTTTATGGGAATTGAATGAGGAATTCCGTACACCGTTCCTCCGGAAGAAAAAAATATAATTTTTTTCACATTGTTTCTTTTACATGCTGCGATTAAACGCACCATAGGCTTTATGGTAAGTTCAATATCTTCTAATGGATCATTTTTGCTCGGTACAGTTGTACTGATAAGTTGATACACAATATCATACCCTTTTACAATATGATCAAAATTCAATTCTTCTGCAAATACCCCCTCACATTTATATAGATCATCAAAAAAAGGCTTGATATTTCTCATATTAGTTGAATTTTCCCGGAAATATATTCCAACCTCATATTGTTTTTTCAATAATTCTTCACATAAATGCGACCCCAAAAAACCTGTAGCTCCAAATATCAATACCTTCATGCTTCACGTCCCATTTCATATCAAAATCCAAATAAAACTATTTTCGCACACCATAAATATTGACCAGTGCATCAAAACCAGCATAAGTATTAATTTTTACATATGGTTTTTTTTGAATTAAGCCCTCTTCACCAAAATATATTCTAAAACCAGCATCCGATAAAATTTTCAGAATCTCTGGTAAAGACTGTTTTTCATCTGCTGCCGAATGGTATTCAACAAATATATTATCAACATCTTTTAGTTTTTTTGCAATGTGACGCAAGACGACAGTTTCTGCTCCTTCAATATCTATTTTCAAAAAATCAATATGAGCATATTCATTCATCACCACTAAAGAATCAATCGCCTGTATTTGAATAAAATCTGCCGCGTTATCTCCAGCCGCTTCTATTCTTCCAGCGTCTGCTCCTTCAGAGTAAAAACTCAATATCTCATCCTTATACCACACCGCCTGTTTAAAGACATGCACATTCTGACATTGAAGAGCTTTGAGATTATATTTCAAAACATCAAAGATTCTATTGTCTGGCTCAAAACCAAGGATAGTTGCCTTAGGGTATTTCTTCGAAAAAAAGAATAAACTCAACCCAATATTAGATCCAAAATCTAATATTACAATATCATCTTTCTTCTGTGGTATAAAATTGTATATTTTTTGCACAAGAATAGATTCATATGCACAGAGAAAAGATGCTACATCCGGAACCCTTATTTCCGTATTCTGAAATGGTATCCTTTTTTCAAAATATCGAGGAATCATTTTATATTCTTCTGATAATAATAAATACTCATGCTCATAGTCAGATGTTGGTTGAATCAAGTCATATAAGAATTTCATTGATCGGCTGCTTTTTTTTAAAACAGAACTCATGATATCATTTTTATTTAATAAATATTGATTTAAAATGATCTTCAACTTTTCTTGGGGTATATTAAAAAGAAAAATAAATATATTATCAATATCTTCTTTCGTCAGAAAATATCCTTTGATCCTCTTTTCTTCTAACGCAGTCTGAATATTCAATTGTGCCTCGCCCCCAATAGCGACAACAACATTTTTATTAATCATATTCTCTTGAATAGCCTCAGAAAAAGAATATATTTTTTTATTAAGATACTCTTCTCCTATATGCTGTCCATCAGAAACAACGTAATAATCTATACCAATACGATGCGCTTCTAAAAAAAGAGTTATAAAAAAGGCATATTCACCCGCACCATAACAAACAACAGAAGACATTTCTTTTACAAAATCTAACAATTTATTTTCCATAGTTCCCCCTCATCAAAATGATCAATCTCGCTCCTGACTCTCCCATGGAGCTGATGTATAGTATTCTTTGTATTTCTTTAACCCAATAATTTTGATTTCCTTACCCTGGTATTTCTTTACACTCTAATAAAGCTCATCCTCATAATCATTTGCGACAATTATAAGACCTTTTATTTTATACTTTGAAAGAAAGTCCACATTTAACACAGGATAGCCTAAAAATTCGCCTTTTTCTTCAGATCCACTTGCAAAAAACCTCTAATACTATCTTTTGAAAACATCTCACATTTTTCAATAACTCGCATAAACTGCTTAGTAGTATCTCCCATTCCATAAATACCAATTTGACCAACACCATACTTTAATAAACTCAACCCGCTTATTAAAGCATCCTGTTTAATATGGTTATCATGCCAATAATTCTGCTGTTGCTTACCATTAAATTCTTTATTTAATTGTCTTGCCACACAGCGCAAAATCCCCTTATAGCCGTGTAAAATATCAAAGCTCGTATCTCTTAAGTCAAGTATTCTATAGTCAATACCAGTCAATAAAAAATCTTCCAAGAAAGTCGGTAAAATATTCTGCCTCATATTTGCTTCATATTCATCATTCCACAAAACAATATTACAGTTTTCAATACTTCCACCATTACTTGAATAAAATTCATTTAGTAAACATGGTAAAATGGAATAAAATCCATGATTAATATATCCACTAACAGGCAAATAATGATAAATATTACCACCATTTTCATTTAACATATAAAAAATATTTTTTAATGCATTTGCTATATTAAACACATGTTCTAATGTTCCCCCGTCAATAATATAATCAAAAGCAGCTTCTAATTTCGAAGATATTTTTTCAACATTTAGATCATATATAATATCCGCATCTTCATAGTCAGAAATATCCATAATATGTACAACAGAAAATCTTAATCTTCTAAAAAAATCTTTTGAATCTACATGCCCCGCTAACATCTCTTTTAATATAATATCATCTTTAAGTTTTATTCCCATTCTTCTAGCTATTAAATACATCCGCACTGGATCCATAAAAATAGTCTGATTGCCTAACATCAATAATTTCTTTTTAAATAAATCTACATGTGCTGCCTCTAAAAAAAATCATTTATGCCATCTATCAAAGTTAATCCCATAATATCATCCGTCCTATAAAAATAATTTTTATTTCACCAAATCTCCAAGTTCCTTTAGCCACCATTTCTCTGGATCCCCAAACTCATTCCAATAACGTTTTTTCAATTCACTTACAGCTTGTTTTCTTATAGGGTCATTCCACCAAAATTCAACATCCTTAAAAATTTCATTAATTAAAGTTGCAGCTGTTTCTATTTCATAATGCAAAATTCCTACACGTTCCATCAAATCCAAATAATACTTTTCGTCATTAAAAAAAACATATGCATCTTTTTCAAAAGTTAAAATAAATGGTTTGTTAATCGCCAATGCTTCTAACCATGTGGTGCCTAAATGATCGCAAATACAAATTGATGAATTTTCTAATATGGAAAAAAAAGAATTTAAACTTGTAGTTTTTTCATCAAAACATAAATCATCAAATCTTCGCTTTAAAATTTCTTTAATGTTCCAACCATATTCGTAGTTAAATTCCCGTACCAGTAAATTTTCTTTCACAGCTAAAGATACTTTAGAAAAAAATTCTATTTGTCTATCTATTTTTTGCACAGTATCCAAATTTTGTCGTTCCAAACATATTAAGTATGGCGGAAATGCTGTTCCTACAAATAATAAATAATTGTTTTTCTTTTCAATATTCAAGTCATTCTTATTGGGCGAATTAGTATAGGTTTCTAATTTGTATGGTGCTGCCGAAATAGCTTCTGCTGTATCAATGATAGATTTATTCCCCCAGGTATAAAAACGGTCTGTTAATTGGATATCATTCCAATTAAGCTTTACTAATTCATAGTTTCCACCATGCTGCATTCCTAATATTTCTACGTGTTTAGTTTCATGCATTTCTTCGGCATAAAATAAAAAACTAGTACTAGTTAAATAGCCATGTTGTGATAGGATATAGCGTATATTGCTATCTAAAAATCTTGCATATTGCCCTCTTATTGCATTAAAATTTTCCAAAAAACATAACGGTATTTCGTCTATCATAAGCCTCATTATTTTTATATCCATAATACTTGAAAAATAACTTTCTAACCTTGTTTGAAGTTCACTACGCATTATTTTATTGAGATTTACTTGTTTATTATATTGACCATCTGTTATTGCCCTTGGCAATGCACAAATATATTTTTTATTGTCCACTACAATTTTGTCAAACAGTTTCGCTTGAAAGCCTGGATAGTATAAATAACATTTTGCTTCTTTACTATTATAAATTTCTTCATAAAATAACCTTAAACAAAACAATTCCGCACTTCTATATTCTTTTTCAACTAGCACCATTTTTTTTATGGTTTTAATTCGTTCAGTAATTCTCCGCCGAAAAGTTTTTCTCCTATTTAGTAACCCCATTCGTAAAGATTTATTAAGCCTATCATCTTCAGCTTCTTCTAAATAATGTTCATAACAAATCCCCACAAAATCTTTCGCAAAAAATGATTCTATTATTTTTGACCACAATTGAAAATCATACTTTTCACATTGTTCATTCAACCAATAATCTGTAATATCATACGTTGTAATTCGATCTTTTACCGATAAAAGTGTTGTTTTTATTTGCAACACTGATGAATATTCTTTAATCAAATATTCCAAACGATAATATTTACAAAAAATATTAAAAGTTATTTTTTGTAACCATTGACTTAAAATTCTTTGCCAAAATTCTTTTGAATAATTAAGATTATGTAGTTTATTAAATTCAATTTGTAATGCTTCTGTCATTTTTTTTGCAAATTGCTCAACTTGCTCTGGTAACTCTTTTATAAAAAAATCTGCATCTAAATTTTCTTCGATTAAAACATCATTATTTTTAGAAAAATCATAATCATATCCACAATAAAATTTACTTAAAAAAATTTCATTTCCACAATTGCTTAAACTTTTTTTTTTAGTTAATACTAAAAATTTTTCTTTCATATTATTTTTTAGCCTTTCTATAATATTGTGTTTTTATCAAATGATCTTGATCTAATCCTATATCTAATAACTCATTGCAATATTTTAAACCTGCTAAAACTTCTTCTTCCATCTCTTGATCAGACAAATTTGTCATATTTAATCTTAAATCTTGTCGATCCCCCATTGCTAATAAGTAATCTTCCTCATCAACTATAAAATTTTTTTCTTTAGCATACTCATACATAACAGACCCTGGCTGTGGTAGTAAATAGCCTGCCGAAGGATATATTCTATTTTCTGCACAACATTTAAATGTATCACGTATTGTTAATAAAGTTTCTTGTGGATATCCTATTACTAAACTCGTTGATGGTGTAATTCCCGCTTTATGAAAAAGCTCTGCCGTTCTAGAAAAGTCTTCTACTAAAATATGTTTATTCATCGCTTTCAATATCTCAGCATTTGATGATTCTAAAGAAAAGCTTGCACTAACACAACCAGCTGCCTTCATTTTCTTCAATATATTTAAATCAGAATCTTTAATAAAACAATCCGCTCTACAAGTTACATTCCAAAAAAATTTCAAACCACTCTCCAGAATAGCATCTGCAAAGTCTTCTGCACGTTTTCTGGAAAAAAGTGTTAACTCATCGCCAAATAAAATATAATTTAAATTATATTTTGTAATCATTTCCCGAATTTCAGTTAATATCGATTCCATACTACGATAGCGATAGTTATATCCTCTAAAATTATGATAACAAAAAGTACAATTTGCCACGCATCCACGTGCTGTGTTCACTGGTAAAGCCCTCAATTCATTGCGATTTATATTGATACCATCTTCACTGATTTGCTCTTTTGCGTTAGCAATGTATTCTTCAATATTAAATGGCGAAAAATCTATATGTGGTAAACTAGATATGTTTTCAATCGGTTCTCTACATGGATTACAATAAATATTATTTTTTTTTGTATAACATATACCTTTTACAGTTTTCAAATCGCCACCACAGTCTATTGTTTTCAATAAGTCAACAATAGTAATGTCACCTTCCCCCATTACTGCAATATCAGCTTCTGTCTTTGATAACAAAATATTGTATATTGATGTTGCAACTGAATTTCCAACTATAATATATGCATTTTTATGATATTTCCGCACCATTTCAGCTAGATTTTTAACTTTTGAATAGCCTGTTACGATACAACCCATACAAGCAACGTCATATGTTTTTTTCTGTATGAGCCTTTCAACTTCTTTATCACTATATCTATTTGCATCCAAATCAATAAAATCAAATTCAAATCCCGCATTTTTCATAGCAGTAGCTATGTATCCTATCCCAATTGGAAATAATTTCACTTTTGATTCAGGTCTTAATGCTATATTAATCAATAATATATTCATAAACAAGCCCCCATTATTTACATTCAATTATAAAAACATATCCCAAGATACTGCTGTACCTTTTATTATATCGTGATTAACCCTTTTTCCTAATAATATATTGTAGTACTTAGGGCTTAATCCACTACCTGGACGAATGCTTCGCATATTTTTTTCTGTAACAACATCCCCCGTTTTGATATTCTCTACAATATATAAACTACGCCGAAATTGAAGTGACTTCTTTTCCTCTTCTTGAATTTCATAACTGATATGTCCTAATGCCCGCCAAGCACTCCTGCACTCCTGCACCAGTTGTGCCATTTCTCCTGGTTCCAAGGAAAATGCCGCATCTACCCCACCATCTGCCCGTGCTAATGTGAAATGTTTTTCAATAACAATTGCGCCTAAAGCTACACTAGCCACAGCAACACCTATTCCCAACGTATGATCCGATAAACCAACTTTACACTTAAATAACCGCTTCATATGTGGTATAGTCAAAAGATTTGTTTCTTCTGGAGTAGAAGGATAACTACTCGTACATTTTAAAAGAGTCAAATCCGTACATCCATTTTCACGTACCGTTCGAACCAAATCATCCAATTCAGCTACAGTTGTCATTCCAGTCGAAACAATAATTGGTTTCCCCGTTTGTGCTACTTTTTTAATCAAAGGTAAATCTATATTTTCAAAAGATGCAATTTTATAACATGGCACATTCAGACTTTCCAAAAAATCTACAGAGGTTGCATCGAAAGGTGTACTAAACCCTAAAACCCCCAACTCTTTACAACGTTGAAAAATTGCTTTATGCCATTCCCATGGAGTATAGGCTTTTTGATAAAGTTTATACAAAGAAGTGCCTTGCCATAAACTATCTTTATCATTTATAAAAAACTCTCGTTCATTAATATCCAATGTCATTGTATCTGCTGTATATGTCTGGAGTTTTATTGCATCTACACCAGCTTTAGCTGCTGATTCAACTATTTTCAAAGCACGTTCTAATGACTGATTATGATTTCCTGACATCTCAGCTATAATAAAGGGTTCTTTCCCTTCTTCTATAAACATCTTTTCATCTCCTATCGAATTATCCTTCCAATTGAAAATGCTTCTGCAAACTCCGTTCCAATTATAAGGCCCCTAGACTTAGCTAATATTTCAACCCCTTTATAAGAACGAGGATGGGGATATTCTCGCATTTCCGATTCGTAGAATCTCAATGCTTTAATCTTCTTTTCAAAGAAGTTACTAATATCTACGTACCAATTTGGTAAAAAAACCTTATCACTCGTCTGCATTTGCCATTCAGTACTTGATAAAGTTTCAAAAAATAAAAGAGTGTGTACACTTTGTCCTGGTAAAGGTCTACACGCTGTAATTACTGCATTATGAGTTATCATGTGATCAATATTTACATCTCCAGCATGATGAGTATATACCGTATCTGGTTGAAAATTACCCATATACTCTTCTATTGGTTTAATCACATCTAACAATGCAATACTATCCATTCTATTGTCTGGAAAATTACACTGTTTCACCTTTTTGGCTCCCATAAAAGCTGCAACTTGACAGGTATTTTTATATAATACATTTAATTCATGTTGATATTTCTCTATATCTCTCATATCATTCCGACTAGTCAATCCTTCAGCCATAATGATAATGCGGACATCATCACCATTGGAAATATGCTTTAATATGGTTCCACCACATCCTAAAATTTCATCATCTGGATGTGCTGCAACCACCAAAACTTTTTTATTCATCTTTATCTGTCCTCAGCTTTATCTTAACATCTGCTTGAATATATCCATTTTTTAATGAGGCTCTTGTAAATTCCATATGAAGCTGTTCTGTATTTAGAAACGCATTTGGATATTGATCTGCATCCAACATTCGTATATAATCAAATATTCTTCCTAAATCATTTAATTTACTGATATCACTTTCCAAGGGGGTACGCCGTTTAAAAATAGCTTGGGCACCTCGTTGTGGTTCAGGTTTAATATCCTTTTGTATAAGTTCAATTATCATCTCTTTCGTAAGTTCAGCTGCTCGCAAATAAATTTCTTCAGCACTTCCCCACAATGAAAGCTTTTTTTTCATATAAATATCACCAGCATCTAATTCTTGATTACAACGTAAAGCCGATAACTTCGTTTCATAAATTTCACGTACTATAAGATTTTGCAAGGGGCTTCCCCCACGACCAAAAGGCAAATCTGTCATATGAAAAATCACACACTCAAAATTCTCATAAATTTCTGGGGTTATAATATATGACCAATGCGGGAAAAAAACATATCGAGGTTGATATTCTTCCAAAAAATTTTTTAGCAATAACTCTTGCTTTTCTATATAAACAATATTACTGTTTGTGCGTTGTTCAATTTCTCTAATATAGTTTCTATGCCAACTTTTACTAGAAACAACAATATTATTCATCTAAATTCACCTTCAATATTCTTTGCGGATTTCCAAAATATATTTATGATTTTCCATCTCAAAATAGGCAGGATATTTTTTATTATCTACAACACGCAATAAATTAAATTGTTCTTTTATTGTCTTATTTATATCTAGATTACTGTCCGAAGGTAATCTTTTAGAGTAATAAGTCCCCTTTCCGATCTGTTTACGTCTTTTCTTTACAATTTTCTCATAATCACACACAAAATCTAAGCACAGCTCTATAGTAATATTCCCCTGTACCTCTCTTAATTCGCCAATTAATTCAAATCCATCAAACATCAAATTTTTTTGCAAATAAATTTCACCATTATCAACTTTTTCAGTTGCCTCAAATAACGTGATAGGAATTTGTGTTTTGCCTTCTAAAATTTGCCATGTAAGTGGAGACCATCCTTTCCCTTTTGGTAAATCACTTTCATGAACCACCAAATTATGTTTATTTAATTGTAAAAATTCTTTTTTTACAATCTCTGAATAACTTAATAAGAAAACAAAGTCATATCGATTTTTTTTATCAAAATGATACAATTTTTTAACTTGATGTCCTAATATGACTAATTTTTCTTCTAAAATATCTACATAGCTTGTGATCCAAGAATCTTGATCATATACAATTGCTATATTATAAGACACCATAATTTGTTTTCCACCTTCCACACGATCACTATTAAATAATTTAATCGAATAAAAAAACAAACTCATCTCCTTTGCCTAGTTCAAATGATCGTATTTTTAATGTTAAAAGCATTTCACTCTGGAAAAATATTTTCTCAATAAATTTGCAAATAATTTCTTCCGTAACGAAATCTTCGCTTCCTAAATATAGAACGTACCTTGCTTCTGCACAATCTTTGCATATTTGTATTTGATTATCAGCAATTGACGTTACAACTGCTGGCAAGCCCAAAAAGCAACGTTCCCATGTAGTTGTACCACCAGCACCTAATGTTAAATCTGCTTGATTCATAAATTCTGCCATATTATCCACTTGGCAATAATATTTCATAAATTCATGCTGCTGGCAAAACTCCGCAACTTCATCCTTATATGGATTGCCTTCTCCTACAATGACATTGACCAAAACTTTCGGTAACGAAAGCATTGCTAATGCCCTTAACGCCTTCATTGTTTCATTGGTCAAATCGCTGCCACCATAAAAAATTAAGATATTGTATATTTTCCCATCACGCTTGCGCATTTTTTTTTGTGCCTCATAAAATTCCTCACGCAAAAGAACATATTTCGGACCTAATAACAGCTGACAGTGTGATGGCACTAATCCCTTATAACGAAAATTCTTATTTAAATAGAAATTCTGATCCAATAAAACATCGCAGTCATGTCTACGATTTGCTAAATCATCAATCACCATAATTTTATGCACAAATGGTCTGAGTTTCTTTTCCCATTCTTCATTAATCGCATAGCTATCAACAATCAAATAATCAGGTTTGCATTGTTTTTGTAATACATTAATACATGCATTTGCATCCTGTTGTTGCGTCACGGTCAGCCATTTTTCATAACCTTTTATCTCATTTTGTGGTTCGCATTGTGGCAAAACAATTAAAGAATACCCTTTCTTTTGAATAACATCATTTAAATTACCTGGCAAATCTCGTGAAATAAACATAATCTCAGCATTATTTTCTTTTCTCAATTTCCCTGCCAAAGTGATACAGCGCATTACATGTCCACTACCTATTTGTGTTGATGAATCTACACGAAAAACTATATTCATTCTATCATCCCAATACGATTTTTAATGGTTCACCTTCCATAAAGGAAGCCGGATTACCTGATTGTAATGCCTTTTTATAAACTTTCATAGCATCTTCAAATACATTCAAAGTAAAATCAATATCCTTGTCGGTATGACTATAACAAGGAAATATACTCCAGCCAAGCAATACTCCGCGCTTTACACATTCCTGCATGAAAATAGAATTATATAACCAATCTTTTTTCCCATTTGAATCCTTGTATTCAAAGCCCATTCGACAAGGATATCCCTTTAATTCAATATTAACACCAATATGCTGTGCGATTTTATTCGTTTCTGATTTAATCTTTCTACCTAAATTCCAAATACGTTCTGTAACATCTTTGTTTTTAAGTTCATTCATAACAGCAACTCCAGCTGCTAAAGATAAACATTCCCCACCAAATGTCGTAGAAATGAAGATCTGTTTATCTACTGTATCCATAATCTCACGCTTACCGGCAATGATAGACAATGGCATTCCATTTGCTGCCGCCTTGCCAAACGTCGCCAAATCAGGAGTCACTTCAAAATATTTTTGGGCACCACCGATACTGAAACGAAAACCATCAACAACTTCATCAAATATCAACAATGCACCATTAATATGGCATAATTCTTGAACTTTATTCAAAAAATCTTTTTCTGGTTCATCGAGAATGACTGGTTCAATAATAACCGCCGCCACTTCGCGTGCATAGGTCTTAAATAATTTTTCCAATTCATCAAAATCATTATAATCAAAGATATGTACATATTGGCGAACATCATCAATAATTCCGCCTTGCCTAACACTTTCTGCTGCAGTTGTCCATTCATGCCAACCATGGTATTCGCCCCGAATAATATGCTTTTTCCCAGTATACGCTCGGGCAATACGAACAGCACCTTCCGTTGCTGAAGAACCAGTTTTTAAAAAACGAACTTTTTCTGCACAAGGTATATTTTCTACACAAAGTTTTGCATATTCCACCTCAATAGGTGCAACAAGAGAAAACCCCATACCTCTCTTTAGTTGAGCAATAACTGCATCATCTACAGCCTGATATTGATACCCTAGAAGTATTGGTCCAAGGCCCATATCATAATCAATATATTCATTGCCATCTGGATCCCACACATGTGCTGCTTTACCTTTTTCAATATAAATTGGTGAAACACCTTGGATATGTGTTTCCGGACCTTTACTATAAAGCTGGCATCCTGATAATATGATATTCGAAGCCTCACTCCATATTTGGTTTGATTTATCTAAATGTCTCTTTAATATTTCGACCATATACTTTGCCTTCCTCCAAAAAAATTTTATCGTCTTTCAACGATTTATTCATTCCCTCATTACGCTGATAACTATTATTCATCTTTTCGATTTCTGGGTATCTTTTTAATAATTCAACAATATCCTGCATTAAAAATACCTTATTACTTGGGTATAAATATTCATAGACTTTTGTAACAGCCGCAAAATCATCAAGTTCATCAACAGTCCAACGCATTTTTGATAAATCAATATTATTTTTCAGGCACCCCAATCGAAACGACTGCGGCTTCTGATGAATATATGGCGTTACGTGTTCACGTTCAGAAGGCAGTTGCGCATTTTCCCAAGCGTTTTTTAGTATTGAAAACTTCATAATTTCTACGTCCAGCCCATCTGGATAAGTAACTTCTAATGTATTGCTAGTGTAATCATTGTTTTCTTCAATATGCTTCATAATTACCGCATCAATAATTTTCCAATCAATCAGCGGACAATCTCCTGTCAAACGAACTACATGCTCGGGTTGATATTGTTTGGCACATTGATAATAGCGATCCAAAACATCATTGAGATTTCCACGAAAAACTTCAATACCATACTGTCTACAAATCATTGATAGTTCATCATCGTTACACGCATTACTAGTTGCTAAAACAACTTTTCCAATAAACAAACTTCTTTGAATTCGTTCTATTTCATGAATTATCATAGGTTTTTTTAATATATGTTTTAGAACTTTCCCTGGTAATCTACTTGACGAACTTCTTGCCTGAACTATCGCTAGAATCATCTCATTACACCTCTACAAATGCATCTTCTTAATTTTGTATACATCAACCTCAAAAAATTTCAAGTATTTATCCACCGACTTGGCATAATAATTTCATCTTCTATATTGCGAAAAGTTCCACATAATGCATTATAACATTCTATAAATCCATTGGCCTTTTCTATTATTTTCAAGTTATCCATCAGTTGACTTTCATTGTCTACCCCAAAAACAATCTTATCTATTCCATTATGGCAATAATTAAATAAAAATGCCGCTTCACGCCGCGAATAGCCAAATTTCAGTACAGTATCATCAAATTTTTCCAAATACGGTATCGCCTCTATCAAGTATCTAGGCACGTCTTCAATACGCATCAATAAAAGTCCTTGCAAAAAAGCACTACGCGCAAAAACTGTTACATGATTTTTTTTTGCTATTTCAAAAAAATCAGTTTGATCAAGTCTCTGATCAAATACATTATAAGGGATTTGAATATAATCAATTTTTCCACTATTAACAGCATTTAAAGCATCTTCCGGTTCATAAACAGAAATGCCAATATTTTTCACCAATCCCTTATGCTTGCAAACCTGTAAGCCCTTTATGATTTCTGTATGATAAAAGTCCTTTGCTTCATGCAATAAATAGCCGTCTAAAAAATCCACACCCAAATTCAACAAAGATTTTACAATTTCTTGCTGTACCACCTTCGCTGTATCTCCAGCACCATTGTTGTCTATATTTGGTTTCAGCTTTGAAATAATGTTCACATCATAATGCCCAATTCCAAATTCTCGCAAAATCGCCTCAGCATTTCCATAAACACTTGCCGTATCAAAATACGTTATACCATTTTCAATAGCCGCCTGTAACACAGAAAAACTTTCTTCATGGGTCGGTTGACGCCCAATTTCATTTTTAATTCCATATTTTAACCCAAGCTGAACCGTTCCTAAACACAACTTATCAAGCATTTTCCAAAACTTCTTTCAACACATCTACCACATTAGTTTGTTGTTCATCTGTTAAGCTATAGTATAGCGGTAATGTAAAAGCTTCTGCATAATAGTTTTCACTATTAGGAAAATCCCCCATATTAAACCCTAATTGCTGATAATACGGCTGAGTATGCACTGGAATATAATGCACATTCAATATAATTCCTTTTGTCTTCATTTTATAAAATATATCTTTCTTGTTTAATTTAACTTTTGATAAATCCAATCGTACGACATAAATATGCCATGATGAATTTGTATCTGGGTGCTGATAAGGTAATGTTAACGGTAAATCTTTTAACAGCTCATTATATCTGTCAGCCAAGTATCTACGGCGAATAATGAATTCATCTAACCGGTCCATTTGACTATACCCCAAAGCTGCTTGCATGTCCGTCATTCGATAGTTAAATCCTAAATTAATTTGCTGATAATACCATGGACCATCTGCTTTGCCCTTTAAGAACGATTCATCACGTGTAATACCATGATTACGAAAAAGTTGCAAATTTTTGTATAAAATATCATCATTTGTCAGTACCATCCCACCTTCTCCAGTAGTAATAATCTTAACTGGATGAAAACTGAATACGGTCATATCAGAATACCTACACGACCCGATTTTTGTATTCTTATATTCCCCACCGATACAGTGTGAGGCATCTTCTAACACCGTAAAATTATATTCCTGTGCTAATTCATAAATTCGTTTCATATTACAAGATTGTCCTGAAAAATGGACTGGTACAACAATTTTCGGTTTTTTATTTGTATTTCTCAGCTTAGTTTCCAATTGATCAACACTCATATTGTAAGTATCAGTATCTATATCCACAAAATCAACCGCAGCACCACAATACCGTGCACAATTGGCCGAGGCTACAAAAGTATTCGGTGTGGTCCATAACACATCATCTTTCGCAAGCCCAGCTGCCAAACAAGCTATATGTAATGCAGATGTCGCATTCGTTACAGCTACAGCATACTTCACCCCACAATACGCTGCTACTTTTTGTTCAAATTTTTCAATAGCGGGTCCTTGCGTCAAAAAATCAGATTTCAAAACATTAACTACAGCATCAATCTCTTTTTGGTTTATGCTTTGTTTACCATAATATATCATTATTTATTCATCTCTCTTAATTCTTCTACTGTCAAAAAAAATGGATTTGTTCCAGAATTATATTCAAATCCGTCATCAACAGGATTACCTGTTTCTCCTATTGCATTTCTTGTATAGTCAACGGCTTGAGTGAAACTGATACTTGGTTTAATCACATAATGATCAGCAAACTCTAGCGTTTCATAGCAGGTATCCGCCGGACACATAATTTCATGCAGTTTTTCACCGGGACGTATACCTACAATTTTCGTTTGTACCCTTGGATCAATAGCTTTTACCAAATCCATAATCCGCATAGAAGGAATCTTTGGAATAAATGTTTCTCCACCTTGCATCCGCGAAAAATTTTTCAAAACAAAATCTACGCCATCTTCCAATCTAAGCCAAAACCTAGTCATGCGTTCATCAGTAATGGGCAGTTCTAATGTACCATTTTTTATAAGGTTTTTAAAAAATGGTACGACCGAACCACGAGACCCAACAACATTACCATATCTTACAACTGAAAATCTTGTTGGTCTATCACCAACAAGATTATTTCCCGCAACAAAAAGTTTATCTGAACAAAGTTTAGTTGCTCCATAAAGATTAATTGGATTTGCCGCTTTGTCCGTAGAAAGTGCTATTACTTTCTGCACACCACATGCTATCGCTGCATTAATAACATTCTGAGCACCATTTACATTCGTTTTGATACATTCCATGGGATTATATTCTGCTGCTGGTACCTGTTTTAACGCCGCAGCATGAACCACATAGTCTACTCCATAAAATGCCTGTTCCAGCCTATATTCATCTCGTACATCACCAATAAAATAGCGCATACATGGTTGATTAAATATCTGCTGCATTTCAAACTGTTTCAATTCATCTCTCGAATAAACTATTACTTTTTTAGGTTGATATTTTTCCAGTAATATTTTTATGAATTTTTTGCCAAAAGATCCTGTCCCACCCGTAATTAATATAGATCTATTATTAAACACTGTTACCCTCTTCTCATCATAGTTCATTTTAAAAATATATATTTTCTACCCGCATCAGTTTTTAAAATGCTACATTGTTTATTTTCTTTGTTATTTAGACGAATAGTATGCTCTATAAAACCGATTAATTTCTGTATAGAACAATCTTCATAAAAGGTATTATTAGACGAAATAGATATAAACTCCTTGTCCTTTAACTGGTTCAATAAACATGATGATATATTCATTCTAAAATTTTTAGATATATTTATATTTTCATCAAATTTCCTCAAAATTCCATTCAAGGTTTCTAATACCAAAACACTTCCATCACTTGTTTCTTTGACGAAACTGCACCCTATATCTCCTAATTTTTCCCAAGATATAATTTTATTATTCGAAAGTCGCACCGCTAAAATAATTCCATCATTATTTATATCACTATCCATAAATAGTATCAGAGCCTCATCGCGAAACAATGTTTTTTTCAAAGTCATATTCTGCTGAATAAAAGGTCGTAAAATTTCTTGATTTTCTTCTATTAAACCGTCCTTATAATTCCATTTTATGATTTTCCCTTTTCTATCATCTATTAACCAATAAAATCTACCATCAAAAACCATTCCATTATAAGAATTTTCAATATTTCCCACCCTATGCAATCTTGCTTTTGTTGTTTTCATATCAAATTCTAAAATACCATTCGTTTGTTGTAGGAAAAAAAATATTTTTGAATCATGACTAAAAAAAGAATTCAGCAAACAAAATACTTTTTCTTTAGTAAATTCAGCCTCAATTAGTTTAAACCATTTTGTATAATATTCACATTTGCGTGTGTTTAAATTATAACGAACAATAGCTTGTTGCAAGCCAAATAAAAAAACATAATTTTTGTATTGTACCATTCCTATTATCCTAAAAACTTCACCAAATGCAGGATAAAGATTTTTTGTAATTTGAAGCGTTATTTCCCTAAAAGTATTTTCTATTAAGTCATATTCCATGAGTACACTACTATACCAAGGTGCTATTAATAATCTATTTTTAATTTTCTTTATAAGAATATGCTTATATCGATCATTCAAAATTTCATTGGGAAATAGAGCTAAAAAGTTCAGTTTTCCTGTGACTAAATCCAATTCAAATAGACCATTCAATAATGATGGAATAAACCATGTTTTTTCTCCATCACTTTCTATATCTGAAAATGATAACATATATGATTTCGGCTCGCTTAAAATACTCATGTCCTCTATCAGCACTGGTTTGCCTGTTACTTTATAAAGTGATACAACAGAGCTCCGATCTCCATAGTAAGCATCAGACCAAGCTATAGCCCTATTCAAGTCTGCAGAATTATCATATATTCCCCAAGCTACCGCCTTATATTCGCGTTCAATACTCTCATACTCATGAAAGATTTCCGGATGCATCGACTGCATTGTCGCTTTAATCAAAGGATGTGGTCTCCACCAAAGAACGACATCTTTTCTGTTTTTAAATATAGATAGAACATATTTTAACTTCTCATTCGTTTCACTCGGCTTTTGTAACATTGCAGCTAAACTTGTATTATAAAGAATGACTTTTTTCCCTTGCATCAAAACTTGCCATTTTGCAGGTAATTTAAAATCCGCTCTAGTAGAATTTAGAACTTTATCGAATTTAGGTGACCCCAAAGCTAAGAACTTATTTTCAGGTGCTTTACCACCTGGATAATACAGCTCATATAGTCTCTTAACCGCTTCCGATTCTAAAATAACACGATCTGCATTAACAACCCCTGGAGTTTGGCAAAAATGTTCACCTAAAAAATCACCAACAACAAAATACGGCACATACACGAGCATATCAGTATTTTTCTTTAACTCACTTGAATAATATTTAGGATCTACCGACGTTACCCGATTATATTCGTCATAGGGATTATGTATATAAATTACATCTGGTTTGCGCTTGGCAATATCATATTGATTAAAATCAGTAACTGGCACATATTCTGGGAAAAGATCTGCTTCGCAATACCATTCTGCTGGTGATCCATCTGGATTTCGATCACAATAAGGAATTGGCATAACATACGCATCACACTTTGAATCATCTTTTGCTGCCAGCCAGATACTTTCTAAACTGTCCCACATCGATGCCTTATAAGGTAAAAACAGAATTTCGACTTTTACTTCTGCTTCATGGGTGATATCGCTGAGCATTTTATCTAGTCCATTATAAATACCAATAATCTGATTTTCAGTGTCTCCTTTATCTTTTAGCTGCTTCATTGCCAAAACAACTTGATCATAATATTGTTTATAATACAGAAATCGTTGTGGCGATAGCCCCGAACGAAACGATTCCTGCAAAGTTTCCATTGCAAGCAAGCAATCATCCAATACTTGCACCGCACCATTTGGCTTTGCTGTTTGAATATATTGCACGCCATCCCATATAGCGGGAATCATATCCATAATCTGTTTTTGTACAATTTTCCTCATATTTTAACCGCCTCATATGTTTGTATCTTCCATAAAATATAAATTATAGTCTATCTACTATACAAAGATGATTTTTTCACTATAAATTTCAGTTTAAATTTTAAATATACTTATATTATATCGTAAAAATCCACGAAAAACTTAAATTATTTTCTCTCTCAAATCAATTTTATAAATTTACAAAATCAAAGCGAATACGATGTGCCGTTCACTATCGCATTCGCTTTAATATTTACCAATATAAAATATATAATAAGAGTGGCCGCCTCATGGAGCTTAGCAACGCGCCTCGCTCCAAGTTTTAAACTGTAAAATTTTTAGATTCTCTGGATTTTTTTCCAATACTTTATCAAAATATCTTGCAGCCTCTGCGTAGAGACCTAATTTATACGAACAATACCCTATACCTTCATAATACTCTGAAGGATTGCTCAGCGAAAGTCTTAAATAAACTTGTCTATATACATTTAATGCCTTACTATACTTTTTCTTTTCTTCCAATATTTTTGTTATTTTTAAAATATTTTCGTTTGAAAAGTCCTCTGCCAGTTCTAAGTAATGATCTAGTGACGATGAATGAATCAATAAAAGTTCCTTCAGTATCGTTGCATAAACAGGAAATAATTCCTCGTTTAACTTTAAAGTCTCGTCATAAAAGCGCAACACAACCGTTTTAAAAGCTTCATTTAAAGCCTTTATATATTGTTGTTCATTCATTAATTGCTTATTGTTTTGTGCAATACATGCTGACGCCAGCATATGGCTATTTTGCATCATTGATTCCATACTTGTCACATAAAGTTTCTGATAATTTCCTAAGCCCAGCATTTGATATTGCCATAAAGAATCCACTTCAACAGAGAAATCACGCGTCAAAATATTACTATAATAAACAAATATTTTATTCTTTGGGCAGTTCGACAAATTTTCTATAATGAATGATATATCTTTTTGTGTACGTTCGTATATACCATTAAAAAGAGAAATAATCTCAATCGGGTCTGCATTCATCAACAACCGATACACACGTTGAAATACTTCTGCATTATATTTATAGCGCAACAATGATTTGCAATAGTACGTTAAAGCTTGTTCATTCTGATTTTTAAAAAAATAAATTTCTCCCATAAAAAAATAAACTGCTGTCAAGTGTCCATCAAACGAATTTGCTTGGTAAGAGCCCTTGCTTTCCTGCTCACTTAGTGAAATTGCTTTTAAGAAATATTGAAGCGCCATTTCATAGTTTTTCTGCAGCCAGGCAAATCTTCCATAGGCACAATAAAAATCAGGAGCATTGGGGAATTTTTGAATAGCACGCTTAATTTCTGCTCTGATTTCATTAGAATCTGCTTCACTGTTGATCAATGCATCAATTACCTTATCGTAAACTGTCTGCTCCGCCCCTAAAGATGATAATTTTGCCTCAATATGAAGCCGTCCGTATTTAATCGCATTTGTATAATCATCCAATCCATGATAACAATCGCATAAATAACGATAGTGGATAGGCTTTTCCCCTTCTTCGGCAATTTCTTTTAACAAAATTGCTAAATTGCGTTGCATTTTTTCTCTGGCAATACTGCTTGAATAACCTGTATGATAGACCTTAATGTCATTTTCCAGCATAAAAATATGAACAGTCCCTTTGGTGTTATAAACCTCTTCATGTATCGCATTTTTGTAGCGCAAATTTGGGCGATTGCGGAAAATACGTATATTAACAAAAGATGAAATTTCCTGATCATCTTTATCAATATCAATATTAACAATGCGAACACCAATAGCATCACATTTTTTATTGTTATGTACTGTTTTTAGATATTTTTTTAGATTTTCAATTGATTCACTCGTAAAGTACTCATCAGCATCAAGGAAAACAATCCAATCGCCAGTTGCCTGCTGCAAAGCATAATTTTTGGCAGCAGCAAAATCTTGTTTCCATTCATACTGATATATTTTTGCTCCATGACTGCGGGCAATTTCAACCGTTCGATCGGTAGATCCTGTATCTACCAAGATTATTTCCTGAACAAGCCCTTGAATTTTTGCAAAATAGGATTCCATATTTTTTTCTTCATTTTTAGTTATTATACAAGCAGAAATCTTCATACTTCCACCACCTGCTCTACTTTATTGCCTAAAGCTTCATTACTCCAAATAATAAATCCATCTATTTCATTATTGTTCATACCTAGCTGTTTCGCTTCTTCAAAAAACTGAAGTGCTAAATTATAATCTTGTAATCTATAATAACAATAGCCTAGTTCATAAAGAACTTCCATTTTCCCATTGACTAACTCAAATGATAAAATATTCTTATAAAGCTCAACAGCCACAAAATAATATCCGTTATTTTTTAATGTTTTTGCAATAGCCAACCTTTCAATTAAAGAAAAATCCATGGCTAATTTAACATATTGCTGTAAGACAAGCGGCTCCTTGACCTGAAATAACTGCAGTAAAATTTCTTGATAAGCAGCAAATTCTTTTGAAGACAGCATCGGTGCTTCTGCTTGATAGAAACGTACTATGATCTTTTGATAATCGCTCAAGAAATATGGTAATAGATTTTCTATTTGTTTGTAGTCCTTTATAAGCATAGCTGAAAGCACTGCAAACTCTTGGTCCGCTTGCAGCTGCCCAGCAGATAATACTTGTATTTTTGAATAATTTCCAGCAGCTATTAAAGCTAAAACATCAATGTTTTTTTCTTTTACAAGTTTTTTGTAAGCTTGCATATAATAAGCTAAAATTTTTCCTCGCTGCAATGGCTGGATATTGGCAATTAAAAATTCCAAATCCATTTTCTTGGTTTTATCATAAAGTGAGTTTAAAAAAGCAATACAATAAACAGGATCTTCCTCACAAATCAATTGATAGAGCGGCGAAAAAGCATTGATTAAATATTTATCATCTGCCAGTATTTTCTGATAAACTTCAATTGCTTTTGCATAATCATTTTTATATTCATAAAGCTTCCCTAAAACCAAATACGTGAGCCCGACTTTACTGTGAAAAAGGCTGGTTTCCATATCATCATAAACCGCATCCAAAGCAAAAGCACGACCAAAAGCTTCTTCCGCCTTATCATATTGTCCCTGATTAAAAAATAGTACACCATATTCCGCATAAAAATCCGGTAAAAGCGGAAAGGCTTTAATGGATTCCTGAATAACCTCTTCCTGACTGGCAAAATCAGCTCCTTGGCGCTGCAGAGAATTCAGTAAAACACGATAAGATCTGCTAGCATAAGAAATTTCCTTGCGGCCCGTCGCTAAATCCTGACGTGCATACTTGATCGCCTGGTCATAATCCTCTATACCATAATATGCATCTGCTAAATAGCGATATAGATCAACATTATTGGGGTCATTTGTCAACTGTTTGTGTAATATTTTCAAATTGCGTTCACATTTACTTCGTACCCGGCCACTCGAATAGCCGGTATGCAATAATTCTAATTCAGAACGTTCTATTTTGTACCAGCGATTTTTCCGATTTTTATGCATTAAATATTCATGAACTGTACCCGCAAAACAAAGATTTGGATCGCGGCGAAAAATTCTCGTTATAAAAAACTCATCAATCAATCTATTATCATCATCAATATCAATATTGCTCATATGGGTGATAAATCCATCACACCCCTTACCGTATTGTTTGATAATATTGGGTACGTTTCCAGCCGTTTCTGCAGAAATATATTCATCTGCATCAAGAAAAATGACCCAGTCGCCTTTTGCCTTCCCTAATGCAAAATTTTTTACCGCCGAAAAATCATTGTTCCATTCATAATGATAAACTTCCGCACCATATTTTTTTACCAAATCCACAGTATCATCCGTTGAACCGGTATCAACAACTATAATCTGCTGTACAATTTTTTGTACGCTTTCAAGACAAGTGCTAATATTTTTGGCTTCATTTTTTACAATTACACAAGCTGAAATCTGCATAATTTTAAGTCTCCTTTATATAAATCAATACTTGAACAAACTTTATTTTTCTAAAATATCTTCAACTATTGACTTAATATAATAAAACAGGAGAATGGCTGCACACCCATTCTCCTGTTTCTTTTGTCCAACGCCTGCATTACTAGAAATTATTGTAATAAGCTGAGTACGCCTGAACCTGATTGATTTGCCTGAGCAAGCATTGCTTGTGAAGCTTGTTTTAATACATTATTTTTCGTGTACTCAGTCATTTCTTTAGCCATATCCGCATCACGAATTGTAGATTCAGCATTTGTTACATTTTCGCTGGAAGTTGTTAAGTTCTGTGAAGTGTAATCTAAGCGGCTTTCAGCGGAACCGATTTTTGTTTGTTGTGTCAAAGCTTTTTGCAAAGCTTTATCAAGGACATCAATAGCTGCTGTTGCACGTTCTTGTGTTGTAACATCAAGATTGAACGTGGTAGTTGAAGACTGTCCTTGGAGGCCAAGTGCTTTTGCACCCATATCACTCAAACCAACACTAATAGTCTGATTCGCTTTCGTGCCAACTTGCAATTGAATACTGTGATCTTTAGATAAATCATGTGCCGTAATAGCTTCTGTGAAATTATCCAATACTTTATTTACATCTTTTTTAGCATTACCATCTTTATCGGTAACATTCATTGTAAAACCTGCGAGTGCATTAGAAACACCAGCCGTTGTAGTCGCAATGGTAAGAACATTTTTGCCATCTGTTGAGTGAACCGTATAGCCCTGACCATCTTTATTATTTGTAGCTGGAGTCGCACCAGTACCAACAACGCTAGTAGCCGTTGTATTAACAGACAACCCAGTTGCTTGACCGATAATATCACTTATTTTAGTACCAGAAGCACCGTCTGTAATTCTGATGGATGTTGTAACAGTTTTCCCATTTACAACATACGAAATAGAAATCTTATCGCCACTAACAATACCTAAACTTTTTCCATCACGGTTTGTCAAACTAGCAAGAGTACTGTTGCCTGTTGTTGCTGTACCTAAAGATTGATTTGTAAAAGCTGATTTTGTAGCTGAAGTTGCACTGGAAGCTGAACCATCAACAAGATATTTACCATTAAATGTTACATTGGCATTATCATTGATCTGGTCAATAGATTGATTCATTTCAGACTGAATTGCTGCTAAATCACTATCTGTATTTGTACCATTGGCTGCATTTAAAACTTTCTGCTTTAAAGTTTTGATGATTTCTACTGTGGAGCTTACAGCACCTTCAGCAGTTTTCAATAATGACGAACCATTTTGTGCATTTTGATTTGCCTGATCCAAAGATTTAATCTGAACTCTCATTCTTTCAGAAATTTGGTAACCAGAAGCATCGTCAGCTGCACTGTTGATTTTCATACCTGAAGAAACTTTTTTCAAGCTTTTATTAAGGGCTGTACTATTGGTATTCATAATGTTTAATGTGCTTAAAGCCGATAAATTATTTTTAACTACTAATGACATTTTATTTTCCTCCTTGATTTTAAAAACTTATAATTTAGGCATCCTACCTAAACTTGTAAAGTATTACAGCAGTTTCTCTGTCGATCGTCCAGTTACTTCTGCTGTTTGACTTTCTTACTATATATATCGTAAAGAATAAGGATACCTTAAGTGTTTTTTTATCTTTTTTTTATTTTTTTTAAAATTTTTGATCCCAGCGAAAGCTTTGATTCGTATATCCCAATGATTCGTAGGCCTGACTGACATCTCGATTGGTTTTTGTTTTATTGAGCCAGATATGTGTTTTCTGCAACAGAACCTTGTTCACACGAATAATTTCCTTTAAAAGAATCTGACCTTGCGGGGATTTAATAAAACTTTGCTCTGGATTCGTTTTAATTTTCTCTTCAAAAAACGTTCGCTGCCGAAGTAAGTCCAAAAAAACATCCGTATCATTTTTATCGAGAAATTTATCCATTTCCTTGCTAATTGTTGCAAATTGCTGCCAATCTTCTTTTGCTTGCTCTTCTTGTTCAGGCTTGCACATGATCCATATCACCACCAGATTTATTGGCTTTATCTATTTTGATAATCTCATGCCAGGTATTTCTAAGCTCCGTGATTAAATTTTTGGCCTCTTCCAGTTTTATCGTATCGTTTTTCAGATTTCCTTCAATTAAGCAGCGCCGGATATAATCATAAATTGCGAGCCAATCCTGTGAAAAATCATAGTCCATTTTCAACGTAACCATAAACTCTGTAATTATTTTTTGCGCTTTCAAGCAGCTTGTATTCATCTGCTCATAATTTTTCACCTGCAAATATTTAATAGATTCACTTGTAAATTTAATTGCACCATTATATAACATAAGCGTAAGTTCTGCCGGCGTTGCCGTCATTACCTGTTGCGTGCGATAGGTCTCTGCAGTACGTGCTGCATTATTATACATTATTTATTTCCCCTTTTTCCTTAACTAACCAAGAAAACTTGTAACCGATGTCAGTGAGCTGGTTAATTGCCCCACAGCACTTTCCATAGCATTATATTTTGTATAATAATAATCCTGTTTATCTTGTAGTGCTTTGAGTAATGCTGTGAGATTCGTATTCATATCCGTAATTTGTGTGCCTAAAACACTAGTATCACTCGTACTGGCTGAAGTACCGGCCTTATCAGAAAAATTCTTTAAATCCACCGTTAATAAGTTAGATAATCGCGTTGCCACGCCCTGACTATCCATGTCAGTTGTACTTGTGCTTTTATTATCACCGGCAAGAATTTTATCAACAATTGACGGGTCATCGGCAATCGCGGCCTTCAGCTTATCTGTATCGAGTGTAATATGTCCATAAGTTTTCCAATCGCCAACAGTAAGTCCAATGCTGCCAGCGGTTTTATAAAGTCCACCACCAGAAACAGTCATCGTCATTGCATTACGCATATCATCAACCGTCTGCGACAGTATGGAGTCATTACGTAAGATACCTGTTTTTGCTTTCGTTTCCCAAGCTGTAATCTCATCAGCGGTCATTGCTGATTTCTGATCTGACGTTAAGGCACCATACGTACTGCTTTTTGTTGCATGCAGCTGCGCGGTCATTTTGTCAAGAAGCGTATTGTAACTATCAACAAAGGTCTGTACGGATTTCACCAGAGTATCCGTATCAGTCCCGATAGATACTGTTGTCGACCCACTGCTGCTTTTTTTATTTGCTGTATACGTAACACCAGCTACCGTAATCGCATTCGTATCACCTGTATACGTTTGCCCGTCAACCGTAATAGAAGAACTTACACCTGTAATCGTATTAACATTTAATGCCGTCGCATCTAACGGACTGGATAGCGTTGCTCCATCATAGGTTGCTAAGTGCAAATTGGTTAGCAATGTCTTAGTCTGGTTTTCTAACGGATCACCGCTAATCGAAGACGTATTCGCTGAAATTTTAATAATATTGTCAGCACCGGCTTTTTTATTATAAATATTCATCGTATCATTGGTTGCATCATAAGATGCGGTAATATTTGTATTGATTGTTTTATCATCCGTTGTTTTTGTCGTAAGATTCTTTATATCAGACGCCATATCGGTTAAAGTTTTTGTCTGCAAATCCTTGTACGTATAGGAAACAGTACGTTTTTCCGTTGAAGTTGCTGAATCTTGTACATCAAAACTAATCGCCACAGCCAGCGAATCTTTATTATCATCCGTTAACGTAATACCTGCAACATCAGATAACAGCTTGCTGGTACTTGTACCCGTCGCCCGTGTAATCGCCGATTTTGATTGCAGGCTGGCATTTCTAGCCACTGTATTTACCGTTACATCATGAGAAAGATTAAGTGCATCCCCATTTGCTGTCGCCGTCACCACACTGCTGTCACCTGATGTCGTTGTGTGCGCAGTCGTTTTACTTTGCAATTTATAATCCGATGCTGTCGCTTTGAATTTTGCAAGTTCTGTATACAAATCAGCATAGGCGGACTTCGTCCATTCAGCAACCGTTTCTTTTTTGTAAGCCGCATCGTATTTACTTTGATACGTAGTTACCGATGCTTTGACTAGTGCATCCATATCCATCCCCGTGTTACTAACAGATACCCCTTTTGTTTGTGACATGTTCTTCTCCTCCTATGCCTTTTTATCCAGAATAATTCCAATCCAGTTATGAATATTTGTTAACATTTTAATCATATCTTTGGGTGGAAATTCTTTTAATACTTTATTTGTTTTTTGATCGACAAGTTGTACTGCCATCTGATCTATTTTGTCATAATAATGAAATTTTACATCAAACTGCATTTTTTCCATCATTTGATTTAAAGCATCTGTCATTTTGGCAGCTTCTTCTTTGGAAAGTTCATTTTTTTTCTTTTTTTCTAACTCTTCACTTGCTGTCAATTTCGCTTGAGCCGTTTTATCGGCCGTTTGTGATGTAATTTGAATGTCTGTCGCATCCGACATTTGTATCTTGTCCTTAGCTGGAACAATCGTATCCTTACTTTCGTTCCCAGCTTCATTTGCTTCCTGACGAGTTGGTACCGGCTTCAAAGTAAGATCTGCATTATTTGTTGCTGCAGTACTTACCCCGCTCACACTGTTTATCATCTCATATCCCTCCATAGAAAGTTAATTTCATTCCATTGTAAATAATAAAAAAAGCACCATTTTACTGCATCCTGCAATATTTATTTATTTTTTAAGACATTGGCTAAATCCACATTTTCATGGGAAGAAGCAACTGCTTTTTTATTTTCTTCGACGATTGCCTGATATAATTCGCTCCGATATATTTTAATTGCTTTTGGTGCCTCGATGCCCAGACGGACATTATCACCCTGAACATCGACAACATGGATGATGATATTATCGCCAATCATAATCTGTTGTCCAGGTTTACGCGTAAGAGCCAACATACTTAATTGCCTCCTTTAGGAGAAGCAGTTTCCGAAAACAGGAGATGTTTTGTTTGATACTTGCTTTTTTCCAAAACAATCTGTTTGCCTTGATGAGTATGTATATTGATCACTACAGGAGCGACTAAATTCGCCGTCATTGTTTTTACATCACGAGGGGGAACTGTAATCATCACATACGAGGCAACTTCCTCCATACTCCGAATTGCAAGTTCTTCAAGCTGCATGTCATCTAATTCAAATTCATAGTCGGTAAAAAACAAAAATGGATTTGCCATAATAAAGGCAAGATAATCTTGTTTTGCTGACTGCAAATATAAAAAAGGACTGTCATCACTATAGGGAAGAATAACAAATTCATGTTCATCCGGAAACCCGGGAAGACCTTCCTCAAAGGTTATAATATCCGCTTGTGCTAGTTCAATTTCACCAAACCGCGTGGTTTTTACTTTCAAAATTTGGCACCTCCATTATTTATCACGAAATATTCTTCAATTTATGGATGCTATACGTTATATCCAATAAACGATCTACAAATAAGAAACAGTCTGTTTAAGCATAAACATCATATTTGCCTTCAGTCGTCCACAATTTAACGCTGCTTTCACGGTCCAAATATGTTTTGACCGCTGCTGGTGTATATTGTATATCAAGTGAACCAGGTTGAGGAGATACCTGCACCGAACCATCCTCATTTTTCCCTTTCATTACACTTGGCTGAACGGTGATTTTCGCATCGGGTACTGCCGCTAATCCGATTAGAGCCTCTGGCAGCTGGCTGAGTTTAGCTCTTTCATTCGCCGCAAAAACATTCATTTTTGTCGCACTCTTAACAAGCTGTGTACCAATTCGGGCACGCTTCGCCGTACCTTCTTCTGCTAACTGGAAACCTTTTTTTGCTGCTTCAGCAACTAGAACAGCTGTCGATTTTAAACCATATGCTGCCCGGCATGCTGTAGTATCAATATCCACCGTCACAGCACTCGGCCATACATTCGCTTGCGCTGGTTTCGATTTCATATCTAATTTCGGCGGTGTCGAATGCATTTCCAGCGTTCCGGGCTGTACTGACATACCGATTTGGGGTTGTGTAGTTCGTGTATTAAGATATAACATATCCGTCAAATCCTTTTGTTTTGTTTATGCTAATTCCCTTTAGCAAGGGGTTTTTGATTTTATAAATAATCTGCCAGTGATTTTGGCAGGATTTTACTGCCCACAGATAACGACATATTATATAAGGTTTCTGCCGTTTTAAGCTGAACAACAAGGGAAGCTACATCGGTAGCACTGGCATTGGTAATATCGCCCGTAATGGTGGTTGCCTGATTTTCCATGGTTGCCTGAAGATCCTTATAAACACCTGCTCGGGAAGCTACACTCGACTGTGCATTCAAAACACTATCCCTGGCATTATTAGCCAAAGTTAACCCATCACTGGAAACCCAGGAGCTGTCACCTGCTGTCATTTTGGCCTGCATTGTATATAAATCATTTAATACGGAACTGCCTGCCGATCCGCCAAAAATATCCGTTGAGCCAAAAAGATCACTGCCTGTCACATTTACACTATCACGAACCGGATCAGATGGTCCATTTTGCACCGGCATAGAAATCTTCTTATCATCCCCATGATACGTAACAACATATTGAGAAACAGTTTGAAAAGATAGTGTCGTCCCAGCTGTTGTTGTAAGAGCCGCCGGAGCCGGAGTTACCAAAGCCCCTGTTGTTGTAAAATAAGTTCCGACTGTAGAGGTGGCGGGAGCCGTTCCTACAGCATCCGTTGCTGCAACCGCCGTTTGCCCTTTAGCCATAGCGTCTTTATAACCGTTATCGACAAAATCTTTCGTGTAGATATTCTTGCTTGTCATATCCAAATAATATTCTTTGTTATCCGATCCGGTCATGGCGAGCATTTGATTCAGACCACCTACCTGAGTTCCGCTAAAAAAACTTGCTTGTTTCTCATCAAGTGTTTTCGTTAAGCCACGATCAATTTTCCCAGATGAAATACTAAACGGCATCGTCGTATCACTCTGACCAGAAAAAACATAACGCGTTCCCACTTGTGAATTCGCATCCGTTACAATTTGCTGAATCATACCATTAACATCTGTTGCGGCCGCTTGAAGATCGACCGTTTGATTTGTGCCATTGGCAGCGGCTGTTGTCTTCTCAATTACACTCTTCATGATATCCGTTATATTGGTCATAGCTCCATCGGCCGTAGTCATCCAGGACGTCGCCGATTTCAAATTATCTGTATACTGTGTATTCTCGGCCAGCGTATTTTTAAAAGTCATAGTCTTTGTATAATTCACCGGATTATCAGAAGGGCGGTGCATGGAATTCCCATCGGATTGTTCCATAAGATTCGCCTGCTTGGCATAAGAGCGGTTTAACTGTTGCAAATAATTGGCTGTCATCATATTACTACTAACGCGCATTTAAATCACTTACCTTCCTACTGTACCAGTACTATTAATCAATTTATCAAGCATTTCATCCATCGTTGTAAGACAACGGGCACAAGAGCTATAGCCTTTTTGAAATTTAATCATGTTTGTTAGTTCTTCATCCCAATTGACACCTGATGTACTGGAGCGCCAGTTTGTCGATACGGTAAGAAGGTCTTCCTGATTGGTTACGGTATTATCCGTGGCTTGGGCGTCACTGCCCAGCTTGTTCGTAACACCTGTATAATAAGCGGCAAACGTTGTATTGCCCAAAGAACCACTTGCCGAATCGGCCGTATCATGAAGAAGTCCCCCCAAAAGCGTAGCATTTGCTGCCCCGGCTGAACCCTCGCCACTAGCTCTGGCAGCAATCAAACTCGTTCCATTCGTTGCCAGAATAGCCGTATTGACAGTAAGTGAATTGATAATATCAATTGGTTTTAAAGTCGTCGTCGTGCCCAGCGAGTCTGTCTTCGTTGTCGTTCCTGATCCATATTTATACGTATCACTTGTTTCTCCATAAAAATTAACACCTTTATTATTATTTAAATCATAGCCTGCTTTATGCTGATCATTAAACGTTGTCAGCAAATAACTGCCCATTGCTGCCATATTGTCAATATAACCTTTGTTTTCCGCAATAGAGTCCTGCAGGCCTTTGATTTCTCCATTTCCTGCATCATAGGCTCCGCCAGTTTCTGCAATCGTAATCACGTCATCGTTGACACCATAATCTAAATTAGGAGTTGATGTCACCTTGAGCGTCAAACGGGTATGGGCATCAACCAACGTATTTCCATTGCTGACAATTGAATAACTGCCATCTGATTTTTGATCAACACTGACTTTCACTAATTTTGAAAGCGCATCCACTTTCATATCCCGGCTGTCTCTTAAATCATTGGCCATGGCTCCCGTTGACTCTGCTTGCGTGATTTGCTTATTTAAGTCCAAAATATCGCTGGTCAGGCCATTCACGGTCTTTACCTGCAATTCCAATTGCGTATTTTCATCACTAATCAGTGTCTGGGTTTTCGCAGTGGACGATTGCAGGTTTTGTGCCAGCTTATCTCCTGCAGAGACGACGGTTTGACGAGTCGTGGTTGTTGTACTTTGCCCGGCATCGGAAGCTAACGCTTTCCAAGCACTCCAAAAACTATTAATGGATTTTTGAACCCCAGTATCTGTTGAATCATTGTAGATCGCTTCTAGTTTATCATAATTCGTCTGCCGTGTATCTGCATAGTTCAAATCAGAACTATCTTTCCGATAAGCTTTATCGGCAAAAGCATCACGAGCCCGTGTAACTGAAATCGTATTAACACCCGTTCCCATCTCCGCGGAACCGTACATCGTTGGTACGGTTTGGGATTTTGTTGCCGCTAAATTGACATTTTGACGAGAATATCCGTCGACACTTGCGTTGGTAATATTATGCCCTACTGTGTCAAGCGATACTTGATTAGCATTTAGTCCGCTGAACATAGTATTTAATCCAGCAAAAGTTGATCTCATAAACTTCACCCATTTCTTTCCCTAAATTATCTGATCGAACATCTTTTTTTTACACACAGCTGCACCACTGGTACCTTTTGGTGCATAGGTTGTATCCGCAACAGTTTGACTTATAATATTAATATTAAAATTAATAAACTCGATAGTTTTATGAAGCAAACTGCTATTTTTCGCATTTTTTTCTTTTAATTCGAGAACGATCATCCTCAATCGTTGTTCGAGCTGACTAACCGTATCTTCAGACATCATTGAATTTTGGTTTACATTTATAGTGTTTTCTGAATGATCTTGCAATAGCTTTTGTTTTTTTCGTTCTAACAGCGAAAATTTATTGATGATCTGCTCCGTTTTCATTGTCACGTCTGCTGAATTTTTTGCATCTCCTGCCAGAAGGTATTGCTTTTGCAAATCGCCAAAGGAAAGCAGCTGCTGCCCTAAGGTTATTTGCGCCTTAAGCATTATGATCAGTTCTGTCACCAGCGATTCCCCTTTTCTTATGCTTTAAAATCGAATTTCTTCGGTTTCAAAACAGTTTCTGTGCCTTCCGCAGCATACGTATTGCCGACACTGGCATCCGATAATCTATTTAAATTGTAGTTTACTGCTGATAAAGCACCTGAAATAAGCAGCTCATTGGTTGCACTGTTTTCTGTAACCTGAGCCACTATCGTATTTAATTCTTCATGTATATTTTTTAAAACAGCTGCTTCTTTATTACTGCATAAGGAAAACAAATCTGTCATTTTAGCCATTGGCTCAATTATATGTTCAGCAGCTGCTATTTTTTGTAAAACAATTTCACGCTCTTTTTCAAGCTTTCCTACCGCTGTAATTAAAGACTGCTCTTTTGTTAGCAAATCTTCCAATGCTGTCATATCGACTTGAACAAGAACCTTTCGTTTATCTTTGCTTACACGCAGCATGGCTTTATAAGTTTCCAGTAATTTACTCATTACATCAATGAATTCCTGCCACATAAAGATTTCAACCTCACTTTTCTACCATTAGAATCTCATATTTAGTATCTTGTCCGCCAGACCTTTTGGATCAATCTGATACAGTCCTGCACCAATCTGTGCCGAATACGTATCCACTTTATCCTGTCTGACTTCTGGCATGGATTGCGCTTTTTGCAGTATTTGACTGAAAGATTGTGCCTGTGTAGACAATACTACTTCGTCTTTACTTATGCCAGTGTCAGAAGATTCCTCTTTCACCGCAGTCTTGATTTTTTTGCTGTTGGCTGCATATGCACCGGCCACAGCTTGAATATTGTTGTTAATAATCATGATGTTCACACTCGCCCTCTTTGGGTTACCCATCCACGGGTTTATAACTATACTGTTTTATCGTACAAAAAAGCGAGAATATTAATTCTCGCTTTTAGTTTGTTTTATTTACTTATCTTCCATTATCTCGCTTTAACGTCAATTATCTTGGCTTTATATCTTTTTGTCAGGAAAGTCTCTTTTTCTGGGCTTATCGGGTCATATTTTTTGTATACATTCCTTTTCCTGCCACATCTTTCTTTTCTTTCACCTGTATTGCTTCACGCTTAGCCTGACTATCCTGAATGTCTTTTAAAATACGGTGATTGCATTCCTCACACAAACGACCTCGTACAATATCCGTCCCGCATTTTTCACAAGGATAGGTGACCTGAAATTCATCCATAAAACGGCCATTTTTGATCATCCGAAAAATTGTTTTTTCCTTAACCCCGGTTGCTTCATGAATTTCTTCTACCGATGATTTAGGATTGTCCCTCACATAACTTGCAACGACCTCTTCATTTTCCTGTTCCAATCTATAACAATCCGGGCACATGCCCGCTGCCGTTTTAATACAAAGTTTCCCACATTCTGGACAATTTCCTACATTATTCATAAAACATGCCCCCTCTTTTCTATCTTTTTCTCTTATTATATAGACTTTTTATACTTTACGCAAATTGATTTTTCTTTTATTGAAAAATAACAAAAAATTCCGTATATTTATGGCAAAGAGCTTTCTATCAGGCATCACTCGCCAAAGTTAAACCACTAATTCTCGTTGCTCCCGCTTGTTTTAAGACTATTGCACATTCTTGTATGGTAATGCCAGTCGTAAAAATATCATCTACGAGTAAAATTTTTTTTCCTCTTACATTCAGGCCTTTACGCAGCGAAAAAGCTGCCCGCATATTAATTCTACGCTCCATAACTGTCATTTTATACTGCGGATTTGTATCCCTGCAGCGAATTAAAGCCTCCAGCCAAGTCAGCTGACAACCATCCGCCCATGGATGGAATATTTTTTCAGCCTGATTGAAGCCGCGTGCTTGTAATTTTTTACGATGAAGCGGCACAGGTATAACATAGTCAACTCCCGCAAATTCTGTCTTTGGCAATGCAACGTCCAACAGTGTATGGATTGCGGGAAGCATTGCCAGTTTCTTTTGGTATTTTAAGGCTTGAATGAATTTTTTCATACCACCTCGATAGCGGCCTACGGCGCGGACCATGCTTATATCGTTTTGCATCAAAATTGACAGAGGTAATTTATGCACTTGGATCGTTTGATCCAAACATGCCGGGCACCAAGCTCCTACTGTATCCACATAAGCACCACACAAAGGGCAGTGTGGTGGAAATAGAAAATCGACGATCGTCGTATAGATCGTGTTGAGCATGCTTTCCCTCTGCCTCCTTTATGTTAGCACTGCATTTCCCCGCGCAGCCGTTCAGCTAACAATGTATACCGTTTTTTGGTACGATCACTGAGCACTGCCGTATGCAGTGCTGGTTTTGTCCCCAGCAGGATAACTCGTTTCTTCGCTCTTGTAACGGCTGTATACAGGAGATTGCGCTGCAGCATAATATGATGGCCCGGAATCAAGGGCATAATAACAACTGGATATTCGCTGCCCTGACTTTTATGCACACTCATGGCATAGGCAAGCTGAAGTTCAAGTAATTCATTTTTCTCATAGACAACGCTGAGCTCAGGGTAACGTACCGTAACTTTTCCTTCATGAATGTCTTCAATAAAACCAATATCACCATTAAAGACATTTTTCGTGTAATTATTACGCGTTTGCATTATTTTATCACCCTGACGAAAGATCTGATGGTTATGAATCACTTCCGCTTTGAATTCATCCGCCGGATTCAAAGCTTTTTGCAAGAGTTTATTGAGATTTTCCACTCCACAATCAAGGCGATGCATCGGTGAAAGTACTTGTACATCTTCACGGACATGAAATCCCTGCCGGGGAAGTTCATTAAGGCAAAGATCAACAATAGCTGCCGCAACCTGAGCACTATCCAAAATTTCTCTAAACTGAAAATCTTCACTTGATTTACAGTCAGGTAAAAAACCGCCATTGATCGAATGTGCATTCAATACAATCATGCTCTCGCCCGCCTGCCGAAACACTTCAGTCAATCGGACAGTCGGTATAACTGCCGACCGCAATATATCTTTTAGTACCGCTCCCGGTCCAACAGCAGGCAGTTGATCGACATCTCCCACCAAAATCACGCGACAGCCATCAGGAACTGCTTCTAGAAAATACTGCATCAATGTAATGTCCATCATTGATACTTCATCCAAAATAATAACATCCGCTTCCAGCGGATCATCACTGTCGCGAGCAAACGCTGGCATACCTGCTTCGCGGCTGCCGGTTGATTCAAGCAGTCGATGAACGGTTACAGCCTTGCGCCCGGTTGCCTCACTGAGGCGTTTTGCGGCGCGACCTGTCGGTGCGCCCAACGCAATAAGCATTCCCTGTTTTTCTAAAACCCCAATCATACCACGAACAACAGTTGTTTTCCCTGTACCAGGCCCACCCGTTAAGACAAGGATGCCATGTTCAAGCACGGATTCAATAGCTTGTCTTTGCTTTTGCGCGAGCCGAATATCCGCTTCCGCTTCCCAGTCTGCAACTTCCTGTAGTGCATCAACGGCAGCAAACGTTTCGGTTTTTTCTTGTAAATACAAAAGACGTTCTGCTACTTTTTTCTCCGCACAATAAAGATAATGAGGATAGATGAGCGTTGTCCCCATCATCGTCTCCGTTGACAATCGATTCATCGCTAAAAGCTGTTTTAAGGTATCGGCTACTTCTTCATGTGTAACCAAAATAAGTTTTGCTGTCTGGGCAATGATAATCTCTTCCGGCACGCAGCAATGCCCTGAGTTTGCAATTTGCAACAGCGCAAAATCAATACCTGCGGCAATACGATCTGTAGATGATTTTTCGATACCTACGGTGGCGGCAATTTGATCCGCTGTACGAAAACCTATACCATCAACCTCACGAGCCAGCCGATATGGATCGTTTTCAATCGTTTCAATGGAAAACGATCCGTATTTGGCAAATATCTTAGCTGCATAGGCACCGGACACTCCATGTGTTTCTAAAAACAACATAAGTTCACGCAGCTCCGATTGCTCACTATATGAATCATGGATTTGCGCGGCTTTCTTTTTCCCAATTCCATTTATTTCCAATAATCTTTTTGAATGGTATTCGATAATTTCCAGCGTATCCAAACCAAATTCAGCTACAAGAAGTTTAGCCATGGCTGGACCAACTCCTTTGATTACCCCGGAGCCAAGAAAACGTTCAATCCCGGCCAGACTGGTCGGTGCAACATGTGACATGGCCTGTACTTTAAACTGATCCCCAAATTTGGGGTGAATAATCCACATGCCTTTCATCGCCAGCTGTTCACCAACCAGAGGTGCCGGAGCATTCGCTGTAACGTTAATAAGTCCCCGATCCTTACCAGGGCGCAGCTTAAACACAGTAAAATTGCCATCACTACTGGCAAATATAATGTTTTCTACAATGCCCTCAATTTCTTCCAAAACCTTTTCTTCCACCAAAACGTCCTCCGCTCATACCTTGACTCTATTCGTACCTGTGTTCTATTTTGTTTTATATTCCGCGAAAAAAAGAAAATTCCTGCAAAAATCGCAAATTATATATAACTTGATTCTATAGGGCAATCGTCAGGAATAGGGTATAGGGCTCCGTGGCGTTACGAAGGAAGCAAATGATGCCCTATATCCCATTTCTGGCAGACTAACAGGCTAATGTAATTTCTTTACTGCATTTATTCTTCGCTCGTAAGTCCAGACCATACATCATACTTCATGGTTAGTTCTGCTTCTTTTTTTGTATATGCATTGGCTATTTCCTGACTTTTTAACGGATCTGCTTGTACAGCTGCATCATTCATTTGATAATCAAGCCCTTTTAGTTCCATTTCAAGCATCGCAATTTCTGCCTCGCAACGTTGTATAAGGTCATTGCGTTTATCCGTACTCATAACCTGCGGTCGATTATTTTTGGCCGCTTTATTATTTTTTGCAAAAGCTGCACTTGAGCTGACTTCCTCAGCTTTCATTGTTTTTTTCGCCCGGGCTTGACGTGCCGCATTTTCTGCTGCGAGTTCAGCTGCAATTTCACTCGCTTCTTTTGCCGCAAATAGTTTCTTTTCATGATAATAACTATAATTTCCATTATATTCCGTCAAAATGCCAGCTGACAATTCGCAGGTGCAGTTTGTTACTTTATCCAGAAAATATCGATCATGCGATACCGTAATAAAAGTTCCTGGAAACGCCATGAGAGCTTCTTCAACGGCCTCTTTCGCCGGAATGTCCAAATGATTGGTTGGTTCATCTAAAATAAGAAAATTGGCCCCCGTCAGCATGAGTTTCAAAAAGGCCAGTCTGGATTTCTCACCACCGCTGAGAGATCCGATGATCTTATATACATCATCTCCATAAAAGAGAAACGACCCCAAATAACGACGGGCTTGTTCTTCCGTAATTCCATATTCAAAAAGGAGCTCATCAATCAAGCGATTGGCCTCATTGAGCCCTTCATGCTGCTGTGAATAATAACCAATTTTAACCCGGCTGCCAATTTTAACCCGGCCTGTAGGCGATTCCAGCTCACCAATCAAAAGACGCAGCAATGTTGTCTTTCCAGCACCATTGGGTCCCACCAGCGCCACACCATCACCATTTCTAATTAATAAGGACAATTTCTTAAAGATGTCTTGTTGACCAAAAGTCATTGATACTTCTTCAAGTTCCGCAACCCGCTGCGCACATTCCGCCGGTGGATTAAATGAAAAATAATTAAAGCCGATACTGTTAGGCGGAAGCAAAATTCGCTCTAACCGATTTAATTGTTTTTCCCGGCCGCGTGCCTGTTTCGATTTGATACCTGCTTTATATTTACGGATGTACTCTTCTGTATTTTTTATATGGACTTGTTGCTTTTCATACGCCGATTCCAATGCGGCACGGCGGTCTTCCTTAACCCGCGTAAAACGTGTGTAATTCCCCGTATAATCAATCACCGTTTTATTTTCAAGTTCAATAATGCGTGTTGCTACCCGATCCAAAAAAAAACGATCATGCGATATAAGCAAAACACCGCCCTTATACGACTTCAGAAAATCTTCGAGCCACTCAATCATTTCAATATCCAGATGATTTGTCGGTTCGTCCAAAAATAAGAAGTCCGGCTCTCTAAGCAGCGCTTTGGCTAAGCAAATACGGGTTTTTTGCCCACCAGAAAAATGTCCAACATTTTTTTTAAAATCTTCGTCGGTAAAACCCAGTCCATAGGCTATCCGACGGATACGGCTTTCATAATCATATCCGTCCAGACGTTCAAACTGATCAACGATTTTGCTATACTCTTCCATGAGCGATTCCATGACTGCATCATCTGCGGCCTGCTCAATTTTAGATTCCAGTTTTGCCTTTTCTTCTGCCAAATGCAGTATGTCGCTGAAAGATTGCCGCAGTTCTTCATAAAGAGGCCAGTCACCAAAAGATGTTTCCTGTTCTAAATAACCGACCGTATCGGCTGTATCAAACTGGATGTGACCTCCATCATATTCATCAAGTCCCATCAGGCAGCGCATCAATGTACTTTTTCCGGCACCATTTGCTCCGACAAAGCCAACTTTGTCACCACGTGTCACCTCGAAGCTAACGCCATGAAATAACTCTTCTATACCAAATGATTTGCTTAAATCATTAACCTTTAAAATCCCCATACGATCACTCCAAACTATATTACCATAAGCTTCTTTATTTTATCACAAAAAACACCGCACCGTCATCCATCTAGAGCACACAGCATAAAAAAGCTGAGCTTTTAAATCTCAGCTCAGCTTTTAAACTATTTTTATTATAATTATTTGTAATCTTTACCGATTACGACTGTAGCCTGACCCGTATCGCCACCAGAATTGATGGTATAAACGAATGGCAGCCCGGAAAATTTATCTACGTCGCCCGCGCCAGCTGTAATCGTTGTATTCTTTTGTGACGACGAACTACCGGTCGATACATCCGTGACATCCAGTCCCTGACGCCGTAAAATACCGGCTACTTCTGCGCCAGCACCGTTAATGCCGCTTGAATTAATGACCCTGACACTGAGTTTCGCTGTCTTTTTCGGTTCAGGAACTTCTTCTTTTTTCTTTTTAGCAGCATCTGCTTTGTCAGTCGCTGCTTTTTCTATTTTCAGCTCAGCTTCACGTGCTTTTTTAACAGCCTCAGCATCGTCAACGACTTTCATATTCTTCGGAATCGAAGCTTCATATTCCTGCACTGTTGTGTTCATAGATTTTTCCACTTTGGCATCCATTTTCACATCCAGCAGTTCCGCTAAGGTTTGCCGAAGTTTTTGAATATCTGGAATCCAATAACTTATATCCTGAATATAAGCTGGTTTGCCAGGAACCATTTCTGTATTCAGTCCATTATCGCGGGCATCTTTTAATATATTCACCAGACTAATCATCTTGCTCGCCGACATATCCGTTTCCAAGGCTGAACTTACTTCCTTAATAATAGCTGGCAATTTTGTAATAATCGACGGTGAGATGATTTTATCCAAAACAGCTTTCATAAAATGCTGTTGACGAGTAATACGTCCAATATCCCCTTCTGAATCACGATATCTTACATATTGAATCGCGGTCTTACCATCCATATGCTGCTGTCCCGGCTTCAGATCAATGACCAGTCCGCCATCATCATCCCAGGGATCTTCATAATACATCCGTTTCTCAACATCAATATCAATCCCGCCAATCGCGTCGATTACTCGTTCAAAAGCCTGAATATCAATGACTATATAGTAGTCCATTGGCACTCCGAGAAAATTTTCAACTGTTTTTTGCGTGAGCTTATGTCCACCAAACGCGTAGGCATGATTGATTTTATCATACCCGTTTCCCTCGATTTTTACCCGGGTATCACGAGGAATCGATAAAATTGCTGCTTTCTTTTTATTTGGATCAACCGTAGCCACCATGAGCGTATCCGACCTGCCCACATCATCAGCACGGCGGTCTACTCCCATGATCATAATTGTAACCTTATCTTCGGCAACCATCATGCCTTCTGCTGTTTGTGCTTTGTTTTTAAGAATATTCGAATCAAACCAATAATACGATGCTCCTACAATACCGGCTGCTAAAAGCAAAACAAGTAATATAGCAAGTACACGCTTACTGCTGCGTCTCGTCCTACGCTTCTTACGCGTTTCCTGCAAGTAAACGTCCCCCTTTAATAAATTCATATTTTGACAAAAACAAAGTCCCTACATTCACAGGGACTATTCAATAGTATAACAAAAATCATCATACTTTTCAATATAGGTATATTGATTGATATTTCATTATAATGAATTTCTATGAAAAATATCTTTTCTTTTTAATAAAAATTCATTATAATGAAATTATATTAAAATGTTTATGGTGTTGTATATGATAAAATTGTTAACAAAAAATTTACGTCCTGGTATGATTACGGGTCAGGGTATATATCATGGGAATGGTAGTTTCCTTTTAACACGCGGTACACGTCTCACGGCTGCCTATATTCAAAAATTACAAGATCTGGATGTTCAATCTGTAATTGTCACCGCTTTGAATCCACTTTTAAATATATTCCCCCCTGAAGACATCATTCAGGAAAAAACACGAATTAAAGCGATTCGCAATGTTTTTGATGTCTTTAAACAATGTAAATTGACAGATAATCTAAATGTATCTTCTTTAAAACTCACCACTGAATCCATTATTTTTGATATTATTGCCAAACATTCCAACCTTGCACAAATCAATGACATCCGAATCCATGATGATTATACATTTTCACATTCGGTAAATGTTGCAGTATTGGCATCTATGCTTGGTGCACTTTGTAAAATAACCAAACAAGAACTGGTTGAATTGACTTTAGGTGCTTTATTACATGATATTGGAAAAACAAAAACGCCGCTGGAAATTTTAAACGACCCGTTGCCGCTTACCGATGATGAATATAATATTATTCGCCAGCATCCAAGTGATGGCGCTGCTATTTTACGCAAAGCAAAACATTATTCAACAATTCCAATGTACATTGCCGCACAGCATCATGAACGATATGATGGCTCTGGTTATCCACATAAAATAGGACAAGAAAAAATACATAAATTTGCCCGTATTACAGCTATTGCCGATGTATACGATGCGCTTACCAGCAATAGGCCTTATAAAAAGGCCTATCGCCCGGATGTCGCTTATCAAATTATGACAAAATGTTCGAATGGTCAGTTTGACTTAACTTTATTGACTACATTTTTTAATAATGTTGCAATCTATCCGGTTGGAACCGTATTAAAGACCAAATTTGGTTATGCAATTGTAAAAAAAGTTGAATCTGGCTGGACCAGGAAACCACGCATTGATATTTTTGCGAATGATGAACGCGTTGGTTTTGCTAACCCTAAAACAATTGACCTTAAAGATTTTCCTGAAAACATGATTGAGTCAGTACTTGATGCAGCTCAACTAGCTGCAATTATTGAACTTACAGGAATTGATCCTGAGTCGTACCTGTCGAAGTATGGCAAAAAGCAAAGCTAACCTTTTTAGAAACCTCCCTTATTAAAAAGGGGGTTTTTTTACATTTCAAGGGAAAACGTTTTTTCCATACGAAAAAAGCACCCATATACATGAGTGCTTTTTGTTTAACTGGCAGTTTTCTATCCTCCCAGGGCGTTTCCACCCAAGTACTTTCGACGTTCAAGTGCTTAACTACTGTGTTCGGTATGGGAACAGGTG
>NZ_FNZK01000028.1 GCF_900109225.1 Propionispira arboris
GAGCGCTTCTTCGTATGAATCGCTCCATTCAATCCGAAGGTACTTTTGGCATCATGAAAAATAACCGCTGGTACAAAAGAATCGTTCGAAAAGGCATGGAACAAGTACGTTTAGAGATTTTCCTGGTTTCTATCGGGCATAATCTTTATAAATACCACAATAAAAGACTACGTTTGAAGAAAGCCGCATAAACTGTAGAAAAACAGTTTTTATGGGGAAAGGGGTTGTGTACCCTTTTTAAGGTAATTGCCCGCTTGTTTACTCAATATGCATAGAAAAAGAGGATGTGGACAAAATGATTTCTCATTTTGTCACATCCCCTTTTAATTACCAACTATAAAATAAATTTATTCAGCAGCAGCTGCAATAACATCTATTTCCACCAAGGCATCTTTCGGTAAATTTGCCACTTCAATGCAAACCCGGGCCGGGCAATTTTGTGTAAAATATTTTGCATAGACTTCATTTACTGTAGCAAAATCACTGATATCTTTCAAATAAACCGTTGTTTTTATTACAGAATCCAGCGTGCAGTCAGCCGCGCTTAAGATAGCTTTCAGGCTGTCAAGCACGCGTGTTGTCTGCGCAACAATACCACCTTCGACAATATTTCCCGTCTTTGGATTAAGAGGAATCTGCCCCGAAACAAAAAGCAAACTACCATTTGTTTTTATCGCCTGTGAATATGGGCCAATCGCTGCTGGAGCCTGATCCGTTGAAATTATTTTTTTCATAATATTCTCTCTCCCTATTATAAATATTCTTTTTGTGCTATTTCCGTCGTATTTTTTTCAGCTCCATTTAAAATCGCATTCAAAACAACCGCCATGACACTGCCGACTGTAATACCGCTGTTTAAAATAAGCTGTGACCACTCGGGAAATTTATTATAAAATGTTGGCATCGCAACTGGAATCAGTGCCACTCCGATGCTGATTGCGACCACCATCATATTATAACTGTCATCAAAATCAACTTTTGATAATGTTTTAATCCCGCTTGCCGCTACCATACCAAACATTGCAATGCCGGCACCACCCAAAACAGAATTTGGAATCGATGCAACGACTGCTGCCATTTTAGGGAAAAGGCCTAAAATCATGAGTAGACATCCCGCCATAGCAACAACAAACCGGCTCCTAACTCCAGTCAAACTGATCAAACCAATATTTTGGGCAAATGCCGTATACGGAAAAGCATTAAAAATTCCACCCAAAATTGTTGAAAAGCCGTCAGCACGAAGTGCTTTTGCCAGTAGTTTTTCATTGATTGGTTTATCGACGATTTCTCCTACAGCCATGACATCCCCCGTTGTTTCTGCCATTGTCACCAACATAACAATTGTCATTGCAAAAATAGATGCCGGATCAAAAATAGGCCAGCCAAAAGCAAAGGGGGTAGTAACGCCAAAAAAAGCAGACTGTCCAACCGATGAAAAGTCAGTCACACCTAAAGGTATCGCAATAAAGGTACCACTGATCAAACCCAAAAGCACTGCTATGTTACTCCAAAATCCGGTAAAA
Source organism: Propionispira arboris (assembly GCF_900109225.1). GTDB lineage: Bacteria > Bacillota > Negativicutes > Selenomonadales > Selenomonadaceae > Propionispira > Propionispira arboris. Next base: position 1,524 of record NZ_FNZK01000028.1, read on the forward strand.
CAGCGATAGAAAAATAGAACAATTGCCAAAACAATCGCTGCCAAAAAGATTAAAGATGGATTACAATATTCTGGTGCTGCAGGATTGCCGCCCCCAGCCCACATTACAGCAACCGGCAATAAAGAAATTCCCATGATCGTAATAACGGAACCCGTCACTACTGGTGGAAAAAAACGCAGCATTTTACTAAAATATGTACTGATAACGAAAGTTACAAGCCCCGCCACCATCGCTGAACCATAAATGCCGCGGAGTCCATGTGCTCCGCCAATCATAATCATTGTGGTTACCGCACCAAATGTACACCCCTGCACAATCGGTAATTTAGACCCAATTTTAGGTCCAAGGCCTAATGTTTGAATTAAAGTTGCAATACCACACGTAAACAAATCTGCATTAATTAAATAAATCAACTGTTCTTTATCAAGATGAATTGCACTAGCTAGCACAAGCGGAACAGCTACCGCCCCCGCATACATCGCTAAAACATGCTGAAAGCCATAGATCAGCATTTTCACTAAGGACGGTTTTTCATCGACTGGATGAATCATTTCTTGCTTCATTACGTTTATTTTCCTGCTTTCTCTTATTTATTTGTCAAATCAGGTCGAAGACAGACTGCTTTTTCCAAATACACATGGTGTATTTCCTGCTGCTTTTTCTCCGTATTGACTAATAAAAGCACACGAATGCACTTTTCTAAACTGTCTTCAACTTCCATCTGCCTCGCATCAAAAAGTGGTACAAATTCCCAGCCAAGTTTGCGAGCTGCCGCCGCTGGAAAAGCTGCCGTAATGTCATCCGTTGCACTAAAAAGTGCCGCTCCAATATCTTCCGTTTCTATCTGATTTTGGCTTACCATTTCATTTAATAAATTTTCAACAGCCAAAAAAATTTCATTTTTATCATTTTTTTCGACTGTAATTGCTCCTCTGATGCCTTGCAAAGAATAGCCCTCCTCATTTACTCAAATCAATCGACAAACATTTGTCGTATCTCATCCACAGAATACACGATTTTATCCGGAGCAGCTTCCATCAGCTCGTTCTCCGTGCCATAGCCATATGCCACGGCAACGGAAGCTAATCCATTTTCCTTAGCTCCGATCACATCATGTTTGCGGTCACCAATCATAACAATCTGCTGTTTATTTACCTGTTCTAATTTTGATAATGCAAACTCAATCACAGCCCCCTTATCCTCACGTGTTCCATCAAGATTACTACCACAAATTTCCGTAAAATAGGAATCAATTTTGTGATACTGAAGGATTTGTTTTGCATGTACCGTTGGCTTAGCTGTTGCCAAAACAATCTTTTTATCCATATTTTTTAGTGTTTCCAGCAACTGCAGTACGCCATCATACAGTAGATTTTCCCTGATGCCTTCTTTTTCAAAACGTTCCCGATAATATTTAGTTCCCTGCCTTGCCTGCTCAGCCGTCAGACCATACCACTGCTGGTACGTAAACGAAAGCGACGGCCCAATACAGCGTGTCAGCTTCTCGATATCATTTTCTTCGATACCAAATTTTTCTAAAGAATATTGTAAACATCGAATTATGCCAATTTTCGAATCCGTCAATGTCCCATCCAGATCGAAAAATACGGTTTCATATTTTTTTAACTCCTGCATAGATTCACCTGCCGCTTTCTTTACTATTTCTTTTTCATAATACTAAATACCAGTCGCGTACACAGTATGAGTGCTGCAATATAACCAAAAACACCTAACAGTGGAATTTCCATAATTTTGGGCGTCATCTGTGTCGTGCAAATGATGCTTGAGCCTAAAAGCAGTGCCGAACTAATAATACCAACAATCAATTTATTAATCATCTTATCAACCTGCCGCAACGGTTCTTCTGATCCTGTAAGATCAAAATTCACTTTTGTCTGCCCACTCATCGTCATTTTTAGAATATCCGATACTTGTTCCGGCAGGCGCATTGACTTGCGCAGCAGGTTGTAACCATCTCGTTTTGCTTTTTCTATCTCTTCGCGCAGATCAAAATTCTTACGAAAATCAGCCTGCATATGGGTCGCAAAAATCTCAACAAAATGGACATCCGGGCAACAAATTCGCATAACGCCTTCAATGGTAACGACGCCACGAGCAAACATACTAATACCCGGTACGATCGCAATTTTATGCCGACTCAAAATGGCTAAAATTTTACGAGCCAGCGGACCTAAATGCAGACTTGTAAAATCCAAACCAACATATTCATTCATCATTGCATCGATATCTTCGTATAACCGCGTATGATTAATACGCTCTTTTGGAACCCCTAAGGCTAAAACTGCGGCCTTCATCTCATATGTATCATTATTGACGACAGCAAAAACTGCTTTTTTGAGTGCCGCACGGTCGCGAGTTGACAATCTTCCCATCATGCCAAGATCAAGCCAAACAATCTTGCCAGATCGAATCCAAATATTTCCAGGATGCGGATCGGCGTGGAAATAACCGTCATCAATAATTTGTTTTACATAATTTTCGCCCAGTTTTTTCCCGATATCATTAATATCATAGCCTAAAGCTTTAATTTCATTGATTTTATCGATTTGTATCCCATCGATATATTCCATTACAAGAATACGTGAAGTAGTCAATTGTCGATTGACTATAGGGCAGGTTACATAATCGATATCACTATTGCATTGACGAAATTCATCATTATGATTTGACTCCATCAAAAAATCCATCTCTTGCTTGGCTATCGCCCACATCTCGTCTAGTATCCTGTTAAAATCAATCAGACCACTTGATTCACTGATAACCTTCAAAATAGTCGCAGCACGCCGCAGCAAGACAATATCTTTGGACATTACATCATAGATTCCCGGTCTTTGAACCTTAATCACGACTTTTTCACCAGTTTTTAAGACAGCACGATGTACCTGAGCAATCGACGCCGATCCCAGGACTTGTTCATCAATGGATTGAAAAACTTTTGTCCATTTTGTTTTATATTCTTCCTCAATGACGATTTGAATCGTTGCAAATGGCAAAGGTTTGACCTCTGTCTGTAATTTGACCAATTCATCACAATATTCCTGAGGCAGAAAATCCGGCCGCATTGACATAACCTGTCCTAATTTTACAAAGGTTGGTCCTAAATCTTCTAAAATCATGCGCAATTTTTCCGGAGTCAGTCCATGCATGATTTCACGATTCCGCAATACCACCACTAATTCTTTTAAACGATTCGTCGCAAGGTGATCTTCTTTCGTATAATTTGCATTCTTGATCAGATTACCTAACATAAGACTATCCCCATTCAAAATTTGCTACAGTCATATTATAATATAAATTTCCTGTTTTAGGTATACAACCTTACAAAAAAAATAAAACGGAGGGCAACCCCTCCGCTTTTTTATTGTTTGTATTTTTCAGCAAGCTGCTGTTTTATCGTATCATTCGATAAATATTCATCATAGGTCGTCACTCGATCAATGATACCCTCCGGCGTGATTTCAATAATACGATTTGCAATCGTTTGAATAAATTCATGGTCATGTGATACAAAAAGCATGGTTCCCGTAAACGCAATCAACCCATCATTCAAAGATGTAATGGATTCCAAATCCAAATGATTCGTTGGTTCATCCAAAAGCAATACATTTGCACCACTTAACATCATCCGGGAAAGCATACAGCGGACCTTTTCACCACCGGATAATACCGAAGCTTCTTTTAAGCTTTCTTCACCTGAAAAGAGCATCCGACCTAAAAATCCACGAATAAAAGATTCATCCTGATCTTGTGAAAATTGACGAAGCCAGTCAACCAGGCTTAATTTCACACCATCAAAATAAGTCGAATTATCCATCGCCAAATAAGCTTGTGACGTCGTCACACCCCATTTAAATGACCCTTCATCCGCTTCTAGTTCGCCCATAAGAATTTTAAACAATGTTGTTTTTCCAATACTATTTGGACCTACCAAGGCAATTTTATCACCTTTTTTCAACGTAAAGCTAACATTGTCCAATACTTTTTCGCCATCAATTGTTTTTGAAATTCCCTCAACCGTAAGCAGTTGGTCACCAGCTTCACGATCCGGTTTAAACGCAACATAAGGATAGCGGCGCGAAGATGGTCTAAGATCATCAAGTGTAATCTTATCCAATAATTTTTTACGCGAAGTAGCCTGTTTTGACTTGGATGCATTCGCACTAAAACGCTGAATAAATGCCTGCAAATCCTTGATTTTTTCTTCTTTTTTCTTATTTGCATCTTTCGCTAAAGCCGAAGCCAACTGACTTGATTGCAGCCAAAAATCATAATTTCCGACATACAGCTGAATGTTTTCATAATCCACATCGGCAATATGTGTGCAAACCTGATTCAAAAAATGACGATCATGCGATACCACAATAACTGTATTTGTAAAATCAGCTAAAAAGTTTTCGAGCCAGTTGATCGAGTCTAAATCAAGATGATTTGTCGGTTCATCTAAAAGCAAAATATCAGGATTACCAAACAAAGCCTGTGCAAGAAGTACACGTACTTTATCCGTACCATCCAGTTCTGCCATTTTTGACTCATGTAACGATTCAGGAATCCCCAAACCATTTAACAGCCGTGCTGCTTCCGGTTCTGCTTCCCAACCATCCAGTTCAGCAAATTCACATTCTAATTCGGAAACCCGCATACCATCTGCATCAGAAAAATCCGGTTTAGCATAAAGTGCTTCCTTTTCATCCATGATTTCAACGATACGTTTATGTCCCATAATAACCGTTTTAATCACCGCATAATCATCAAATTCATAATGATTCTGCTTAAGAACAGCTAAACGTTCCCCTGGCGTAATATCAATACTACCATTTGTCGGTTCAATATCGCCGCCCAAAAGTTTTAAAAAGGTAGATTTCCCAGCACCATTGGCGCCAATCACACCATAACAATTCCCAGGTGTAAATTTGATATTGACATCTTTAAACAAGATCCTTTTACCAAATTGAAGTGTTAGTCCACTTGTACTAATCATAAATTATTATCTCAATCCTTTATATTAAATTTCATATATAGCAAAGATACATATACTTACTATTCTATCATATTCTAAATCGCAAGTCTAACAAATCACTCGATAAAAACAGCGATTGTAAAACATTTATGACCTTCTGAATACTTATGAAGGCAGCAGCAAACGTTTCAGAATTTTTCCCGTCTGGCTTTTGGGCATTTCAGCAATCACATGAAATTCACGCGGCACTTTATAAAGAGCCAGTTTATTTTGTAAATATTCTTTTAAGGCATGTTTATCAAAAACTGTCCCCTCTTCTAAAACAAGGAAGGCACTACCAACCTGTCCTCTCAGTTTATCCGCTATCCCTACAACGGCTGCTTCACGAATCCCCGGATACAAATATAATAATTCTTCAATTTCTCTCGGATATACATTTTCTCCCATACTAATGATCATATCTTTTAAACGATCTACGATAAAAATAAACCCATCGTCATCGCGATAAGCCATATCACCGGTATGCAGCCAGCCGTCTTGAAGAACCTGCATCGTCGCTTCCGGCAAATGCCAATAGCCCTGCATGACATTATCCCCCTGAGCAGTGAGCTCACCAACCTCACCATCTGGCAGCAGAATTCCCTTAAAATCCATGATTGCAACCGTCACGCCGGGAAGTTCCATACCAATCGAACCAACTCTTACGTTCGTTGGTGTATTGACCGAAATGACGGGTGATGCCTCCGACAGACCATACCCTTCCAAAATCGGCACGGCAAATTTCGCCATAAAATCAGCGGCAATTTTCGCAGGCAGTGTTGTCCCCCCTGAAACAACAAATCGCAAACTAACTAAATCGTTTGTCGACGCCAGTCTCGTCAATAAACTACAAATAGAAGGCACCGCATATAATATGCTTACCCGGTTTTTGGCAATCGCTTGAATTGTTTCTTTTGGTGTAAATGCCCCCAAAATCGTAATTGTCGCCCCAACAAGCAATGGGTTCAAAACTGCACAGGTCCAGGCAAAACAATGATACATTGGCAATACACATAATATATGATCAGTCGATTCTATCATTAAAGCATCTTTAAACATTTGTGCATTTCGTACGAGATTTTTATGGGTAAGAACCGCACCTTTTGGTTTTCCAGTTGTCCCAGATGTATAAATGATCATAGCTATTTCTTCCCAGGAAAAGCTTTCCGGCAAAACTGGTGAAGCTTCATAACAAACCAGTTCAATTTGGTTTTTAATATCCTCCAGTAAAATTTGCTGAACATTCACCTTATATGACTGTTCTTCTAATTGTGCAGTTAGTTTCAGACGATCCTGCGTAATGAAATATTTCATTGCAGCATCTTTCATGATATAAACAATCTCTCTGGGGCTCAGCTGAAAATTGATGGGAACCACTACTATGCCTAAGCTAACAAGAGCCATATAGGCATAAATATATTCAATGGAATTTCTCGATAAAAGCCCGACATTTTCGCCGCGTTGAATTCCTAAATGATAAAAATAATTTTTATATTTTTCGACATTTTTTTGTAAGGTAAGATATGTAATCCGGTTTTCTCCAGCAATCAATGCGATCTGTTCTGGTTTTCCCTGCACAATAAGCTCATGTATGAACATAAAAAAATTTACTTCCTTTCAAAACAACAACCTGCATAATAATCTTAGTAGAACACAAATCGAAAAAGAAGGCAAGTAATCATTTGACTACCTGCCTTCTCTACATGAAATAGAACAAGATGATCTTATTCAATGTATTAAATATGATACCTATCCTATTAGGCTGTCAGGAATGGGGTATAGGGCATCGTTTGCTTCCTACGTAACGCCACGAGCCCTACCCCCATTCCTGACGATTGCCATATAAAATGTTTAATGCCACTTATCTATTTCACTGCCGCAAAATATCCTGATAAATATGTAAAATTGTTTCACCATAATCATTGCCTGGAACTGCCCATCGCCCATTTAAATCTGTCCAAGTTGCTGCTGAAGCACTATTGCCAGCGGCACGGACAAAACTATACCGAGGATCGACAATATCCACCTGTGGCTGTCGCATCGATGAATATGCTAAAAGATGCTGGATATGAGCTCTGACGCCCAGCTGCGGATTGGGAAAATAAGCCCCATTGGCACTACTACTGGTTGAACCAAGTCCACAATAATTGTTTTGATTATATTGTACTGATCCGCCATAGCGAAAATACCCCGTTTCTTTTAATGCCTGAGCAAAAGCAATATCGGGTCTTATTCCCTCGCGGGTACCCTCCTCATAATAATAATCAACCAATTTATCTGGTGAAACCAATAGATTGGGTGATGGATTTACACTGAGCAGATACCGCAAGCACTGCTCTTTCGTAGCAACAGGCGGTCCCATAATGGTTAAACTTTCATTAAAAGCTGGCGGCATCTGAACTGGCTGCATAAGCACAACCGGTTTTTGAATCAGGTCCTGCCCTGTCTTTGTATTTTCTAACTGCAACCGAATTGCAGCTGACTCTTTTTCCACACTTTTATCATGATAATGTATTGGTGATTTTGCCAAGGCTGTCGTATGAAATGGAACCATTAAAACTCCACTTATTACGAGAATCATAGCAATCTTTTTTTCACACAATTTTTTCATGAAGCTTTCCCCCAAATGTCTTTTTTAAGCCTTAAGCTGGCTTATATTTTATAAATCAATGATTTAAGAACCCTAATTGAACAATAAATAAAATCATAAATATATACATTAAAGGATGTACCTGTGCCGCTTTACCGCGGAAAATCTTGAGCAAAGGATAAATAATAAAACCGATACCAACACCCGTGGTAATACTATAACAAAGCGGCATCATTAATAAAACAAGAAATGCCGGGAATGCTTCTTCCATATCATTCCAATCAATTTTACGCAGACCATTCATCATCAAAAACCCAACTATAATCAAAGATGGTGCGGTAACTGCCGGTAAAGATGCCAGCATCTGAGCAATCGGTGCACAAAATAGCACCAGAGCAAACAGTAGTGCCACAACAACCGCCGTGAAACCAGTACGTCCACCAGCTGCAACACCAGCTCCTGATTCTACATAAGACGATGTAGGGCTTGTCCCCAAAATCGCCCCAAAAGTACTCCCAAATGCATCAGCAAGCAAAGCACCTCTGATATTGGGGAATTTTCCTTCTTTAATGAGACCCGCTTGTTCGCCAATTCCCAGCATTGTTCCTGTAGTATCAAATAAAGTAACAATCAAAAAAGTAAAAATTATCGCATACAAACTACCATCAAAAACTCCCTGAACATCCATTTGCATGAAAGTTTTGTCAAGCCCTGAAGGCATGCTAAAGAACGTATCCGGTAAAACTAAAAGTCCCTGAAAAAAAGCGATAATAGCAGTTAGGATCATTCCCAAAAACAAAGCACCTTTAACGCGATTGACCATCAAAACCAAACTTATAATAAGCCCAATCACCGTTAAAAATGTCATTGGATCTTCCAAATTGCCTAAAGTTACAAGTGTTGCAGGTGATCCCACAACGAGCTTCGCATTTTGTAGTCCAATAAAAGTAATAAACAAACCAATACCGGCTGTAATTCCCTGTTTTAAGCTAATTGGAATTGCATCAATTAAGCTATTACGAAATTTAGTAAACGATAAGATCATAAAAATAACCGATGCAATAAAAACAGCCCCTAAAGCCTGTTGCCAAGCAACACCCATAGCGAGTACAACGGCAAAAGCAAAATACGCATTCATCCCCATCCCCGGTGCAATTGCGATAGGGTAATTTGCAACGATCCCCATAATTAACGTACCAATCATACTGGCCAAAATTGTAGCAACAAAAACACCATTGAAATCCATACCTGTTTTACTGAGAATTGCCGGATTAACCACAACAATATAGACCATCGTAACAAATGTTGTCATTCCAGCGATAATTTCTGTAGAAAAATCTGTTTTTCTTTCAGAAAACTTAAACCATTCTTTTAAATTCACGTTTTTTCCTCCTAAAACATATAATATCAAATTCATAGCATGCAAAAAGCAAAAAAGCCCATAACATAAACAAAGTTATAGGCCAATCAAACATTAAATGTATCCTACTAGAGTTATTCTATCACATTTCTATAAATTTTAACATCTCATTTTAGAAAATGCTGCCGAAATGAAAACGATCCAAAGCCAGTGTGAATTCTTGTTTTGTTGGATAGGATCCTTGGGTGCCTGTTTTTGTCACACTGAGTGCAGCAAACAACGTTGCTTGCTGTATCGCTTGTAAAATATCCTTTGTTTTTACATAGACCGCTGCAAAGCATCCAATAAAAGCATCACCGGCACCAGTTGTATCCACAGCCTGTACAGCATACGCCGGGACATGTTCACAATGTTCTTTATTGACCCAAAGTGATCCACGACTGCCCATTGTCACAATGACATTTTTGAGTCCCCGATCAACCAAAGTTAATGCCGCTTTTTTAATTTCTGCTTCCGATTCAACAGGAAGTCCGGTGATTATATTAAGTTCTGTTTCATTCGGTACAAAAAAATCACATTTACAGGCCATGTCAAGATCAAGATCCGCTATCGCCGGAGCCGGATTGAGTAATACCGGAATCTGATGTTTATTGGCAAATTCAATCGCTGCATAAACCGTATTCAGCTCTATTTCTAATTGCAAAATACAAAGAGCACATTGTTGTAAATCCGTGGCAGCAGCTTCTACATCAACTGCCGTTAAATATGTATTAGCACCTTTATTTATTAAAATACGGTTTTGTGATGATTCATCGACTAAGATTGTAGCGATTCCATTGGAGCTGCCTTTCGCTGTCCGTACGTATTTCGTATCAACCTGATACGCATTAAAATTCTCAAGCACCATTTTCCCAAATACATCATCACCAATTGTGGTAAGCATAAGAACATCTGCACCCAATTTTGCCGCTGCAATAGCCTGGTTAGCCCCTTTACCACCACAGTTAATAGCAAAGTCTTTCACTTCGCGCGTCTCTCCGGCAACGGGTATTATATCCGTATACGATATAACATCAATCATATTAGAGCCAATTACGGCGAGCTTCATCAAAAACCATCCCCTCGACTAGTTTGTTTTTAAATAAGCAACACTATCACGTTCAACCAATTCATTGCAAATCTGCATTTTTACTTTTGTTTTTGTATTTGTTTTCATCAAAGTAATCAAACGCTGTACCGCAAGTTGTCCCATTTCTTGCTTAAACACCCGTACGGTTGTAAGTGCTGGTGTAAATACACTGCAAAAAGAGATATCATCGAATCCAATAATTGAAATATCTTCAGGAATTCGATAGCCATTTTTTTGAAAAGCCTTCATCGCACCCAAAGCAATCATGTCATTTTCAGCAAAAAAAGCAGTTGGCAGCTCCGGCTTCGTTTGTAAAAATGAATCGACTGTGGTAAACACTTCATCCATCGTCGTCGGAACCTCGATAATATATTTGGGCTGGTTTGTTAAATTATGCTCCTGCAAAGCCCGTTCATACCCTTTTTGACGACATTGGAAATTCTGAATACGAACATCTCCTTTTAAATAACCAATTTGACTATGACCATGATCGACCAAATAATTTACAGCCTGCGAAACCGAATCTATATTGTTCATAAGTACAGCGTTAAAAGATAAATTTTCAAACCAGCAATCGAGTAATACCAACGGAACAGCTGCTTGTTGAAATGCTTTCGCATTTTGTTCATTAAGTTCTGTTCCAACTAGCAAAATAGCGGATGATGTATCATTTAGGATCTGATTGACCCGTTCTTCATAATCTGGACTATTTCTATATAAGTTAAATATTGTTGTTTCATACCCGGATTGTCGACTTGCATTTTCTACACCTTCAAGCAATGCTGCAAAAAAAGGTGAATCTGAAAATACTTTACCGCTATCACGGTATGTCACAACCTTGATATTCTTGATTTTTGTTTCATTCAAATAACCATACTCTTGGGCGATTTTAAAAATTTGTTCGGACGTGTCTCGATTAACCCCTTTTTTATTATTTAAAGCATTTGAAACGGTTGCAGGGGAAAAGCCGGACAATTCACTTATTTTTTTTATACTGATTTTCATTCCGCACTCTCCTCTCGCAATATATTCTAAACCACATTGCTCAAAATCGCAAATTCTATTATATTTATAAATTTTTTTCTTCGCTCATGCCGAAAAAGCTACACCGGCACGCAGTATAATATTGGGATACGGAGTAAATTCACCCGTACGAATTGCAAAGCGAACCTGTTTTGATTGTTCTTTTAGATCCTCATGCAATATAAATTCATGTTCCACGCCCTGAAGTTTCTGCTGAATATGCTGTAAAAGTGTTGGATTTTTTTCTTTAATATCTTCAGCCAACGAATAAAATTCGACTTCAGCTTCTCCAATAACTGCATCTAATGTCTGTTTAAAAGTTGGTACACCACCGCATAATGCCAAATCTACAATAGGTATCCCCTTAGGTATTGGCATCCCGGCATCACCAATCATAAATAAATCCTTATGACCAAGTGCTGCAATGAAACCAGCCAGCTGCGCATTCAAAATCCCACATTTTTTCATATTCAGTCCCCCAGTTTTATATTTTTATTTCCTCTTTCGGTTCCGTCTTAGAATCATTTCTTGCCTGCAATGCAATCTTCGCCTGCAAATTACGTTGGAACTGATCGACAATAACAGCGAGTATAATGACAACCCCTTTGATAATCATCTGCCAAAATTCCGAAACACCACACATAACCATGCCATCTGAAATAACACCGATTACAAAAGCACCAATAATCGTTCCCCCGATGGTACCAATCCCACCAGCCATTGAAGTCCCGCCCAAAACCGCAGCAGCAATTGCATTCATTTCCCAAGTTTCGCCCGATGCCGGATGAGCTGCTTCAAGCTGCGATGCTGTAATAATTCCGACAATGGCCGCACAAACTCCGGAGAATATATAAACCAAAATTTTTACTTTATCCACTTTTACGCCCGATAATTTTGCAGCCCGTTCATTTCCCCCAATTGAAAAAACATGCCAGCCAAATGTTGTTTTTTTCAATAAAATGCCAGCAATAATGGCAATAAAAACTAAAATCAAAGCCCCGACTGGCATCCCAAATACGCGACTGCCAAATACACTGAGCCCCGTATTACCTAATGCTTCATTACCGATAATATTAGAATAGGTTGCACCATTTGAATGGAGCATTGCAAAACCACGGGCAATATACATCGTTCCCAGCGTCGCAATGAAAGGTGCGACACCAAATTTTGTGATGATGATCCCATTTAACCAGCCAACAAATGCACCAACCATAAGTGTAAAAAGAACTACGATCGGTACACTAAAATACAGAGTCACACCAAACATTGTCAGTGTAAAGCCATTATTAATCAGACCGCCAGCAATCATCCCCGCCAATCCGACAACAGCCCCAACGGATAAATCGATACCCCCGGTAATAATAACATATGTCATGCCAATCGCTAAAATACCATATAAAGCAACATGTTTAGCCAATAATAAAAAGGTATTCGTTGATAAAAAATTAGGAGTTGCAAAACTAAAGAAAAGTAAAAGCAACGCCAAAACAATTAAGGTGCGGCCCTTTAATAACGTAAGTGCCAAAGAATTACTGCTCTGTTTTTTATGCAAATTGCTTGTAAGATCAGTCTTCATTATCCAAATCATTCCTTTCATGCAAGTTTCCGTCTATGATACATTTTTTTTGATTACATGACCTTGATAGGAAGCGAGTACTAATTTGTCTTCCGTAATGTCATTTTTCATCATTTCACGCGTTTTTATTCCATTCGAAAGAACCATAATACGGTCCGCAATGGCCATGATTTCTTGCAATTCAGAAGAAATCACCACAATCGACAATCCCTCATCTGCATATTGGTTGATAATTTCAAACACTTCCGTTTTGGCACCAATATCAATGCCGCGGCTTGGTTCATCCAACAGCAAAATCGTTGGCTGTGTCAAGATACCTTTTCCAATGACTACCTTTTGCTGATTTCCACCAGAAAGGGAAAGAATCGGCAGTCTTTTATCAGCAACTTTAATATGAATATCTTTAATTTCGGCATCTACACTACGTTCTTCTTTTTTTTCATTCAAAAAGATAGATCGTGCATATTTCTGCAGGCTTGATAATGAAATATTCTTGCCAATATCCATTGTCTGTACAAGCCCCTCACGCTGCCTATCTTCCGGCACCATTGCAAAACCTCGGTCAATCTGACCGGATACACTTTTTATACGCAAAAGCTCCCCATTTAAGAAAATATCACCCGTGTGCTCTGGACGCAGACCCATTATACATTCAAATATTTCAGTACGTCCTGCTCCCATTAGACCATAAATACCCAATATTTCGCCTTTTTTCAAGTCAAAATTAACATGATCTAATAAATAGCCTCCGCCCTTTTTCGGCACCGTCAAATTTTTGACTTCCAGTACTTTTTCTCTGCGACTCCAGTCAATTTCTTCTTTACGTTTTGGATATACTTTTCCTTTGCCAACCATCTCTTTAACAATCCATTGAATATCGATATTCTTTACAGGTGAAGAAGCTACAAATTTCCCATCACGGAGAATCGTCACGTAGTCACCAATTTTCATAATTTCTTCTAGTCTATGTGAAATATAAACAATTGAAATTCCTTCGGCTTTAAGTTCTTTGATTATTTTAAACAAAACCTGAACTTCTTGTGCACTTAAGGAAGATGTTGGTTCATCCATAATCAATATTTTTAAATCATCTTGGATTAAATTCCGGGCAATTTCGATCATTTGCTGCTGTCCCACCCGCAAATCACCCACTAAAACATGTGGATCAATAGGATGTTCCAATTTCTCCATGATTTTTTTTGTAAGCTCAATATGTTTTTCATTATCTAAACGTATCGATCCATGTGTTTTTTCTCGAGCCATAAAGATATTTTGATATACATTGAGATTTGGAAATAAACTGAGTTCCTGATGAATAATACCAATACCATTTTGTTTTGCTTCTGTCACATTCTGAAACTGTACTTTTTTCGTTCCCATAAAAAGCTGTCCCTCGGATTGCTGCTCAATCCCGGCAATAATTTTCATGAGAGTGGATTTTCCGGCACCATTTTCACCAATCAATACATTGACTTTTCCTGTATATACATCAAAAGAAACTTCATCCAAAGCTTTCGTACCAGGATATATTTTTGACACTTTTTCGGCATGCAGACAAATATCCATTTTCTCCACCTCCTATTGAACCGTCAACTCGACTGGCGTAATCAATATTTCTTTTTGGTTGTTAACACTAAAGCAGCCAACAAAAGATACACTCTTACCTTGGATTGTATCTAAATCCTGCTTAGCGATAAGTTCGGAATTGATGATGTCATGAATACTCTGGGAAATCTTCGCCCAATCCACTTGATTTTTATAATCTTCATATTTTATAAACGTAAGACTATCACGAACTGCTGACCCTTTATAGACGCTGCCTATTTGCAATTGAACGACAACCGGACCGTCATAACCATCTAATTTCAAAGTCATGAATCCAGCTTTTTTTTCTCGGTTCACCGCGGTAACTTGACCTTTGCCTTTTACAACATAACTCAATTCACCTTTATCTCCCATAGAGTATTTACCATATTTACCAGCTAAAGATTTAAGATCCCCATTCGAATCCTTCAAAAATCCAGACAAATCTACCGCTTTCTTTTCCAATTCAGGAATGGCTTTCGTCTGCCAAATTCCTGCTACATTATCTGCCGCATTAAAAGCTACATCTCCTGTTAAATCTCCTTCATGACCAATCTGAACAACTTTGACACAGCCAGTCATAAAAAATGCCATCAGTAAACAAGCAATCAGTACAATCAATACACGTTTTTTCATAAGCCGCCTGCTCCTATCCATTCCGCATTACAGCACGTTTTTCAAATGAAACGCTTAGCTGTGAGCATACCTGTGTTATCCCGATATGCTCACAGCTGCTCTTTCACTATTCTTTATAAACAAAAGCCTTGAGTTTATCAACATTTTTTGCTGTAATCGCAATACAATCTACCAGTTGTTTTTCTTCAAGACCTGTTGTACCATCTTTTAAATATTTATCGGCTTGTTGTACAGCCATCTCTGCAATCAGAGCGGCTTGCTGCAGTGCGGTACCTGTCATATTGCCAGCTTTTATAGCTGCCGCAGCTTCATCTGAACCGTCAACACCGATGACAGCAATATCTTTCAGACCTGCATTTTTAATGGCTGCAACGACACCAACAGCCATTGTATCGTTCCCACAGATAACACCTTTGATATCAGGATTTGATTGCAAAATTGTTTCCATTTTTTGATAAGCTTCGGTTTGTTCCCAATTTGCAGTCTGCTGAGCAACCATCTTCAAATCAGCATATTGATCAATAACTTCATGAAAAGCACTGGAACGTACCCCTGCATTTGTATCAGATTCCTTACCTAACAGTTCAGCATATTTCCCTTTTTCCCCCATTTTTTCCACAAATGATTCAGCAATGGCTTTCGCCCCTTGATAATTATTTGCTACAATCTGAGAAATTGCGATTCCACTGCCATTGATTTCACGATCAATCAAAAAAGTAGGAATATTCGCATCACGAGCTTTTTGTACAGCAGCAACAGTAGCATCAGCTCCTGCATTGTCACAAATAATTGCTGCAGCTTTATCGGATATAGCATTTTCAAAAAGTTCGGCTTGTTTTGTTGCATCATCATCATGCGACACAGTTTTAACTTCATAGCCAAGGTCTTTGGCTTTTTTCGTAGCCGCATCTGCTTCCGTTTTAAAGAAAGGATTTGAATGAGACGGTGTAATTATGTAGATAATTTTAGAACCGCCTCCCGTAAGTACTTTTGTTTCTTTGGCAGGTACAGAAGATGAGGCTTTATCAGCAGCTTTATTCTCTGCACCACAGCCGGCAAATATAACCCCCAGCATACACAATGACAATACCAACGCAGCTAATTTTTTACATTTTTTCATAATCTTTGTTCCTCCTATTTTTTTATTGGAAAACAATATGACTTATCAGGACTTTAACCTGTTAAATCCAATTATTAAGCTCAAAACAAGGTGCGATTTACCGCTTTTTTCCAGCCATCATATAAAAATTCACGACGACTTACTTGTATCTTCCCATCATATTTCAGTCTTTTCCGCTCGCGAAAAATATCCGGTTGCGTATAAATTTTCATAGCAATTCCGGCGGCTATGGCAGACCCCATACCCGATAATTCCAACGTTTGGGATACTTGGACCGGAATTTTTAAAATATCAGCCTGAAACTGCATAAGATATGCATTCTTCGTCGGACCTCCATCAACACACAATTCCTTAATTTCTATAGTAGATTCTTTTTGCATGAGTTGGACAATATCCGTAATCTGATATGCAATGCTGTCAAGTGCGGCCCGAACCATTTCAGCCCTGCCTGTTACACGTGTAATTCCGGTAAACAAGCCGGTTGCTTCACTATTCCAGTAAGGCGCCCCTAACCCTGAAAAAGCTGGTACAAAATAACTTTGATCATCGTTATTTGAATTTTCCGCTATTTCCTGTGATTCTTCGGCACTAGCCAACAGTTTCAAATCATCTTTCAGCCATGTTATAACAGCACCTGCATAATTGATATTACCCTCAAGTACATAACTGATCTTCCCATTAAAGCGCCAGGCAATTGAAGTAACAAGCCCCGACTTACTAGAAAATATATGTTCCCCCAGATTCATCATCACGGAAGACCCTGTACCGTAGGTTGCTTTGACCATTCCTGGACTATTGCAATTTTGAGCAAAAAGTGCTGCCTGAGAATCGCCAAGTACTGCATGGATAGGAATCGGTTCATCCAGCCAGCCGTCAAACGTAGTGGTACCATACAAAGCATTTGAATCACAAACCTCAGGTAAAGCCCGGCGTGGAATCCCAAACATTTGGCACACATCTAAATCCCAGGTCAGATCTTTAATATTAAACAGCTGCGTTCGCGATGCATTCGAATAATCTGTTTTAAACGCAGTACCACCCGTCAAACAATAAACAAGCCAACTATCCATTGTTCCAAAACAAAGTTCATTTGCTTCTGCTCTTTGGCGAGCTCCCACGATATTTTCTAACAGCCAGCTTATTTTGGCCGCAGAAAAATATGGTGATAGTGGCAGACCTGTAATCGCTTTTATTTTTTCACCATATCCTTCTAACACAATGCGTTGACATATTTTTTCCGCACGAGCACATTGCCAGACAATGGCATTATAAATTGGTTTACCATTTGATTTTTGCCATGCCATTACGGTTTCTCTTTGATTACTGATACCAATTGTGGCAATACTTGTTTTATTGATACCGGCTTTTTCTACAACTGCTTTTACAACCGCCAATACATTTTGATAAATTTCGACTGGATCGTGTTCAATCCAGCCTTTTTCATTGATAATCTGCTTATGCAGCAAATCACAGCGTGCTACTAAAGAACCTGTTTCATCAAACAATAGACCTTTTGTTCCCTGCGTGCTTTGGTCTATTCCCAATACAAATGTATCCGGCATTTTCAGATCAACTCCATTACCGTTTTTGCAATACCTTCCGCATTCAATCCGTAGTGATCAAAAACCTCCTGTGACTTCCCTGTTACGACTGGTGCATCCGGCAACGCCATATTGATAACTTTGGTTGGATAATGCGCCGCTGTAATCTGGCTTACCATCGACCCCAGACCGCCATATATCGTGTGCTCTTCAACCGTCACAATTGCTTTCGTTTCTTTGGCCGCTTTAATAACAGCCGCTTCATCAATTGGTTTTACGCAGTACATATCCAATACCCGCGCCATGATGCCTTTGCTCCTTAATAGCATTGCTGCATCTTTCGCTGGTTTCACCATTTCTCCGCAGGCAATGATAGTAACATCCTGACCTTCATTTACAACCATCGCACGGTCCATTTCAAATGAAATCGTCGCCGCGTCATAAATCGGCTCAACTGCATTGCGGCCTACTCTTACATAGGCAGGTTTTTCATCCTGCAAAAGTGCTTGTATAAGCTTACCGGTCTGTAGATGATCACTTGGCAAATAGACTCTCATATTTGGAATGGACGCCATCGCAGCAATATCATTTGCTGAATGATGTGTCATCCCCAATGCTCCATAGCTAACGCCCCCGCTAATCCCAATCAAGCTAACATTCGTATTCGAATAAGCTACATCGACCTTTGCTTGTTCCATACTTCGCGTTGTTAAAAAACTGGCCGGTGAAACAGCAAAAGCTTTTTTACCACAACTGGCAAGTCCGGCACTAATTGAAACTAGATTTTGTTCTGCAATGCCCACTTCAACAAATTGTGCTGGTCGTTTTTTGGCAAAATCAGCCAGTGATGCCGAACCACGAGAATCACTACACAAAACAATGATGTCTTTATCTTGAGCCGAAGCTTCCAATAACACATTGCAAATTTCCTGCTTATTGGCAATTTTATTCATATTGAGCCCTCCTCTGGTTCAATTCATTGATTGCTTGTTCATATTCTGCATCCGTTGGAACCCGATGATGCCAGCCAGCTTGATTTTCCATAAAAGAAACACCGCAGCCTTTCGTGGTGTTCGCAATGATTACAGTCGGCATACCTTTGGTTGTTTTCGCTTCCGTAATGGCCTCATCCAAAGCATCTATATCATTTCCCAAAACTGAAATTACGTGCCAGCCAAATGCCGCCCAGCGTTCTTCTTGTTTATCCTGCATCATAATATTTTCAGTCGTACCAGAAATCTGTAAATGATTCCGATCGACAAATGCGGTTAAATTGTCAAGCTTATAATGAGCCCCTGCCGTAACCGCTTCCCAAACCGACCCTTCTTCCATCTCACCATCACCCATAACTGCATAAACACGATAGTCCAGCCTGTCCATCTTCCCCGCCAGCGCCATGCCAACACCAACAGACAAACCATGCCCTAATGAACCAGTATTCATTTCGATCCCATTGATTTTGTTATTCGGATGACCAATATATTTCGAAGCATAGGCTGAATAGGTTTTTAAATCTTCCTTTGGAAAAAATCCACAATCTGCTAAAACACAATAAAGTGATTCCACAGAATGTCCTTTGCTTAAGATAAATCGATCACGGTTTGGATCGGCTGTATTTTCCGGTGTCACATTTAGATGCTTATAATATAAAGCAACCAAAATGTCCGTTACGCTTAAATCGCCGCCAATATGCCCCGTTTTGGCACGATGGATCAAGGTGATAATATCTTTTCGAATATCACATGCTTTTAACTGCAAATTCATTATTTATTCCCCCCTCAAATATGCTTTAATCTCATCTTCAATCGGATCATATAAATCCGCTTTGATTTTCATATATTTACAAGCTTCATAAAGAATTGGCACAATATTTTTATGAATTCCCACACAATGATGAATGTACGGTCCACAAACAATTTTTTCTTCCAGTCGTTTAATATTATCTACAACAATCCAAAGATATGTTCCCATTCCCTTTGGTCCATCAACCCCCTCTGCATTTCCTAACAGCATGGAATATTCACCATTATCACCATCAAAACGACAAAGAGTCAATGAACCGTGTTTTGCTTCTGCCGTAATGCTTCCTGGATAGTCAAAAGCCAAAGGATATGTAAGCGTTGGTTTCTCTTTGGCGATTGAAATCGGCCATGGACCACAATGCTGGAGCAACTCTCCATTTGCCAGATCCGGATGACGAATCGTCCAATCAGCAAAAAACGATCTCGTTTCATCCATGCCAGCGGCTTCCACCAAAAGAGCAGTAATCGCACCATGGATATCTGTTTCACAGACAACGGGAATCCCTTCGTCGTTCAGCAGTGCATTCGCAGCACAAGGCATGATACCAAGTTCAGACTGCAATTCATTCCAGCATTGCAATGCAACTGCATTACAATCATATTTTTTGATCAGGTTTTGCATCGCGACCTTAAGAGCTGCCACATTTTCAAGTTCCTCATCTCGAATCTTGATTTCCATATGCGCTCGTAAATACCCGATTGTTTTAGTGACTTCACTGCCTTCTTCTTTTTTTGCTGCTTTAACAGCTTTGGTGAGCTCCGGCATCGGTATCGGTGCCAGCTGAATATTAAATTTTTCGAGAAGTTCACCTTCATTGCACATGGTCGACCAAAAATCAAATGGACGTGTTGAAATTTGCAAAATGCGAATATGCTGAAACGTTTTCACAACATTACAAACTGCCATAAAGTCTTTGATTCCCCGTTCAAAAACAGGATCATGTAAGCGACAATTTGTCATATATGTAAACGGAACGCGAAATCTTCTGAGAACTTTTCCCGTAGCGAACAAACCACATTGTGTATCACGAAGACGAACACCATTTTCATCTGGTTTTTCATCAAGCGGCCCCCATAACAAAACAGGAACATTTAACTCTTTTGCCAGTCTTGCGCACTCATATTCAGTACCAAAATTACAATGCGGCAAAAACAGTCCATCTATTTTTTCTTTTTTGAATTTTTCGACTATTTTAAGCAGACCAGCATCATCATATAATAAACCTTCATCATTAATATCACTAATATCAACAAATTCAATCCCCAATTCTTTTAGTCGCTCACTAATCAAACCTCGATATTTGATAGCATCCGGCGCACTAAAAATACTTCTTCTGGTCGGTGCAAAACCTAATTTAATCAAAGCCATTATTCATTCCTCCAATAAAATTTTTATTTGTATTATCAGTACAGGTCAGATCCGTTAAGACAATTCAAAATATTTAGTTTTATTTCTCAGCGTTATTATAATACTTTTATATAAATATTTCAATAATTATTTTAAATTAAAAGTAAAATTATTATATATTTAAAATAAATTATCGTTATATTTACTTTTAAATTTTATTTTTACATAAATTCGTATAAAAAAAAGATATTTTATATAAAATATTCATATAAATATTTATATAAAACATCAAAAAAAACTATATTAAACTAAAAAATACTGCCAAAAAATCCGGCAGTATTTCTTGAATTTTAACAAATTCGTGGAATTTGTACGCCCAACGGCATATCAACAATACGGATACCACCAATATTGGTTTGCAGACCGACCTGGCCTATCGATTCGTTCGTTACTTTTCCAATAACGCAGGCATCTTTGCCATAAGGATGCTGATGCATCACGTCAAGTAAAGTTTTCGTGTATTTTGCATCAACAAAAACCAACATTTTACCTTCATTTGCCAGATACAGTGGATCAAACCCCAGTATTTCACAAACTCCCTGTACTTCCGAACGCACAGGTATGGCATTTTCTTGTAGTAAAATTCCGGTTTTCGATTGCTCGGCAATTTCATTTAGCGTAGCTGCTACGCCACCACGTGTCGGGTCGCGTAAAGCTGCTATTTGCGGCACAGCTTTGAGCATTTTCTGTACCAAACCGTTAAGTGGCGCACAATCACTTTGCAGTGTTGCCGGTAAAACTAATTCATGACGCCCTGCCATAATAGTCGTTGCATGATCACCAATATAGCCACTGACAATGACATCACACCCCGGCTTAACACACTTCGGTGAAATATGACTGCCAGATATTATATCACCAATCCCCGCTGTATTGATAAAGATTCCATCTGCTGCACCTTTATTAACGACTTTCGTATCCCCGGTAACAATTAGCACATTGGCTTCCTTCGCCGCCAGACGCATCGACTCCACAATTTTCCGGAGATCATCCATTAAAAATCCCTCTTCCAGAATAAGTCCCACTGAAAGATACCGCGGCACCGCACCAGTCATTGCCAAATCATTAACTGTACCACAAACAGCCAATTTACCAATGTTACCACCAGCAAAAAATAAAGGTTTCACAACATATGAATCCGTTGTAAACGCCACATTCGTCCCTGCCATATTTACCGAAGCTCCATCATGTAACTCATTAAGCAGCGGATTGCCAAATGCCGGTAAGATTACCTGCTCCACTAACTCCTGGCTAAGTTTTCCGCCGCTTCCATGAGCCAAACAAATCTTTTCATGTTCCATACGTATATCTCCCGCTTCCATATTTATACCATGCCGCACAAGATCCTTCAACAGATACCATGCAGGCTCCAATTGGGTGTTCAGGAACGCAAGCCTTGCCAAACAATTGGCAAGCCGTTGGTTTAATGATGCCGCGCAGTACTTCACCACAACGACAGGCCGTTTTCTTTGCAATGGTTTTTGTTACCATCGGCAAAACCACCTGTGCATCAAATGCAGAATATTGCTCTTTCATCCGCAGCCCTGAATCCGGAATCATACCAATCCCCCGCCAGACTGCGTCTGTTGGTTCATAAACTTCCGACAAAATTTGTCTGGCGGCCGGATTACCATCCGGTTTCACAATTCGCTTATATTCATTTTCTATAGTCGGCTGATCATCATGAATCTGCCTCGCCAATCGATAAATCGTCCGCAAAATCTCTAACGGTTCAAAACCAGCAACCACTGCTGGCATATGATATGTTTCCGGTAAAAAATCAAACGGTCTTTCTCCTGTAATAGCACAAACATGACCCGGCAATAAAAAGCCATCAATGTTGACTGCTGGATCTGCCAGTAAAACTTTGAGTGCCGGAGGAACTATTTTATGAGAAGACAATAAGAATAAATTCGTCAAATTTTGTTTTTTTGTTGCCAGTACGGTAGCCGCTGCAGTAGGTGCCGTTGTTTCAAAACCAACTGCCAAAAAAATAATTTTTTTGTGTGGATTTTGTGCCGCTATCGTAAGACTTTCCAATGGTGAATAAACAACTCGAATATCTGCACCAGTCGCTTTTACTTCGCCCAAGCTTGATGTTGAGCCTGGAACACGCAGCATATCGCCAAATGTAGTCAAAATTACATCTTCGCATCTCGCATAAGCAACCGCTTTATCTATGTATTCGTCCGGTGTAACGCAAACCGGACAGCCAGGTCCACTCACCAAATCGACCTGTGGTGGCAGTAATTGTCTTATACCCGCCCGAAAAATGGCTACCGTATGTGTACCGCAAACTTCCATCAACCGCACTGGTTTCGTAACCAGGCGATCGATCTCACGAATGAGAAACTGTGCCATTTCTTTTGTTTCATTATTATGTTCAGGCACTCCCATTCATCTCCCTAAGCAATTGATTTGTCAGAGTGGCTTCCTCTTCATCAATAGCCTGAATTGCAAAACCCGCATGAATCAATACAAAATCACCAATTCCCGCTTCTGGCAATAACATAAGACTTACCTGACGTTGAATGCTGTTGACTTCCACAACGGCCATTTGATCTTTTTTATCAATAATTTTTGCTGGTACTGCCAAGCACATTTTAACGCCTCCTTTCTCGTGCAACCACCGCCTGCCCTAAAGACAATCCTCCATCATTGGGAGGAATTTGTCGATTAAGCAAAACAGTAAAATCTATTTCCAACATACGAATCACTTGCTGTAATAATGTCATATTTTGAAATACGCCTCCGCTTAAAGCAACCGTTGATACCCCCGTCATTTTATGCAAACGCCGAATCATCACAACAATTGCATCCGCCATCGTTGTATGAAAAGCTGCTGCTAAATCTCCAATTGCTGCCTGACGATTCGTCAATGCGGCGAAGGTTGGTCTGAAATCAAGTTCATTTGTCGAAGTAATATCATAAGGTAAAATTTCCCCAACAGCACCATGTGCAGCCATTTCCAGTTCTATGGCCGCCTGCCCTTCATAATTATTATAGAGCCGTAAGCCTAGAAGTGCCGCAGCTGTATCAAACAGACGTCCAGCACTTGATGATAAGGGGGCATTAATGCCTTTCGCTGTGGCTTGCAGCAGCAGTTTCCAGCCATTTGGTATATTTTTAATTCGATTGGCTTTATGTGATGAAAAATCCACCCCATAAAGCTCCTGTAAAATCCATACAGCCTGGCGCCAAGGCTGCCGAACTGCCTTTTCTCCGCCAGGCAGGGGCAAATAGGAACAATGTGCCAAACGCTCATAACTATGGCAGTCTGCCAGCAAAAATTCGCCGCCCCATAACGTTCCATCATCACCATACCCCGTACCATCAAAGGCAACCCCGATTACTGGATCGTTAACATTATGCTCGGCAAGAACTGAGACAATATGTGCATAATGATGTTGAACCCCCATTGATGGTATAGCAAGTTGTTTGGCATATTTTGTTGATAAATATTCGGGATGCAGATCACAAACGACAACTTCAGGATCAATACCAAACAAACGCCGATAATGTTCGATCAATTTTTGGTAAGATAACAATGTCTGTTGATTTTCCAAATCACCGATATGTTCACTGACGAAAGCTTCCCTCCCCTTCGTCAAGCAAAAAGTATTTTTGGCCTCACCACCACAGGCAAGCACAGACAGACCATCTTTATGCAAATGTATAGGTGCTGGCGCGAACCCACGGCTGCGCCGCAATAAATAGGGCCGTTTGCGAAATACCCTTACAACTGAGTCATCAACACGGCAATGGATTTCACGATTATGAACTAAAAAATAATCCGCAATACCTTTTAATTTTGGATATACCTCATCATCTTTATAAATAATTGGTTCTGCACTTTGATTTCCACTTGTCATGACCCAAACATCATCCGGGTCCAAAAGCAAGAAATGTACTGGAGCATAAGGAAGCATCACCCCAAGATACGGATTTCCGCCTGCAATATCATCAGCCAAAGTCTCGACTGCTCTTTTTTGCAATAAAACAATCGGACCAATTGGTCCAGTCAATAAGATCTCTTCTTCTGTTGACAAAAAACAAATTCGGCGAACCGCTTCTATACTACCACACATAACAGCAAATGGTTTATCCTCACGAATCTTACGAGTTCTTAAGGATCTAACAGCGAACGAATTTTTTGCATCACAAGCTAAATGATATCCGCCAATTCCTTTAACGGCCAAAATTGACCCCTGCTTTATAAACGAATGTGCCATTTTCAATGGATCCGTCACAGCCATTTCATTTCCACTGTGATCTAAAAGTGCATATAACGGTCCACACTTTTGGCAGGCATTCGGCTGAGCATGAAATCGCCGATCATCCGGATTATCATATTCTGACTGACAGGACTTACACATCAAAAAAGGCTCCATCGTTGTCTGCGGACGATCATAGGGAACGTCTTTAATAATCGAATATCGCGGACCGCAATTCGTACAATTTGTGAATGCATAACCAAAACGACGATTTTCCGGATGACTCAGATCGTGGCGACAGTCTGAACACGTCGCAATATCTGGCGAGATAAAAGTTGCTCTATCAGCAGATGAGATGCTCTCTTTAATTATAAAAGCCTCGTCTCCCTGCAATGCTATAAAATTAGTTACAATCTCTTCAATTTTAGCCATGGCCGGAGCTTTAACAGGCAAATCTTTCAAAAAATTTTCCAAAGCAATTTCCGTTCCCTGAATTTCAATCAGAACACCTTGTTCATCATTTAATATCCAGCCATGCAAGCCAAAATTTTTGGCTAAACGATAAACAAAAGGACGAAAACCTACCCCTTGAACAATACCCTTAACACGAATACCGACCCGCTTCATACAGTTAGACTTTCTGCTTTCCTTAAAGTAGGGATAATATCCCACTTTTTCAATTGATCCAAAACAATTTCAATGGTCTTATCGACAACTGCATCCATTTCCGGAGTCATTTCTATTCCGGGAGAAACAACAAATGGCTGCACTCCCATAACAATAACCTCATCAATTGGTTCATCTACCACTTGCAATGCAGACAATACATCTTGAATTCCCAATTCATGCATGGATATCTTTTCTTGAAAATACGCTTGTACCTGATTACCGGTAAAAAAGAAAAAATCCCCCGGTTTTCCATTGCCATTGATTGCATCAATAACGAGCATTTTTTTCGATCCACTAACAAAACGCATCAATTCCAGCCCGAGTGTACCACCATCTAAAAGCTGTACTTGTTCTGGAAATTCATAACGCTTTTGCATTTTATCAATCGTCCATACCCCAAAGCCTTCATCTTTCAATATAATATTGCCAATTCCTAACAAGGTAATGTCGCTCATGTTTCCCCCTCCGTACACAACGCTTTTTTCGCCGCTGTTTTGCTGCGCAGCCAATCATACCAGGCAAGAAGTCCAGTTTCTTTCTGGCAGGAAACTTCTAGAACATTGATTTGCGGATGAATGCTCGTAATATCATTTTGCGCTGCTGCCATATCAAAATTTGTATAAGGCAGGAGGTCTACTTTATTTAATACGACAATAGCAGATTCTTTAAAAATCAACGGGTACTTCAATGGTTTATCATCGCCTTCCGTGATACTCAAAACCACTGCTTTTGAATCTTCACCTATATTAAATTCTGCTGGACAAACAAGATTACCAACATTTTCAATAATTAACAGGTCTAAATTGACTAAATCTAATTTTTGCAATACTTTTTGCACCATCAATGCATCCAGATGGCATCCACCGCTTGTATTGATTTGTATAACTGGTACACCATATTGTGCAATACGATCCGCATCTTTTGAAGTAAATAAATCGCCTTCAATAACCGCCATATGTATTTCATCTTTTAGCGCTGCCATGGTTTTTTCTAACAAAGATGTTTTGCCTGAACCTGGTGAACCCAATAAATTCAGGACAAAAATACCTTCTTTTTTGAACAGAACCTGGTTTTCCATGGCGATCTGATCATTTTTCCCTAAAATATCTTCCATCACCTGAATTTCCATCACTCTACCTCCAAAAACTCTACTTGAAGTTCTCTCCCCGACACAATTTCCAAATTTGCCGAATCACAATGCGGACACAAAAATCGATATCGTTCTATCTGGGTCGTGGCATCACAATCTTTGCAATGCCCCATAAGTGGTACTCTATGCAATGTAAGATTTGTACCTTCCGCCAGTGTCTTTTTTGACAATGCTTCAAAGCAAAATTGCAAAGCATCCGTTTCGACTCCACTCATTTCCCCCAAAAGCAGCTGAATTTTAGTTACCTTCGTTGCCTGATTACGTGCTGCATAATCTAAAACAATATCTAAAATCCCCTCTGCTATTGCCATTTCATGCATATAAAACCTCCACAGCCGGGCTTATGCCCGGCTGTTCTTTTTAAATAACGGCATCTAACCCATGTTCAGAGAAAATTGCTGTTATTTCTGATAATCTTGTTTTTGCTGGATTATAATCAATCGTCGTTTCGCCATCATGGGCATGGATATGTACATGATACACTCCTGGCAGCCCCAATAAAGTACGTTCTACTTCATCCACAGTATCTTCTTTATAGCCTTTTACAAAAAACTGAATTTTGGTATTACTGCTTTGTGCCGAGCAGCCACATTCCTTACACATAAAATACCTCCTACAACTACATTATTTTACAGTGTCTGTTTTTTTATCAATAATTTCACCAATATCAACCGGTTCATGACTCAACGCCTTCACCCCGGAAAACATACTCGAAACTTCACCTTCGCCTTCCATAAATTCGGATCTAATTACCATATATACATGACCAATGGCCGATAAAACAATCAACCACGCCACATAATGATGAATCAAGTGAACCGTAAACTCACCACCAACCATTGGATTAATCCAACCAAATAAAAAAGCACCCATACCATTTGGATTTACCATCAAATACATAGCAAAGCCCGTTAATATTTCAACCAAAATCATCAAATACAAAGCAACATAAGACATTCTCGCCAATGAATTACGCAAATATGACTTATGTGTTGGCTGAATCAACATATAATGAAGAGAAACATCCATCATACACAGCCAAAAGCTCTTTTCCCATACGCGCGGAAATAAACGATCACCTTTATTTACAATAAAGCCATAAATTTTCAAAATAAAGGAAGCCGTCAACGTAAAGGCTGCTAAAAAATGTATATTGCGGATCATATTCAATGACAAAACCATAGCACCAAAAGTTGGTTCTCCATTTACACCACCCGATATCGGTTTAGTAATATATAATCCAGTGAAAAAAAGAGTAATAATACAAAGTACCATAATCCAGTGAAAAATACGTAAAAATGGGCTAAATATATAATATACCTTTCGATAATTTTCACTCATGACAGTTGCTCCCGGCTACAAGTCTGACTCGCAGCTTTTCCTTTCCTGATATTTGGTTGTAAAAAATTCTGCAAACCCTTCATTCGGTTTTTGTTCCAAGATACGGATCGGTCGTTACTACCCGCAATTTTTTACCCGCAGCATTATATAAATGCGTTGCACAAGCCATACATGGGTCAAAGGAACGAACTACTTTCAAAATTTCCAATGGTTTATCAGCAATCTTAACTTTTGTATCCATCATAGCCATTTCATAAGCACCATGACCGGCTTTTCCATCACGTGGGCATGCATTCCAAGTAGTTGGAACAACCGCTTGATAATTGCTTATTTTCCCATTTTTAATTACAACCCAATGACTCAATGCACCACGTGGTGCTTCATATAGTCCCACACCTTTGCATTCTTTTGGCCAAGTTGAAGGATCCCATTTTGTCATGTTGGCAACAGCAGTATCACCAGATTTAATATTTTTAACTAATTTATCAAAGAAATATTTACCAATATACGCGTGAACCTGCGCTTCCAAACCACGCACCGCCGTCCGTCCGACCATCGTTGTCATCCATACTTCTGGTTTCAGATTCAAGACTTTGGATACAGCTTCAATTTGATCAACAATCATTTTTTCGACCCAGGTAGGTTCTGGCAATAAACCTTTTTTCATCTTGGTATATACAATAATATAACGAGCTAGCGGACCAACTTCTGCCATTTTTCCTCGCCATTTTGGCGTTTTAAGCCAAGAATATTTTCCTTCTTCATCTAATGTTTTCCAATTTGTCTTCGTACCTTCTTTTGGGCCGGTATAATTCGCTTTTGTTACACCATCCCATGGATGCAAATCTTTTCCTTCTGCATCTGGATATTTATACCAAGAGTGTTCAACCCCCTCATTCAAAACATCCGGATCTGATAAATCTTCTGGTTTAAACTCATAGAAAGTCGCTGCTTCTACGCCCTTGGAAAAGTTTTCAACGATACCGTTGGAACGCAGCAACAAGTTTTTGTGGAAGCTTCCATTGGTCGTTCCTGAAAAAGTATCTTCAGGATAGTCGCCAAAGCCAATAACACGTTCTTTGGCCAAGCCGCCGCCATCGATATAACCTTTTTGCACATACAATTGTCCGATAGCTAAAATATCTGGTACGTAGAAATAATTCACCAAATCTATTGTCGTGTTAATAGAACGATCAACGACTGCAAGTCGCTCCGTGTTGACTGGTGCATTCATATCATTCATCGAGATCGAACATGACATTCCACCAACTACATAGTGTGGATGTGGATTTTTACCACCAAATACAACATGTGATGTCACAATGTCACGTTGTTTGTCTAACATTTCCAGATAATGTGCAACTGCCATAAGATGTACTTCTGGCGGCAAAATGTCATAATCAGGATGATCCCACCACTGAGCAGCAAAAATACCCAATTGACCGCTTTCAACGATTTTTTTAATTTTATCTTGCATTGCTTTGAAATATACAGTTGTTGACTTTGGAAATTCTTTCGGATAAGCATTCGTATCAAATTCAACAGGACCTGCAAATGGTAATTTATATGTTTCTAAAATTGTATTTTGTAAAGCTGCCGTTGCCGCTGGATCTGCCTTTAATGCCGAAACAGGGCTGACCCAGTCCAAGGCATGCAAGTGGTAAAAATGGATCACATGATCTTGTACGGATTGTGAAGCAGCCATGATATTTCTTATATAATTCGCATTACGCGGAATTTCGATTTGCAACGCATCTTCTACTGCGCGTAATGAAGATAACGCATGTGCCGTCGTACATACACCACAAATTCTTTGAATAAATGCCCAGGCATCACGTGGATCCCGATCATTCATAATAAGCTCTAATCCGCGCCAGGCTGTGCCGCTGGACAGTGCGTCTTCTACTTTTCCTGTAGTTTCATCTAGCTTTACCTCTACCCTTAAATGCCCTTCAATACGGGTTACCGGGTCGACTACGACTCGTTTCATCAATCCACCTTCTTATCTTCAGGTTTATTTCCATCCGCCTGATGTTTTTTCTTTTGTATAACAGATGCAACTGCATGAACTGCTACACCAGCAACAGTCAACCCAGCCACGGCTGCGCCAACTTTATCGATATCACCTACTGGTTCATAGGACGGCAGACGGTTATAAAACGGTGCATCATCCCAAAAGTTAGGGTTACTACAACCAATACAACCATGACCTGATTGAATTGGATAGGACAAACCGTTCCACCATCTCATATTACCACACGAGTTATATGTTTCTGGTCCACGACAGCCCAATTTATATAAACACCAGCCTGCTTTCGAGCCAGCATCGTCAAATTTTTCCGCAAACATTCCTGCATCAAAAAAAGGACGACGATAACACGTATCATGAATACGATTCGCAAAAAATTGTTTTGGTCGGCCTTCACTATCGAGTGGCGGTAATTGACCAAATAATGCATAATGCATAATAACACCCGTCATAACTTCCGGTATTGGTGGGCAGCCTGGAACTTTGACAATAGGTTTATTCCCAACCACATCTGTTACACTAACCGATCCAGTCGGATTTGGTTTTGCAGCCTGAATTCCTCCCCAGGTAGCACAAGATCCATATTCAATAATAGCTGCTGCATTTTTCGCTACTTCTTTGACCACTTCGACAAAAGGTCTGCCCCCAGTCATGCAGTAAATTCCATTGTCGGCTGTCGCGACGGCACCTTCGACTGCTAAAATATATTTTCCCTTAAACTGTTCCATAATTTCATGCAGATGTGCTTCGAATGGTTCCCCTGCGGATGCACTTAGTGCATGGCTGTATTCCAAAGAAATCATATTTAATACAACATCTGACGTAAGTGGTGTTTCCGATCTTAAAAATGACTCATCACAACCCGTACATTCATGCCCATGAAGCCATATAACAACCGGTAAAGCATTTTTTTCTGCTGCTGCCACCACGGTTGACAACATATCTGTACTAAGCCCTAAAATACTGGTAAGTGCAACACATGATTTGATAAAACTACGACGATTCATGCCCTTTCTCAGGTAGACTTCCCACATTGATTCTCTCTTCACTATAACCCTCCTCTTCTGTCCTCGTCTGCAAATGCAACTACAGATAAAATCTCATTCAATCTTTACATCGCCTGCCTTTCAGGTATTTTCATGAAGGTATTTAAATACTATAAAAGCTTCCTTAACAAAGTAAAGAAGCTATTTATATTTTATTTCAGATTACCTATTTGCCATCGTTCTTGTAAATAAAAGTAATCACTTTGTGAAAACAACTTACTCTTCCGTACATATAAAACAAAACTAAAATAATACAATATTAAATTTTATTCCATTATATACCGAATCAAAAGAAAAATCTAGACTTATAATTGCATACTCATATTATAACTTTTAATAATATGTTCATAACGAATCTGCGAATATCATTTCCTTTATTCGTCTAGTAAAAAGAATTAATTAATTTTGTGTACTTTTTACAGACTGACAATTTTTAATTAATTATAATACTTTAGTACATAATCTAATAGTATAATATAATTATATTATACGCATCTATTTTTAACAAGAATCTATTCATTTCTATAAAGACCATAGTATATATTCCATTACTCATAAAATATTGTTTAATTTCTATATAAAATTGAGCACAAAAAAACACATACAAAATATTTTGTATGTGTTTTCTATATAGGTTGTACACCTATTAATGATTAAATTAAATGGCGGAGTGGGAGAGGTTCGAACTCTCGCACGCTTGCGCGTCTAACGATTTAGCAAACCGTCCTCTTCAGCCACTTGAGTACCACTCCGCAGATAAAAACTATTCATTTTTAATGGCAGGGGCAGAAGGACTTGAACCCTCAACCAATGGTTTTGGAGACCACTACTCTACCAATTGAGCTATGCCCCTAGAATATGGGGTGACTGAAGGGAATCGAACCCTCGAATACCGGAGCCACAATCCGGCGTGTTAACCACTTCACCACAACCACCATGATTCAAAGTCAAAAATGACTTGCAACCAGCAATTTTCTATCCTCCCAGGGCGTTTCCACCCAAGTACTTTCGACGTTCAAGTGCTTAACTACTGTGTTCGGTATGGGAACAGGTGGGTCCACTTGGCTATCA
>NZ_FNZK01000022.1 GCF_900109225.1 Propionispira arboris
AGTTTGATTTGTTAATCTGTGATGAATGGGGTTATGTGCCATTGGACAGAGAAGCTGCACAATTGCTGTTTCAAGTTATTTCCGACAGCTATGAGCGCAGGAACGTTGTTTTGACAACCAATCTTGAGTTCAGCCGCTGGGTGAGTATTTTTTATGATGAACAAATGACCGCAGCCATAATTGATCGGCTGGTACACCATAGTTATCTCTTGCTTTACGATGGCCCTAGCAACCGCATGCGCGATTCGCTTATGCGGCAAGATGGATAAAATTCCCCACCCATATAGGTGAGGAAAAACTTTTGCAAAAGTGAGGAATTTTCACTTGCAAAATACAGGCTTTTCCTTAAATACTGAATATGTTTTCTTTACATTGAATCCAGCATATTTATCTTTGGAATAATCAAACCTGGAAATTATTAATGTTTCTTCATACTTTATAATTTAACATTTTATGTAATTCTCTAAATCTCTCTATAAACCCTTTACAATTTCTATCTCTTGAATATCCCTTATTTCTTGATAAAAGAAATTCCTTTAATAATTGGCAATATATCGTTTTTATAAAATAATCCTCATATATTTCAAAACTATATTCCAAAAATATATCCTCTTCTTTTGCTTTATAGTAATTTTTCAATTGTTTCAAATTAATGTTCAATTTATGATGTTCTTTAGAGTTTCTATTTATTATCCATAAAATACTTCCTGGTTCCTCATACCAAATTATTTTTATTTCATTTTCTCTATTAACCAACTTAATTAATCCATCAATCAAATCGTAAGTTGGGTCTGAAAAAACATGAGTAATCAGAAATTCTATTGCAATATTATTACAAACTACTTCACACTCTGTCCAACCATGTTTCTTGATTGAATAATGAAATTCAAATTCTTCAATAAAACCAAAATCTCTATTATTGTCTTTTTCATCAAATAACCCCATTTTTTAATACCTCGTATTATTCATATATTTTAGATGCAAGCAATATACACCCCATTAATTTCCAGATGCCATTTTTGATGTATCAATATTGCATCTCACATCCATATCTTCTTTTCATGATTCAGTTTTACCATTTATTCGAGGTCATTGCCACCTGCATATAAATCAATGTCAATATCTAATCCTAAATCGGATAATTTCTTAATGATTTTCTTATCAAAATGAAAACCCCACATCTCATCTTTATATCCATAATATGTAACCTGTATTTCAACAGATGCAACATCTGAAAGCTTGCTAATCTCTTCTTTATAGGGTAACAATCTATTTAATAAATTGGTTAGCTTATCTTCTACTTCTCCAGTCTTTTTTTCTATAGGTTGATATATAATTCCGCTTTTCTTCCTTTTTCCACCAAACTTTGTTTTATCGTTTATATTCCATCTTTCAGTTGGCTCAAACCCTAAATAACCAACTAATTCTTCAGTACAAGAATTTCTGAACAAGCAAATAAGCAAACTCTATTTCCTGCTGACATACCCATCCAATTTACTTCTAGGTTTTCAACATAAATTACAAAATAGAAATTTTCTTTTTTTATCGGAAAGTAAACAGCCGCTGTGTTTGCATCTCTGTCTATTTCAACATCATCAATCTGAGGGATATTGTTAGAAAAGCATCATTCATTCGCTTGCAAATATTGTTTAGTTAATTCAAATGTTGGATTTAATACTTCATTAATAGCAATTTCTTTTAATCTACTAATATCCATCATATCTCTTCTTTCCACAACAATTTAGAGAAAATTATTTGTGATTAAAGCTCCAGTCTACAAATCTGAGTTATTTGCCATTAAATATACTATCGATAGAATCGCGCCAATAATTGACTATCCAGTTATTATATTTATGATACATATAAGCTAATTTATCCGATGAATTCGAATAAACAATACAGCCTCTATCATCGTACATATGAAATAAAATGTCTTTCTCAAGATTAATGAAATAAACAGCTTGGCTGATTGATGGTTCCCGTCCTTGTTCATAATGTGCCATACCTTTAAGTATTTCTTTATACGGAATTCCTCCTAAACGTTCATACAATAACCTGACATTGTATTCTTGCGTAATTTGTACTGTGTTACCCATTTCATCAATATCTTCATCAACTTTGTACAAAACCTTTTCCTCAAGAACATGGTTTGCAAGCAAACGATATATATAGTTTGGTGTTGTATTACCAAACATTGGGTCATTTATTATATCCCAATCCTGAATATAAATATATATATCATCTTCCGCATCAAATAAATCTTCAAATATTGAAATCACTCTTGTCATTACTTGATTGATTCTCTCCTCAGAACCATTTTTAAAAGGTTCACCTAGTTCATATCTTATATTAATTTCATTATGTAAGTTAGGAAAATTCTCATCTATATATTTAAACAAATTATCTTTCATTTGATTTCTCTTATTAAAGAATTACGCTTACTTCCGAACCTATAAAAACATTATAAATGTCCATTTTGGGTACAAATAATCAAATCACTTAATGACCCCATTCCACCGTAAGCAGAAATATGATGATGAACAGACTTTTCATTTTCACATTCATCTAAATCTTTCTCAATCCATTTTGCCCAATAATGCACTTCTGTTTGCTCAAAAATAAATTTCAAAGCACGTAACGATTGACAATAATGTATTTCAATATCATTTCTGTTAAAGTTCATTTTAATTACCTCCGAATCATTCCCATTCCTAATTCCAATATTAAACAAAACTGCATATTAATCCTGCAAATATAAAAATCAGCACGCAAATGCTGATTTTTACTAAATGTATTATAATATAAATAAAGTCTAAGTATATGGGGGCAAAAATGAAACCGAACTATTCTAATTATGGGTTGTCCATTTCTATGGGAAAACGTTTGAGAAAAGAAGTTGAAACACAACTAATAAATGATTTAACAAAATACGGTATAGATAATAACGAGCTACTTTTTGATTGGTCTGATAGTTGTATTGAAGGCCGTTGTGCAAACTATTTAGATGGTTCAGTTGACTGTTTTTCTGGAATAAAACTATTTGATACAAATGATAATTTAATTGTTGACGGATGGATGGACTTTATATCTGAAAAATCTTACGATATCTTTATCGTATACTGGGACTTTCTAAGTATCTACGAAAATGAGAAAAGATTAAAAATAAAAGAGACCTCAGAAATTCCATCTCATATCATTGAAATATTGCCAGCTAAATTAAGAGAAAATTTTGCGCGCTGGGATGGAAATGTACATGTTCGTTGCAAGCAAGTTTATCCTTAACGGCCCAAGTAGCAGTATCGGTGTCATGTACTGAAAAGCAGTAGCGCTCATATCGGCAGTTCGCTGCTGAGCATACAAATTATTGACCACTTCCACTGCTTTGCCTGATGTGTTATTTTATAGATATTATCAACATAGTTGAAAGCTTTGAACGGTTTTTTTTAATATTCGATTGCAAAACAGCTGTATGTAAAAAATGATTGCTTTTTTGCAAGAAAAGAACTATAATTTATATCATATTTAATAACGTAAGCGTTCACGTAAGCCAACGCACTGTTTGCCATGTGGCAGATGGTGCGTTTTTTTTGTACCATTTTACTAGGTGGTTTATAGTCTAAGGGGGTCATATGTCTCAAGTATCATTAAAGCAAAGTCTCGCAAAACTTGGTTTTGCAATTTTCCTCACCTATTTATCCGTCGCGATGGCACTTCCTGTTGTTTCTGTATTCGTAACAGAAGAGCTCAAACTTCCTAACTGGTTAGGGGGAGCCGCTGTCGGTGTCTCCTTCGTTGCAACGATTCTTTCCAGAAAGCACGCGGGAAATTTTGCTGATGCGAAAAGTAGCAAAAAATGCTTTATGCTCGGTTTTTTCTTCTACATGGCTGCTGCACTTGTTTGCATGGCTGCCGATACAAGTGGAATGAGTGCCTCAATCGCATTCGCAATTCTTATCGCAGGACGGCTCCTGCTCGGCATAGGAGAAAGTATGGCAACCGTCGGGCTTCTAAGTTGGCATTTCTCACGCCTCGGCCCTAGCCAGTCAGGAAAGATACTCTCGATTTTGGGGATGGCAATGTACGGTACATTTGCATTAGGCGGTCCTGTGGGACTTACACTCTATAAGTATTTCGGTTTTAGTTCGGTCATGCTAGCGTCATCCATTGTGCCAATTCTCGGCGTTATCATGTTTCTCACCTCTCCTGAAGTTGTTCCTCATAAAACTACCGAAGCGAAAAAATCGTTTCTCAATCTTTTGGGAACAATCTGGAAACAAGGATTTGCCGTTATGCTTCAAGGAGTCGGTTTTGCGGTTCTCGGAGCGTTTATCTCGCTTTATTTTAAAGATCAAGGATGGCCATATGCCGGTGTCGGTCTTTCGTTATTCGGAATCGGATTTGTGATAAGCCGGATTCTTTTCGGTGCTCTACCCGATAAAATTGGAGGAGTAAAAGTCGCTCTCGTTTCGCTTGTAGTTGAAACGGTTGGGCAAAGTTTACTCTGGCTTGCACCTCATTATAGTCTTGCATTGATTGGTGCTCTACTTACCGGTCTCGGCTGTTCAATGATATACCCGGCTATGGGTGTAGAAGTTATAAAGATGGTTAGCCCTGAACAGCGCGGCACCGCTTTCGGAGGATTCTCAATGTTTCAGGATATTGCTTATGCCTTTTCTGCACCGATTGCAGGCCTTCTTGCCGATAAATTTAGCTATTCTTCAACCTTTCTTTTCGGTTTTATTGCTGGAGTCGTTGGTATTATTATAGTTCGTTCAATGCGCATCAACAATTTGCCAAGCAACAGTACCGCGAATTAGCATTCTCGGTATTGTTGCTTTGACTCTTGCGTTGATTTTCGTCCGAGAATA
Source organism: Propionispira arboris (assembly GCF_900109225.1). Taxonomy (GTDB): domain Bacteria; phylum Bacillota; class Negativicutes; order Selenomonadales; family Selenomonadaceae; genus Propionispira; species Propionispira arboris. The sequence goes on from NZ_FNZK01000022.1 coordinate 4,869, forward strand.
CGGCAATTGAACATTTCTTCCCGTACATGGCATTAAAAATCACATTTTTCAGGCTCTGATCCCATACGTTGTATGGTTTCGAGTCTTTATCAATGTACTTCCATGACATTCCAATCTGCATAATTGAATCAAAAAATAGACATTAGACAATCATTTGCCTAATGTCTATTTATATTGGCATCAACAAGATTATTATCTGTAAGCCCCAGACACCCCAAAGGTACTTGTGCCCATTCCACTAATAAAAACTTATAATACCTCTATATTTGAGTTAGGTGTTGTTTTTTTGTCTTTTAAGTAGCTTAAAAGTGACTTTCTTCCCGTTACACATTAACCAATTACTACTGTTTCGGTTGAAAAAAGCGAACCCACAATCACAGCTTTTTTTGCATTTTTTGCTCTTTTCTATAGCGCATTCTCTAAAATTTTACGGCTCACATCCAGCGAAAGATCTTGGGTTTCTGAGAGTGCGGTCATGCCATGCGCCTTTAACTGTTTAATGATAACCAGTAGTTGATCTTTGCTAATATTATAGTCGGACAGCCGTGTTTTTACACCTAGGCTTTCAAAGAATTCACGCGTTTTTTGTATCGCTGAATTTATTCGAACAGCTTCGCTTCCTTCCGTTATGTTCCAAACACGTTCGGCATATTGTAGAAGTTTAGCATGTTTTTGCTCACGGCGGATTTCCAGCAATGACGGTAATAGGATGGCTAATGTTTGCCCGTGATCAATGCCGTATAAGCTGGTCAATTCATGTCCAATCATATGAGTTGCCCAGTCCTGCGGAACACCTGCACAGATTAATCCGTTGAGTGCCAGTGTTGCGCTCCAGACCAGGTTGGCACGCGCATCATAATTTTCCGGTTCGGCGATTGTGTTTTCACCTATTTCGATCAATGTTTGCAGGATACCTTCCGATATACGATCCTGAATTCTGCCATCTACAGGATATGTGAGATATTGCTCCGTCGTATGTACAAAGGCATCAATTACGCCGTTTGCTACTTGGATCTTGGGTAGTGTAAAGGTGAGATTTGGATCCAATACCGAGAAACGAGGAAAGACTAATTCACTGAAAACTGGGTATTTACCTTGTCCGTAACTAATTACACCACCGCAGTTCATTTCTGAACCGGTAGCGGGTAGTGTCAGTACGGTACCAAGTGGAATCGCTGTTTTTATAGTATCCGGGCCAATGGGCGTAAAACCGTAATGCAAAAGATCAAGTGGTTCTCCTTCGTATGAAGCGGCAAGAGCAATGAATTTTGTTCCGTCAATGACAGAACCGCCGCCGATAGCAAGTAAAAAATCAATGCGGTTATGGCGCACTGCCTCTACGGCTTTTAACAGGGTTTCATAATGAGGATTTGGCTCTATACCTCCAAAGTAATGAATTCTTCTGTTTCCCAGTGCGGTTTTTACTTTTTCCAGCGTCCCGTATTTTTTTGCACTTTCGCCTCCATATGTAATTAAAACATTTGCGTCGGCTGGAATAAGTTGATCAATGTTGTTAAGCATGTCCTTACCAAATAAAATGCGCGTTGGATTGTAAAAATTAAAATTTAACATAATAAGCACTCCCTTTCTTTATATATATAAGGATAAACCGTTATAGAAGCTCTAAGTCAAGCATCTTTTTTTAGTAAAAAAACAAAAACAAAAAATCCCCACGAATTATATATATCATAGCAACTGATATATATAATTCGTACTTACAAATCCAAGTTTATCGCATATATTCTTGTTGGAAGATTCATTTTATGATAATATCTACATAGAGTCACTCTAAGATATCCTTTCGATTAGGAGATGAATCAATGGCAATTTCCATCAAGCAATTTGCAAAAGAAACAGGTGTTTCCGAGTATACTTTACGTTTTTATGAAAAGGAAGGCGTATTGCCTTTTGTAGAGCGTAATAAAAATGGCAATCGAATATACGACGAACAAAATTTCGAGTGGATATACTTTATTATATCTTTGCGCGAAACAGGCATGCCTCTTTCCGAAATCAAAAGGTATGCGGAATTATTTAAACAAGGGGATAGTACAATCTCGGAGCGCAAACAGATGATGCTGGAGCATAAAACGAAAGCAGAGGAACAACTGACGCAGATTCTAAAGCATCTGGAAAGAATCAACTATAAGCTAGCATTATATGATGTAATGGAAAAGACAGTTAAATTCCCATAATCCAGGTTGGTTTACTCCATATAATTATTGTTCGGTCTTAATGATGGATACAATAATAGCACTTATTGTTCAAATATAAAATGTTACTTTGATGGATGTGGCACCAATGACATGTAATAGACTGCCTCAAAATTAGTCACCAATCAACCAGTTTCTAATAGAGCACTAGCTACTACTAGCAGCACACCTGTCCCTTTGTTTTAAATTACTATAATTATGGATTCCACTTGCAAAACCCTTAATTGACAGAATAATTATATTATTATAACATTAACTCATCTCACTGAATGCATTCAATTAAATAGGGGGAGTATACAGTGCAAAAATACCAAAAGTTATTCGAACCAGTAAAAATAGGTTCCATCAAAATTAAGAACCGTTTTGCCATGGCTCCAATGGGCCCTTTGGGCCTCGCAGACTCGGAAGGCGGCTTTAATCAGCGTGGCGTCGAATATTATACGGCGCGGGCACGTGGCGGAGTAGGCCTTGTTATTACAGGCGTTACCTTTGTTGATAACGTAATCGAAGAACACGATGTCTGTCATGTTCCTTGCTCTACTCATAATCCTGTTCATTTTATCCGTACCGCCAGAGAAATGACGGAACGTATCCATGCCTATGACGGCAAAGTCTTTCTTCAACTAAGTGGCGGATTTGGCAGGGTAACCATTCCTACAAATTTAGGTGATCATCCTCCGGTTGCACCATCTCCTATTCCTCACCGCTGGCTTGATAAAGCCTGCAGAGAACTAGCTGTTGATGAAATTAGACAGATTGTACATAAATTCGGCGAAGGCGCTTACAATGCCAAAAGAGCTGGCTTTGACGGTGTCCAAATTCATGCTGTACATGAAGGATACTTAATCGATCAGTTTGCCATTGCTTTTTTCAATCAGCGTACGGATGAATACGGCGGTTCTTTAGAAAATCGCCTGCGTTTTGCCAAAGAGATCGTCGAAGAAATCAAAAAAACCTGTGGAGCAGATTTTCCGGTAACGATGCGTTACAGTCCTAAGAGCTTTATCAAAGATTGGCGTGACGGAGCGCTTCCGGGGGAAGAATTTGAAGAAAAAGGCAGAGACATCCCTGAGGGAATTGAAGTAGCCAAGCTTCTAGCAGCGTTTGGTTATGATGCCCTTGATATCGATGTAGGCTCCTATGATTCCTGGTGGTGGAGTCACCCGCCGATGTACCAGGCAAAGGGTCTTTATATTCCTTATGCTAAGATTATAAAGGACGTAGTCGATGTGCCTATTATCTGTGCCGGGCGCATGGATAATCCTGATTTAGCATTAGGTGCGGTAGAGGATGGCGCTTGTGATATGGTAAGTCTTGGGCGTCCCCTACTAGCTGATGAAAGCTATGTAAACAAGTTGCGTAGCGGAAAAATAGCTAATATTAGACCATGCTTGTCCTGTCAAGAAGGCTGCATTGGACGTATTCAGGAGTTTTCTTCCTTAAACTGTGCGGTCAATCCTAGAGCTTGCCGGGAAAGAGAAACGGAACTTATGCCGGCACTGAAAAGCAAAAAGGTACTGATTATAGGTGGTGGAGTAACAGGTTGTGAAGCAGCCAGAGTTTTAGCCCTTCGCGGACATACACCCGTAATTTATGAAAGCACCGGGCGTTTAGGCGGCAATTTGATCCCAGGCGGTGTGCCGGATTTTAAAGAAGACGACCATGCTTTAATCGCTTGGTATGAAACTACGTTAAAAGAACTCAATGTGGAAGTTCACCTCAATACCAAAGCTACCGCTGAATTGATCCGTAAAAATCAAATAGATGGGCTAATTATTGCCACAGGCTCCAAACCAAAAATGTTTAACCTTGGCGATAATAGTAAAGTTTACTCTGCTGCCCAAGTGTTGCTGAAAAATGTGGATGCTGGCAACAAGGTCGTAATTGTTGGTGGCGGACTTGTTGGCTGCGAGCTAGCTCTTTGGCTGGCTGATCAAGGGAAAAAGGTTACAATCGTAGAAGTACAAAATAAGTTGCTGGCAATAAATGGTCCACTGTGCCATGCTAACTCGGAAATGCTGAAAAGATTGGTTCCCTTTAAAGGCGTGGAAGTACTAACATCCGCTAAAATCATAAAAACTACAGACAAGGGTGTCTTGTTGGAAGTCAACAACCAAACAGAAGAACGCCCTTGTGACAGCGTAATCCTAGCTGTTGGGTATAGCTCTGAAAATTCTCTTTATAATGAACTTAAGTATGAATTTTCCGATATTCATGTAATTGGTGATGCCCGTAAAGTTTCAAATATCATGTATGCCATTTGGGATGCCTTTGAAGTAGCCTCAAGAATGTAACCCCTTATAATTTAAATATCCCCTGATAAGATCTTTTGCTTATCAGGGGATATTTGTGTGCTGCTATTCTTTTATTTATTGAAAATGAAATTTGAATTATATATAATTAGGCTAATTGTAAAAAGCCCCAAGCAGTTCTTACTATATTACGATGTCTTCAATGGAGCTAACCAATATGCTTTTCCTGGTTGGCCGTGGTGTGGTATTTGATTGGTGTCTGCGTGATGGTGATATGAATCTAAGGGAAAAGATGCGAAAAGTGATAGCTATTATGACAACGAGTCACTTGTTTTAATAGTTATATGTTCTATTTTCACTTAGAAACTGCTTCAAAAAAGGCTCATAAGATTTCATTGGTTCGTTTCCGACGGGAAGAATCCAACCATTCCGGTGTCCAGGTTTGTTCTTTGTCGTCAATTCTTTTGCCTGGAGGCACGATTGTATCAATAATATCCAATAAATCTGAGCTGAGTCGCAGGTCTACTCCAGCAATGTACTGACGTAACTGCTCTGGCGTACGTGGTCCCAGAATCGTTGACGTTATAGCTGGATGATTTTGAATAAATGCTACAGCCATATGTGCAAGTGTTATACCCGCCTGATCGGCAACTTGTTGCAACTGCAGGATTATATCAAATTTATGCTTATTTTCCGGCAGTTCTGGATTAAGTGTAAGGCCAACTGCTCCTTTTAAAAATACAGCCCGCGAATGACTATCTGCTGCATGACCGGCCGTATATTTGCCCGTCAACAGTCCCCCTGCCAGCGGTCCATAAGTCAATATCGCCAGATCATAGCGCCGTGCCACTTCTGTAATGTCTTGCTCAATACTGCGATTGATAAGTGAGTACGGCGATTGTTCACTGACAAACCTCTGCAGATGATGACGCTCACTCACCGCTTGTGCTTCAATTATTTGCCATGCTTGGTGGTTAGAGGTACCAATATAACGAACCTTACCCTCCTGAACCAGATCGGTCAGCACGCCCAATGTTTCCTGAAATGAAGTGTCTGAAAAGGGATGATGCAGCTGATAGAGATCAATATAGTCCGTCTGTAGTCTTTTCAGGCTTTTCTCTACCACTTGCCGTACCCAGCGACGTGAAGATCCATTTTGATTTAACTTGTTGTTAGGTTCAGCTCCAAATTTGGTAGCAAGAATAACATCATCTCGTCTGCCTTTAATCGCTTGACCAATGATTTGTTCAGATTCTCCATCTGCATACCGACTAGAGGTATCTATCAGATTAATTCCAGCATTTATAGCCTCATGAATCATTTGTATGCTGTCCTCTTTTGTTGTCAGTGACCCAAACATTCCTCCACCTAAGGCATATTGACTAACCTGTACACCTGTGTGTGCTAAATTTCGATAGTTCATATAATTTGCTTCCTCCAATTATTTCTTGACCTCGTGTCCTTTTATGAACACATGTTGATTATTATTTCTTAATTAATTATAATAAGAATAACTTACTAATACAATCATCACTAAAGGTAGAGTGTCCCATAAAATACACAATCCTAATATTGTTGATTAACTCACATTCTTGAAACCTGGAGGAAATACAAATATGATAACTGAAAAAACCGATCTACGTGTGATCCGCAGTCGTAAGCTAATTGAGCAGGCCCTACTAGATATACTTAGCAAGAAAGGGATTAAAGAATTAAACGTTAAGGCTTTAACACAGGTAGCTGGAATTAACCGTGGTACTTTTTATCTGCATTATAAAGATATTTTTGATCTGATTGAGCAGACCGCATTGATGCGTGGGCTGCTGGATATTTTCAAGCCAATTCAGTTAAATGAACTAATGCAGCAGACGTATGAGGAATCACCTTATCCTTCAATCACCGAAGCTTTTGAGTATATGAATCATCATTCTTATTTTTTTAAAGCATTATTCCATTCGTCCGCTCCCACCGAATTAAGAGATCGGCTACAGTTCTTAGTTGGAACCCGTTTATATGAAAATCTGAAAGAGGATCATCCGAGATCTTATTGGTCCGTTCAGCCTGCTAGTTATGTTATAGCTTATCTGGGTAGTGCTCAGTTCGGTTTGATCCAGCACTGGTTTATGATGGATAGATCTCTTCCTCCTGCTGAGATTGCACTGCTCCTAACTAGATTTATTCGGACAACACCATGTATTTCACATCATTTACCTGCAGTAGAACAAACTAGCGAGAACTTGACTCATCCTATTTAATATCCTTGCTTTAATCTATTGCATTATAAAAGAATATAATAGATAATGTTTAATAAAATTCATTGTGATCAATATTAGGCATAACGTAGTGTCAAAGACTGTTATATGGTTAGGAGTGTATATATATAACCTAAGCACGCCATTCAAAGGACTTTAGCAATCAACTGAACAAGATTAAAATACTTTCCACCCTCAGCCTTCATCATTTTGATGTCCTCTGCGACAATGGGATGATCCCCTGTTTGCCATTCTTCCCAGGCCTGTCTGCAGCAAGCCATTTCACGACTGTCCACCATTTCAATGCCCTCAGTTCTCTGCCACAAATCTTTCCACCAAGCAAGAGAGTGCAGGGTTCTTTCCATCTCGCTATTCCAAAACGGCTGCATATCATCGGGAACATTTTTCCCAAATTCGTATTTTAATCCGGGAATAGCCACGGCGATATAGCCGCCCTTTTTCACAAAAGGAATAAGTGACGGGAGCATTTCTTCTGTATCACCGAAATAATGGTAAGCATCCACGGTAAACAGCAGGTCAAAATATCCGTTTGCGAAAGGCAACCCTTTGGTCGCGTCTACTGAAATCGGAACGGCTTTATCGTCAATCCCGATCGCTTTGAAACGCTCATAGTTTTCAGTCGGTGAAATCCACAAGTCGGCGGCAAAAACTTTTGCGCCGTATTTTTGTGTCAGCAAGAGCGTGGAAAGACCACACCCACAACCGAGGTCCAGTATACGCATATTCTCATTGATGTTTAGGTAGGACGCTAATTCCTCTGCTACTCGCATGGCATTAGGCCCCATCATGGAAGCTTTCAAAAATTCCATGTTATTCTGACTGGAAATAAATTGATTTGTAAATGTGTACATACTATTCTTCCTCCAATAATCTTTTATCTTACTGCTATAAATCAATTATAGGAGTTGTATTATGACAATGCACCCTGTAAGATATTTCAGAAACAAAAAAGCGACACGGCAAAATCACCATGTCGTTCTCACTTTTCATATAAAACTGCATTTAAAGATTCTAACGCTTAACAATTCCCCGTAAAATCAGTTACATTACATGGCACGTTCCTAATAGTATATACAAAAAAAGTATCAGCATTACGCTAAAACTTTTTAAGAAATAATAAAATATCTTTACTGGCTATAAGAGTTGATTTATTATTATAGTTCTTCGAAAATTGGTTGGCAAAGCCATGCTTACCATATATTTTTATAACCTTGGTATTATTTAAACAATTTAATTTCACAGTCAAATCGTTCACATCGAAAGCTATTTCTTCAGTAGGAAAAAACAGTAAGACAGGGCATTTAGGCTCTATCTCAAGATAATCTCGTATCCTTGAACCATAAAATCCAACATTAAAATTACATAAACCAGTTTCACTACACAACCACGCAAGTGTAGCACCTACGCTATAACCAAGCACGTAAACCTTTTTATAATTGGCTCGTATATTATGTAGAACTTCTTTTACTTGATTAAACGCACTCTCAATACCAATATTATTCATAAAATAATGATATGCTACCATTTCTTGGTCATAACTAAATGCCCCTCTACCATTAAGCAAGTTAGGAGCAATGACATCATATTTATATTTTGATAATTTTTTACATACATTCACGATATGTTCATTAATCCCATAAATTTCATGAAGAACAATAATTACTGTATCTGATTGATTATTATGAGTCAGCATTGATAACACCTCACTCTAAGAAAAGTTTGAATCGTCAAGCCGTTCGCAATGTATTCAGCGATGATTTTCGTCCACTTTTGCAGACGATATCGATGATGTTTAAACAAAATCAAATTTAACACGTTTGTTAAATTTGCTAGCAATTTCTGTAAGTGTTTTTGTGGATGGACTCATATTGCCGTTTTCTATTCTGGCAATTGTTGATTGTGGTTTAGCAACAATATTAGCAAATTCTCTTTGAGATAATCCATAGGATTGTCTAAAGTTCTGCAGAGCAATTGCTATATCAAGATTACTTGATTCTTTAACAATTCTATCGTAAATTTCCGGATCAGTTTTAGCTTTTTTATCTATATATTTTCTAATGTCATTCATTTAATAGTTCCCCCTTTAAATAAGCATCCAGTATTTGTTTAGCATGTTTTATATCTTCAGCAGGTGTCTTTTGTGTTTTTTTAGTAAGTCCATGCGTAATAATATATCGATTATTCACAACATGAAAATAAAAAGCTCGTTGAATGTTACTAGCACGTTTAGAGCGAACTTCAAAAACATTATCAGTAAGTTTTTTAACCCATTCCATTTTACTTGCTGTTATAATACCAACTTCCTCAATTTTTAATATTAATGCTAATAGTTTATCTCTATCTGGATTTGGTAAACTATCTAAAAAATCTTCAAATTCACAGGACCCATTTTTTTTACGTGCAAACTCAAAATTAATATTTTCCATAACTTAATGATAGCATATACGCTATCATCAAGCAACAAATAATCTATATTTAAACTAAACAATTGACGAGAGAAACATTTATTGTGAAAACATTTCCCAGAAAAATTCGTATTAAACAGACATAATTAAATGGGAATTTTTAGAAATCAATTATAGGAGTTGTATTATGACAATGCACCCTGTAAGATATTTCAGAAACAAAAAAGCGACACGGCAAAATCACCATGTCGTTCTCTCTTTAGCATCACTTTTCATATCAGCCCAATATTTAGGAAGACAATAGGGCTGTTTATTTTTCCGGCAAAGCAAGATCCGCACCATTTGTACTAATAATTTTTTTATAGTAGTCAAAAGAGGCTTTTTTACGACGTTTCAATGTGCCATTTCCATCGTTGTCTTTGTCAACATAGATAAACCCATACCGTTTCTTCATCTCGCCGGTACCAGCACTTACGATATCAAATGGACCCCACCATGTATAGCCAAGAATATCACAGCCGTCCGCTATCGCTTCACGCAATGCAGCGACGTGTTTCGCAAGATATTTCATGCGGTCGAGGTCGTAGATACTGCCATCTGCAGCTATGGTATCCACTGTGCCAAGACCGTTTTCGACAACAAAAATCGGCTTTTGGTAGCGGTCATAGAGTTCATTGCAGGTATATCGGAAACCAATCGGGTCAATAGCCCATCCCCAATCAGATTTTTCAAGATAAGGATTGTCAATACCGACGCTGCCACCCGTATTGTATTTCATCTCCACGTTAGAAGCAAAGTTAGAGGTACGATAATAGCTGAAGCCAAGATAGTCATTTGTATATTTTGCGATAAGCTCAAGTTCACCTGTTCTGATATCTAGCTTGACACCCATTCCCTCCATCATTCGCAGTGAGTATCCAGGATATTTACCTCGCATCATAACATCCGAGTAAAAAAGCGAGCGCCGGCGAAAATTATAAGTTTCAAAGATATCCTCCGGTTTGCAGGTATTAGGATAGACGTTACTCAACGACAGCATGCAGCCAATACGTGCATTAGGCATAAGTTCATGGCATAGTTTCACCGCCTTAGCGTTAGCAACAAACATATTATGACTGGCCTGAAAGGCATCTCCAAACCAAGAAGTATCGTTGTTTTTAATATCGATGGCTGCCGCCAAATATGGAAGACGAAGCGTATTATTAATTTCATTAAAAGTCATCCAATACTTGACCTTGCTTTTATAACGTTTAAAAATAGTTTCACAGTAATGTTCAAAGAGCGGAATGAGCTTTCGGCTTGCCCAGCCATTATATTTTTGTGCGAGATAAAGCGGTGTTTCATAGTGTGAAATCGTGATGACTGGCTCGATGCCATATTTCAGACATGCGTCGAAAAGTTCATCATAGAATCTCAGGCCCTTTTCATTTGGCTCTGTTTCCTCACCAGTTGGGAAGATACGTGCCCAGGAAATCGAGGTGCGAAAACATTTAAATCCCATCTCTGCCATGAGTTTAACGTCTTCTTTATAATGATGGTAGAAGTCAACAGCTTCATGCGATGGATAGTAATTTTCCTCGTCAATTTCCGCTACAATGTGCGCAAAACGATCACTGCCACCCGGAAGTACATCTGAGATATTTAATCCCTTGTCATCTTCCAGATAAGCTCCTTCACATTGGTTAGCAGCAACTGCACCACCCCAAAGAAAGTCTTTTGGAAAAGTTGTTGTCATTTGAAACCCTCCTCTACTCCAGATCATCACCATTGGAAGCGATGACTTTTTTGTACCAGTAAAATGATTTTTTGCGTGAACGGTTATAGGTTCCCCTGTTCTCATCGTCGAGATCAACATAGATGAAACCATAGCGCTTGCTCATTTGGCAGGTTGACATACTCACCATATCGATACAGCCCCAGGGTGTATACCCCATAATATCAATGCCATCATCAATGGCATCAGCAATAGCCTGAGTGTGCTGACGGAAATAATCAATACGATCATCATCTATAATGCTGCCGTCCGGCTGCAAAACATCTTTGCTGCCAAGTCCGTTTTCTACTATAAAGAGTGGTCGGCGATAGCGATCATACATATCGATAAGTGCATAGTGCAGCCCTGTCGGATCGACCTGCCAATTCCATTCGGTTATGTCAAGGAATGGATTCTTAACCCCTTGTGAAAGATTGCCATTAACCTTTTCTTTTTTTGCAGCGTCGATACTCGAAACCATTGACATATAATAGCTAAAGGAAACGAAATCGACTGTATAGCATTTGATAATCTCTTCATCACCCGGTTCCATATGAATATGGATGTTTTCTTTTTTCCAATAATTTTTTATGAAAACCGGATACTCACCGAAGACCTGTACATCGGAATAGAAATAGTTATTACGATTGTCTTTAAGTGCCAAAAGGCAATTCTTGGGATTGCAGTTTTCCGGATAAGTAAGTGTGCGCGTTACCATGCATCCCATTTTGGCATCCGGAATAATTTCATGCAGGTATTTCGTAGCGAGCGCACTACCGACAAATTGATGATGTAGTGCCTGATAGATAATTTCCTCCTGCTTTTCCTTCGGATAACGGTCTGTTACCACGCCTATGGTCGTAAATGGATGACGGAAGACGCTGTCGATTTCGTTGAAGGTCAACCAATATTTGACAAGATTTTTATAGCGCTTAAAAACAACCTTGCAATACTTTACAAACAGATCCGTGACAGGACGCTGGTACCAGCCGTCATAATGGTTAACGAGGTATAGAGGCATTTCGTAATGATGCAGCGTAACCAGCGGCTCAATGCCGCGCTTTTTCATTTCGCTAAAAAGGCTTTCATAGAAGGTCAGTCCCTTTTCGTTGGGTTGATCCTCAATTCCATTCGGAAAAATACGTGTCCACGCAATCGAAACACGCAGAACTTTAAAGCCCATTTCAGCAAATAAATCAAGATCCTCTTTATAATGATGGTAAAAATCAATGCCATGACGTTTCGGATATTGCATAACATCATCTGTCTTCATAGCCTTTTCAATATCAGCGGCGGTAATGCCGTGCTGAGCCTTGTAGTCTTTGGGATCTGCCTTTGGTTTGTAGTTGCTGCAATCAGCAACAGACATACCCTTGCCATCTTCATTCCAGGCACCCTCGCATTGGTTGGCCGCTGTAGCGCCACCCCATAAAAATTCTTCTGGAAAATTATTTTTTCTCATGCTATATATTCTCCTTTTGATGTTTTTAGACTTCTTCCGCTTCAGCAGCCTTCTTCATTACTTCTTTCTCCGCTTCCTTATTTGCCATAAGAACAAAAGGAATCCATGTAACGACAGCTACTGCAATACTGATAATTTGAACGATCGTTCCCTGCCAACCGTGGCCTATAAAGGCTCCTAGAATTAATGGCACACCGAAGGGAACGTCAACAATATTACATGGCATGAAGCCAATTTTAGTAAAGAAAAGTGCAATGGCACAGGCAATACCGGAGTTGAAAATAAACGGAATAGCAAAAGTTGGGTTTAATACCAGCGGCAATCCAAATACGACCGGTTCACTAATGTTGAAAATCGCCGGGCCCAAACCAAGTTTTGCAATCATACGGTGGTCTTCGCGTTTCGAAAACATAAAAATTGCCAAAATGAGTGAAAAAATCATGCCCGCGCCACCTGCTACAACAAAGTTCATCCAAAAACCATAAGTAACGGCCTGATCAGGAACCTGACCATTGGCGGCCGCGGCAATGTTTGCAGCGATAGCAACAGCCATGAGCGGATTACGGATTGGTGAAATGACGAGCCCGCCATGTATACCGAGGAACCAAAAAAGCTGAGAAAAAATGACAATAGCAAGAATACCAGCCGGACTCTGAAAAACAATCTCAAGCGGTGCTTGCAAAACCTGATAAACAAACTCATTTATGTAGACACCGGTTGCAAGATGAAAAAGCGCTCCGGCGACACTTGCTGTGACGAGCGTAACCATAATAGGAATGAGCGTATTAAATGAAGTTGTAATGCCTACCGGCACAGATGGCGGCATCTTAATCTTAATAGCATTTATTTTGGTAAGTTTCGAGAACAGTCTGACAATTACAATCGTAAGCAGCATACCAACAAAAAGACCTTGTGCGCCAAGCGCTGCACTGGGAATGCCAGCGGCTTTTCCCGTTACACTATCCACGGTTATAGTTACAACTTCCGGGATAACGGAACAGTAGGAAGCTACAGCAACAACACCTGTGATGTATTCCGGATTTTTATCGTGTTTGGCAAGATTCATTGCAATAAGAAAAATAACAGGAATACTCATAATACCTAATGTAGCAAAATTCATTGCCGTAAAAGCTACACTCAAATTGCTCAACCAGGGAATCCACTGTGCAAGGCCCGTTTTCGGGCTGCAGAGAACCGAATTGAGCAACACGGCAAACGAACCGGCGATAACAAAGGGCATAAATACAGTGAAGGAATCTTTTACACTATTGAGATATTTATTCTCATCGACTTTTTCAGCAATAATCATCAAAGTATCTTCAAACTTTTTTGAAAACATGATATCATCTCCTTTTTTCAGTGACTTAAAGCAGAACCGTATGCTTCTTTGTAACCATATTTTATTATTTTTTATTTACTAACTTCTCTGCTTGTTCGAGTACCGCTGCCCCATCACAGCGTCCATAAGATACAGAATCAATAACATCGACCGGAACTTGTCCGTCAAGGATTTTTGTGACTCTTCGCAGCATATGGCGTACCTGCGGTCCAAGAAGCAATACATCGAAATTACCAAGTTCTGCTTCGATTTTTGTCTGGTCAACAGCCCAGATTTTATAGACCTTCCCTTGTGCCTTAGCGGCTTCTTCCATTTTACTGACAACAAGATTTGTCGACATTCCTGCACAACAAGCTAACATAATATTCATAATGAACACCCTTCCTTTTTGTTAATCTTCCACAATATTTTCTATTCCTAATTTATCGGTTACTTTTTTAAGCATTTTATAGATATGAATAAATTCTTCAGCATTCTTGGTAGTTTCAATAGCCATCGTCAAATGATCCTGCGCATGAACGAGAATAATATTAAGGACAATAGGCTTCCCAGCGGCCTCTTGCTGGAGCATTTCAGTCTGGATACGATGCGCCTCGCAGATGGCCTCCGAGGCTTCTTTCATATTGTTTTCTGCTCCGACAAAATCAAATTCTCGAGCCGCTTCGATGGCCATAAGAGCCGACGAACGTGCAGTACCAGCACTCGTGATCAGCTGAAACGCAACGGTATAATTTTCTTCTTCCATATTCATTCCTCCAGTTCGTTTTCTACCTCGGCAAGCAGCTGCTGCAATGCCGAATAGCTTTTTTTCTTGATAAGCTCTGTAATGCCTTCTTTATTTAGAAGAAATTTTGATGTTACACGATAGAATTTTTGCAACTCTTTATCGGGTTGCTGTCCGATGGATACAAGAAATACAACTTGGACCTCCTTGTCATCCCACCATACAGGCTTTTTAAGAATACCAACACAGACAAATGTATACCGGGTAAGTGCCTTGTAAGGATGTGGCATTGCTACACGATTACCAAACGCTGTACGGGCGAGTTTTTCACGCTTAAGAATAGCCTCCAAAAAGTTTTCCGGAAGCTCTTGATATTTTTTAATATGCCTGCACATAAAGTCAAGAATTTCTTCTCGCGAGCCTGTTGGAACCTCTGCTATAAATATTTCTGGACTGAAATAACGTTCACATATACCGGATGGTCCTTGTGCAAGAGCTTTCTTCATAACCTTGATATCCTGATCATCCAGGAAATATTTAATTTCCATAATTGGAACAGGAACCTTGGCAGCAATCGGTACCGTAGTAAATATATAATCAATGTCGGAAAAATCAACGTTGGCTACAGAATTGACATTTGATGTTCTGACTTTTTTAATCTGGTCCTTGAATTTTTCCTGGTATTGATATGCCAGAAGCTTTGCGCTGCCCTTGCCAGAAGAACAAACAAGCAAAATGTTTTTCTTTTCCCTCTTCCTATTTTGGCGTTCCAACGCCAATGCAAAGGAAAGAGCAATATAGCCGATTTCGTCATCCTTAAGTAGCTTTTGATAACGATCAGCAATAATGCTGCTGGCCTGGCTCGCCATCGCATAAGCAAGGGCAAAACGTTCTTTGATATCCTTTAAAAGAGGATTGCGAAAATTCATGCCACATTGCACACGAACCTTAAGCGGTATAAGATGCTGGCAGAGTGCCATTCGAAGCTCAAGATCCCCGCTAAAATCGAACTTGAAGGCCTCATATACGGACCTCAGCATTTGAATAACCATTTCACTTGTTTCATGATCAATTACGATGTTATTACTGCTTTCGTCACCCAACGTGCGCTTCCCGGCTAAATGCAGTGCAGCATAGCGCACTTCTGACTCTGGAAAAGTTAGTTGAAATTTATCCTGGATTTTCCCAACAATATCTTTAGCGATATTATACTCTTCCTGCCCGTAGATTACAGTAAGCCATTCCTCTTCGAGCAGCACATAATGATCTGTTTCAATTCTTTTCACGGCAATAAATAAATGCACGATGAGACTTTGCATGGCTACGTCCGAAAGATGGTAGCCAGATTTTTCCAGACAGCTTAGCACGCATTCAGTTATTACATTTATACCGCTTCCCCGAATAATTTTTGTGAGCGAGTTCTGTGCAACGTAGTTCGCGAGGCAAAGTCGAAGATTTACTTCTTTTCCCTCAATTTTGATACCATGCTTTGGCCTGCGAATGAGCTCAATCTGATATTCATGCAAAATAGCTTCGATTTCTTTTATATCATTTGTCAGAGTACGCTTAGCGACATAAAGTGCTTCGCTCAAATCATCAATCCGTATGTATTCCTTTCGATGCGATAAATATTCCAGAATATACTGAATTCTTTCCTTATGCGATTGTGGCAGCCCAAGCTGCTCAAACTGCTGGCGGGATGTAAGGAAAAATTGATCCCAAAGGTCTTGGTTATAAACCTCAAGCCTATAGCCCACACTAGCCTTGGATTTAACTCCGGCTCCATGATGTTTAATTTCCTTATCAAGCTCCTTTAAAAGGTTTCGTACAGTTTTACTGCTCACATGCAGCTTTTCGGCAAAACATTCTGCCGTCTGGTACTGGTCTGAAAGAGCTCTAATTAATACATACAGGCGATTGTCACTCATTTAGACCCTCCCCTTATCTTTTCCGTAATTTTATTATAGCAAATAAAAAAATGAAACTCTACGACGACTTTTTCCATTATAAAGGTGGAAAAACATGCGCGCATAATTCCATTCACTCTATCAGTTAAACCTTAATTATTCACGTAAATTACAAAATTCAATGCAATACCAATAAATTCAATCATTATACGGTTTGTCGTTTTCCTAAATATTTACATTTTGCCCAACACAAAAATAGGCGACTGAAACCATACCCGCTAGCCATTCAGTCGCCTTATAAAAGCCCTATGATAAAAGCTGCTGCATCGTTAATTCTCGAAAGGATTCTTACTGTCCGTAACCTCTGAGTTCCAAATATTGTTTTCATTGCTAAAGGAACTATCCCATGCCATGTTCTTGATATCAATTTTTATTAAGTCTCTTATTAAACATAATTCATCCTGAATTATTCATCGTGAAGCTAATCGAAAAAGCAGTGCCTTCGCTCGAATATATCGAAGATCTGCGAACTGATTATCATCATATGGAAAGTTCATCTGTAATTTTTGAAACCATATATGTTAATTAATTTCCCAAGTATTGTCCTCTTTAAGTACTGCTGTCAACTTATAAATATTTTCACCAAATGTAACTTGTATACTTTGAGGAATTGTCTGCTCTAAAATAGTTCCTTTCTCAAGATCATTATTACTTACAGCCACATAATACATAATCTTAGGATTATATTTTTGAGGTGTATTTATGAAAGCCGCCTGTACAATGGTACCTATTTCAGACATCCCAATTCCTGTAGCAAAATCTCTATTAGGAATCATTTTACCTCCCTGAATTGTAAAACTCCCTGCTTCTCCTTTATTTGTCGGTACAGAAAATTTAGGAACCCCATTTAAAAGATCAAATGTAGTGAAATTCTCATTATTTACAGAACAAGACTCATACCCACCTGTAAAAAATGTATTTCCAGGCTGCAGCATTGTCATTTTAGCATCATACCAAACAAAACAGTATTCTTCTGTCCATTCAAATCTTATTTCACTATTAGGTGCCATTTTATAAGGACTTACAAGCCATGCAAGTGAAAAAACATCGTCTGACTGCTGTAATAGTTTTTGGTACATATAAAATGTCCAATCACATGAACTGCTGTTTTTGCAAGTTAAACTATATACAGGACTGTCCGTATTGGATAACGTAGCATTTAAAATATACATAAAATTTCTCCTTTAAGTTGCTAAATTAATTACAGTCATAACCAAAAAAGTTTATGTAATATTTAATTACACAAACTTTTTCAAAATCCTATTAATTTGTTACAAATAACACTAATAGAAACGTTTTTTCTATTAATCACATTGTAAATAGTTCTTAAGTAGTATACAGTTACCATCGGATTTAGTCTTCATATAAAACCCTGTTCCATTTCCCGTTCCATTGCCACATACGTAACTATTGTGATGCTTACAAATAGGGATTAAATTTACTGTACCACCTGAACCCACTTGGGTAGCAATTTTTTGACCTAAAAGGACATGCCCACCTACCATATTTAATGAACCCGTCGAACACTCACATTTGGCTCCACTTTTATTCTTATCATATTTAGTATCATTACTGGGATCATAAAATTTACCATCTGTAACACATTCCGTACAGGCAATACCATTATTCGTCAAAAGTTTTAGCCATGACGAGCTTGGGTTCGGATCAAGATTACTGCCAATAATATTTGCAAAAATGCTACCAACAACATACTTTTCAGTATCTCCAAAAACGGAACGAACTGGCACAATAATATATTCTTCATTATAATCATTGATCGGATTCCATAAATCATGAAACCTGTATATTTTGGGATCATCCGTCTTTTTATAAACTACTTTACATAAATGTTCTTGTTCATGAGTTAATTTTAAGCTTTCCCCCGCTTCGGTTGAAGGTAAATAAATATGTTTATTTTCCATAATAATTACTCTCCTATATTCGTTTTTAAGATTAATAATTGATTTAATGGTCATATGGTATCAAATCAAATAGAGCCTTGTTATTTTAACAAAACTCTATTCAATTCAATTCGATTTTATTTAATTTTATTTTATTTTTTCATAGCTGCAAGTAATCTTGCATTACTTGCTTTTAGAGTTGTACTTTCCGACCAAGTATTATCTTCATTAAATGTCAAAGACTTAGAATATACATTTATCGGATATGCAACTTTCATTGTTTCGCTAACCGCATTTAAATCGATAACTACACCTTCTTCATAACGACCAAATGCAACCCAATATTCTGGATGCGGCAAGAAAGAAAAGTTGAAGTTTGGTGTTGCCGGTATCGCAAAAGTAGGATTTCCAGACATTCCTATACCAATAGAAGCTTCACCATCTGGTATTGTCGCATCTGTAAATATAGCTAAAGATCCCGCATTGGCTGATTTTGTAGCAGCAGTAAACAAATATGCACCATTTTGTTTTGAAAATCCAGTGGTATTCTTACTTGTATCTGATGGATCACAATCTTTTAATTCTGAAGCATCAAAATAAACGCCTGGTGACAATATCCCCGTTTCACTCCACGCAAAACTATAATCAATTGTCCATCTAAATTTAAGGCTTGTTCCAGGATGGCATGATTTTGAAAACCACGCAAGTGAATATAAGTTATCATACTGATCTTGATTCGGGCATTTCTGATAAACAACGACACTTCCACTTTGTTTAGAACTGTTTGTTACATTTAAAGTATACTGGGTTGACATAATAAACCACTCCTTTTAAAATAAAATTATTTTTATAAAAAATGAGTTTCCCCATTTTCTAACAGGATAAGACTAAATCTTTTAAATAATCTTTTTTATTAAGGTTTATCTATTATCAAAATAAAATCAGTAATGATTATATTTATTACTTACTCTCTATGCATGCAGTATAGCATTATCAATCGGAATAAAATTGGAATATTTTCCGATTTATTCTCGTAAATATTCTAAAATATCTTCAGCGGCTTTTTTTAATCCTTTATTTTCATAGTAAGTTGCTAATTTATCCAATAATTCTAGATAACGAAAATCATAATATGCTTCTAATACCTCTGTCCATTCATAAAAATCTTCCATCAAAAGAGGTCCCCTATAAAGCCCTAAAGCTTGTTTCCAAGCCTCTTGATTCTCATTTTCTTTATACAGTGCATCAAATTCGATAATATCACATTTAAGATTTTCTAAAACCAACGACAATTTACCATATGTCTCTAAAATAATTTTTTTTTAAAACAAGAACGAATATATTGACAGATTTTATACAAACTATCTAATGCATGTCTTGAATCAACATCTGGCCATAATCTTTCTGAAATAATTCTTTTTTCTACACCAACTCCACGTTCACACACTAATAATGCAATCAATTCTTCAGCCTTTTTATGCTTTAAACAAATAGGCTTATCATCTACAAAAATGCCAAAGTGTTTAAAGCACTGTATAAATATTCCTTCATTATAGATTTTTATGCTTTTATAGTCTGAAAATTTTTTTATTGGAATCTTTTATACTATCGTTGCATTTTTTCTGTTCAAACCTAACTGGTGATAATACAATATCATTTTTTTCTATTCTACAATTTATTTTATCTCCTCTATTTAAGTTTAATTTATGAACGATTATAGCTGGAATAGTAACTTGTGATTTACTCCCAAATTTTATTATCATAATAAATCAGTCCTTTTTAAATTTTTAGTTGAATATTATTTGATAACTTGCATTCAATTTAGATAAATTATGCATTCCCCCTATATTGTCACTGTTACTAAATATTCACACTTTTCACAGCACAAAAATAGACGCCCAAAAGAATATTACCTATTCGTTCAGTCGCCTTATAAAAATCCACTATATCGTAAGTTTTTAATTTCACCTATTTGCCAAGCATCTGCCATTTCGCCACTTCTTTTCGTATAGATTGCTGTACATTTTCTTACAAAAATCGAGCAGTTCCTACTTCAAGTGTTACAATGATTCTTGATGTCGACATTAAAATTAAAAAACTTACATTTTAAAATTATTCAAAATAATTAAATTTTATTCAATTATAAACCTTTCGTTTTGTGATTTCAAGTAAATACTAGACAAAAACTTGCATTCAATTATTGCTTCATTCTTTTCCTTTATTCTAATGATTTTATAAAAAAGTACATAGACTGACCTTGCGGACTTATCCATTCACGATATATCTCAAAGCCTAATTTCTTTTGTAATGCAATACTTGCGGGATTATCGCCTCGTACATTTCCAGCCGCAATTTTATAACCAAGATTTTTCGCATATTCCAGGGCTAACTTTTCCCCTTGAAAACCATAACCCTGCCGATAATATTCCAGAAAAATTTCAAGACCAATGCTTACAGCCGAACTCGTATGCTGATAAAGAGAAACGGTTCCTTTTATCTTTTGATCTTCTGTAATCGCAAACATTTCAAAATAACGCCCTTGATAGTCTTTTTTATTCCACTTTTCGATCATAGTTTTTACCTCTTCAACCGGCTTATCATAGGTCGGTTGCTTTTGTAATATAGCTATATCCTTGAATGTAAAATTTCGAATAGAAACCATGGCTGTCTCCTTTTTATGGTAGTAATTATCTACCAATTTCTGTTTATTACTATGTTTATACTAAAATCTGTTGTTTTATAAAATTTCTATCTAGATCTTTTTGGTATACATATGCCGCTGCGAAACAAATCTCATATTCTCATAAAATTCAATCGCTTTTTTATTGAAGTCCCAAACTACTAAATTTAAATATTGGATGTCTAACCCAGCTAATGTCTTTTCTACATACTGCAAAAGTTCTTTTCCAAAACCATTCTTTCTGCATTCCGGGATTACGTAAAGACTTTCAATATAACCTATTTGCTGCTCAATCATACAAGCATTTTGAATTTGCTTTATCGACGCAAAACAAAATCCAACAACTATATTTTTTTCTTCTGCTATGAGGCAAATATTTTGATTATTTTGCAACAATTCAATATATGCCTGTTCACTATAAATATGTTCTGTATCTTTATGAAATTCTGGACATCCCTTTACATGCAATAAATGGAGATCATTCATCATCTTATCTACCTTTGGATAGTCACAGTCCATCATTTTCCTTATTTTCATCAACAAAAACTTCCTCTACCGCAAAATATGTAATACCAATAAGATCGTTTCTTTTTTATATTTTGCTAAATATTAAAATCAACAAATTTAATTCTTTTCTCATAGCTCTTGTTTTGAATATAACTCATAATATATTTTCTTATTTTGCATAAGTTCAAAATGAGTTCCCATTTCTAAAATCTCGCCATCAACAACAATCTTTAATGCCCCTATCCAAGACTTAAAAATCTAATAACTTATTTTTCATTTTTCTCACCAAAAACCATAAGTCCATCTTTTTATTAGCATAATATCTTACCTTTTGATTTTCTTTTGATCTGTTCTACATATAAAAAAACTTATACAATTTCAGCAACATACCTTTCACAGTTATGGCTTTCGACTTCGAAACAAGTAGATTCATTTTCAACAAGACTCAGATTACGATTTTAGGGAGACAAGGGGACCGTTTATTTTTTGTCATATCCTTCTAAAAATTTACATTTTCCATAACGCAAAAACAGGCGACTCAAAGAATATTATTTATTCAGTCGCCTTATAAAAATTCCACGATATCGTAAGTTTTTGAGTCCACTCTTTTGCCAAGCATCTGTCATTTTAACACTGCTCTTCGTATGTTCATCACCACTTTTTTATACTTAACTTTAAAGTTCTTAGCCTTGCTCCCCAGCATCTACCAAGGGACTAAATATCTCTATTTTCTTTTATTAAGTAATAAAAAAATTGTCCCAAACCTTTTCAGTTCGTTATTCTCTTATTAGCACATCTATTTGTGAAATAATTCTGGTCTATATTGTTTCATTAAATAATATTTGTGAATACAATTAATACCTAATGACATTAGATATCCCAAAACCACAAGTGCGATAGCAAGACCTAATGTTATTGAGCTTTGATCCCCCTTGAAATTTACAATAAAAATCTTACCAAGCACGAGTCCCCCCCTCCTCCTAAAAGTCCTAAAACTCCAATCACACGCCAAAATAGATTCGTTTTGCTCTTCTTCTTTTTCTTGTATTTGGAAGAATACCTTCCCTCTTTCAAAGCATTCCGCTGATATTTAAAACACATCAGCAAGAATAATATCTGTAATGTTATCGTTACAAAAATATATAATAATCCATATTCCTGATGATATAATCTAAAAAATCTATAGCCAGCCATTATGCAAAGTATCGAGAGAATCAAAAAGTATATACCTTGAAATAAAGTATATACTACTTGATATTTTTCCACATTCAATCTTATAACAGCAGCCCAGATATTAATAAAAATAATGGGAATAAGCATCATCTTGATTATAATGCTAGGATTTCCAAACAAGACCGTAGGTAACCCTATAATATCAAGCATTAATAGCAGTCCCAACAAATTACCTGTTATCATTGTAGGATGGTCTGGATATAAATAATCTTTTATCTTTTCAAAACTGTATTCTTGAACCATGCCATCTCCCCCTCTAGCTGCAGACCTTATTATTAAGGACAAAGTGAATCTTTAGTCCAGCCTTTTATTGTTTTTCCGTTAATCGTAACACCTTCTGTTGCAACACTATATACCCACCCAGCTACTAACCCAGCTGCAGCACCTGCAGCTGTTCCTACGACAGGAACAGCTGAACCTATAGCAGCACCTGCAACTGCTGTAGCTGTTATTCCGCCTACCCCAAAAGTAACATCCACTGCAGCATCACTGGCAACTTTTCCTGCCCCTTTACCAGCCTTTATATTTTCCCTCATATCATTAATAGTGTCATATGCCACTGCACCATAGCCAAGCCTACTCCCCACACTTTTAAAATTCAAGGCATCTGTTACAGCAGTATTCATTTTAACAAATTTAAATACTTCCGGATATTTAGCAGCGTTACTATAAGCATATCTTGTTCCGCTTATGCCCTCCCCTAATGCCGTGGATTTACGAGCACCTTTAACAATTGCATAATCACCTTTTTTCGCGACATTGAACCCTTCTGTTATATAAGCCTTTGAATACTTGAAAACAGTATTTCCACTATATGCTGTTCCAGCCCCAAAAGTCACCCCAAAAACATCCGGAGTAAAGCCTATTATGATTGGCACACTACCATCTAACGCCTTTACCATATCACTGTTAGTTGTGAAAGTATTTAAAAAATTGAAATTTTCTTCAACTAACGGAAACTCCGTTTCATCCGCACATTCAATAATAGTCTTCATACTCGCAAAATGTATTTCATTTTCCATAGAAAATCCACCCGTTGGTGTGACCATTTTTATTTGATTCGGCGAGCTAAATACGACCTTTGTCTTGGAATCGATAATGATTACTTCTTTCGCTTCGAGCACGATTCCTTTGTGACTGGAGATAGTTACACCTTCTTCGTCATCGAAGGTGAGTACTAGGTCATTGCGTCCTGCGGTAAAGTAAATACCGTCTGGTGCGAGTTTCATTTCTTGCCCATATTCCGTGGCAAGGTAACGGGTACTCGGATCACTGGTCTGTTCACATTCTGCACCATTGGTTCTTACACAGCCAGTAATGATGGCGTTTTGTTCCATTAGCCCTGGTATGTAGAGACTTGCATTTGTACCGATTTGCGGCATAAGGTACAGCATATCTGTGGTTGGTGGTACAAATGGATACCAGTAGGCTGTAGCTTCATCTTGTTCTTGGTCAATATTTAGATGCAACTTTATTTCTTGATTTTGCACAGCGAGTACGGTGCCTTCTATGCTGTTGCCTTGTATTTTTTCGTTGTAGATTGGATTTTGCCGAATTGTTTCCTGTCTTACTAGGGTTGCATTATAAACCAATAGCCCTTTTTTGAGTTCAATCGTCACTTCACCGACATACATTTCGTAGTTATGAAAGGTAACTTTATCGCCAAAGGTGAGTTCATCATAGCTTTCGACTTCGAAATAAGTATATTCATTTTCAACAAGATTGGGATTATAGTCGTAATCGGTATAATAGGCTTTAATGTCTTTCCCGCTACTGTAGGCAATATCGTCCGGCAGTGTCTTCTCTCCATAAACTTTTGGATAGCCATAGGCAAAGATTTGATTGTCCATGGTAACATCCGGCACGATGACCGTTTCCTGATAGGAGGCTAATCGTTTGATAAACTGCCAGTCGGTTTCTTGGTATTGAATAAGGGGACCGTCAATAGTTACTGGATCGGCTGTCAGTTCAAAGCTTTTTTCTGGGTAGTCTTCCATAATTTTAGCTGCTATATCATTATATGTAAGGCTGGTATCTTGAAAAGAGCGGTTTTTTTGTTCACTGTCAAAAACGGAGGTTTCGGAGAGGAAAAAGGCTGTTATCGTATACAGTCCCGTTCTGACGCTGACCTTTACGTTTTTAAGCCGTCCTTTAAATAGCCAGCTTTTAGTTTCACCATCATCGGTATAGACTTTTATCTGGTCTTCGGTTGTTTCTTGCAGACCTAACTTACTGGCGTCACTTTCATTTATCAGTGCAGTCAGACGTAATTCAGCATGATTATTTAGTGTTTTCTTTATGGAAAGTTCATAGATTGTCTGGATAGTCCATGGACTGGTAATTTTTATTTTGTCATAGGTTATGGCTGACATTTATGTTCATCACCACTTTTTTCAATATTTAACTTGAAAAGGCATTAACTTTGCTGCCCATCATCTACGATTGTTATGACACCACCCACGGCACAGCTTAATGTTGATGTCGCTAATAATGCGGGTCTGCCTTTTACTAAGGTAGTTTCTTTTGCCTTTTCCCACTTGGGAGCTAAAAAAAGGTTACACCTATCAGCAATGCTGCAGTGACCAAAGGGCATAACATTACTGTTCTCAACACGATCATGATCGTTTAATACCGCTTTTTCATTGACATAGAATCCATGACTTTTTGGCAGGTTGAGTCTACTAGTATCCCTACCTTTATTGCATTTAACCGTTGCACCTCGGACCACATATTTTGTATCCATTTTGTCCTCTCTTTCTATTCATCTAAGTCTACACGGTACATTTTTATACCCCGCATATTCCGTCTCAAAATGCTTTCAGCCGCATCGAGGCGAACTATAATAATGTTCTCAAATTTATGCTGAACTTTAAAAATAGCATTACGTCCTATCGCAGCTTGTTTGAGCACCAGTTGTTTGACACCTCTTTTATCTGGCGTCAATATACTCTTCTCGGACAGGCAGTCTATTGGTGCAAAAATTGGCAAATGATAGGTTTGCTGCAATTTTTGTGCTGAATTAAACACGATCACTGTTTTATAATTCAGTGTTGGGGCATACAAAGTAAAGGTTTCTTTGAGTAAGCTAGATACCAAAAACAATTGCCTGTCTAATAGGTCTATAAACTCTGGGGTATCCTTGCCAGCTAACTGAAATATGGTTATTTCAGCAATTCTTTGAGCCTCTTCAGGGTTAATATACCGCCAGTCAATTTGTTTTATTACGTTAGGAATTACTAGCGCATCAAAGTATTCTGGTTTTTGTTTTATACGAAAATACTCCATGGTATTTGTTCCTTTTCACTTATACTTTTTATTTTTAAGCAGTCGGCCTAAATTTTACATAGCTTTAATCTCTGATTGTTCTTCATATAACAGTATACTTTTATCCATATATTCACCCATTAAGATTTTAAAAGTTGGAACTTTGCGTAAGTTGGTGTATTCTGGTGTCTTAATAGCTTCTTCAATCACTAACTTAGTACAGAACATCGCGATCTGATGATATTGCTGCGCCATGTCTAATTTGACCTGTTCTAGATGCTGCGGGTGAACTTTATTCGCATACATACTGGAAGAGCTGACCACCTTAATCAATTGATCCAGCCTAGCTTTTAAGTAATCCCAGACAAAGTCGATCTCCCAGCAACTTGTACATTCGGTCCGGTCTAAATAGAATTTTTCATCATAGATATCCAGACGGTATTGCCAGCGATCATCAAGAATATTGGTTCTGAGGAATGTTAGGCAAAGATAGGCAGCAGAACCTTTTCTGCCATTCTCTTGTTGCTGGCTGGCCTGACGGCATAGTGAGCTGATAACAGCTGATAAACTTTCCGTTATTTCACCGTGTTTTACGGAAAATTCCCGCTGCATCAGCGGTATATCTTCTTCCAACCAGCCTTCGGTTTGTTTTTTTATAAATTCCTGTACCATTTTTTCTTGGATCATGGCTGTATTTTGACCTTATTCCCTTTGATATTAATATCATTTTGAATGTTGATTTCGCTGCTGCCTTGACTAAGGCTGATTTCATTTTGACCGGTAACGAGCACTTTGCTGGTTTTACTGGTAATTTCTATATCTTCTTCTGCTTCCAGCGTGATTTTTTTATCGCTTTTGATACTCACACCGCCTTCGTCTGTCAGGGTCATGAGAAGATTGCCATTGGCAATCACCTGAATGCCACCGGGCGTGAGGAGGACTTGTTTACCATACACGGTACTGAGGATTTTGCTGTTGGGGTCTTGTCTTTCGCCTCGTTTGGAAGGGGTGAGGTTGACAGAGCTAGCGGCCACGGCTTCTGCTTCTTTGCTATTGGAAAAATAAACCCGGACATTGTCGCCAATCTCCGGCATGCAGTACCAGCCGCTGCCATCAGGGGATGAGTAGATTGTAGTATATGGGTAAAACCAAGTTGCACCATCATCCCAGGTATCGTCAATCTCGGTGAGATGGACTTTTACCTGGTCTTTGGTAACTTCTTTTACGATGCCATGCAGGGATATTCCCGCCAGTTTTTTATTATATAGGTCATCTTGCATGAGGCCTTGCTTGGTTGCAAGGGTATATGTATTGTTTACCGCACCTTTTTCCATGATCGTCTGGATGTCTTTAACGTACCAGGTCAGTCCTAAAAAGGTTACTTTTTGTCCGAGCTGTAGAAGATCCAAGGATTCGGCTTCACAGTAGGTAAAGTCGTTTTCGCTAAAAGCTACGCCGCTGTTTGTACGATAGTTACTGTTAGAGGTGGCAAAGGCTGCCGTATTTCGATAAATTTGATAGTCTGATACATTAAATGCCGGACCTGCTTCGTCTTCTTGGGGATCTGGCGGTAATCCGAAATAAACTTTTGGGCTATCAAAGGTTATATCTGGCGTCAACCCAATGTTGAAGTGCGAGGCAAGTCTTTTCAAGAACAGCCAATCCGTTTCTTGATATTGGATGATAAGGCGTTCGGTGGTTTGTTTATCTTGGTTATCTTCGGCAGTAACCACATCGTCCTTTAAGTTTGGTATGTATTCACGGGCAAAGGAGTTGATTCGTTCAAAGATATAGCTGTAAGGTTCCCCTTCTCGTTGAAAGGAACGACTGATTTTTTTAACGTCAAGCAGATAGCTGTAGCTGATGGCTTCTATATCTAAGTGCTTGAACCCGGCTACGGTTCGTTGTTTTATATTGGTCACGACACCTTGAAAGAGGCATTTTTCATTGCCTGCTGCATCGAGGTATTTTAAGGCTACTGGTGTATTTTGATTCGTGTTTTGAACATAGTCTTTGTTTTCTTTGTCAGCTATATCGGTCAGTGTACCGCTGATAAAGAGGTGTGCATGTTCGTTGATGCCCTGCGTGATTTTCATCTTCAAAATATTTTTAAATTCATAAGGGGTAAAGATTAATCGATGCCAGTTGATGGCTTTGCCTTCGCTAGGCAAGGCTATTTTTGTTTTTTCGTTATCATCAGTCATTATTTGCCCCTCCTAGTGTCTGGATTTTCAGCAACTGTTTCTGAGGTTTTAGGGCTTATTCGCATAGATTGCATGATTTGGCGGGCGATTGGTCGCCATGCCCTATGTTGACTATATGGACAGTTAAAGACCCCCATCATTACATTATGATTGAGTTCTATAAAAAACATAATGTTAAACAATGCATCACCCAAGGTAGGGCTTTTAAATTCAAAAAAGCCCACGGGTTTTTCCTCTATCGTTTCCACACCTTCTTCGAGAAATAAATAGGAAGGGTTTAATCGTTTAAGAAGATCCTTCATCGCTTCCTTCACTGCTGGAATTTCTTGATCCTTTATGGTCTGGGAAATAAGGTTCATCGTAATGTTAATACTGCCCATATCGTCCGTTTTGATAATCTGCGGACGATCACTGGAAGGGTATTTTAATCTGGCAAATTCATCTGGCATGTCAATAAAATTAGTGGGAATTTGGATTTTCAATGTATCGTCGAAAAAATCCAGCTCTTTAAATTCATAATATTTGTCCATGACCGTGATTCCCTCATAGATATTTTGACTTTGGATTTTCTCCTGTTCTTCCACCTGATTGATTACATAACGGATTTGTTCATCTGCGTATTCAGTCATAACCTTTTCATGCTCCTTTGCATACGTTTACCAAAATTCATCGGTTGCTTGGGCTTATATAGATATCTTGATCTGATTTTCTTCTATATATGGCTATTTCATATTTTTTAACTTAATCAACCAGTACCTTGCGGCCGCTGCTTCTTCTTGGGGCAGTGGCCATATTTTTGCCCTGCCGAATATCGCTTAGGATATTGGTCAGGTGACGAAACATGTCCTGATGAGAGCTGTCGTTTGTCACGAGACCTAATCTGGCTGCGGTGTAGGCGGTAATGAGCATGCGCGCTACGGGTTCACCGCCAGCGCACTGGCTGACAAAGGCATAGTCAAAAGGCTGCATGAGTTTATTTTCTAATGCTTCTTGGGCAAAGTAGCGAGTGATATGGGGTGATAAGGTTGGTTCATACGGTGCGGCATAAAGCACATTAATGGTATTGATGGTGTCGTATTCCGTAGCCAAATCGGCAAAGTTTTGATAGTCGCCCCGTAGTCTGGCTCCTGTTTTTAGTTTGAATCGGCAGAGTTCTATTTCGTTTTCAGCCAATTGGGTTCCCGGCACCAGCATAATATCCCCCTGCCCAATGACATAGTCTCCATCTGTTTTTTCTTTTTTAAAGTAAATTTTTAAAATAGCATCCTGCCCCGTGGCCGTATAGGGTATATTGACACTCTCATTCATCATATATATTTTGCCCCGATAGCGAACCATACCAGGCTCGATGGTGATCGTATCGCTGTTTATTACCATCTGGCAGCCAGCCAGCAGTCCGTCGGAGTGACCACGATATATTACGTCAACATAATTGCGCGGATAGTCCCGCAGCAGATTGAGCATATCGTGTTTTAGCACCCGCCCGGCTGTGAATTTTGGGTATTTATCTATAAACAATGTTACACTTCCTAGCAGAGGCTGGTTCCAAACGCCCTGATGCCATTTCACCTAGCATCGGAGTATATTAGACCAGCCTCATTAAAATATAGTGGCGTGTTGTTTGAAACACGTTATTATTTTTTTATTTCAATCCATCAAAGAAGTTATTTTCCCATAAATCATTTTCAAATGTAAACACTTCACTGCGGCCTAGATATAGACTGCCGCCTTGTCGTAATACGGGCACTACTTCAAACCCCCATTGACTTTCTTTATACCAAACAAAATATTTGATTTCGTTTTCAATAATGTTATCTGTTTCGTCCTGAATAATGTTGTCGCTGTATTTTGCCTGGATATCTTCATAGGTTACCGGACAAAAATCTTCTCGACGATTTTCATAGACGTAAGTATAGCGCTCTTCGCCTCTGAGATTTTTCAGATGCAGTTTTAAAGCCACACCTTCCGCAAAGCGGGAAATGTTTCCGCTTAGAGTTTGATCACCGTCTCTAGCAACCAATACTTTTTCTTCACCGATGTGAGTTTCCGCGGTAATAATATAAGGCAGAACGGCCGGTCTGTGCCGCATAGTGACTTCCGCATAACCGCCTTTTTTTGCTTTTAGATATTTGATAGCTCCTCGTAGACAGGATAGTTTGAGTTCCGGTCCATCCGTACCTTCACGTCCGCCAAATTCAATGACACGACCCGGGATAAATTCTTTGAGGGCATCTTGAAATAAGCTGATTTTACAAGATTGACCGGTTAGTTTTATCACACTATAGTCCATGAGTTGTCCTGTTTCATAGGGTTCTTCAATAAACTTGCGCACAATTTCATAGATATCGGCTTTTAAGAGCAGACCCACATCATAACGGGTGAAGCTAATAAGCGGTGTATCACGAATGGTCTTTAGCTCGCCTCTTTCTTGCGTGGACATGCGCCAACGACCCGGATAGATGAGTTTTTCACCACTTCTCAGCTGCTGTTGTTCTTCGCTGTCGATAACAATACGCTGATAACGATGTCGAGCAAACATTTCTGTTTTAATGTCGTCGGCCAATTGAAAGAGGAAATAGAAATTGTTTTTCACTTTGAAATATTCTTGGGGACTGCCGCTTTCATAGTTTTTGAAGCGAGTCGGAATAAAGATTTCGGCTTCTTCATACGCATTGTCCAACATTTTATATACAACGCTGATACCAGCCTGATCCACCTCACGATAGGTGTCACTGTCAAAGGCAGCTAGGATATCCTGTGCTTTGGCTCCCGTACCAGTCAGTTTTTCCATGAACATCACTTTGATGAGCTGCATAATCCGAAAGGTCAGATTGTTGCCACCAAAGTCAGTATCGCCATTTTCATAGGTAGTTTCAATATCGATTTTATAGGATACGCGACGGCTTTCGATGCTAAATACGCAGGAAGACAGATCCGTCGTGCCGCCGCCACAGTCAATAACCAAGGCTTGATGCTCCTCTTTATCAATGTGCCGACCCGTATTCTTTTCTAAAAAACCAGAAATTGTATTAAATAGTACCGCCGCGCCTTCATCCAGCATATTTTCCGTTTCCAGATTCCAAGCGGACAGGATTTCTCCGAAAAGATCCAAAAAGCGTTGTTTTTCTTTCACCGGCGAGGAGAGATGTAATGTTGTGAATTTGCATTTAAACCGTTGTTCGGCAATCCTAATAACATATTCCAAAAATACTTTGATGATTTCTTTACGTTTTTTAAATATGCGTCGACCTTTACGGTCCGTGATTTCCTCTTGGCGTTCAAAATCACGAATCCAGCGTTTTATATCAAAAAATACACAAAACCCTTCATGGATATAATTGGCTCTAGCCAGCTTAATAGCTTCATACCCAAACACATAGTCTATATCATCTTCAGCCGTATCCTTGATATTCCATATTCCTACCACGGAAGGAATAAGTGGGGTCAGTATTTCACCATCATCCGTATCGCAGAACACTTCTACCAGATTTATGTCTTCCGACTTTAGGAGGTTTTCTTCCGCACCGCCTTTGTCAATAAGACTGTATAGTTCTCTATCAATGTATAGACCGGCCGTGGTATTGGTTGTACCAAAATCAATAGCTAAAGGCTGCGCGGTTTCGATCGGCTGCTTAATTTCAAAATTTAGAAGCGGCAGCTTGTAGCATTTCATACTTTGCGGCAGAAGCATGTTTTCATCATTATAGATGTTATACAGGATTTCCGATTCTCGCTTCGCAAAATACAGCAGGCTATAATTTTTGTGTTGTGATTCTTTGGCTGGCAGCTTGCCATTACGGACTAAGTAAAATCGACCTGGTTTATTTTTGTCGGCGATTAGATTAAAAATAGCACACAATTCTTTATCACCACTGACCAAGAGAACATTGGATTCTTCCAATATGCTGGGGGCATGAACAACATAGCGATCGTATTTGTCAGTATCTAAACCTTCATATATCACAATTCTGGAAGGATTTTGGATGGACTTGTTGTTTTCTAGAAAAATATCAATATGCTTCGTAATTTTTTCTAGTCGTTCTTGTCCAGTGAGCAGGTATTCTGTAATCAACATATTTTCGGTGGCACCCCGATAGCGCATGATAAGTTCAATTAATTCATAGCGATCCAAGGTTCCCAGCATGCTTTCTACCAGTTTCTCTTTGATACAAATTTCTCGGAGCTGATGCGTGGTCATCAGTTCCAGTTCCCTGCGTATATATTGCTTGTTAGGCAGAGGTTTTGATACTTTTTCGTTGTTTTTATATAGTTTATAGGTATAGCTTGCCATGGTCTTCTCCCTTACTCTTGGTTAATAGATAACAATATGGTTAACACTCATGGTTGATTCATAACCGATGAGTCCAAAATGATCTCGCCAGTACATACGATACTTAAACCCTAATGGTAAAAATAATGCCAGCAGCGTGCTGATCTTTTGCCAGCTTATTTGCGTCTCGTCTGTTCCTAGGTAAATCAGCATTTCCGGAGTATCTTCACTTCGATAATAGATGATGCTGTCCGTAAATATGCTGCACACGACTTGTTTAAACAGTTGAATGGAAGCTTGGGTTGAATACAAGGTAAGAATATTATCAATGATCAACTCAAACTCATCTATAGTAAAGGCGGGTATGCTTTCCTTGATTTCTTGACCAAACACACCGTTTTCTATATCATTACGGATAAAATTGCCATAGTATTCACGTTTATTGAGGCCCTGCTGACAGTCAAGAAATAGTAAATGGTGAATAATCAAATCAAATAAGACTGCCCTCAGTTCCTCATGACCAATAAAATTTATATCTAGAAATTTTTGAAAAATATCACAGAACCGATAATAAGGGTTCATTTCGACCCTTAATGGTGCTGTTAGCTGTGTCGTATTAAGATTATCAAATGCTAATTCCATATATGGACTATAGCTGCTGCCGAAGGAAAAGGTGATGTCTTCACGTTTTATTCCCTGGCGGACGGCTTTTATAGCCGTATCCCAGATGTAGTTCATAACAAGACGCCCTCACATTTATAATCAGGATAATGCCACTGAACTTCTGATACAACAAAACTCATAAGATCGCAGTTCAAGAAATTTTCGGCATCCGTCGTAGTAAAATATAACATAAGTTTACTTTGATAGTCGGAGCGACGAATTTCATCCGTAATGAAAAAATTCATTTCATAACTTTCGCCGATGTCTGCCTCTTTTGCTTTACGCGAAACAATCTCGATACGAGAAAGTTGCAAGTTCTTTGCAGCGACAAAAGAAGCGATCAACCGTCTAATTTCTGCTTCTGTACGAATGACTCGCAAACTTCTTTGCGACAAAATATCAGTAAACTCCTGACGTTTGGCATTCGATACTAAGGAGTAATCCTGCTTTTCGTTTTCCCCCTGTGTTGGCCTGATAATCCGCACAACCGACCAAGTTTCCTTACTGGCAGCCGAAGCCGTAATATTTAAAGCTGTCCTTGTACGGCGGCTGTAGCGAATAAGGTCTTGAAACACGGTTAGATAGCCATCTTCCACTCCAGTGCCATCCAAGTTTATGGTATGTTCAAAATTAATTTTATCTTGGCAAGGCATAGGAAAGCCGTTCGCTTTAAGTTGCAGGGTTTCAACATTCCATAGTGGTAGAACATCGTAATGAACATATTGTCCAAAGTCACCAAAGTCTACTTTAATCTCTTTAATACTCTCGTCTTTATCCGGCTGCCGTTCACATTTTTGCAATATGACTTCAGCAAAACGGAATATATAAGGGTGGTTAATGGTTTTCCAGGGTACATTATTGTTTATAAAATCTTGATACAGTTTTTCCACTTGTTCTAAATAGCTGGTATCCTGCCGAATCGTAAAGGTCGCTTCCAGGCTGCCTTCGTTGGTAATGATTGCACCATGAAAAACTGGACTGCCGGTAAGCAGCTGTTTCAATTTCCGGTAATCGCAGCTAAAAAAGACTTTCATCAGCGGAAATGGTTTCATGCTCAGCGCTGTTTCTGCGATACGTTCCATATCGTACTGTTTTTCCGTCAAGTCTTCCGTCCGCATAGGTCTAAGAAAAGAATGAACCGGATCAATATTTCGCCGCAAAACTGCCGTGGTATAAACATCATAGCAATGAGGAGATTCCTCCATTTCGGCAAATACTCGATCTTCTAACTGCCGATACATCGTCTCACTGTGTTCATACATTTGCAAAAACACCTCATTTAGGACATTCTTTAAAATCAGTCTGTCCTCCAGATTACTTATACCATTTAATTTTGCAGCGATTTGATTTTTCACGGTGCTTCCCCTCTCATCTTGGTTATACTGCTCATTTAGAAAGTCTGTTTAATGCTTTTATTTTTTCATTCACTTGCTGTTTCTCTTCCTTCAAGTGAAGGGTTTCATAGATATCATGGGCTAGTAAGTATAGATATTTAGCATTTTTAAAGTCGCCGGCTTGCGTTTTCGCATCTGCGTCAGCAACATAGGCAACAGCCTTACTTTTTTGTGCTTCATAGGCTGTATTTTTTTGATCAAGCAAATCAATTTTGCTTTGAACCGTTGTAACGTTATTCGATAACCCACCTGCACTATAGGTTGCCAGAGCATCCGCATAGGAAATTCTAGCATCATCAAATTGGTTTTGAGCTACTTTTAAATCTCCATCTTTTTCCATGTCATGGGCTCTGCTCTGTAGGTCAGATTTTGAGGCATCTTGCTGTTTGCTATTTAAATTAGCAATTTTAGACTGTACTAATAACGCACTATCCTTGTTCCCACTTTGTTTATAGAGTGTACGGGCATATGAATATTGATCCTGCGCATTACTATAGTCACCATTCGCTAGTGCCTGATCACCTTCTGCTTCATATTGCTCAGCTTGCTGAGCTATTTTTTCATTTAAAGCTGCTTTTTCCCCAGCCGTCATTTTATCTTCAATACTATCAATCTTCTGTTGAATGGCTGTGGATTTATCCGTTTTGCCAACTTGGTCATACATGCCTGAAGCAATAGACAGCATCGAAACGGCCCCTTCAAAGTCGCCTTTTCGAGCCATAGCATCGCCTTGTTGTACATAAACAGCAGCTTCTTTTTCTTTGGCTTGATTACCGTCTTCTTTCATTTGATCATTTAATTTGGCCAATTTTTCAGCAGCCTCTTTACGGCCTTCTTCAAAATATATTCTCGTAGCAAGAACTTTGGCTTCCGTATAAGCAATACGAGCCTTGATTAAATCTTTTTTCTCCAAACTTTCATCGCCACTTTGTATAAGTTCTGACACTCTCATATAATCGATAAGTGCATGTTGCTGTTTGGATATATAATCGGCTCCCAAATTATCAGAAAGATAAGAAGAAGCCATTGCATCATTATATTTTTCCATTGCTTTGGTAAACTCTTTTTGATGCATAGCCGTATCCGCATCAACAATTATAGTAGATGTTTTATAATAACTTTCCACTTGTCTTTGTTCATTCTTGAGCTTTAATCTCTGAGCGATATCCAACGCTTCTTTATATTCGTCAGCAGCTTTAACAAAATTATCTTGTTCACTCAACATTTGCGCCTGTTTTAGATGCCCACTCATGATATCAACTTGCTCCTGCCTTTGGGCCTGGGTAATATGAGAGAAAATTAACAGACCGATGATAATGAGCAGCACGGGAATTGCCACAGCCAATATTCTTTTGATTAATATCTTGCGTCTGCCTGGATCCTGATATAGTTTATCAATAAAAATACTAGCCAATGTGTAGTTATCCAAATTAGCAGGTTGTTTTGACAAGAGCAGATCTTCGACATTGTTTAATACTTCCTGTGGCTCTCTAGCATCGCTAACAGCATCCGTTATTTCACCATCATCTACATTTTCCCAAATGCCACGCGTAAACAGTGTAATAATATCTCCTTCGACCAGTTTAATCCGTGAAGAAGTTTCAGGTTTAAAATCATATGGCTGCCCTAGATAGCAATATAAATTATGCCGTTCTAAATGGCTGGCAACTTTATCTTTTGATATGACGCCTCTTTCCATCAGATTATTACTCAAAGAATGATCTGACGTCTGATGAATTAACGTGCCTTCTCTAAACAGCATTAATCTGGTATTTCCGGCCATACCATACACCATACTAACGTAGTCAGTGACCACCACTGTTACAGAAGCCTTGAGCCGCTTCGTTCGACTAAGAGCCAAGAGTTCCTTGTTGGCCGTCTTTAGCCAATTCTTAATTGAGCGTTGCCCAATGGCTGGTTTTTCACTAAATTGACGAATGATACTGGCCACAGCGATTTTAGCACTTTCCAGTTCAATATCATCCTCAATTCCATCAGCAATAACATAACAGGCAAAATCATCCATTTCTACAAAAGCAAAATAGTCTTTATTCTGTAGTAAACTGCCTGCTTCTGAAATAAATGCTGTATTAAATTTTGCATTGATTTTTCTCATAGTTTGCAATCCTCCCGGTATTGTTTTTTTATTCTCCGTTATACCGTAGTACAAACAGGCTAGCATTATCTTTATTTTGCATTGGATTTTTGTTGAAAGCCTCAATCAGCTGCTCCGCTATCTGTTGTGGCAATAATGGTTGATTTAAGATCGTTTCCATCTCCAAACAAGAAATGCATTTATGAAAACCATCTGTCATCAATACAACGATATCGCCTGGAATAAGCATAATCGCCTCGCGGCCTATTTCAATATTCTTAAAGCCATCACGACCTATATAGTTTGCTTGACGATCTGTTTTACTAATGGCCAGAGCCTGTTCTCTATCTAATACCCCATTGTTATATCCCCGCAGAGCAGCTGTTTTCATGGTATGTCCATCATTGACAGGAACCAATTCTTGCTCGCGCAGTAAGGAAATTTTCACATCGCCTACAGAAGCATAGTAAAGATAACCTTTACTAATCAAAGCTGCAGCGGCACCGGCTCCACCTTTAGAGCCTTGTAAACGTTCCAGTATTTCCCGATTACTCTGATTAAAAGCTTGGGTAAAAAAATATGAAGTATTTCCGGTAACATCCTCACTACTAAATAACTGTAAGAATGTCCGTACCGTGACAAGCGCAGCATTCCTTCCGGCTTGTCCCTTGCCGATCCCATCAGCCAATACGGTCAAAAGGCCCCAATCTTTTTGCGCTGCCCCACCAGCATCTTCTTGTACTTCTATACTGCCAATCGCATTTTCTTCGCCTATTTCTATTACTGGAGCTTTCTCCGGCAACAGTTCAATCGATAAACGATAGCGGTAAATCATCAAACCAAACACAAGCAAAGGACAAGCAACGGCCAATATATATGTGATGTATATCATGTTCCACTCCATCATTTAATTTTCATCATTATCTTTCCATTCAAAATTATCACCGCAAAAAGGAATAAATAAAAATTTACTTTTTCCTAATTCAATAATGTCATAAGCTCCCAATTCTTGTGGAATATATACTGCGTCGCCATTGAGATAGGCAATACCGGAAGATTCCCCCGGGAGCAGCACTGTATTGCGGTTTTTAGGATCATATACAATAATGGCATGATTTCGCCGGGAAATTGTATTATCGCGTAATATTTGAATATCCATATCATCCGCACGACCAATAAAGTTTTTACCAGTACGGATTTTATAATCCAAGCCCCGCTGTACCCCTTCAATACACACTAACCAACCACAGACCGGTTCAATTTCTTCATAATACAAGTCTTCCTCTAATTCAGCCTCTTGTGGAGCAATCTCCGGTTTTGCTCTGGTAGCAGTCTCTAAATTACAATAAGGACAAACTGTCCCATAACGTCTGGAACTAAACATATGTCCATTTTCACATCTAGTAAGGCTCATTTTTTTCCCTTCTTCCTACTTTATCAATAGCCGCGTATGAGCTATATATACAATATCACCTGGATCTAACTTACAAGGCCTATTGTCCGAAAGCCGATAGCGCATCCCATCCGTACTTTTTTTAATACTGACACTACTTGGCATATGCAATCCTTCTATGTACCAGTTGCCACCGGCAAAATTCATTAGAGCGTGCTCGTCATGAATTAAGGCATCATACGCACTATCACTCAAATCTATTTCAACCTCTTTGTTTTTGGTGTTTTTTCCAATGATTAACGCTACCAACCCATGAACATTCCATTCTTTCATATATACACCATTCTCATTGAGCATAACAATACCGCTGATATCACTTTTAACCTCGGCAACAGCAGCAGGTGGCAGCTTCTCATGTTTTGGTGTTATTAAATGACTAGCATAATACATGCCAATAGCACCAAAAATACATAGTAAAACATATTTTTCTAAGTCATATTCATGATTGGGATAATACCCATAAATAAATCCGCAAATAACTGCTACTAAGAAAACAATACTTATATCGATCCGTTGCAAACGTTTTTTGCGTATTTCTTGTTCGTCAGGCAGCTTAGCCAAACATTCTTCTTTTGTCTGTGTCAAAAAATCAACCCCATTATTTCTTTTTCGGTTTAAAAAAATCTTCGAAAATATCAGATGTATCTAATGGATTTTTAGATTGATTTTTAGTCCCTCCAGCAAAATTCCCACTTTTGGTTTTATTTTTTGGATCAAAGCCAAAAAAATTTCCAAACTGCATGCGAACATTGCCTATATCAAATCCATCCATTGAATCTGGCTGTATTTTTTGCTTTTTTTCTGCAGTCCGATGTTGTTGTTTTTCGGCAGAAGTTGCATTTTTCTTGTCATATTCTAATCGCTTCTCCACACTGCTAAGTACGGAATAGGCTTCGGTAATTTCTTTAAAACGTTTTTCCGCAATTTTATTTCCCTGGTTTAAATCAGGGTGATATTTTTTCGACAAGCGGCGATAGTTTTTTTTAATTGCTTCAGCACTGGCGCCAGAATCTACTTCTAATACTTCATAAAAGTTGTTCATGATCTATTCCCTTTTGTAAATATCTAGAATTTTTTTCATAAGAGAACAACCTAAAGAGGCAATGCCCCTTTAGGTTGTTTCTATTATCCTTGATAGCCGCCTTGAATGGTCAAATCAGTCAATTTATCTTTTTTCTGTTTGATCACCAATTCAAATGTACCCGTACCTTCGGTATCACCAAATGATTCCGTGTAATCTACCACAAAAGCATTTGGGAAATAGAACTTTCTTACCACCTGATCAGCGGCATCCACTTCTATCGTCGCTTTTCTGTAACAAT
Source organism: Propionispira arboris (assembly GCF_900109225.1). Lineage (GTDB taxonomy): Bacteria > Bacillota > Negativicutes > Selenomonadales > Selenomonadaceae > Propionispira > Propionispira arboris. The sequence continues at coordinate 44,243 of NZ_FNZK01000022.1, forward strand.
CAGCTTTTTCCGCTGGTACAAGTGACCATTTAGCCAGTTTCATCGTATCGTCAGCACTACCGCCATTAGCAGCTGCCAGTATTTTACCAGTAATGGTCACACTAGACGCTAAATCCGCAGAACGCGCGTTAGAATCATCCGGTATATCGGTTAAAAATTTTACTGTTTTAATATTTTCTTTTTTCAGATCAATCGTTTCTGAACCTTCAATTTTCAATGTAAATCCCATCGATATCAGCTCCATTTATATAATTTTTATACGATCCGCGGCATGTTTTGTTAACACACTCCAACCTTATGCCGAATAACCGCCTTCAACTGTAACATCCGAAAGTTTATCTTTCTTTTGCTTCATGTGCAGAGAAAAAGTACCAGTGCCTTCTTCATCACCAAAGTTTTCAGTATAATCAACCACAAAAGCATTCGGAAAATAGAACTTTCTCACCACTTGATCAGCAGCGATTACCTCAATGGTAAGTTTTCTATAACAATCCGCTTTTTCTGCTGGAACCAATGACCAGTTACCCATCTTCATTGTTCCATCAGCTTCGTCTCCACCTACTGCAGCCAGTATTTTACCAGTAACGATAATGGATGTGCCCAGGTCAGTGGAGCGAGCGTTAGAATCGTCGGGTGTATCTGTTAAAAATTTTACTGTTACAATACTTTTAACCCCTAATTCGATGTTTTCCTGGCCTTCAATCTTAAGTTTAAATCCCATGAAAATTTTCCTCCTATTTAGTCGTTAATTTATCTATGTTAGACAAAGGTTTCTTGTGTTTTGCCTAAAAAAAGATCGCTGAATGAAATGTTATTCCTACGCTCTAGCCGCAGTATTTTTTGTAATTGCAACTTCCAGATTTTTCACATTGCCATTAAAGGTAATATCAATTTGACATAGTCCATTTTTATCATCAATGGCATAGTTAATATCATCGCCCTCTTGGATGATGGAGTTGATGTAATTTTTGGTAGATAACCAAATGCTTTTTTGACTGCTAGGGTTTTTGCTAAAAAACCACACAATATTATCTTGTTTAAAATCATTGCTGCTAAAACGCAAGATTCTTTCAATATAGGTACTAACGGTCGTTTTGTAGATCGAATCAAATTCATCACCATCGCCCGCTAAACTTCTAGCCTTATATACAGTGATTTTTTTTATATCTTTTCCCTGTACCTGTGCATTTTCCGATGAAAAGATGAAACCAAAATTTTTCCTATTAATCGCATTTTTGATATTATTGGTGAAACCAGATATTTCTTTCGCCATCGTGGTCGTAGTCCGCAAGGCATTGTCGCCAGATTCTATGTCAAAGCGTACACCAGGATAGTCTTTATTTGTATTTTTAAATGACTCCTTTAAAAAATACGGACATTGATATGACGCGACCAAACCTGCGGCAATATAGGAACTGCCAATATAAACACCTTCTATCCAAAGTTTCATAAGATCTTCTTTCTCTTTGGACAGTTCAGCAGCACCGACTCCATTAATTGTCATTTTGTTATCAAGGATAACGCCTGATTTATCTTTCGGAATAATAGTGAAATTTGGTATACATGGTATAGCGTATTCACTATAATCCTGACGAACTAACGCAGAACATTTGTCAATAAACCGGTCTATACCAGCAGTTGCTATATGACTAAAGGTTGTTTCCTCTTTACCTTCAAAGCTGAAAAAGATTTGAATCTTATATTCTTTAACAGCGTTTAGTAAGATAGCCAATGACTCCATCGTATTCGCGTCATTGCGGCTGCTATGTTCATTCCCTTTAAACCGTTCACGGCTTATTTTTACTTTGGTACCTAATTCCATACTTACTTCAGGCACAATGCCAAACCATACCGTGTTTGTAAAATCATTTTTGGCATTCACTGTGTTTAGAAATGTATCCAAACGAGAAATATTACTGCTTTTTACAATCATTTCTAATTTGGTATTTGTCACCAGTAAAGTAGGCTGCATACCTTTGTTTTTCAAGGCATATTGATCGAAAAACATTTTGACGCCAATAATTTTTTCCACTAGTGGTTTTACAGTCTTAACAAAATCATCTTTGGCATTTTTATAAAATTCAAGATATGTATTATAGTTTTGTACTTCGGTTGAAACATCAACTTCACTCTGCATCGTTGATGGCAGTGGACAAAAAGTTCTAACTACCAAACTCTTTACATAACCGGATGATATGTCACTGACAGCTTCATAATCTTCTTCGAAAGCACTTATCAGTCCAGTATTTGCCTTGTCATCAAGAACAGTCAGGGCCGTAGTCTCACTCTTCGGTGCTTCAATGATTTTTAATTCACCATTCCCCCCCATACTAAGCACACCAATTTGGAGAAGTTCATTCGAACCTTTTTGATCACCATTACCTAACAGAAGCCTTGTTTTGATATCTTCAATAGCTAAAGGTAACATAGCCATAATGTTATTGTAATTTTGACTGGCCTCTTCAAACATGTAGTTTAACTTGTCCCCAACATCCAATTTTTGGGGATCGCCTTCTTCTATTGCTTCGTATTGATTATAAACATAACGAATTTCTTTCCTGGACTGCCGAATATCATCCATTACTTTTTTCGGCGATATCATATCAAGCAGGTTTTCAAATTTGAAGTCCACATTAGCTGTCCCTTGCGCACTTTTTGCATCAATTAAGGTAATCAGCATTTTGACAAAATCATTTTGCTTATTAATTGGAATTTCAGTAATACAATTATCCATAATATTTTCTGGTTTTTTTAATGTGTATAGTACTTTTTGATTCGCTGCATTATAAAATGAGTAAATTACTGGAGAAAATTTATCCAGAAACTCATCAAAACTCTTTACCAGCAACGCCTCATTTATTTCTTTAATCTTTTCATCACTTAAACTTTCTACCCCTTTGGTATCCCCTACCATGGTAAGCAGATCAAGTTTTTCTGGGTTAATTTCTTCAAACAAAATTGTTCGATTGGTTTGCTCAATTATTTCCATTCTGATATTCCTTTCCAACTCAATATTTTTAGATTTATTTCCTGTGCTTGACCAACAGACATAATTATAGGCATAGGAACAATGCATTATGTAAATGCAACAGTAAAAATACTACTGAAAGCTTCCCTTAAGTCTTCAGTAGTATTCACAATGCAACTTGCTGCACCTGTCTTATGGGCAATTTCTTGAAGTAAAACAACCCACTAAATCTATAGATCCAGTTGAATCAACCCTTCGGTTAAACTCCTCTGTCCTTTATCATTTGTTACCGTTGTCAATGGTCTAAACATTTCTACGAAACCGTTATAAGCTGCAAATCTATTTCAATATGGAATCGATAACCAATATCGGTAACGAATGTCCGTAAAAGGTTCAGCATTTCTATACTGATTTTATTCTGATCCGCATCGTTCTTCTCTTAATCCAAAATGCTAATGCAAAAAAATATGTTATTATACTTTAAATATATTGTTATACTTTTTTAAACTTTTTATTACAAAACGCCCCTTTCTCTATTCAACGAGTATTCTTTGTGAAATCATTCTCAAAGAACACCATACATTTTATAACATTATAGCAATGATGACATTTTATTACAATACAGGATGATAGTCCCTTTTTTGTTATTTTTCAGTACTTTTGTCTTAGATAAAAGCATTAAAATCATGAAATTGTCAATAAAAAAAGAATTTTATTAGTTATAAATTTCCAGTTTTTTTCTTGGTCCAAGTCAATTATCTATATGGACAAACCCCTGCGGGTCCTGCGTTTTTTATAGTTTGAAGAAAAAATTTTTATGATTTTTTATAGATATCATTACAAAATTAAAATTTTTACCCAATTCGCCCATATTTTTCATATATATTTTTCAGAGAAATAAGTTGTAATATTGAAATTATTTCTCTCAATATTCCGTTATAAACTCTGTTTGATCAGTATTTATAGGCTTTTTTAGCACAATACCCCTTATTATTCTGTTTTATATAAATAAAGACTGCCAGACTGTCCGAATTTACATTTGGACAGTCTGGCAGTCTTTAGGATCATAGTTTTGCGTTCTTATTTTTCAACAAAACTGCTATGAATTCATTATTTTTTATAAATTATAGTCGTCGTAATATAAAAATATTTCTTTATATCTAGGATGAAACTCTAAATATAAGATATTTTTTCACCATTTTTTATAAATATAATAAATTATAAAATTTGTTATATTTATAGAAAACGTATGATTTTTGCTTTTCAATAGAGCATATAAAGCTGTTATATGCTCTATTGACACTGCTCATCGGGTTTGAAATGCATCCTTTTGAGCTAAATATCACAAAATTTCTTGACTAATATTTTTCGTTTTTAACATAAAAAAACCACCTTTCATAATAATTATTGTATTACGAAAGGTGGTTTTCAAACTTTTTACAAATGTGCTTTTATAACAAAATCACTGCACTCAATTATTCAACTGTTACTGATTTTGCAAGATTACGTGGCTTATCTACATCACACTGACGCGTAATTGCAGCATAATAAGCAAGCAATTGAAGCGGTACTACCGTTAAGATCGGAATCAAAAGTTCATCGGTTTCCGGAACTTTAATTACATGATCGACATATTTTTCCAGTTCTGAATCATTAGCTGAAGCAATACCAATTACAACAGCATCGCGAGCTTTTACTTCTTTGATATTGCTCAAAGTTTTTTCATAAACATTTTTCTGTGTTGCCAAAGCAATAACAGGAACACCTTCGATGATGAGCGCTAACGTACCATGTTTGAGTTCCCCTGCTGCATATGCTTCCGCATGAATATAGGAAATTTCTTTTAACTTCAAAGAGCCTTCCAAGGCTACAGCATAATCTAAAGAACGACCAATGAAGAACACATCTTCATTAAAACCATATTCTTTAGCAAATGTCTTGATCGGTTCTACGTCTTCTAATGTTTCACTGATCTGCGCTGGAATCTGATGAAGCTGCGTAAGCAGTTCTTTCGTGCGTTCTGGCGTAACAGTACCTTTGATGCCAGCCATATACATTGCTAACATGAACATCGTAATAAGCTGCGTTGTATATGCTTTAGTTGATGCTACAGCAATTTCCGGACCTGCCCAGGTATAGATAACCTGATCCGCTTCACGAGCGATTGAAGAACCAACTACATTGGTAATAGCCAATGTTTTTGCGCCTAAACGTTTTGATTCTTTAAGGGCCGCTAAAGTATCACTTGTTTCACCAGATTGACTAACCACGATTGTTAACGTACGATCATCGATGATTGGGGAACGATATCTAAATTCCGAAGCAATATCGACTTCAACCGGAATTCGTACTAATTTTTCAATATAATATTTACCAACGAGCGCTGCATTATAAGCAGTACCACAAGCTACAACAAAAATCTTCTGGAATGAATCTAAATATTCTTTATTCCATTTGAGTTCCTCCATAATAATGGCACTATGATCTTTCGCAACACGAGCTGACATTGTTTCACGAACTGCTTTTGGCTGTTCATGGATTTCTTTGAGCATGAAATGTTCATAACCGCCTTTTTCAGCTGCTTCTGCATTCCAGTTTACTTCAAATATTTTTTTCGTTACTGGCTGACCTTCACGATTTGTAATCCAGATTGAATCTTTTTTAACTACAGCAACCTCACCATCATTGATGATATACGTTTTGCGAGTCCGTGCAATAATAGCCGGGATATCGGATGCAATGAAATTTTCACCATCGCCAAGACCAATAACCAATGGATTATCTTTTTTCGTGCAAATTAATTTATCTGGATCATTTTTGGACATAAATACCAAAGAATATGAACCGTCAATACGTTTTAATACTTCACGCACCGCAGCTTCAAAATCACCAGTATACAATTCTTCCAATAAATGAGCAATGACTTCTGTATCTGTTTCTGATTTAAATTCATGGCCTTTTTTAATAAGCTGTTCTTTAAGCGACATATAATTTTCGATAATCCCGTTATGAACCACAACAAAATCACCAGAACAATCCGTATGCGGATGTGAATTACGATCCGAAGGACGACCATGCGTTGCCCATCTTGTATGACCAATACCTACACAGCCTACCGGTACGTGTCCTTCAAGTTTTTCTTTAAGCGCAGCTAAACGTCCCACTGTTTTTTCAACATTAATTGTTTCACCATCAAAGACAGCAATTCCTGCGGAATCATACCCACGATATTCTAATTTTGTTAAACCTTCGATAAGAAATGGCGCTGCCTGTTTTGTACCTACGTAACCAACGATACCACACATAATATATATCCTCCAATAATTTTTCGTAATTTTTTACATTTTAATAAGATGCTGCATTTTCAGCATCTTTGCCAATCTTATCCTGTTTGCCTGCCATTTATAAACCGTATTGTTCCACAAGTCACCTTGCGGGTTTATCGGCTTTTTTCGACTATGGCTTAGCCGAGAGGCATCCGCTGATAATTCGACAACCTCTTCCTCGTCCTCTTGCTTCACAAGCAAGAGCTAGCGCTAAAGTTTTCACTTTTTCCGTAAACTCTTTTTCCCTCCAGTCCCTATTCATCAAAATAAACAACAGGATCAATTTAATTCAATTTTATCATAACATTACAAAAGAGCATGCAGGTGCTCCTTCGCATGTTTCATATTCTAATATATCTTGATCAAATAATCAAGCCCTAAGATTTTTAAACAGTTTGCTCATTAAGGAAAATTTCTCATATTCTAATTTTTAATGACCGTAACGCTGAAAAAGATAACATAAATTCACTTTAATTTTTATTAAAGCACCTTTCGAAAAACATATTTTGCAGCAACGGCCTGAAACAAGAACAAAATGGTAAGCATTCCAAAGGCAGCCGTCAGACTAGTCCGTTGTGCGACAAAACCTATCACAGCCGGCCCCATAAGTATCCCCAAATATCCCATAGTCGTAACCGCAGAAACCGCGATTGGAATTGGCATCACCTTTTGGCGGCCTAACAAAGAATAAAACACCGGAACGATATTTGCAGCCCCTGCACCAACAAAGAAAAATCCAGCCAGCGACAAGATTGCCCCAGGTGCCAGCATCGCCAGTAAAAATCCAAAGCCGGCTAAAACACCGCCACCAATCACAATGTATTTTTCGCCAAATTTCTGCACAATTCTATCACCAGCCAGCCTTACAATTAACATTGACCCTGAAAAAGCTGCATAGGCAAAACCAGACAGCGATAAATCAAAATCACGCACCGAAGTCAAGAAAACGCCCCCCCAGTCAAGAACTGCACCTTCTGCTAAAAAAGAAATAGAACATAATATCCCGATGACAGCCACAATTCCTTTTGGAAAGGCAAGTGAGGACGAAGCGGGGCCATCACCACCATAAGGCAGCAAATGAGGCACAAATATACCTAATACAACAAACATAATAATCACAATACTCAAGATCGTCGTGATCGGAGATAACCCCATATACATAAGCATACTAAAAATAGCCGCCCCCATAAAACCACCGACGCTCCAAAGTCCATGCATTCCCGACATCAACCGTTTACCCGAAGCCTTCTCAACAAGCACAGCATGAAGATTAACTACAACATCCAAAGTTCCCATCGCTGCACCAAAAATGAATAATGCTCCAATCAGCATTGTCAGGTTTGTCATCAAACTGATAGCAAATAAAACCAAGGCATACAAAATACCCACCAAGCCTAGAACCACTCTACAGCCAAAACGTGAAGCCATAAGGCCAGCCAAAGGCATTGTAACCGCAGACCCCAGACCAATACATAAAAGCAGCAAGCCGAGTGTATCTTCCGCCAAGCCAAAACGGATTTTGATAAAAGGAACGAGCGGTGCCCACGCGGCAACACCAAACCCAGCAATAAAAAACAAAGCTTTTGTCGCTCGCTGCTGCCAGATACTCGATGGCACACACTTATGTTGTCTTACATTCTCGATAATTTCTTCCATAATAATCTCCAATATATATATATTTTCAATCTCCATTTTTTCCTTTATGTCGTAATAAAATAATCGACTAGAGATCACTTTTTTTATTATGTTCCTGTCTATCATGGATCAGCCTAAGTAGGCGAGACAAGATTTCGGGTTCTTTTTCCATTCCCATTTCCCCCAAATGAATAGCTGGTTTTGTCGCACCATGAAAATCACTGCCAATTGTTGCCAAAAGGTCATATTCTTTACATTTTTTCCGATAAAACTCTACTGTTTCTATATCATGATAACTACTATACACTTCGATGCCATCGATACCCTCATCAATGATCCCTTCGGCTAGTTTTTCGTCCACACCGATATTAGCTCCCGGGTGAGCCAGTACCGCTGCACCACCAGTATCATGGATGATTTTAATTGCTTCACCTAATTTCATGAACTGCATCGGTACATGTGCCGCCTTTCCCTGTGCACAAAAATCCCAATAAAAATTCACATATGGATTATCACTGCGACTGCCACCAGACCGATAGGGCTGCAGCAATATATTTTCATCATTTCTTCTATCACTTAAAGCAACCTCTGCAAGTATTTCAGCCGTAACAACACCACGAACAGCAAGTTTCATAACTTGTTGTTCATCAAATACAATTCCCAAATCTTTTATGAGTTTCATATATTGACGTGAAGCTTGTTTTTCCTGTGCATGAACCGTCGTTTCAATTTTAGAAAAAATCTCTGCTGAACTATCAATCCCGTACCCTAATAAATGCAAATTACAGCCTAAATATGTACAATCTAATTCAATACCAGTGATCAACTTCATACCGAATTTATTTGCTGCCACTTCAGCGTATCTGACACCAGAAACCGAATTATGATCTGTAACAGCTACTGTTTTTAAATTCGCAGCCGAACAGGACTCCATAAGCTGTTCTGGTGAAAACTCACCATCATTACTGTTATTCGAATGCATATGCAAGTCTAACCAATATTCCATACAACAACCTGCTTTCTATTTTTTAATGGGTTTTACATTTTCCGTCAAATTTTCCAATGCAAGCTGACGGATTCCTCTGGCAAAATCTTCATTAAAGTTTTTATTTATAATCAATTCAGGTAAAAAGGCTTGGTTTATTGATTGTTCACACAATCTTAAAATTTCCTGCTCCATCCCTTTGGAAAAAGCTTCCCCGTATAAAATAACCTTTGACGGATTGTATAAACTGGTAATAGCAAGAATCATCCGCTGTGAAGTTTCTTGGAGGGGAAAATTCGTAGGCCCAATCTCGTTCCACTTAATCCCTATGGGCAGATATTTAATCTCCCCGGCAAAACCATCCCGCCCTTTATAAATTTTCCCATTTATAAAAATCCCGGCTCCTGGTGGATAGTTTGTTGGAAAATAAATGCCAACCACACATTCATCCATAAATTTTTTTTTGTTAGAACAATACCCAATAACTGCAGCACAGACATCATTTTCAAAAATGACTGGCAAATGAAATTGTTCTTTGAAATGATCCGTAAACGCGATGCCGCGTAGTCCCCTATAATCAAAAATGGAGAGCTTCCCATTTATTTCTCTGCCGGGTATGCCACAAGCAAGCAAGCTGATTTTAGGATATTTCTGCAAATAAAATTCAACGATTTTATCAAAATCATCGATTTGAATATTCATCAGTGTTTTTATCTCTGTTTCAACACTTTCACCGAATAAATTATCAACAGAAATAAACGCGGTGTCTTTGCCGTCTACTTCACGCATATAAATCGTTAAGGCCAAGCGATGATTTTCATTAAAATGATATTCTGCTGCGGGTCTGCCACCAGTGGCAGCTATTGTAGAACCCTCAAAAACCTCACCATTTTCTAAAAGTATTTTAATTAAGGTATTGATCGTAACCACACTAAGTCCGGTTAGCTCCGCTAGCTGTGGCTTAGATGCCCGTTTACAGCGCTGCAGCGTATTACGTAATACATTGAGATTCATTTCTCTCATAAGCGTAATATTTACACTCATTATCAAAGTTCACGTCCTCTCCGCTTAGTAAAGTATGTTTATAAATATACTTTACTAAGTAAATTATAAAATGTCAAGCTTTTGATAAACCTATATTTTCGCGTAACGCGTAGCCACCTCTATATAAACGCAAAAAAGCTCGCACAACCTGTGGGGAGCTTAAATTTAAAATGATGCGGAACCCACGACGTGAACCTGCACGTCGTGGGACACTAGATCCTAAGTCTTATTTAGGTACTTATAGTATAGGGCTTCCTCCTTGTATTACAGGGGTTAAACAACATATCGCCACGTAAAACAGCGTAAAAAAGTAGTCAATATCTTTTGTTTTCTTTCATTATAATATGTACAAATAACTGCCAAGGTAAGTACTTCATATTCAACCCTATCAATGTACCAGTCATTTTTTATCCCCTTATATCTTAATTACTTTAAATTATTTTAGGCAGTTAGGGTAAATCTGTACTTTTTTCTAATGTCCTCATAATAAAAAGAAAATCAAAATTATTGTTATACAAGCTAAAATCCAATATGTTGGTTCTATAATAGGTAAATATTGTGCAAAAATACCTGTGTGTGTTGCTAACGTTTTTATTCCAGAAAGAAATGTCGAAATAGCACCACAAAAGAAAAAAATATTTATTATCTTGCCCTTACCTTTTAACGTTAATGCATAATAAATACCGCACACGGATAGCCCAAACATTATTAGCATCGATAGTAAGTATTTTAAATTCATGCCGAAAAATATACCCGTCAATTATCTATCCTCCTACATTTTAATTATCCCGAATCATGCTTGATCTGTAGGTATACGAATATCCGTACTTCCATATTTGGTTTCATCAATACAAAGTGCATCTTTCACTTTATCAGTCACATCGCCTATTAATTTACCTGCAAAAGCACCACCGGCAACAACAACACCTGTTGTTACACCGATGCTCTCAAAACCACGTCCGATTCCAACTCCTCCTAACGTACCTGCTCCAGTTAAAAGCATTGCCCAGATTCGGCTATCCCCTGAATACTTAGTACTATCTTTGTAGAGTCCATAAAGAGTTGTACCAGCAGTTCCTAGTGGGCTATACTTATCAACAAAATTCGCAATTTTCCCACCTGTAGTTACTGCTTTAGTTTGAAGAATTCTATTCCCCAGCTTGTCTTCTAGTCCTATATTTTTAAGAGCTCCCATTTCCTGTAGACGCTTTCCCGTCATTGCATCTACAGCCCCCGATATAGAACTCGAATAACCATTATCATCTAGAATGTCTCTAGTTTTTTGCACCATAAAATCACTTAAGTCGGATAATGTAGCTCTAGCCCCAAGAGCGGCCCTATGTAGACTGCTCATATCTATCTGATTGGATTGATCCTTTTGATCATTCTCTTCATTGTCCATGTTTAATTTCGATATCTCCTATCTTACAGGTACAGCGCCAATAGCAGTTTGGCTTATTTGGCTCCAATTTATCCCTGACACTTCCTGCTTTTTGTTAATAATGAAAGCTTCTGTTTTTTTAGGTTTTGGCTGTTCAATTGCCGGCAGCTCAGTTTCATCTGCACAGTCAATAATAGTCTTCATGTTTGCAAAATGTATCTCATTTTCCATCGAAAGTCCACCAGTTGGTGTAACCATTTTTATTTGATTTGGAGAACTAAAGGTTACTTTTGTCTTGGAATCGATAATGATTTCTTCTTTCGCTTCAAGCACGATTCCTTTGTGGCTGGATATAGTTACGCCTTCTTCGTCATCGAAGGTCAGTACCAGGTCATTGCGTCCTGCGGTAAAGTAGATACCACCAGGCGCGAGTTTCATTTCTTGCCCGTATTCCGTAGCAAGATAACGGGTACTCGGATCACTGGTCTGTTCACATTCTGCGCCATTGGTTCGTACACAGCCAGTAATGATGGCGTTTTGTTCCATTAGCCCTGGTATGTACAGGCTGGCATTTGTACCGATTTGCGGCATAAGATACAGTATGTCTGTGGTTGGTGGTACAAAGGGATACCAGTAGGCAGTGGCTTCATCTTGTTCTTGGTCAATATTTAGATGCAGCTTTATTTCTTGGTTTTGTACAGCAAGTATAGTGCCTTCTATACTATTTCCTTGTATTTTTTCGTTGTAGATGGGATTTTGCCGAATGGTCAGCTGTCTTACTAATGTTGCATTATAGACCAATAGCCCTTTTTTGAGTTCAATCGTCACGTCACCGACATACATTTCGTAGTTATGAAAGGTAACTTTATCGCCAAAGGTGAGTTCATCATAGCTTTCGACTTCGAAGTAGGTATATTCATTTTCAACAAGGTTGGGATTATAGTCGTAATCGGTATAATAGGCTTTAATGTCTTTCCCGCTACTGTAGGCAATATCATCCGGCAGGGTCTTCTCTCCATAAACTTTTGGATAACCATAAGAAAAAATTTGATTGTCCATGGTGACATCCGGCACGATGACTGTTTCCTGATAGGAGGCTAACCGTTTGATAAACTGCCAGTCGGTTTCTTGGTATTGAATAAGGGGACCGTCAATGGTTACTGGATCGGCTGTCAGTTCAAAGCTTTTTTCTGGATAGTCTTCCATAATTTTAGCTGCTATATCATTATATGTAAGGCTGGTATCTTGAAAAGAGCGGTTTTTTTGTTCACTATCAAAAACAGAGGTTTCGGATAGGAAATAGGCTGTTATCGTATAAAGTCCCGTTCTGACGCTGACTTTTACGTTTTTAAGCCGTCCTTTAAATAGCCAGCTTTTAGTTTCACCATCATCGGTATAGACCCTTATCTGGTCTTCGGTTGTTTCTTGCAGACCTACTTTACTAGCGTCGCTTTCGTTTACCAGTGCAGTCAGGCGCAATTCAGCATGATTGTTCAGTGTTTTCTTTATGGAAAGTTCATAGATTGTCTGGATGTTCCATGGACTGGTAATTTTTATTTTGTCATAGGTTATGGCTGACATTGATGTTCATCACCACTTTTTTTATATTTAACGTTAAAGACTTAACTTTGACCAGGGTAGTATCTTTGGCTTCTTCCCACTTGGGAGCAAGGGTACATTGCTGTTCTCAACACGACCATGATCGTTTAATACCGCTTTTTCATTGACATAGAATCCATAACTTGTTTGTCCCTCCTAGGGTCTGGATTGTCAGCAACTGTTTCTACAGTTTTAGGGCTTATTCTTATAGATTGCATGATTTGGCGAGCGATTGGTCGCCATGCTACATGTTGACTATACGGACTGTTAAAGCCCCCCATCATTACGTTATGATTAAGTTCGACAAAAAACATAAGGTTAAACAATGAATCATCAACGGTAGGGCTTTTAAATTCAAAAAATCCCACAGTTTTTTCCTCAATCGTTTCCACGCCTTCTTCGAGAAATAAATAGGAAGGGTTTAATTGTTTGAGGAGACTCTTGACGCCTTCCTTCACTTCTAGAATTTGTTGATCTTCTATGTTCTGGGGAACAAGGTTCATCGTAATGTTAATACTGCCCGTGTCATCCGTTTTGATAATCTGCGGACGGTCACTAGAGAGGTATTTTAATCTAGCAAATTCATCTGGCATGTCAATAAAATTAATGGGAATCTGTATTTTCAATGTATCGTCGAAAAAAGCCATCTCTTCAAATTCATAATATTTGTCCGTGACAGTGATTCCCTCGTAAATGTTTTGATTATCTATTTGCGCCTGTTCTTCGGCTTGATTAATTACCCGACGGATTTTTTCATCTGCATATTCAGTCATAACCTTTTCATGCTCCTTTGCATCCGTTTATCAAAAAGCTTCGTATCTTTTACAAAATATGTATACTGAATTTTTATGACACGAAAAAAAGACGATAAACTAACCATAAAAATCAGTTTAATCGCCTTATGAAAAATCACCCTATATCATGCTTTATGAATTCGTAATTTCCGTGTTTCTTGGTTAACCGCTTCAAATCTTTATCACATCTTTTCGTATCTATTGTTGTACATGTTATTACAAAACAGCTTACTACAAACGTTATAAATGAATCTTTATTTTAGTCTTGCCAAGCGAGAAAGCTTCGTTTTTTAAATAAGAACCAAGCTTCTTAATCCGTAATCTCAATATATTTTAATAATATTGATTCATACTATCTATAAAAAAATATTATACACTTATTTTATTTTAGTTTACATAGGCAAAAAGACTTGTATATTGTAAATATGTATATATCATAATATCCATGTCTTTGATTTTCCTTTAATTTCCAAGCTTTTTTATTTTACTTAATAATTTATTTCCAGTATCCTCCTTCAAAATTCTAGCACAAATGAAAAAAAACCAACAAACTTTTACATCTGTTGACCTTAAGAATAGTCTTTATTTTTCTTTGCTCATCCATAAACCTTGCGACATCCAATTTAAGTCTTTAAACAAAAAAATAAAGGTCAACGCTTTTTATTGCGCCGACCTTTCTAGTTACCATGTATATTCTAATTTAACTATACCCTTTTTATCCTCGACATTTGCTTTACCACCCCAGCCGTAAAGCTCACGATAGCCCCAAAGGTTACCATCGTAATCAACAGCAAACCAGAGGACGCAATATGGACGGTAACTGCCCCAATCCATTGCCCTGAACCGCATCCAACTGTCTGGTATTTTAAACGGCTTAACGACGTGTATATCATTGCGCCAGCACTCAAAGAACTGACCGTCTGCTATGCCCCATTCGCCAAGTCCTGCGACCTTATATCGTTCGGGATCATTTCGCTTCATTTCTTCAAACATCGCATAATCGGCAGCCGATAGGAATTCATTGCAAAGATAATTTGTGGATTTTGCTAAAACATTAGGGTTAGGAATATCAAAGAATCTTGCCTTAATCCAATGGTTTCTATCCCAATGGTTAAGCGTGATGGTCCATTGAATGAAGTACCCTTCTGGAAATTCACCACGAAGCGATTCATCAAGACGGTTGAAGTCTTCTTCATCGTTAATTTCATATGCTTCTTCAATCCAGCCCCAACAGAGGACACCAACATCTACCGTAATGGATGTAATTTTCAAAGGATCATCCAAACCACGGAATAATATCTTCTGACCAGTCGGCAAATATTCCAGTTCTAACGGATTCTGCCTTGGTTTCCAAAACTGCCCTACGCCTAGCTTATTGATTGCCCATTTTAGCTGTGTCCAGCACGAATCTTTTAAGGTACTGGCTGTTTTGCGAACGACAAGCGTGTTCGCCTGAGGGTACTGCATCGTGCGCTTGATGATATTAGTTCCATATCATCAATAGGGATAATCTTCGCATACAAGCCATGGGTGACAGCGTTATTATTACCTGGTGGCGCGTGACCACCTTTATTACCTTTGGCATACTGATTGACCTTTGGCGCACTCTTTTTTGTGTGCACACTTTTTTCATTTTGTGTGCACACCTTTTTTGACCACTTATATCTCGTTTTCCATGACTTGACGGTATTAAGAGAGACGCTGTATTTCTCTGCGATATCCTTATATTTCAGGCCTTCAACATAGTCTCGCTCGGCCTGCTGTATTTTGTCGTTACTCACATAATCACCACCACCTCATTGAGTGTTTGTTTTGTTTTTGGGCATTAAAAAAGCACCCCGCAGGATGCTTTTTGGTTTATTTGTCTTCAAATTCTTTCATTGATTCTAAAAGAGCCAACATTTTGTCAAAACTATCTACCCGAACCCCCTTCGCATTATCTGCATATTGGATAAATCTTTGATAGAATGCTGATTCAGGTGTTTTACACTTTTCAATATACAAGATCGATTTGCCTATCCATGTCTCAACTTCAGCACCTTTCAATACCGACGACCCTTGTCCTTCGCGAATAGCCTTACTTCTAATACTAGAAGCTTCGTTAATTATTAATTCTAGATCCATAAAATCCATCTCCTTTTATCTTATTCAGTTACCTTCGATAAAGAAAAGGAATATCCTGTCCAAAAGTCACTTTGAAAGTAAAATGACACTCTCATGATATTTCCGCAAGAATTAATATCAAGCATATCTATAGGGGAGACATAAAAAGATCACCCATTAGATACATTTTGTTTGCTTTACCCGGTGTAGTTACTTTTAAAGATGCAATAAATTTTTCTAATTGCTCGTATGCTTCCATTCTTTTATCGATGATTTTTTTATAATAATCATTCTTATATTCTAGATTTTTGATTTCTTTTTCTCTATTTTTGCTCCACATATAATAAGCACCAAAGGCAGCTATAAATGGAGCAATCCCTGTAATTAGTTTTGTAATTAAATCATAACATTCGTACCATGTAATACTTCCATGTATTATATAAGCAAACATTATAATACATAACAAAACTAATAAAATGCATTTTTTCATAATATTGTTCACTTTCTTTTAGTATCGCATATAATTACGGAGAATTATTTCCTAAATAATTTTTCATTATTTAATGATTGAAAAAGCATATTTCCCGTAAAAGTTACAATATATTTTTTATCTTCATTATTGAGATCATCATAAGTATCCACTGATTTTTCTTTTATTAATCCTTTGCCTTCAAGTCTTCCCAAAAAGAAATCTAATCTTTCTTTAAATGCAGGAATTTCAGATTCAAGTTCAGATTGACTCACATATATAGCACCACGCTTTGTAATAGTTATTTGACTTCGAGACGCTCTTGATTTTTTTTCTTCTTCTACGGCTATTTTCCCTTTTAAAATAGCATATATTCGCTCTAACACACGTGCCTCATTTCCACTTAATTCACTAACAATATTAATTAAATCTTCTGCATCATTAAATGATTCTATCTCATCCTGATATTTCCAATTTAAAATATTAACTATTTGTTGTATCTGTCCGTCCTTATTACACCTTAAAGATTTTAAAATACCATGATTCATTAATTCTATTTGTCGATGATCATTTTCGTCAAATCGATCATCAATTTTCTTATTCATCCACGCATCAAGAAACAGAAGTAATTTTTTCTTTTCTATGCTACCAACTATCCCACTATACACAATGTTTACATATGGCGTACCTTCCATTACCAGATTAAAAACTTTACCAATCTTACTTTTTGATAAATTCGATATTATTTCTTCACTCTTGCTAAGTTTTTTTATTTCAAAATTATCATGATTCATTATAAGATGACCTCCATTTAACTGAATTGATAGGAAAATCTTTTTCCATAAGATAGCTTATAAGAAAGCCATCTTATTCGCTTCTCTTCTTCTTTCACTTTCGCCTTTTCACTTTTGTCTTTCATGTCTTGCAATATACATAATTGAAATATCTCTTTTCTAACAACTCTCCACAAAATAAGTATTGAAAATATAAACCCTATCAATAAAGCGATTATTCCATAAAACTCAAAACTATGGGTATCAAAACTTCTTGTCAAAGCACCAAATATTATAGCCAAAACAGATATTATAATAGCCACAAAACTCAAACATTTAATATCACTCTCACTCTGTATTCGTTCAAAAAAAGCTTCTTCATCGGTCATTGTCTGTGCTTTTTGCAATATCTTCGTATCACTAGCACAAAGCAAAAATTTACTACCCGATAAGGATAATATCACGAATAGAAGAATTGGTTGCATTATTACTACAAAAGCCAAAAAAAATAAATCTAAATAGTCATAATCCATTAAAAGCCCCCCTTATTTGCGCTGCTAAAACACCTTACTAATCCAACCTAACGGTTATTTTGTTTTTTTATCCAAAAGCATACTACATTATACATTTTCCTTAAAATAATTTGACTTTTTAAATCTATATAATAAAACATTAAATAATGGATATCATTTATACTAACCTTATTTTGTTTGTATAATAAAAAATCATCTACTTTATATAGAGTTTTCATATCCTCATTCACTAAAAAATAAATTTCATTATATAAATCCATAACCATAGGACATAAGTAGCCTCCCCATATAATGTTATTTATGTTTGTATTCTCATACTCAGCTTCAATATTAGCCTTTACATTTTCCAAATTATTTTTATAATGATTGAATTTATTCTGATCTTCTTCACTACATAAATATTTGTTTGATAATATATCATTGTTTCGTTTAACTATAAGTATATAAGTATCTTCTAAAAAAATATTAATCTCATGTAAAATTTCTACTGTTTCCGAATTAAGCCATTGCTCGAGTCGTATAACTTTCTGCATTTGCTTTATATTTCGACCTAATTCATCCTCATTAACAAACATGCAAAAAAATTCCGCATATTTCTCTCCGTCTTTAATAAATTCTTTCTTTTCGGACCAACCTCTTAAGAATAGATATACTTCGTCATATGCATCTATTCTTTTATCTAAAATTTTTTTATAGTAATCATCTCTGTAATGCTTCTTACTTAACCACATACTCATAAAACCCGTTACAATCGCCCCTGCGCAGGCACCACCAAACGCTGTTGCTAAAACAGATGCATCCAAAATACCGCCTCTTCCTAATATACTAACTATTTATAAGACTTGCACCATAAACCAACGTATATTATTTAATCTACAACATCATCTAATTTTCCGACAATTTCGCCTCATAATGCCCCTATTAATTAATCTTTGCGTAACCTATTTATATTTTTCACTATTAAAAAAACACCAAAAATGATATTTAAAGTTGATGATCATATAATAATTTCGCTTCTTTTTTTGTATTTTCCCATTCATATTTTAATAATTTCTGACATAATATTGAAAACTCTTCTATCTTGATATTTGTATTTTTTTGGTACTCATAGCTGTCTAGAGCTTCATTCGTACCGTCATTAAGAAACTTTGCCACGTTGTCGTTTATTAAATTAAGTTGGAGCTTAAACGAAATATGATCTATTTCTCCCAAATCTAATTCATTTTTTTTATCAGGATTCAGCCTATCGATTATAGCATATGATAAAGTTATTAATTTTGTATAATCATCTTCTATACTTACTAAAAATTTCCCCAATTCATTTTTTCTTTCTTCTGGCTCCTTCATCATTATAAAAGTGAGTTTTTTCTGCATAAGGTGATGTGTCATACTTAAATATTCAGTAATATTTTCTCTTAACAGTGATACCCATTTTATTCGTTCCGTAGTTATTAGTTCTTTGTATTTGATCAATTGTTGATTTTGTAACGTAATTTCAAATTGCCTACATTGTTCTTTAAATGCCACTTTTTGTTCCTTAAGTTTTCTTTTGAATTGCTTTTCTTGCATCTTTAAATTTTTTCTGGAACAGTACCAACTGATACATGCTACGACTATAGCTGTTACTGCAGCTGTTAGTGCAGATATTAATGCAGTTTGAATTGTAGTGTTTCCACCCGTAATATTTTGAATAAACGACTCCACTATAAAATCATCTCCTCGCTTCTTATTATATGACGTCAAAAGCTAATTTTACAAATATTATCCTACACCACTATTGCAATCAGCATCATTTTTATCCATTTTTTTATCATGTTGATTATTTTTTCACCTAAGTGTTTTTAACATAAAAAAAGCATCGGAAAGGATGCTTTTTTTAAATCTATTTCATCAACGAATTTATAACAATATCATATCGACCTGTATTTTCACAAACAAATTCTGACGTATACTGACCTTTATTAATATCGGGTTTATTTAAAATATATTCTTTTCCGCTACACATTATTATCTCTAATTTTTCATTGGCAAATCCGTGTATACAATCATGTTGTTGTGATTGATTTCTCATCGATAAAATTTGAGAGATTTTAATAGAATCTATAGTTAATATAGTTTTATTAAAATTATAAATCAACCTAAATAAATTATGCTCCTTCAATAATATATATATTCCAACAGAATCACCACGATTATTATCTGTGCCGAATTCAGTATCGGTCCCAATAACCCCTTCAAATTCGATATAAGCTTCTCTCACATCAGATAAATCATTTTCAAATGGCCAACTGTGCCTGAGCGCGTTAATTGTAGTCGGAAATTGACTCCCTATTTTCTTTAACATATCATTCATTTATTCCAGCTCCTCTTATATTATTCCTAAATTTTTCAACAGCACAAATGATTAACTCCTAAATTAATCATTTGTGTTTTACTAAAAATGAAAGCATTTCTTTCATTAGTTCTATTTTTACCTTTTCGTCCTTAACATCACCAATTAACTTAAATGATAATAAAACATTCTGCATATCTAGTAAGCTTGAGTGATACTTTTTCAACTGAATTATAGTCTTATTATATAAGTAAAATAATAACCCCGTTATCAGCTCAATAAAAACACCTGCCACTGTTGAAATATATGCCACGTCTTTATATTCCGGATTACCACTAAACCCAGCCATTATTGCTAAAAAAATAATTGTGATACCAATACCAGACATAATAAGTGCTACCCAAAATGATTTTGCATTACTTTCTTTAACTAACTCATAATAGTCTCCTAAATTTTTTATATTCAAATTTACCAAAGGGGTAAAATAGTCAATTTCATCATCATTAGTGCCTTCATTATTTTTAATACCTGTTAATTGCTTTTTCAATATAGCTACTTGCCTTTTTGCAAGCTTTTCATTCCCCTTAGAAAACACCCACACCCATGTACCGGTTATGACAACTATACTAGCAATAAGTATAGTCGGTATTCTATTGTCCAGTATATAATCGTTCATAAAATAAAAAACCATACCATATGCTATTATAAATAATATCATTAAATTTTTCTTTGTTGCCTGTCTTTCAATACTAAATTCTATTCTTTCAATTTCATGTAATAAAACCGATTCATTTATAGAAGAATTAAAATTTTCTTCTATTTCCGGCTCAATATTTGTGTTGCATATATCTTTTTTAAACCACAATATGACCCACACCCCTTTATAAAATATATTCTCTAATCAATCTCCAAAACCTTCCAAAGAGTATAATATCTAATAAACAATCTATTTAATTAAATATTTGACACGTAGAAAAAGCCACCAGCAATTGCTAGCAGCTTATGTGTTATTTTCTGAATAAAAAAATATGGATGCTTTTATATTAACATTTGAGCTTGCCTTCTAAATACAATATTTTTCTTTCCAGTTCTCTTTATTAATTCGTCTTTTTTGAGAATTTTTACCAAGTTTAAAATTTGTTTAGCATGCGCCTCATCATTATAATAATAAATGGTTGTTTTTGATATACGTGCACAAGTAATAAGTTTTTCCAAAATCTCTCCATCTGTACAATCTAAGGAATGCCCAAAAATAACTATTTCAGAATTTTCATCAGCATTCTCAAGCCAATCTATATACTTTATCCCCGTATATTTATAGATACGCTGAAAATATTTTTTGAATTTTATGCAGGAAAGTTCATTACTAATATCGTTTTCATTTTTTAATGTTTCATCTATCCCTAATACTAAGTTATGATCTCCTGCTTTACCATGGATAAAATCGATATCATTTTTTTTTAATTCTCGCTGATAAAAATCGTGGTAACAATCCGTATAATTAAAGCTAACGACTTTATCAAATTTATCAAATCGTAAATCTGGAGACAGCAGTCCAATGCACATTTTGTCAATTAGTTGCATATATATTTCTAGACAATCTATTAAAAGATTCAAATCTTCATCCAATGGATTTATAAAATTTCCTTTACAGTCTAAATCTATAAGAATTTTTTCGTTTAGGTTCATCAATGAGTCAATATTTTTAAAATCCCTTAAATTCAGGGGTGTTCCCCCATCTTTAGATTTAATTAGTTTATGTTCCAAACTTTGAATAACATCCTTAATCTCTGCCTCAAAATCCACCCAGTTAATCCCACGCAGCCTCTTATCATTTAACTTTTTTTCAAAGTATTCAAACCACTTATTATTCAGTGAACTACCTTTCGAAAGTTTTATGCTATATTCTATATATTCATCTTGACTAAAACAAATATGCTTTTCAATATCGTTAAAACCATATGCAACGCTAGGAACTTTCTTTAAGTAATCACTTAACATCTTAGCCATATAAAATTTTATTTTTTTTGAAAAACAACAACAGACTTCTTCCATACGATGATAATCATATCCATCTACTTGTTCCGTCTTATTCTTATAAATGGCAGGAAGTCTATCATAAATTCTTTTCATAGTTTGTTCATCAGGAATTTCATTTGACCTTTCGCTGGCTGAGTCCTCTCTTCTCATGACAGACATAAATTCTAAAAAATCCGTATATGCTGTTGGTAGTTTATGTGCCAAGTCAAAACCATTCCCAATAACTAAAATTTTCATAAGCACGCCCCTTATTATATCGCAAGTTGAAAGCACCTTCACCAGCCAGCCTAACAAGCACATGACAAATTACAGCAACTCTGTCATCATTTTATAATATTTGCTACTGCTGATATACAACGCCATACAGGTTTTCTGATCCGTCGCACCATTATAACTGTATTTCAACAAATTCAAAACAAGTCCTCCTTGATAATTTCCATATGCAACATCAACCACCTGTAACCATAGCTCCGGTTACTTCGTCACCTCAATCGCATTTTTGGTATTAAAAAAGCACCCCGAAGGATGCTTTAACTAAACATTATTCACTTACCATTATTAGAATTTTGAGGAACCATCGGCGGCGGTGGACCTGGTTCTGCATTGCTTGCCGTTAATCCCATTGCTTGAGTAACCAACACTTGCCTACCCCTAGTTTCAATTTGTATTCCTGCTGCTACTTGTTTACCATCCATTCTTACTGATTTAATTGGGTGTACTTCTTCTGCCATTTTTTCACCTTCTATATTGTAAATTAATACTTTAGATAAGCTCAATGAGCAAAGTATCCATTTTTTTTGGTATGTACAAAACCCGCACACTATAAAGAAGCTCTGATGTACTGTTTTTATATACCTTTACATTTTCTAAAACGATACCATCTCTGTCATTTGCGTCGGATACAGAAACTAACTTTCCTTGTATAGAAAGATCATTTTCTAGATCCCGCACTCTAATCCAGTTTGGTTTGAATACCGCAATACAATTTGCCCATGCATCAAGTTCCGGAAATTTATCTGAAATCCCCATCCAATTACATAAGTTGAACAACCATCTAGAATTTATTGCTTTTGACAATAGCATCCCCCATAATACAGCAATAAACGAAGCTATTATAATTTCATAAAAATTTATAGTCGTTTTAGGGTCTATTAGGTTAACAATAAACTGCATTGGAATATCCGTTTGGTATACTATTCGTGTAATATCAGTTAATATTCCCCAAGGCAAATAACTTAAAAAGCCTAGCAAAAGTGAATATATAAGCCAATGATGTATTTGAGTTGATCGGTGTGATGTCAAATTATCTATTATAACAAACGCTATAATTCCAGGAATAAAAACTAGTATTAATCTAAACGTAAAATCTGTTAAGCCCATAATTGCTCTCCACATTCTATTATATATTATCTGAACATATTTCTATAAAATAAACTTAATTCCTGCTTAAGCTATCCAATATTTGCATTAACTTCCAGTTTTCTAATATCAACAATTTTTCTCAACACAGCAGACACCCCCATACCTCTAGCTGTCTGCTATATCGTTACCTTAATCGACCTAAGACCGCGATTACTGCGATTAAAATAAAAATACCCCATAAATCATGCATAACATCCCCCCCCTTGTGTTTATGATAATCGACAATAGGGTTTTTAAAATCTTATGTTTTTGCACATTTTTCTAATTTTATGCCGTAGTGGGAGGACGCTCCTAACCAAATTAGCACGTAGAAAAAGCCACCAGCAATTTCTAGCAGCTTTAATTTTTCACTTGTTACTATAATAACACATATAATATTAAATTTATTTTAGAATGATACTATCTATTGAGTTAAAAAGTGTTTCTCCCATTGCTGTTGATAAAAATGTCCCCCCCGCATAACCAAAAGAAGCTCCTGTTTTTTCCCTAACCAAGCCTTTTCCAGCTAATCGATTCAATAAAAACACTCTTTGATTTTCAGATACACCGTGAATAGTTCCCCTGCCATAATCTTTTATTCCTTTTTCCTCATTTACCTTTGTCGGCTCAGGCATTTTTCCAAAAACATTATAAACTTCTACCAAACATTTTGCCTCATTCTCACTTAATTCACTAACGATATTTATTAAATCTTCCGCATCATTAACTGAAATTATGTTACCTTCAAACGAGCCTTTTAGAATGGCTATAATTTTACGAATCTGACCTTCTTTACTACAACGAATAGATTTCAATATAGCATGTTCTACCAATTCAACTTGACTCTTATTATTTTCATCTAATTCAACATCCAAATTATTTTCATTCCATATTTGTTGAAACTCCAATAGTTTTCTTCTTTCTATCCCCCCCACAAGCTCACTAAGCATCATATTTACAACTGGAATTCCTATGACTTCTACGCCGACTTTCATAATCTTACTTAATTTACTATTATTAAATTTCAATATATTTTCCTCAATGGCACTTAATGTTCCTTTTTCACTGTTCTTCACAATCATCATCTCCTCAATATAATTATACTCCTGACGAAGATGATCTACCAAATATTACCCAAACCTGCCCTACACTTCCATCTTCCTAATTTCCACAATATTCTATGACCTGCCGATATTATGGTAACACAAAAGCCGCTCACACATTTCGTAAGCGGCTCATTTATAAACTTTTGATAATACTATTATAGCACCGTAAACCCTTGAAAAACGGAAGTAAAATGGAAGTATCCGACCGTGAAAATGCTGTCATTTTGCTGTGAAAAATCACCATCAACTTATCCACAGAATACAAAGCGAAGCTGTTCTGGTCGTGCGACTGATCCAAACATCATGAAAGCAATCTCTTTAACTGCCTTGTTTCCCCTCTCACGCGCCCATTTTTCCGTATAGTACATTTTATTACCTAACTCCATCCAACTCTTTCTATCGAAGAAATAGCCAACAATAAGCCTACGTTCTGTATCAGCTAGCCCCGCTATTGATCGATCAACCTTCTTAATTAGGCGTTGAAGTACTGCTATGTTCATATCGAGATTTTCAATCTCTTTTTTTATTTTAATACGCTGATCCGCTGCCGCTTCCGTTTGATTTAATTCGGATGATCCACCGCCTGATTCATCTCCGTATTCAGCAATCGATACTGAAAAATCATTCAACATCTTAATTTGTGCCTCTTTTTCATCTTCCAAGTTCAAAATAGTGACTTTGAACTTATTATAATTCTGCAAATACTTTCGTACTGACCCTGCATAATCGTTATACTCGTTCAAATTCCCCACCCCCATAATAAACGCACATCAAGGACGGCTCATCACCGTCCTTTTTTAGTTATCGATATTCTTTTCCGGTTTTTGTATTCTTCAACGCAATGCGCCCCACGATCTCAAACCCTGCCGCCCCAAACATTGCCTTAGCCATATCTTAAAAGCAGAATCATCGCAAAAAAAAGCCGCCCCCATTTAAGGAGGCGGCAAAAAAATAATCTATATAAAGAACACACGTACTGAAAAGGAGGCATACTATGCTAAGATTAAAAAAAAGAGCAGACGGGCGCTACCAATCAAAAATACTCATCGGGCATAATGAATTTGGGAAATCCATTTATAAATTTGTTTATGCGAAATCTCAAACGGAACCGAAAGAAAAAGCCGAACAAGCTAAAATAAGCATACAGCAAAAACTCTCTAGGACACACTATATTGATTCGGATACGTATCCCTTAGGCAATTGTTAGATGATTGGTTAAATAACGTCATGCAGGGTCATGTGCGCCAAAACACTTGGGAATCATAGAAAAGAACCCTTGTACCGTTGCCAGCGTGAGAATAAAGAAACCACAACGGACAAAAGAAATTAACGTCTTATCTCAAGAACAGGTAAATAAATTATTAGCAGCCGCAACGGAGTGGCGTAAACTTATATTTTTTATTGCCTGGGGTACGGGTTTGCGGCGCGAAGAACTTCTTGGTCTGCGCTGGCAGGATATTGATTTTAAGCAAGGTACCCTATCCGTTAATACGACCGTTATCTGTACAAAGGCATTTGGATCTATGATCAATAAGCCCAAAAATACATCGTCTTATCGAACCATTCCGATATCAAAAGAAATTCTGCACGATTTGCAAAAGTATCGGGTCGTTGTAAAATCTGAACAACTCAGCAGTTTAAATTACGAAAATAATGATTTAGTTTTTGCTAGAAAAGATGGAAAACCACACGACCCAAGACGACTGAGTAAAGATTTCAAAAAATTTATTATTTCCGCAGGATTACCTGAAAAATTTCATCTACATGATCTACGCCATACACACGCTACACAACTATTACAGCTTGGCGTTCATCCAAAAGTAGTTCAATACCGATTAGGGCATTCAACATTCCAGCAAACTATGGATACCTATTCGCATGTATTCCCTCAAATGCAGGATGGAATCGCCGATATGATGTCGGCCATGTTACCAAGTAAAAAACAGTCTTGAAATCCGTTAATTTTTTCAATAGTAGTCAAAAGGTAGTCAAAAGGCACTATATTTTGACTACCAAAAAAGGCACCCATATAGCATGGATGCCTACGTTTATTGAGTTGGTGCGGAAGACAGGACTTGAACCTGCACGTCGTGGGACACTAGATCCTAAGTCTAGCGCGTCTGCCAATTCCGCCACTCCCGCATTTGTTCGGCTAACTCGTTAACCAACTTCTATATCTTAGCACAACTTTTTTTAATTGTCAAATATTTTCACTCTGCTTTTTGATCTTCTTCTAAGATTTTTTTCAATAAATCTTCCGTCAAATCTTCTTCCGAGTAAACCTTTATCCCGTTTTGGACAAGCAGGGCCGCACAAACACCTTGACCACACACTTTTGTATTCGAAAAAGTTCCATCATAAATCGTATTAACACCGCAAGAGGGACTATCTTCTTTTAAAAAAGCATATTTTACTTTATATGCTTGGGCAATCTTTAGTACTTTGTCTGCCCCTTCACAAAAATTAGCTGTGATGTCTTGTGTATTCGTCTTGCTTATTACCTTTGCTTTACCCGCCAAAACCATTGCACCATCACCATTTTGAATTTCGGATGGTGGATGCGGAATTGGCAATTGTCCGAAGCACTCCGGACATACAGCTATATATTGTGCCAAACTATTATAACGCAATAAAAGCGCATTCGGCGCTGCCCCGCCATCATATCTCGTTTTATTTCCTAAAAGGCAGGCACTAACTAAAATCATTGATACATCCCCTAACATTTAAACGGCTTGACTGGTACATCGATTTTCTGCACGAGTTCTGCAAAATTATCCACATGGATTTTTTCACTTGCAAAAAGTGGAATTGCAGCACAAGTACGTGCATCATCAAGTGCATTATGATGATTAAAATCAATATGTAAATGATCCCCAACCGTATCGAGCTTATGATTTTCAAGCTCTGGCCAAATCTTACGAGCGATGCTTACTGTACAACAATGGTAAAACTTTGCCGGCACCAAATTATATTCCTGGATTGCATATTTTAAAACACTCATATCAAAAGATGCGTTATGGGCTAAAACAATTTTATTTTCCAGACGAAGCTTAAGTTCCGGCCATATTTCAGCAAATGTTGGTTTATTACGCACATCCTCAGGTGTAATCCCATGGATTTGTATATTAAAGTAATCAAACTTCATGCCAGGTGGCTTAATTAGCGCATAATATGAATCATGGATTTTTCCATCTTTTACTTCAACAACAGCCACACTGCAAGCACTATTTCGTTTACTATTGGCTGTTTCAAAATCAATTGCTACAAAATTCATCATACTTCCTAATCGTTCCTTTTCTTGAAAATTTACTTCTAATTATAACACAAATCCACGTACTTATTGCGAATAATAAAATCATCTGCCAAATACAGGTAAAATAATGATGCTTTTTTATTTTTATATACAAAAAAGGCGCAGTACTTATACCACGCCTTTTCTTTACTGTACTTATTGTTTTTTTGTTTTCAAATAGTCATCAATGGCTGCGGCAGCTTTTTTACCAGCCCCCATAGCTAAAATGACAGTTGCGGCACCCGTTACAATATCACCGCCGGCAAAAACGCCCGCTTTCGTTGTAGCGCCAGTTTCTTCATTGGCAACAATATTGCCTCGTTTGTTTGTATCCATCCCCGGTGTTGTCGATTGAACGAGTGGATTTGGCCCCTGACCAATGGCAACCACCACCGTATCAACATCAATTTCAAATTCTGACCCAGGAATTTCAATCGGACGTCGACGACCTGAAGCATCCGGTTCACCTAATTCCATTTTAATGCAGCGCATTTTTTTAACCCAGCCCTGCTCATCACCAAGAATTGCCACTGGATTATGCAGTAACTTAAAGTCAATACCTTCTTCTTTAGCATGATGGACTTCTTCAAGGCGAGCCGGAAGTTCTTCCTCACCGCGGCGATAAACAATATAGACATGTTCTGCTCCAAGACGAAGTGATGTCCGCGCTGCATCCATAGCAACATTACCTCCGCCAATTACTGCAACATTATTGCCGACATGGATTGGCGTTGCATGTGTTGGAAATTGATACGCTTTCATTAGATTGCAACGAGTCAAAAATTCATTCGCCGAATACACTCCATTGAAATTTTCACCTTCAATCCCCATAAAATGAGGTAAACCCGCACCAGTTGAAATAAAGACCGCACTAAAGCCATCTTCATCCATAAGTTCGTCAACCGTAAATAATTTGCCGGCTACAGCATTAACTTCAATTTCCACGCCCATTTTCTTGAGACTATCGATTTCCACTTTTACAATATCGTCTTTCGGCAGTCTAAACTCTGGAATTCCATACGATAAAACGCCGCCAGCTGTATGTAGTGCTTCAAAAATCGTTACTTTATAACCTTTTTTCGCCAGTTCACCTGCCGCCGACAAGCCAGCTGGACCTGAACCAATAACAGCCACTTTTTGTGCATCAGCAGCATAAGCAATCGGCTGCGTATTATCGCCCTGAGCTAAGCTGCGATCCGCTACAAAACGTTCCAAACGACCAATTGCAACCGATTCACCACGTTTGGCGAGCACACAATATTTTTCACACTGACTTTCCTGCGGACAAACCCTGCCGCAAATCGCCGGTAAACTATTTGCTTCTTTAACCACAGCAATTGAACCAGCAAAATCTTTTTCTTTGATTTTCGCGATAAATCCGGGAATATCTACTTCAACCGGGCAGCCCTTACGACACTGCGGCACTTTGCAATTCAGACAGCGATTTGCTTCGGCAACAGCATCTTCTTCACTATAGCCTAGAGCAACTTCCTCAAAATTTGTTGCACGAATTTTCGGATCTTGTTCTGGCATTTTATGTTTCATCAATGAGATTGGCATTCACAGTCAGCTCCTTTCGTAAGCCCCTGTTGTTCACAGCGACAAACATGATCCTTCTCTTGTGCTTCCTGCGTTTTATACGTACGCTGACGCATCATAAGGCCTTTAAAATCAACCTGATGTGCATCAAACTCAGGACCATCCACACAGGCAAACTTGCTTTCATTGCCGATCTGAACACGGCAGCCGCCGCACATACCAGTTCCATCAACCATAATAGGATTTAAGCTGACAACTGTAGGTATGCCATAAGGGCGTGTTGCTTCAGCCACACTGCGCATCATTACAACTGGGCCAATTGCGATTACTTCAGCGATTTTCACACCTTTATCAATAAGCTGTTGCAATGCCGTAGTAACAAACCCTTTGATTCCATAAGAACCATCATCGGTTGTCACATAAACTTCATCACTTACCGCTTTCATTTCATCTTCAAAAATTAAAATTTCTTTTGATTTAGCACCCATAATAGAAATCACCTTATTACCCGCTTGTTTCAAACCACGAGCAATCGGATAAACCGGAGCAACACCAATACCACCACCAATACAGACAATCGTGCCCATATCAGGTTCAATATGTGTTTTTTTGCCTAAAGGTCCAACGAGATCTAAAATAGATTCGCCTTCATTTAGTGCCCCTAATAACTGCGTTGAAGCACCAACTTCCTGGAAAATAATCGTGATGGTTCCTTTCTCACGATTAAAATCAGCAATCGTAAGTGGAACTCTTTCGCCTTCGTCATTCACACGAAGAATTACAAACTGTCCCGGCTCCGCTTTTTTTGCAATCCGCGGTGCTTCAAGATCAAATAAAAGTACGCCTGGTGATAACACCTGCTTTTTTAAAATCTTAAACATAATCCACTCTCCCATATAAATACATGAATACTGACTTTATAGTACATCAAAAAAATCTCATAGGCAATATTTATTTCACAGAGTATTTTGATAGCACAATGAGTTTAACGATTAACAGACTTAACTTTATTTAGCAAAAGCACCCCTTAAATACGGCAATAAATTTGTTTTAATTGGCATCAAATAAATATTGGCATCTTGTTTTTTTACAAAAGCTAAAGCTTGCCTGGCAAAATCAATGTTCCATTCCAGCGTCGGTTGAAAAGCTTTTGGGAAAATCACATTGTTTTTGCTCTCCCAATAATTGACGGATCGCTCCGACAAAACGGGCGATACACCCCAATAAACCTCTACCCCGGCAAGAATTTCCGCATAGATTTCCAAATAACGCAGGTCAAAAAAGGGCTGGGTGAAAAACCCGGCTGCACCGGCTTGAATCTTGCGGCGAATATTATATTCTTCCTGACGCATACTGCTGCGATACTGGTCCAGTCCCGCATAGACTTTGATATGTGGCAGCTCATCACGGAATTTACGTATTACATCGGTACTAACCGTTGGATAAATCGTCCGCCCCATATCCTGCGGTGGATCACCTGTAATAACCAAAACTTCACTAATTTTATGCTCAACCAAATAAGAAGCCATTGGCAATGGTTTGTCTAAATCAATATCAATGGCCCGAATATGCGGCATAGCTTCTCGATAAAATTCTTTCGCAACCGTTGCGCCTTCCCAGCTATGCAGTTCATAACGCAAAAGCTCCGGTACGTTAATCAGATCAATACAGGTAAAATTATTTTTTAACAGTTCCAATTCTTCACGAATTGCAGCTTCTCCGCGTGGAACTAATTCAATTGATATTCTCGGCATATAAAAGCTCCCATCATAAAATGTGATGTACTATTTTATCTTATTCTATACAAAAAAAGTAAAAATTACAACTATATTTAAGTTACATTAAATATTCCATATGGCAAACGGCAGGTATCAAGCTCTATAAAGCTCAACCCTGCCGCTCTTTTATATTCCGTTAAAAAAGTCCAGTTATTTTCCCATCATTTGTAATATCCATTTTTTCGGCAGCTGGATGTTTGGGTAATCCAGGCATCGTCAGTATATTCCCTGTTAATGCTACGATAAATCCGGCACCAGCAGAAATTTTAATTTCCCGGACTGTAATTGTAAATCCGGATGGTCGGCCTAGTTTTGTTGCATCATCGCTCAAGGAATATTGCGTTTTCGCCATACAAATCGGCATTTTATCAAGGCCGAGATCCACAAGTTCTTTGATGCTCTTGCGAGCTGGCGCCGTAAATTCGACACCATCTGCACCGTAAATTTCCCGGGCAATAGCATTGATTTTATTTTCAATGGTTGCTTCTGTTTCATAGATAAATTTAAAAGCCTTTGGTTTATCGACTGCTGCTAATACTTTCTCAGCAAGTGCAATCCCACCAGCACCACCTTTTGCCCAAACTTCAGAAAGAGCTACTTGTGCGCCCATAGCCCTGCACTGTTCTTCTACAAAAATAAGTTCTGCTTCAGTATCTGTAGGGAATGCATTGATGGCAACTACCACCGGCAAGCCAAATTTATGTATATTTTCAATGTGTTTTGTAAGATTACTAAGACCAGCATTAAGGGCTTGCATGTCTACCTGCGTCAATTGATCTTTAGACATTCCACCATGCATTTTAAGAGCGCGAACCGTAGCAACAATTACAACAGCATCCGGGCTGATTCCTGCAAAACGGCATTTGATATCAAGAAATTTTTCTGCTCCCAAATCAGCACCAAATCCAGCTTCTGTAACAACGACATCAGCAAGTTTTAATGCAAATTTCGTCGCCATAACACTATTGCAGCCATGCGCAATATTGGCGAATGGACCGCCATGGATAAACGCTGGTGTACCTTCTAGTGTTTGCACCAAATTAGGTTTGATTGCATCTTTAAATAACAGGGTCAGTGCTCCCGTTACATTGAGCTGTGCTGCACGTATTGGTTCTCCATTTCGAGTGTAAGCAACGATGATTTTCCCCAAACGATCTTTCATATCATCAAGATCTTGGGCGAGACAAAGAATTGCCATCATTTCAGAGGCCACCGTTATATCAAAACCTGTTTCTCGTGGTACCCCATGAGGTTTTCCGCCCATACCGCAAACAATATTGCGCAAAGCACGATCATTAAGATCAACCACACGGCGCCAGGTAATGCGACGAACATCAAGATCTAATTCGTTTCCTTGCTGTAGGTGATTATCAATCACAGCTGCTAATAAATTATGCGCTGTCGTAATTGCATGAAAATCGCCCGTAAAGTGTAGGTTGATATCCTCCATTGGCACAACTTGTGCATAACCACCGCCTGCTGCACCGCCTTTTAAACCAAAACAAGGTCCTAAAGATGGTTCACGCAGCGCAATCGCTGTTTTTTTGCCTAATTTATGTAAAGCATCGCCCAAACCTACACTCGTAGTTGTTTTACCTTCACCGGCCGGTGTAGGATTAATGGCTGTAACAAGAATCAATTTCCCATCCGGACGATTTTTGATAGAATCCCAGGCTGCCAGTGCTATCTTCGCCTTATATTTACCATATAATTCAAGCTCATCCTCTGAAATACCTAGCTTTTCTGCAATCGCTGTAATTGGCTGAAGTAGCGCTGCTTGTGCAATTTCTACATCACTTTTCATCAATCTGCCTCCCTGACAATAAAAAATTTTTCAAGCTCTTTAGTATTACTTTAAATTATCGTAATATAATTATTGTTTATTTTAAATTTATATTGTTTTACTCAACTGCAAGCGCGCTGCTTTCACGGTATTATGCATAAGTATAGCAATCGTCAAAAGTCCAACCCCGCCGGGCACCGGAGTAATCGCACCAGCAACAGATTTTACTGCCTCAAAATCAACATCACCAACAAGCTTTTTCGGAGCAATACGATTGATTCCAACATCAATTACAACGGCTCCAGGTTTAACCATATCAGCGGTAACAAAATGTGGTCTTCCCACAGCAGCCACTAAGATATCAGCTTGTTTCGTAATCGCTGCCAAATTTTTCGTTCGTGAATGACAAACCGTCACCGTTGCATCCCGTGCAAGTAATAAATGAAACATTGGCTTGCCCACAATATTACTGCGACCAATAATAACTGCATTTTTACCAGCAATTTCAATTCCAGCTAATTCCAACATTTTGATGCATCCCATAGGCGTACATGGCACAAGATGTTCCTGACCGGTCGCCAGTTTCCCCACGTTGATCGGGTGGAACCCATCCACATCTTTATCCGGATCGATAAAATCCAAAATTTCCGCCTCATCGGTATGAATATGTGGTGGCAATGGCAACTGAACCAAAATTCCATGAATTTTACAGTTGTGATTAAGTTCATCAATTTGAGCTAATAACATTGCTTTTGTTGAATCGATCGGCATTTCAATGACTTCGGAATAAATACCCAATTCCTCGCACGAACGATGCTTATTAGCAACATAGACCTTTGATGCCGGATTTTCACCAACGATAATAACAGCAAGCCCTGGTGTAACTTTAAATTCTTGTTGCAGCGATTCAACCTGTTTTTTAGCTTCCGCTTTTATTGCAGCAGCAAATATTTTTCCTTCTAATAATTTTGCAGTCATATTTTACCCCCAACACGATCAATCAAATAGTCACCATATTATACTAACTAATGTAAATAAAAAAATTGAAATTGCTACGATACCATTTCGCATAAAATAAACTTGCGTCACCTGACTCAAATCATCAACGCCTACAATCGAATGCTGATAACATAAAGTCAGTAATGCAATGAAAACACCACCATAATAAATCGGTGCTAAATGCATAAGAATTCCGACCATAGTAAAACATAGTATGCTCAAAAAATGCATGCCTTTAGCTATACGCAAGGCACCAGCAAGACCAAACTGCGTTGCCATCGAATGCAGTCCATGGTCTTCATCAAATTTTTTATCTTGACAGCCATAAATGACGTCAAATCCGGCAATCCAAAGTCCCACCGCTAAACTCAATAAAACAATTGGTAAATCAAGCGAACCGCGAATTGCTATCCAGCCGCCCGCCGGTGCCATCGCCAGAGCAATACCTAAAACAAGATGACAGCAGCAAGTAAATCGTTTCGTATACGGATAAATAACAAAGGGAAAAATTGCCAGAGGTGCAAGTTTCACACAAATCGGATGAAGCTGTAATGTCGCCGTAATAAAAACACCCAAGCTGACCACGATCAGTAAAATACTTTCCCATGGCTTCACTTCACCAGTCACCATCGGGCGTTTCGTAAAGCGAGGATGCAGTTTATCATACTTTAAATCTATAATATTATCGAGTGCCAGAGCGGCACTCCGCGCACCTACCATTGCCACTGTAATCCAAAGGAATGTGGACAGGTCTGGTACGCCATCGGCAGCTAAAAAAGCTCCCATATAAGCAAACGGCAAAGCAAACACAGAATGATGCAATGCTATATTATTTACATGTGCTGATAATTTACTCAAAACCAAGATCCTTCCATTTCTGATCTACTGCGGCCT
Organism: Propionispira arboris; assembly: GCF_900109225.1. GTDB lineage: Bacteria > Bacillota > Negativicutes > Selenomonadales > Selenomonadaceae > Propionispira > Propionispira arboris. The sequence continues at coordinate 79,017 of NZ_FNZK01000022.1, forward strand.
TGATATCATCACTCATCACGATTTCATCTGGCCATTCACGTGTATGACCCTCTTCCGGCCAGGACTTCGTCGCATCAATTCCGACTTTTGTTCCCCATTTTGGCATCGGTGAAGAATGGTCAAGTACATCAAGCGGTCCATCAACCATCACGATATCTTGTTTTGCATCAATATTATTGAAGACGCGCCACCAAACTTCCTGTTCATCCTGTACATTAACATGAGAATCTACAATGATAATCATCTTCGTAAACATCATCTGCCCCATACCCCAGACCGCATGCATTACTTTTTTAGCCTGCTGCGGATATGTTTTTTTGATTGAAATCATTGCACAATTATGAAATACGCCCGCCAGCGGTAAATTAATATCGACAATTTCCGGCATCATCACTTGGAGAAGTGGTAAAAAAATGCGTTCCGTTGCTTTAGCTATATAGCAATCTTCCATCGGAGGTTTCCCCACAATAGTTGCTGGATAAATTGGGTTTTTACGGTGCGTAATACAGGTAATATGAAAAACCGGATACTCATCCGCCAGCGAATAATAACCCGTATGGTCGCCAAACGGACCCTCACGGCGCAATTCATCCATTTTCACGTATCCTTCCAGCACGATTTCACTATGTGCTGGCACTTCAACATCGACGGTTTCACATTTGATCATTTCTACTGATTTTTTACGCAGCATACCAGCAAAAACCATCTCATCGATATCCCGCGGCAATGGTGCCGTCGCAGCATACGTCAAAACAGGATCTGTACCAATGGCTACAGCAACTTCAATCCGGTCTTTCCCCATTTCTTTATAGGCGCGAAAATTTTCAGCACCATTTTTATGAATATGCCAATGCATACCCGTTGTTTTCTCATCAAATTTCTGCAAACGATACATACCAACATTGCGTTTGCCCGTTTTAGGATTTTTCGTAAAAACAAGCGGCAGTGTAATAAAGGCGCCACCATCTTGCGGCCAACACTTCAGAATTGGAAATTTATCCAAAGATGGCTGATCTTTGATAATAACATCTTTGCACGGTCCATTTTTTACATATTTAGGAAAATTAATTGCCCGTTTCGCAGTTGGAATAATCGAAATTAAATCGAGTTTATGCTCCAAAGAAACATACGGAAGTTTTAAAATTTCTCTAAGTTCATCCGCAATATCATCTATTTTTTCCACACCAAAAGCAATAGCCATTCGTTCCATGCTGCCAAATGCATTCATTAAAACAGGAACATCATATCCTTTAACATTTTCAAAAAGCAACGCAACATTTTTAGCGCCCTTCATCTTAGAGACCCGATCTGTGATTTCGGTAATTTCTAATTCACAATCGACTGGTGTCGTAATCCGTTTTAAAAGCCCTCGCTTATCGAGTGCATCGATAAATTCCCTTAAATCTTTAAAAGCCAAAATTATATACTCCCCTCAACTATTTTCGCAAAACAAAGCGAACAATAAATACACTGATTTCATATAGTAAAATCATCGGAACTGCTATCATTGACTGCGAAAATACATCTGGTGTCGGTGAAATAACAGCTCCGATAACAAATGTTAAAAAAATAACAATTTTACGCTTTTTGCGCAAAAAAGCCGATGTAACAAACCCCATTTTAGCCAGAATCACAATAATGAGCGGCAATTCAAAAATAAATCCAAACGGCAGCACAAAGGCAATCACAAAATCGAGGTATTTACCAATAGATAACAATGGCTGCAAATCTGCATTGCCAAATCCCAAGAAAAATTTAATTCCCGCCGGCAGCACAAAAAAGAAAGCAAAAGCCAGCCCAATAAAAAATAACCCGGCAGAAATTGGTACAACCAGCCCAATTAAAAATCTTTCTTTTCCCGTCAACGCAGGCAGAAAAAATCGCCATACATGATATAAAATCACGGGCATTGCCAATAAAAATCCCGCAAAGAAGGATACTTTCATATAGGTAAAGAAAGCTTCCGCCGGCTGCATATAATATAATTTACCAGCAGGAATCGTTAAATAATGCATGATATCTTCAATAAAGAAATAGCAAATCCCGCTGCCAATAGCAATTGCAATTATTGAATAAATCAGCCTGCTTCTAAGTTCATCAAGATGGCGCAGCAATGTCATATTCCCTTTCGCTGCCTCTTCAATTTCTGCAGGTGTTTTTTCACCTACATATTCTTCGTAGCTCCGTTCATCTGCCATTAATCAGACCCTCACTTTGCATCTTTTTTTTGAGGTTCTTCATTTTTTTCGACTGCTTTAACAACAGACTCCTCTTTCTTTTCTTCAGGAGGTTCATTCGATGCATTTTTAAATTCGTTTAAACTTTTTCCCACAGCACGCCCTATTTCCGGTAATTTACCTGGACCAAACACTACCAAACCAATCACCAAAATCAAGCCTAATTCCGGTACACCTATTCCAAACATAATGTCATTCCTCCAACTTTTATTTCACTTTTATAAACGAATCTATAACTCGTACTGTAATTATACAATTACATGAAAAAAAATACAACGAAAGCAATACATATTGCTTATAAAAAAATCGTCCTTGCATAAACAAAGACGATTTTAGAGCAGAAATTATTTTACTTCTGGTTTTTTATCCGATACAGTTTCAGCTTTCACCGTTGTTTCTTCTGGTTTTGGTTCACTTTTAGTTTCTGCCTTCACAACCGGCGTTGAGATACTTTCGGTCAAACCCGCGGTTGCTTTTTTAAATTCATTTAAACTTTTTCCAACTGCTCTGCCGACTTCCGGCAATTTACCGGGTCCAAATACGACTAATCCGATAATTAAAATCAAAATTAATTCTGGTACACCAATTCCAAACATGACTCATTCCTCCATTTAATTTTAATGTACTCTATTTACTGCATGACGTCAACGCCGATTTATATAGATACAAAAAAAATTCCTTCACATATATCATACTACATTTAGTATGTACGAATGCGAATTGAATCTGCAGCTAATTGATATGCCTCAAAAACCGCAGTTGGAATCGATGATGGCAATACATCATAAGCCTTGGTAATGTATTCATCTACTTTTCCCCGTGCATATTCCACAGCGTCGGTTGCTTGAACAATATCTAAAGCACGAGATAGCAAGTCGTTACTCATATCGCGTGTTTTTAATATAGCCTGAAGCTCTTCTGAATTTGGACTCACTTCAAGAGCATGAATAACTGGCAAAGTCACAATCCCCTGCAAAATATCATTGCCCGCTGGTTTGCCGATTTCTTCCTGCGTTGCTGTCAAATCAAGTAAATCATCGGTAATTTGAAAAGCCATCCCAATAGCTTCACCATATTGCCGTAGTGCGTCAATTTCTTTTTCCGGCAGTTTCGCGACAATCGCACCTAGTTCGCAGCTGGCGGCAATAAAATTCGCTGTTTTTTTTGCAATACGCGCATAATACTCAGATTTGTCTTTTGATGCACGAAAAGTTTCTTTATTTTGAATGATTTCGCCCTCACTCAAATCACAAATAAGCTGTGCCAAAATCATAGTCACCCGTGAACTGTAATTTTGTTTTGCTATTAAAGAAAAAGCTTTCGCAAATAAATAGTCTCCACTCAAAATGGAAATCTGATTGCCCCATTTTGAATTTGCTGTTGGCGTACCACGCCGCATATCTGCACTATCAATTACATCATCATGCACAAGTGAAGCCATATGAATCATTTCAATCGCTGCTGCCAGGGGCATAATATTTTTTTCATCAACCGAATTTCCACATCGTACAGCCAAAAAATAAAGAGCTGGTCGCAAGCGCTTCCCACCCGAATTCACTAAATGTGTTCCGATTTCCGTGATTAACTCTATCGGTGATTGAACTACGGCAAGCATTTCTTTTTCTAATTTTACCAAATCTTCCTTCACCACATCGAACATCTTGTTACTGGACAAATTTATCACCTACAAGTTAGATATCTTAACTTAATAAGTTTACTACAACACTAAAGATTTGGCAAACTACATTCGTTGAATTTATGAATACAATTCTCTTTTTAGAAACTTATTTTCCTCATCAATAACTCACGATTATTATAAGATATATAAACTTCACTAAATAGTCTTAACAATAATTTTTAAAAACAGCAGGCCCCAAAATATGACCTGCCGTTTTAGTGAAATTAAGATTTAAATTGTAACTTTATCAGCGGCTGTGACATGTCTGCCAATGCCCATTTCCTCTTTACTAAAGCCCAGAGCAAAACCAATCAATTGCTGCAAATGCAAAATTGGAACCTCTACCGAAGACTTCGTGGCTTCACGCCCTTCTGGTGAATACATATCAAGCTGCATTTGACATAAAGGACATGGTGTAACGATCATCTGTGCTCCAGCCTGTGCTGCATTATCAGCAATCTTCCCAGTTACAGTTAAAACATCATGTTCCGCTGTAAAAAAGGCATGGAAGCCACAGCATTTAAGCTTATAATCAAAATCTATTGGTGTTGCCCCCAAAAGTTTTATTAACTTTTCCAGAGACTCAGGATTTCGTCCATCTTCATAATTCAGCACTTTTTGCGGACGAATCAAATGACAGCCATAAAACCCAGCCACTTTTACATTTGTAAGTTTATTTTTGATTTTTCCAGCAAAAACTTCAGGATGCGCATCCAAAACCCATAAGAAATGGGTAACTTCTGCTGTTCCCTGATAAGGATACGGGTGTCCAGATTTCTCTAATATTTCATTTACTTGTGCCCGCAGGTTCTCATCTTCATCTAATTTTGCCTTAGCTTGTTTTAACTGTAATGTACACGTATTACATACCGTCATAATTGGCAGGCCCATATGTTCTGCAATGGAAATATTACGGGCATTAATTGCCAGCATTGACAATTCGCTGACACCTTGCGCATGCGATGCACCACAGCAAGTCCATTCTGGAATTTCTACAAGTTCAATCCCAAGTGCCTCTGACACCTTCATCATCGAAGCATGCGCTTCTGCTGCCGCCCCTTTTAAAACGCAGCCGGGAAAAAATGCGTACTTCATATTATTTGTCCTCCTTAGCTGCAATATCGATAATCGAACGAATTTTGCTAATATCTTTATTTACAGGTGCTTTTTCAAATAGATCAAGCTTACCGGTTTTCATTAAACGATAAGCAATTGGCACACGAAATGCTGCCGAAATAAAACCTTCTGATTGTACAGATAATTTACTTTCATCAAGCAGACCAGTATTGTATATGTCATCATAAATGGCTTTCGCATGGTTTGAACCAACGGAAGATGCCATTTCCAGTTTAAACGTCGCCTCTTTTAATTTTTCAATTGCCCCTGCCGGATCGAGATCTTTCGGACAACTCGCTGTACACTCCTGACAGTTAAAGCATTTCCAAAGACCGGCTTCAATAACATCTTTCAAATGCTGTTTGTGGTCTTTGTCGCGCGAATCTTCGACTAGTTTTGCTGCTTTAACAAAAATAAATGGGTCTAAAAAATCTTTTTCATTTAATGCACTTTTATTGCACTCTGAAACACAAGATCCACAAAGTATACAGCCTGCATACTTTTTATATTTATCAAAATCCTCAATGGACTGTTTACAGCCAGTTTTTACAGTAAATTCCGCTTTAGGATGTAACGACGGCTCAATTTTTTTCATTTTTTCATATTTCGGGTCCCAATCAACGATTAAATCGCGAATTACGCGAAAATTGCCCAAAGGTTCAACAATTAAAACATCTGTTTTATAGCGTTTTACCAATGTATCTAAAAGAACTTCACAGGCGAGTTCAGAATGACCATTTACACGCACTGCACAAGCACCACAAATACTTGACCGACAAGAAGATGTGAAAGATAATGACGGGTCCTGCTTTGCTTTAATTTCATGCAATGCTGATAAAATCGTCAAACCTTTCGTTATTTCAATTTTATATTCTTGAATCCATTTTTTTTCATCAACATAGCGATGAATCTGCAAGGTAACTATCATAATCAGTACTTCCTTTCTTTCGGCTGATATTTCGTCACAACAACATCCTTATACTCGGTCTTATAGGTGTTTCCTTCTTTAAATACCAAGGTATGTTTCATGAAATTCTTATCATCACGCAGCGGGAAATCTTTACGTGAATGTCCGCCGCGACTTTCCTTTCGTGCCGTAGCACCAAGTACAATTGCCTTGGATATTTGTAGTAAGTTACCTATTTCAATATAATTCATAAATGCTGTATTATAAGTATGCGAAGGATCCCCAACATAACAGTTCTTATAAAGTTCCATTAAGGCATCAATTTCTTTTGATGCCTCATTTAAATGCTGTTCATCACGATAAACACCCGCTTTGTACCACATTGTTTCAGCCATTTTATCACGAATTTCAACAACAGGAGTACCTGCTGTACGTGTCGTAACTTCATCGAATTTTGCCAGCCATTGATCACGCGAAGCTTTCAGTACTTCAAGATTGCCTTCATATTTCGTTTTTGCAGCATACTCTGCCGCACTTTTGCCAGCTACCGTACCAAAAACCAAAACTTCACTCAACGAATTTGCTCCCAAACGATTGGCACCGTGAATTGAAACACAAGAACATTCGCCAGCTGCATATACACCTGGTACACGCGTTGCTGTCGTTTTATAATCATCAACTTCCAATCCCCCCATCGAATAATGACAAGAACAGCGAATCGGCACTGGCTGCTTGGAAATATCTACGCCTTCAAAACGTAATGATAAATCGTATACTTGTCCTAAACGTTCCATGATACGCTCTTTGGGAATATGACGAAAATCCATATATACAGCTGCATGCAGTCCTTCACCGATTCCACGGCCTTCACTGATCTCGGTTTCAATGGATCGAGCTACAATATCGCGCGTGGCCAGTTCCATGGCTTTTGGAGCATATCTAGCCATAAAGCGATTGCCATCTTTATCAAGTAGGTATGCGCCTTCCGAGCGGCTTGATTCGGATAACAATACCCCATTACTAGCCAATCCTGTTGGATGAAATTGCACCATTTCCGGATCTTTGAACGGAATGCCTAGCTGCATGCCCATAGCAATTCCATCGCCTGTTGAACTGTAAGGATTGGTTGTACGAATCCAATATGCACGACCATAACCCCCAGTGGCTATAATGATACTTTTAGTGGGAATCGAAATAAAATTGCCGCTGCGCATATCAACGGCAACAACCCCACTCAATTTTTCATCTTTTCGAACAATTTCAAGCATCTGACATTCAGAAATAAATTCTACATTTTTTGCTAAACATTGTTCGAATAGAGCATGAACCATGGCATGACCAGAACGATCTTCATAATATGCAGCCCGCGCATGTGAGCTGCCCCCCATTTTACGTTGATGAAATGACCCATCTTTCTGACGATTATAAGGATATCCCATATAATCCATTTCATAAATCACTTTTCCAGCAGTTTCGGCAAAATACTCTACTGCATCCTGATCACAAAGATAATCGCCGCCTTTGACGGTATCAAATGCATGTGATTCTGTTGTATCGTCGGGATCTGTCACCCCTGTAACACCATTCATACCGCCTTGTGCCATCGTAGATGCCGATCGTGTTGGGATCATTTTAGTCATCACGGCAACTTTTAATTTGTCATTTTTTGCTGCCTCAAGTGCCGCTTTCATGCCAGCACCACCACTGCCGATAATAAGTACATCATATGTTACATTGCCATCACGTACATTTTTTGGGATATTATTGCCTTCCCACTTAAAATATGTTCCGGCTGCAATTGCAACACCTGCCGCTGCACCACCTTTAATAAAGGTACGCCTTGAAATTTCTGTTGACATATTCAACCCTCCAAATAATAAAATTCACAAAACATCTTTAATTATGATAATATAAATGCAATATATTACTATCTTATCTTACCATTACTTTTTTCTATTTTCAACCGGATCATCATTCATAAAAACTATATGTATCATAATAAAAACCTATATGGTGTACTTTCTTTAATGCACTATGTACAAAAGAAAGGGGCTGTGAAATAATGCCCCTATAAAAACAAAAGAGGATCACTAGCTCGAAAGAGCCGCTGATCCTCTTTTTGTGTTAAAATTTTACATAGCACATGAAAAATTCAAACATACATTATTTTAAAACAAAACAGGCAGTTTTGCCACTGTTTATTTCAGATTATCTGAATATCTGTGATCCCGTGCTGGTTTTTGACCGATTTATGGAGGAAATCGACTTGGAGAAATACCTGAAAAATGTTCCAGCTCACTTTGCTGGACGTATCAGGTATAACCCGACCAGCATGTTGAAAACAATCTTATTCGGATTTATGA